>NZ_JBHXSQ010000001.1:1381498-2045211 GCF_042715335.1 Kribbella sp. NPDC058693
GTACTGCGGACAGCCCACCGCGGTACTGCGGCCAGCCCTCGCGGTGCTACGCGCGGCTCCTTCGTCGCCGTGCTCCGCGCCGCCCCACCCACCCCCGGGCTTATCGCCCGGAGCATCCCTTCCGGCTACCGCCGGACCGTGCGCGCTACCGCGCGATCGACTGCCAGGTGACGGGGCGTGCTGCGGACCGGTGAGGTGACTGCGGTGCCGTGGACAGCTATCAGCCCATCGCGGGGCTACGCGCGGCTCCTTCGTCGCCGTGCTCCGCGCCGCCCCACCCACCCCCGGGATCATCGCCCGGAGCATCCTTTCCGGCTATCGCCGGACCGTGCGCGCTACCGCGCGGTCGACTGCGGCGTGGTGAGGCGTGCTGCAGACGGGCGAGGTGACTGCGATGCCGCGGACAACTGCCAGCCCATCGCGGGGCTACGCGCGACTCGTTCCTCGCCGTGCTCCGCGCCGCCCCACCCACCCCCGGGCTCATCGCCCGGAGCATCCTTCCGGATATCGCCGGAGTGGCGGGCTGCCGCCCGCGAGTCGCTCGCCGCTGCTCGCGGATGACCACCAGGTCGCGCCCGCTCGACAGCTGACTGCGGGCGGGCCGGGCTCGTGCGGACGGATCCGCACGGGGGGAGTCGTGGAGCGACTCGCGGCTGGGGCCTGGATGTAGGGCGGGGCCGCGTCGAGGCCCGGCGTGGACCCGGAGTGGTCTGAGCCGTGGTCGAGGCCGGGGTGCAGCCCCGGGGCGGAGCGGAGCCGTGGTCGGGGCCTGGAGCGGAGGCCCGTCGCGGGGCGGAGCCGTGGTCGAGGCCCAGGGTGGGGTCTGGAGTGGAGGTCCGGGACGGGCGGAGCCGTGGTCGGGGTCGACCGCGGTGGGGCGGAATGTGGCCGCCGCACCCGGCATCACGGTCCGCTCAGGTGATCCGCCCGACGCCCCACCACCCGGCGGTCGACCGCGCGATAGCGCGCACGTCCGGCGATAGCCGGAAAGGATGCTCCGGGCGATGAGCCCGGGGGGTGGGCGGGTGCGGCGCGTAGCACGGCGAGGAACGAGTCGCGCGTAGCACCGCGATGGGCTACTCCTTCAACGCGTTCAAATACTCCGTGGTGGTGCAGACCTCGCCGACCCGCGGGAAGACATATGAAACGGCGAAGTCGTGGGCCGAGCCATCCAGGCCCGTCATCGCGTCTGTGATGAAGAACGTCTCGTAGCCGAGATCCGAAGCAGTACGCCCCGTGGACTCGACCCCGAAGTTTGTCGCGATGCCGGCGACGGCCACGTTCGCGATCCCGCGCGACTGCAGCTCCGCGTCGAGAGACGATCGGCCGAAGGCGCCGATTGTGCGCTTCACGATCTCCAGGTCGCCGGCCTGCGGCACGACCTCAGCCGCGAACTCGCTCCCCTCCGGCTGCACCTCGACTCCCGGCCTTTCGACCCGGACGTTCACCACCAAACCACCCGCCGCACGCGTCGCCGCGGCCAGTGCGACCGAGCGTTCGACCACAGCTGCACCGGTCAACGGAGCGGTGTCCAGCGCGATGATCCGGGGCATCAGGTCGACGAGGATGAGCGCAGTACGACGGGACTCAAGAGGATTCACACGCCGAGCCTAAAGTGCAGTACGGGCCCGCTGCCCGGGTCTCTTGCCGGGCGCGCGAGACTTGGTCCGCACACAACTCGAGACTGCGGGAGATTCGATGAGTTCTGCCAAAGCCCAGATCGGTGTCACCGGCCTTGCGGTGATGGGCCGCAACCTGGCCCGGAACCTCGCGCGCAACGGGTTCAGCGTCGCTCTGCACAACCGCTCCCAGGCCCGCACGGACTCGCTGGTCGAGGAGTTCGGCTCCGAGGGCGACTTCGTCCCGTCAACGGACCTGGCCGGCTTCGTCGAGTCGCTGGAGCAGCCGCGCAAGGTCATCATCATGGTCAAGGCCGGCGCGCCGACCGACGCGGTCATCGACGAGCTGGTGCCGCTGCTCGACGAGGGCGACATCGTCGTCGACGCGGGCAACGCGCACTTCCTGGACACCCGGCGCCGCGAGAGCGCGCTGAAGGAGAAGGGTCTGCACTTCGTCGGCAGCGGCGTGTCCGGCGGCGAGGAGGGCGCGCTCAACGGCCCGAGCATCATGCCGGGCGGCTCCCCGGAGTCGTACGCGGCGCTGGAGCCGATGCTGACCAAGATCTCCGCGCACGTGAACGGCGAGCCGTGCTGCGTGCACGTCGGACCGGACGGCGCCGGCCACTTCGTGAAGATGCTGCACAACGGCATCGAGTACGCCGACATGCAGCTGATCGCCGAGGCGTACGACCTGCTCCGGCACGTGCTCGACCTGTCCCCCACCGAGCTGGCCGAGGTCTTCCGCGACTGGAACACCGGCGACCTCGAGTCGTTCCTGATCGAGATCACCGCCGAGGTGCTCAGCCAGACCGACCCGACCACGGGCGGCCCGTTCATCGACATCGTCCTCGACCAGGCCGAGCAGAAGGGCACCGGCCGCTGGACCGTGCAGTCCTCGCTCGACCTGGGCATCCCGGTCAGCGGCATGGCCGAGGCCGTGTTCGCGCGCTCCCTGTCCGGTGACGTCGTACGCCGGGAGGCTGCGGCCGGCGTACTGCCCGGTCCCGCGAACCCGAAGCTGGACGTGGACCGGCAGGCGTTCATCGACGATGTACGGCACGCGCTGTACTCGTCGAAGCTGGTTGCCTACGCGCAGGGCTTCGACGCGATCCGGGCGGCGAGCGACGAGTACGACTGGGACATCGACCTCGGTGCGATGGCGACGATCTGGCGCGGCGGGTGCATCATCCGGGCCCGGTTCCTCGACCGCATCAAGGAGGCGTACGACCGGAACCCGGACCTGCCGTCGCTGCTCGTCGACGACTACTTCAAGGAAGCCGTCGCCAACGGGCAGGAGGCATGGCGACGGGTGGTGGCCGCCGCCGCGACGGTCGGCGTACCGGCTCCGGGGTTCTCGGCAGCGCTGTCGTACTACGACGGCCTGCGGGCCGAGCGGCTACCGGCTGCGCTGATCCAGGGTCTGCGCGACCTGTTCGGTGCGCACACCTACAAGCGCGTCGACCGTGAGGGCAGCTTCCACCTGGAGTGGTCGGGCGACCGCTCCGAGAGCACCCAGTAGACAGCCACCGCCGCTACGCACAGGAAGCCGGCCGCTCCGAGGCTCGCCACGTTGAACCCGTGGACAGCATCGGAGTGGGCGGCGACCGTGCCCGCGACTGTGCTCAGCAGTGCCGTCCCGAGTGATGCGCCGATCTGCTGAGAGGTCATCACCATGGCGCCGGCCACTGCAGTGTCGGGGCCGGCGCCCAGGGTCGCGGTGCTGTTGGCCGTAATCAGGACCCATCCGGTCCCCAGACCGACCAGCAGGAACACCGGCATGACGTGCAGCCAGTAACTGCTGTCTGCCCTGAGCAACCCGAGCAGTGCCAGGCCCATGGCGATGGTCAGCAGTCCAGGGCAGATGAGAGACCGCACCGGCGCCTTGGCCAGCAGCCGACTCACTGCGCGCACTCCGACCATCAGCCCCACCGTCAGCGGCAAGAACGCCAGTCCGGCCTTCAGCGGTGAGTAGTGCTGGATGTTCTGCAGGTAGAAGGTCAGGAAGAACAGCGCGGCGAACATGCCGATCGCCAGGCTGAACACAGCCAGGTAGGAAGCACCGCGCCTGCGGTCCGCGAGGACCCTCAACGGCAGCAGCGGGTACTTCGATCGCGTCTGCACCGCCAGGAAGGCCGCCAGCAACACCACCCCACCTGCAAGCGACGCGTACGTCGCTGGCGCGCTCCACCCATCCGACTCCGCCCGGGCGAACCCGAACACGACCGCCATCAAACCTGCAGTCGCCAGCAACGCACCTAGGGCGTCGACTCGCACCCCACTAGCGCGCGGGACCGGACGTACGGCGTACAGCACACCTCCCGCTGCCAGTGCGGCGATCGGGACGTTGACGAACATGCACCACCGCCAGTCCAGGTACTGCGTGAGCACGCCGCCGACCAGCACGCCCAGACCGGACGCACTGCCCATCGCCGTCCCGTAGATCCCGAACGCCTTCCCACGCTCAGCCGGCAACGGGAACGACGCCGCCAGCGTTGCCAGCACCGCCGGTGTCAGCAGGGCACCGAAGACCCCTTGTACCGCACGCCCCGTCAGCAACATCGCCGGTCCGCTCGCGGCCCCGCCAAGCGCCGAGGCCATCGCGAAACCGGTCAGCCCGACCAGCAGCGCACGCCGCCGCCCGATCAGGTCGCTCATCCGCCCACCGAGCAGCAGCAATCCGCCGTACCCCAGCGCGAACAGCGTGATCACCCACTGCCGCGCCGGATCCGACATCCCCAGATCGCGCTGCACCGACGGCAGCGCGATATTCACGATGGTCAGATCGATCCCCACCATCAACTGCGCCGTGGCGACCGCCCCCAACGCCCACCACCGCCGGGCGTCGACCCCCGGCGCCGCGACCTGTCCCTTGAGTCCGCTCATCATCATCCTTAAGTGAACAGCTGTAGTGCTACGACTGTAGGGCAACGTCCGTTGCAATACAATCGGCTTTATGGACGCTGGAACGTCGCGCAGCCGGAACCGTCGCGGGCAAGGGGAACTGCTGCGGCAAGAGATCATCGACGCCGCGTTGCGGATGCTGAACGAGCTCGGCGACGACGAGGCGCTCTCGCTGCGCGCGGTCGCTCGCGAGGTGGGGATCGCGGCAACCTCGGTCTACATCCACTTCGCCGACCGCGACGAGCTCGTCTTCGCGGCACTCGAGCAGTCCACGACCAACCTCCTGCACGACCTCGGGCAAGCAGAGGACAGCGCCGGAGACGATCCGGTACGGCGACTACGCGCGCGACTCCTCTTCCTCGGCACGTGGGTGCGCGAGTACTCCGGCCTCTACAAGGTGCTGCACGAGAGCACGCTGAACCGGCGCATGCACCTGGTCTTCAAGGAGGAGTTGTCGACGCGCGCGACCGCCGCCGTACAGGCCTGCATGGACGCCGGCCTGGCACCCGCGGACGACGCGGCTGCCGTGGCGCTGGATCTTCGCGCCGCCGTGCACGGCGCGGTCTCGATCCGGATCAACGAGCCGGAGGCCGACCTACCACCGCTGGCAGACCAGATCGACCGCTTCCTGGTGAAGCTGGTTGGCCTACGAATCGAACATGTGTTCTAATAGTCACACAGCGCCAGTCCCAGAAGGAGATCGCCGCAACGATGACTGTAGACACTCTGGCAGTAGAGACGCCGTCCGACCTCGCCGACACTCCCGACCCGATCAACCCGTCGGCAGCTGCGCCCGAAACGACACCTGAGGCCACCTCGGCTCCGGTCGAGGCTCCCAAGCCGAAGAAGGCGCCGGCGAAGAAGGCTGCCGGCAAGAAGGCGAAGACCATCGAGCTCACTCTCACCGTCACCGGGACGGCGGACGGCGAGTGGCACGCCGAGCTCAAGCAGGGCACGACGTACCTGGCCCGCGACCTGGCCGTTGCCGCGGCCGCGGTGTCCCGCGCGGCCAAGGAGCTGCACGAGGACCTCTCGACCCCGATCGACGAGGTCATCGAGGAGGCCCGCTCCCAGCAGGCCGCGAAGGTGGCCGCGCTCGAGGCCGAGCTGGAAGCCGCGAAGAAGGCTCTCGCCGACCTCGACTGAGGCCGCGCCTGAGCTTCACGAGATCCCGACGCAGGACTCCCCGTGGTAGTCACCTTCCCTGATCACCACGGGCAGCAAATGCAGAACCCGTCCGCAACTGTGTGAGGTGGTTGCGGACGGGTTCTGGGAGCTCTACTGAGCTTGGGTAGTCAGCACGATGCGCAGGTTCGCCTGCGGCTGGTGTTGCCAGGCATCCTCGGCCTGTTCGAGCGGGAACGTCTCGATGATCGGCCGGATGTTCTTCAGCACCGCGAAGTTCAACGTCTCCTCGGAATCCTGAGCCACCCCGGAGTACCAGCCGGAGACCGACAACCGTCCCTCGGACAACGCGTGACCGGTCACCTGGATCGGATCGCTACCTTCGAGGACGATCAGTTCACCGTTCGGCCGCAGCCCTTTGACCAGGTCCGACTGGAGATCAGCGCGAGAGACGGTCGCGAGTACGACGGCCGCGCCGCCGATCGCCTGGAGCGCCTCGCCGGCGTCGCCTTCATTGCTGTCGATGTACTCGTCCGCCCCGAGCTGACGCGCGAGCTTCTCCTTGTCCCGGCCGCGGTTGATCGCCACCGTCCGGAAGCCCATCTTGTCGGCGAACTGGATCGCCAGGTGCCCGACACCGCCGACACCCTGCACCGCGATCGTGTCCCCCGGTCCCGCCTTCGCGTGCCGGAGCGCGTTGAACGGGGTGATCCCGCCACACATCAACGGCGCCGCGTCCTCGAACGACAACGCCTCCGGGATCCGCGCCACCGCGTCCTGCGGCGCGACCATGTACTCGGCGTACCCACCGTCGTACGACGTGCCGACGATCGTGCGGCTCACGCAGTTCGTGAAGTCACCGCGCCGGCAGAACTCGCAGGTGAAGTCGACGCCACCGGACCAGCCGACGCCGACCCGCTGACCGACCTCCCAGACCGTGACGCCCTCGCCAACCGCGTCCACGACGCCGGCGATCTCGTGCCCGGGGATCCGCGGCAGCACAGTGCCGAAGAGCGCGTTCCGCGGGATCGCGTCACCGCCGCAGATCCCGCAGGCGTGCACCTTCACCCGGATCTGCCCGGCCTTCGGCTCCGGGATCGGCACATCGGTCACCACAAAAGGGCCACCGGCCTGCTGGACCTGGGCCGCCCGCATGGTTTCAGTCATTTCTCGTCTCTCCTCAGTGCATTCCGCCGTCGGCAACGATCTGCTGGCCGGTGATCAACCCGGCCTCATCACTCGCGAGGAAGGCCGCGATGCCGGCCACGTCCTCGGTGGTGCCCAACCGCCCGATCGGCACCATCGCGATCAGGCTCTGCTTGTACTCGTCGTTCGCCGGGTCGGTGAAGATCCCCGCGCCGTCGATCGGCCCCGGCACGATCGTGTTCACCGTGATCCCCCGCGGCCCCAGTTCGAGCGCGAGCACGCGGGCCAGGTAGCCGGTGGCGACCTTGCTGGTGCCGTACAGGCCGACACCCAACTGCGGGACCGTGGTGGTGTTCGACGAGATCGTGATGATCCGGCCGTTGTCGGCGATCCGGCGGGCCGCCTCGCGCAGGACGAAGTACGGACCCTTGGTGTTGACCCGGAACAGCAGGTCGAAGTCCTCCTCGGTGACTTCGGCGACCGGGACGTTCACCTTCTCCATGCCGGCGTTCGCAACCACGATGTCGACCTGGCCGAACTCGTCCACCGTCGCGTCGTACAGCCGCTGGATCCCGTCGACCTGGGACACGTCGGCGGCGACCGAGATGGCCTGCACCCCGAGCGACCTGGCAGCGTCGAGAACTTCGTTCGCGGCGGTCTCGTCGCGCGAGTAGTTGACCACGACGTTCGCGCCCTGGGCGGCGAGGCGGAGCAGGATCGCCCGTCCCAGCCCTTTCGACGATCCGGTGACGAGCGCCGTTTTTCCCTTGAGCGTCATCCTTCTTCTTCTCCGTTCGAGTGGCCTGCTTCGATCGTCCTGCGAGATCGCGGCAGGTGGAAACAGAGACTTCTTGGCGAGGGCACAACGAATCGTTGTGGCACGATGGCCGGGTGGATGCGAGGACGGCGTGGATCTGAGCCTGCGGCTGCTGCAAGCGCTCGAAGCCGTTGCGGCCGAGGGCAGCATGACGCGCGCCGCCGGAGTCCTGAACCTGACGCAGCAGGCAGTCAGCGGACAGATCCGTCAACTGGAGCGGGTCGTCGGGACCCCGCTGGTCGAGCGACGCACGACCGGGATCGAGCTGACCGCGGCCGGCGAGGTCGTGCTCAAACAGGGCGCGGCGCTGTTGTCATCCGCGGAGGCGATGGTCGCCGAGGCACGGTTGACGGCGACAGGTCGGCCGGATCCGCTGCGGATCACGTTCAAGGCGCAGAGTACGGCGCACTTCATGCCCGCGGTCGAGGCTGCGCTACGACGGGGAGTGCCCGAGGTCGACGTACGGCCGATCTCGTCGCACACGTTGCCGGACGAGATCGCCGCGCTGGTCGAGGGCCGGGCGGACGCGGCGTTCCTGTGGTTGCCGATCGGCGACGATCCGCGGTTCACCGTTCACCCGCTGCTCGAGGAAGAGCGCTGGGTCGCGCTGCCGCCGGGACATCCGCTCGAGACGCGTACGTCGTTGTACATCGAGGATCTGGCCGACGTACCGGTGGTCGGGCCCCGGGACGGGATGCCGGAAGCGGTGGTGAACTTCTGGTTCATCGACCCGCGCCCGGACGGCGGTCGCGCGATCTTCGGCCCGCAGGCGCGGACGCCCGAGGAGTGCCTGCATCTCGTCGCGGCCGGACACGGCTGCTGGATCGCGCCGGCGTCGACCGTCACGTACTTCGCCCACCCCAAGCTCACCTGGCTGCCGCTGGTCGACGCACCGCCGAACGTGCTGGCCCTGATCTGGCCGAGACACAGCGCCAACCCGCTCCTGCACCGGCTCCTCGAGGAGACCCGTCGCGCACTGGATCCCTTGCCAACGGCAACTACCTAGCTCAGAGCGGTCGTGAGCGTGATGGTGAGCAGGGTCATGGCTGCCATGACGGCGATCAAGGTCCAGCGGGCTGCGGCGTTACTCATGGATTCATGGTCGGCAGCGGGATGGCCGGTGGGAATGGGTGGGCCCGGGTTTCAGGGGACGCTCCGGGGTGTGCTCCGGTGAAGTCCTGACCGCCGGAGCACGGGGCACCACCTCAGGGAACAGGAAATGAACGGGGTGTGACCGAAACGGCACGCCGCAGCTGTGGGCGGGCGTGGGTGGTTGGCCTTACCGTGGGTGACCTGGGTCCTCTCCTTGGCCCTGATCTGTTCGAGCGATTTGACCGCTCCGGGGTGAGAAGAGGTCAGATGAGCACTTTTCAGGACTTGGGTTCGCTGCTGCTGGTGCGCGGCGCCGACGAGATCGACCACGCTGGGGGAAGTCTCTACGTCCACTTGCATCGGGTCGCCAAGCGTCTCGGCTCCCTCGGCGCCTCCGATACCTTGGTGCTCGCCGGCCTCGCCCACGCGGCGTACGGGACGGATGGCTTTCCCACCCACCTCTTCGACTGGCAGACCGAGCGCCCGGTCCTGGAGTCGGTGATCGGCACCGAGGCCGAGCAGATCGTCTACCGGTACGGCGCCTGCGACCGCGAGACCACGTGGCGCGATCTCGCCGAGCACCGCACGGTCACCGACCGCTTCACCGGCACGTCGGAAGAGCTCGGCACGGCGGACCTGCGCGACTTCGTCGATCTCACCATCGTCAACGAGCTGGACGTCCTCGACAACGATGCCAAGCGCGCGGTCAAGCTCGGTCCGTTCCTGACCGAACAGGTCCCGCGCTGGCAGTCCATTGCCTCCCCCGCCGTCCTCACCGAGTCGCAGCGCATCCTGCAGCTGTAACACTGGAGGCGTGAAACGGTTCCTGTGGCGGGGGTTCCTGGGACTTCTGGGGCTCTGGCTGATCGTCACCGCGGCGTCGCTCGGCTACAACCTCGCCACCAACGGGACCGCCGCACCACCTCCCGGGCTGAAGTACGTGCGGACCGGCGACATCAACACCCGCTACGAGACCTGGGGTACGTCGGGCACACCCGTCGTACTGGTCCACGGCGCAGCGGAATCCGTCGACACCTGGTCGCGCCTCGTCCCGCTGCTTGCGACGAACCACCGCGTGTACGCGTACGACATCACCGGCTACGGGTACTCCGAGCGCAAAGCGCCGTACACGATCGAGCATCTCGCGGCGCAGCTGCTCGGGTTCATGGACGCGATGCACCTCGGCGGACCGGGTGAACCGCGGCCGATCCTGGTCGGACACTCGCTCGGCGCGGGCGTCGTCGCCGAGGCGACGTTGGAGGCACCGAACCGGATGGCCGGGATCATGTTCCTCGACGGTGACGCGCTGCCGTTGCCGGGCGGGCAGGCCGGCCCGCCGCGCTGGCTGATCGTTCCGCCGTACCGAACCTCGCTGTTCCGGCTGGTGCTCGATCAGGGGTGGCTGCTGAAGAAGATCTACAACAGCGTCTGCTCCCCCGACTGCCCGGCGATGAACGTGGACGACTGGACCCGCCCGTTCCGGCAGCCGGGCGCCGAGAAGGCGGTGTGGCAGATGACCGCACATGGAATCCCGGCCGTGTCGGCGGATCGCCTGGCCAAACTGCGCGATCTGCCGATCCCGAAGTCAGTCGTGTTCGGCGCACTCGACACCAATGGCGGCAACGCGACCGAGACCGCGACCCGCATCGGCGCCCCCGCGCCGACGCTGATCCCGAACGCCAACCACCTCACGCTGATCTCCAACCCGACCGAGGTGGCCGCGGCGATCAACGCACTCCATTGATTCCTGGAAAACGTCGGTCGGCCGACGGATGATCGGGATATGGCCCGTTACGAAGTGGTTGCGCGCGCGAAGACCGATCGACGACTCTCCGATTCCGACTACCTCGAGCTCGCCCTCAAGTCCTGGTCGCTCGACAAGGGCATGCGGTTCCAGCGGGTCGAGGACCTTCCCGACGGGACGATCGCGATCGTCCTGCAGCAGAACCTCTCGCCGCGCAAGCACGACGCCGCGTGTGCGATGGCGAACCGGAGCCTCGCCCAGCTCGGCATCCCGGCCAATCAGGTCCAGCAGATCGACCTGCACCGGATGACCCGCAAGGGCGGCCGCGCGCTGGTCCGCTCGTGGGTCGGCCCGGGCAACCCGCCCGGCCCGGGCACCGCCGGCGACCGTGAGCCGCGGCACCCGAAGCCGAGGCCTCCGCACCTGAAGGCTGCGCGCGACCTCCCTACGGAGTGAAGACCTCGAACCGCGCGCCGAACTTCGTCCCGAGCTGAGTGCCGGTCGGACGCGAAACACCCTCGAGGAACTCCTCCGGGTCGAACGCGCGGTTCAGTCCGTCGATGTAGGCCTGGTGCGCCTTCAACGACTGCAGGCCGAGGTCGAAGGTGTCGGTCGTGTCCACGCCGTGCCGCGAGTTGGGTGAGCCGGCCGCCCAGACCTGCCGTACGCCGTCCCACTTGTCGCCGGCGTCCGGGAAGGTCCACCGGTTGGCGGCGTCCCGGACCGCGTCGATCGTCGCCCGGCCGGTGTTGATGTGGTCGGCCTGGTTCAGCGCGACGTCGCCGTCCCAGGTGTCGCGGAAGTTGCCGGTGATGACGATCTCGGGCTGGTGCCGCCGGATCGCGGCGGCGATGAGGCGCCGCAGCGGTACGCCGTACTCGATCGTCCCGTCGGGCTGGCCGAGGAACTCGACCGACGACACCCCGACGATCCGGGCCGACTCGATCTCCTCCGCTTCCCGCAGCGGTCCGCACTCGGCCGGGTCGACGCCGTCGATCCCCGCCTCGCCGGACGTCAGCAGGCAGTACGCGATCTGCTTCCCCTGGCCGGTCCAGCGCGCGATCGCGGCCGCCGATCCCCACTCGAGATCATCCGGGTGCGCGACAATCGCCAGCGCCTTCTGCCAATCCTCGGCCAACGGCTCGAGCCCCTCCGCAGCATTCATGCCCGCAGGCTATCGCCCGCCGAAGCATCAGCCGAAGACTTGACGGGTGTAGGCGTTCTCGAAGGTCCGTTGCGGGTCGAGGCGGTCGCGCACAGCGAGGAAGTCCTCGAAGTGCGGGTACCGCGCACGCAGGTCGGTCGCGGTCAGTGTGTGCAGCTTGCCCCAGTGCGGCCGCCCGTCGTACTCGGCGACGATGTCCTCGAACGCCTGGAAGTACGGATCGTGCGGTAGCCGGTGGTACTGATGGATCGCGATGTACGCCGTCTCGCGCCCGGACGCCGTGGACAGCCAGATGTCGTCCGGCGCAGCCACCCGGACCTCGATCGGGAACGGGATCCGCGACCCCGACGTGTCGATCCAGTCCCGCAGCCGGCGGATCACCTCGACCACATGCTCCCGCGGTACGGCGTACTCCGACTCGCGGAAGATCACGTTGCGCTCGGAACAGAACACCTTGTACGACGAATCGACATACTCCCTCGCCGACAGCGCACGCGAGGCGAGCTGGTTGATACGCGGAACCATCGCGGGCCGTCGTACTGCGAGCCGGTTCGTCAGCTCGAAGACCTTGTTGGACAGCAGCTCGTCGTCGACCCACCCGCGGATCCGGCCGACCGGCGACGCGTCGACGCCCGCGGCGACCCGGTTGTTGCGCTTGGTCAGCGCGATGTCGGTATGTGGGAACCAGTAGAACTCGAAGTGATCGTTGCCCTCAGCAAGCTCATCGAACCCGTCGAGTACTTCGGCCAGCGGCAGCGGCATCTCCTGCGCGCGCAGCAGGAATGCCGGCACGCACTGCAGGGTCAGCGAGCTGATCACGCCGAGCGCGCCGACCGAGACCCGGGCCGCGGCGAAGACGTCCGGATTCTCCTCCGGCGAGCAATGCAGCACCGAGCCGTCCGCTGTGACCAGGTCGAGAGCGACGACCTGCGTGGCCAGCCCGCCGAGCCGCGCGCCGGTGCCGTGCGTGCCGGTGGAGATCGCTCCGGAGATCGTCTGCTTGTCGATGTCGCCAAGGTTCGCCATCGCGAGGTCGAATGCAGCCAGGCCTGCGTTGAGCTTCCGCAGGCCGGTGCCCGCGCCGACCGTCACCCGGCCGGACGCCTGGTCGGCATGCGTGATCGCGGACAGCCCGTCGAGACGGATCATCACCTCTTGCGGCACCGAACAGCCTGTGAACGAGTGCCCCGAGCCGACCGCCTTGAGCTTCTTGCCCTGCTCGGCGGCGGACTTGACCGCAGCCGCGAGCTCGTCGGTCGACCGCGGGCGCAGGGTCTCGATCCCGGTCGCCGACTCGGTGCCGGACCAGTTCCGCCAGGTGCTCATCCGAAGTTCTTCCCTTCGCCGCGGTAGGTGAGGAGTTCTTTCACCTCATCACTCGACCCGTCCGAGCCGATCGCGTGCACGACGTCGAACCGCTCCAGCATCTCGCCTGCCTTCGCGTAGCGCATCCATACTCTGTCGCCGAGACTCAGCCGATCGGCTGATTGTCCCTGGACCGGCGTCTGCACCTCGCCGGCGCCTTCGGTGCCGAGCAGCTTCAGGCCGGACGGCCAAGCAGGCAAGGGCAACCGCGACTTCTTCGCCGGCCCCGACGCGACATAACCGCCGCCGAAGAGCGTGGCGATCCGGGGCGCGGGACGGCGTACGACGTCCAGGGCGTACGCCATCGCGTGCTCCGGCTGGAAGATGTCGTACTTGTCGAAGAGGGTCGGGCCGTAGAGACCGGAGCCGGCGGTGACCTCGGTGACCGACGGGTCGGCGCTGCTGATCTCCAGGCTGCCGGTGCCGCCGCTGTTGACGATCCGGAGCGCCGCGACCTGCTTGACCGCGTCAACGACCGCGCCACGGCGATCGGCGAGCTCGGCAGCCGAACGCCGCTTGACCCAGCGGACTGCCGGCGACGTGTCGGGCAGGCCGGCGATCTGGGCCTCGTAGAACATCACGCCGGTCAGCTCGAACGAGTCGTCGGCGGCGACGGTCCGGGCGAGGGCCGCGACGTCGGCGGGGGTGCGCAGCGGCGAACGGCGTACGCCGAGATGCTGGCCGAAGACGCGGAGCGAGGCGTCGACGTCGAGGCAGACCTGGCTCCGGGCGGTGCCGGTCGCGGCTGCCTTGATGTACGCGAGGTGCTCGGGCGAGTCGATCATCAGCGTGATCCGGGCCGCCGCTTCGGGGTCCTCGGAGAGCTCGCGGAGCGCGGTGCGGTTGGTGGTCGGGTAGCCGAGGAGGATGTCGTCGACGCCGTTGCGCGCGAGCCAGAGCGCCTCGGGAAGTGCGTAGCTCATCACGCCGTGGAAGCCGGGACGCTCGAGCGCGGCGGCGATCAGCGCGCGGCAGCGGACCGACTTGGAGGCGATCCGGATCGGCGTACCGCCTGCGCGGCGGACCAGATCGTCCGCGTTCCGCCGGAAGGCGTCGAGATCGATCACCGCGTACGGCGCATCGAGGCCCGCGGTCAGGCGGGCATACCGGTCGAAGTCACCCATAACCGGAGTGTAGGTCACGAAATACTGAAAGGTAATACAACTTC
This sequence comes from Kribbella sp. NPDC058693, assembly GCF_042715335.1. Taxonomy (NCBI): domain Bacteria; kingdom Bacillati; phylum Actinomycetota; class Actinomycetes; order Propionibacteriales; family Kribbellaceae; genus Kribbella; species Kribbella sp. NPDC058693. Next base: position 1,395,641 of record NZ_JBHXSQ010000001.1, read on the forward strand.
TGTGGGAATCGCTTGCAGGAGGGACTTCGGCGCCTCCGGCGCCGAAGCGGGGGGACTTCAGGATCTATCTATGACCTCTTCCAGGGCTGGTACGACGCCGCGCGCCCAGGCAGCCTGCTGATCCGGGGTGGCGGAGGTGGTTGCCAGGAGGGCGACGGTCGAGCCGTGGACCACGGAGAGGTCGATGTAGGACTCGGCTCCTGCGTACGCGCGGGACGCGGCAGCGGCTGTGGCGGTAGTCCAGAGCTGTTTGACGGAGAGGTCGCCGCCGGAGCCGCAGGACTTCATCCGGGCCTGATAGCCGGCGTAGTAGTCAGCCGCCTGCGCAGAGCCTTTGAAGCGCAGCAGAAGAGCTGTGGCCGGCTGGTCGTCGGCGGTGCGGTAGCTGCCGGTTAGGGCGTACGCCGGGATGGGGAGCGAACCGCTGACAGGCTTGCCTGCGCAGCCGGAGGGCAGGGCTTCGTAGGAAGCTTGGTGGGGGTCACGGCGGCGGGTCCAGGTGTTGTTGCCGATGAAACCGGCCTCTGCGCCACCCGGGTCGGTGTACGTCTTCCAGCCGGCACCGAGCTTGTCAGGAGTCGGCAGGTTGCGAGCGGTGAGCGGTCCGGCGTTGGCGGGCGGCGGTGCGGTCGCCTGCTCCGGCACCTCCGGCGGAACGGCCGCATCTGTCGGCTTAGCGGTGCTCATGGTCGCGGGCGGCACCGGCACCGTCCCGCCGACCGTGCTGGGGATGACCGGCGACGCGGACCGCTGGACCACACCTGGCGCAGGCTGCTGAGCCGCCGAGTTCGCACCGCAGCCCACCAGCACCAACGCCAGCACTCCAGCGACGACTACGCGTTTCACTTCGGCTCGAAGTGCTGGTAGTCGGGCTTGGCCCAGCCGGCACCCCAGAAGTACCCCTGCCCGACCAGTGCCTTGGTCGGCACGCTGCTCGCGAACAGCATCCCCGGACGCGCCGGCGTACGCGTGCGGTACGCCAGCCCGTTCGACGGGTACCAGACACCGTTCGCGGCCAGGTACGGGTTCTCCACGGTGTTGATGTCGATCGCCCACCCGTACGAGTGTGGCGACAGCGAGTACGGATCACCCGTCACCCGCCGGCAGTTGAACGCCGACGTGTTGTCCGCAGCCATCGACTTCACATCGCTGCCGCCGTACACGTCCACCCGCCGCATCTGCCGGATCGGGAACTTCGACGCGAACGTCGTGGTCCAGACCGTGATCATCTTCGCCACGGCGGCGTCCCGCAGGATCAGCTCGCCGCGGTGCACGTGGCCGTCGAAACCCCAGTAGTTCAGCTGCAGCAGCCGCAGCGACGCCGGCGCGACCGGACAGCCGGCCCGGTACGTGTTCGGCACCATCGCAGCCGAGACGGCGTACACCTTGGGGTTGAGGGCGGCCTTGATGACGATCGTCGCCAGGCCGGAGTACTCCATCGCGGCCTGACTGACATAGCGGGTGACGACACGCACCGTCCGGGTGGCGGGCAGGTCGTCGGGGACCCGGAGCCGGAAGTTGCCCTTGGCATCCATCACGCCGATGTTGAGGAGCTGCCACTTGCCGCTGCCGAGATAGCTCTGCAGCGCGAGCTCCTTGCCCGGCTCGGCCGGCACCATCCGGCCGGTGACCGAGACGCCGGTCAGCGTGGCGTACCAGGACGCCGGCGTGTTGATCAGGATCTTCCGGTCCTGGATCGGCACGGTCCGGTACGCCGAGATCGCGAGCGCCGTCTCCGCCTTCACCCCGATCATCGTGCGGAACGCCCAGGTCCCGGTGTACGCCGAGACGTAGTTGAACCTGTACACGCCGCCGGCCGTCGTGCGGGTCGACGCGCGCAGCACCCAGGCGCCGGGGACCCGCTGCCAGAGGGTGATGTACGACCCGGTGATCGACTGGCTGATCTTGCCGGTGAAGACCGTCGGCTTGTCCTCCCAGGACGCCGCCGGCTGGTCGAGCGTGATCGACCAGGCCGGCGCGGGAGTCGCCGCCGGGGTCACAACCGGCTTCGGCGTCGGAGTGGGAGTAGGTGTAGGCGTTGGCGTCGGTGTCGACGCTGGTGTCGATGAAGGTGTGATCGACGGCGACGGGGAGTCGTCCGCGTGCGCGACACCCACCGGCCCCAGCCCCAGCAGCACCGCAACAGCCACCCCAACGAAGCGTCTCATCCGCCTCACCCTCCCCTTGACAACACCCGTACCCCCTATAAGAGGCGGCCACACCGGGATACGTCACAGGGGAGTGCGGACTTTGTTTACTCCTGCAGTCGCTTCACCGCGGAATCGATGCGCTCGTCGGTCCCCGTGAGCGCCACCCGGACGTGTCGCTCACCGGCAGCGCCGTAGAACGCACCGGGAGCGACCAGGATCCCCTTGTCCGCCAGCGCCCCGACCGAGCCGTACGCGTCGTACGACGGGTGCGACGCCCACAGGTAGAGCCCGCCGTTGGACAGCGTGATCTCCCAGCCCGCATCGGTCAGCGCATCCCGCAGTACTGCACGCCGCCGGAGGTAGCGCGCACGCTGCTCCTCGACGTGTACGTCGTCCGCGAAGGCAGCCGCCATCGCAGCCTGGATCGGCGACGGCACCATCAGCCCGGCGTGCTTGCGTACGGCAAGCAGCTCGGTCACCACGGTCGGGTCACCGGCCACGAAGCCACCGCGGTACCCGGCCAGGTTGGACCGCTTGGACAGCGAGTGCACCGCGAGCAGGTTGTCGAAACTGCCGCCGGACACGTCCGGGTGCAGCACGGACACCGGCTTCTCGTCCCAGCCGAACTCCGTGTAGCACTCGTCGCTGACCAGCAGTACGTCGTTCGCCCGCGCCCACTCGACCGCACGACGCAGCTCAGCGGCGGGCGTGATCTCACCGGACGGATTGCGCGGCGAGTTCAGATAGGCGACCCGCACCGGCCCGTCGTACGTCGTGGGGTCCGCCACCGGCACGCTGGTCGCGCGGGCGAGCGCAGCGCCCGCCTCGTACGTCGGGTACGCCAGGTCCGGGATGAGGACGGTGTCCCCCGCGCCGATGCCGAGCAGCGTCGGCAGCATCATGATCAGCTCTTTGGTGCCGATCACCGGCAGTACGCCGCTCTTCGGGTCCACTCCGGTCACGTCGAGACGCCTGGCCATCCAGTCCACGGCCGCCTGCCGTGCAGCCGACGTACCGATGGTCGTCGGGTACGACGGGGCGTCGGCCGCGTCGGCCAGCGCCTTCTTCACCAGCTCGGGCACCGGGTCCACCGGACTGCCGACGGAGAGGTCGACGATGCCGTCGGGATGCTCGGCCGCCTTCTGCGTGTAAGGGGCGAGCTTGTCCCACGGGAAGTCTGGCAACCGGCTGGAGGTCTCGAAGATCACGGGCCTATTCTCCCCCGCACGCCGATCGCGCCGCCTCCGGCTGCCCGCTCCGCGAGAACGTCAGCAGTCCTTGCCCGGATCAACCTTGGCCAGGATCGTGTCGGCGATGTCCTTCAGCTGCGCCAGTTGCTCCGGACTCAGCACGTCGATGACGTACTCCCGAACGGTCGCGACATGCCCCGGAGCGGCGGCCACCAGGAACTCGTAGCCGCTGTCGGTGATGGTCGCGACGGTGATCCGCCCGTCCTCCTCGGCGGGCCGGCGCTCGACGAAACCACGCTGCTCTAGGCGCTTGACCACATGCGAGAGCCGCGACAACGAGCCGTTCGCGAAGCCGGCCAGGTCGCTCATCCGCCGCGACCGCCCAGGCGACTCGGACAGCCCGGCGAGCACCAGGTACTCGAAATGTGTCAGCCCGGAGTCCCGCTGCAGCTGGTAGTCCAGCACTCCGGGCAGCTTGAACATCAGCGCCGCGAACGACATCCAGGTCGCGAGCTCGTCCTGCTCCAGCCACCGCGTATCCCCCACCATGACCCCATTCTACCGGATTACTTGACGCTTCAAGTCAACAACCTCTACGGTTGAGTTGATGCGTCAACTGATAACCGAGAGTGGGATATGAACGTCTTTCTGTGGATCGTCGCCGGAGTGCTGGCCGCCTTCTTCCTGGCCGCCGGTGCAACCAAGCTGAGCCAGAGCCGCCGCAAACTGCTGGCCAACCAGAACATGAAGTGGGTCGAGGACTTCTCCGCCGGCACGATCAAACTGATCGGCACCGCCGAGGTCCTGGGCGCGATCGGCCTGATCCTGCCCGCCGCCCTCGACATCGCCCCGATCCTCGTCCCGCTGGCCGCGACCGGCCTCGCCCTGATCATGACCGGCGCCATCATCACCCACGGCCGCCGCAAGGAATTCCCACCGATCGCGATCAACATCGTCATCCTGATCCTCACGGCTCTGGTAGCAATCCTCCGCTTCGGGCCCAACAGCTTCTAGCCTGTGCCCGCCGCCCGTACGCTGCTCGGATGACGTACGACGTGGCGGTGGTGGGGGCCGGTGCGATGGGGTCCGCGGCAGCTCGTGCACTGGCAGCGGCGGGGCGGGATGTCGTCGTACTGGAGCAGTTCACGCTCGGGCACGAGCGGGGCGGCTCGCACGGCGCGACGCGGTTGTTCCGGCCGGCGGCGGACGACGCCGAGCTGGCTGAGCTGACCGAGCGGGCGCGGCCGTTGTGGCGTGAACTGGAGGCCGACTCCGGCGAGACGCTGCTCGAGGAGACCGGCGGGATCGACCACGGGATGAGCGACGTGTCGGTCGAGATCTTCCGGTCGTTGCATGCGGCAACCGGGTCGGTGCTGGCGGCGGAAGAGGCCGCCGAGCGCTGGCCCGGTTTCCGGTTCGAGAGCCCGGTGCTCTACCAGCCAGGGTCGGGCCGGCTGTACGCCGAACGCACGGTGCATGCGCTGCAGACGGTGGCGAGTCGGCTCGGGGCGGAGTTCCGCGTGCAGTCGCCGGTACGGGCGCTGCGGCTCCACGACGAGCTGGTCGAGCTCGACGTACCGGGTGGGGCCGTGCGGGCGCAGCACGTCGTTGTGACGACCGGTCCGTGGACTCCGAAGCTGCTGCCCGGTCTGGTGCCGTTGCCGCGGTTCACGGTGACGCAGGAGCAGCCGCGGTTCTTCACTCCGCTGTCGGAGGACTTCGAGTGGCCGAGCTTCGTGCACTGGGGCCCGGACTGCTACGGCCTCTACGAGCCGGGCTCCGGTGTGAAGGTCGGCATGCACGCGAGCGGGCCGGAGGTCGACCCCGACACCCGCGACTTCCGGCCCGAGCCGCAGCGGGACTCAGCTCTTCGCGAGTACGTCGCGCAGTGGTACCCCGGGCTGGACCCGGGGCGATCCACTGCGATCAGCTGCCTTTACGACAACACGCCGTCGGCCAGGTTCGTCATTGACCGGGCCGGACCGATCACCGTCGCCGCGGGCTTCTCCGGCCAGGGCTTCAAGTTCGTTCCGCTGGTCGGCGAGCTCGTCCGTGACCTGGTGACGGGCAGTGCGAGAACGCCTGCCCGCTTCAGTTTTCAGAGATAGAGGCCGGTCTGGCCGTCTTCCAGGCGGCCGGCTGCCACTGCGTGCAGGTCGCGTTCGCGCAGCAGGATGTAGTCGTCGCCGCGGACCTCCACCTCGGCCCGGTCCTCCGGGTCGAACAGGACGCGGTCGTCGACCTCCACCGTGCGCACGTTGGCGCCGACGGCAACCACCTTCGCCCAGGCGAGCCGGCGGCCCATCTGCGCGGTGGCCGGGATCAAGATGCCGGCCGACGACTTGCGCTCGCCCTCCTGCTCGAGGGAGACCAGGACGCGGTCGTGCAGCATCCGGATCGGGAGTTTGTCGTCGGACAGCCGCTTGCGTGGAGTCACCGGCGACCCACCAGCCGGCGGATCACCAGCAGTACGCCGACGACGCCGACCACCGCACCGGCGACCGCGACGATCTTCTGGGTCCGCAGCTGTCCCTGCTCGTCGAAGACCTGGGACTTGGCCTGCTCGACCTGCCGCAGGGCCACGTTCTTCGGGTTCGCGCGGTCGACCAGCTCGTCGACGGTCGAAGCCAGGCGCAACCGGGTGGCGGCGATGTCCGCCTCGATCTGCTCGGCGGTCCGAGCCTTCGTGTCCGACACCTGTCGACGCTCCTTCCATCCGCGGGGCATGCCCCGATCTGCCCCTCGTCACCCACCATCCTCGCAGGTCATCCCCGCAAGTCCACGACCACCTTGATGTCATCCGGTTCCCGCACCAATGCATCCGGCCATTGCGACAGCGGCACGGTCCGGGTGATCAACCGCTGCAGCCAGGCCCGATCAGCCGCGAGCAGCACGTCCACAGCGTCGGCGTAGTGCCGTTTGCCCGCGTTCACCGTCCCGACCAGCGCCGCGTTGCGCACGACGAGCTGCCGGACCAGCGCGTCCAGCTGTACGTCGACAGTCGCCGGCCCGGGGTGGATCCCGGCCAGGCACATCACACCGGCCGGCGGGAGCAGCGAAGCACAGTCGAACACCAGCTGCCCGGCCCCAGTCGCCTCGATCACCACATCCGGTACGACACCGAGCTGTCCCAGATCAGTCAGGTACGTCCCACCCAGCGCCCGGACCAGCTCCGGCTTCGGCCCGTCCGTGACCCGGTCCAGCACATGTACGTCGTACCCACGCTGCTGGGCGATGAGCGCCGCGAGCAGTCCGATCGGACCGGCTCCCGTCACGAGCACGTGCTGCGGGCCGAACCACGAGCGCGCGCCGACCTGGTCCACCTGCTCCCACGCCTTGGTCAGAATGCTGGCCGGCTCCACGAGTACGCCGAGCTCTCCCAGCTCGGCCGGCACCGGTACGGCGAAGTACGGGTCGACCCGCCAGCGCTCGGCGCCGTACCCGTCCATCTCCTTGATGCCGCGCTCGGTGTACAGGCCGTTGCGGCAGAAGTCCCATTCACCCCGAGCACAAGCCGGACAGGGCACCGGGTCCGGTCGGCGGACCACTCCGGCCACCAGGTCGCCGGGAGCGAAGCCGGACGCCACAGGTGCCTCCAGCACGCGTCCGAGCGACTCATGCCCGACGACGAGGTGATCCGAGCCGGGACGTCCGCTGCCGAACGCTCCGGAGACCAGCTCGATATCGGTTCCGCAGATGCCCGTCAGCAGGCCCTCCACGAGGATCGAACCGTCGGCAACGGGAGGCTCCGAGACCTCGCCTACTGTCGCCGAGTCGGACTTGCCCGGCGTCACTGTCATGGCCCGCATGGGGTCAGGCTAACCGGGTCATGTCGACGGTCACCTCGATGGCTGTCGCAGCGCCACCCGAGTAGATGCCCTTCAGCGGCGACACGTCGCCGTAGTCCCGCCCGGTCGCCACCCAGACGTGCCGGTGACCGATCGAGATGTCGTTGGTCGGGTCGAATCCCCACCACTCACCAGTCCACGCCTCCACCCATGCATGACTCTCACCGACGACTGTCTCGCCCACTGACGCGTCCGGCTTGGTGTGCAGGTAGCCGGAGACATAGCGCGCCGGTACGTCGACAGCCCGCAGCATCGCCAACGTCAGGTGCGCGTAGTCCTGGCACACGCCCTCACCGGCCTGCCACGCGTCGACAGCCGACGAGTGCACACCAGTGGTGCCGCGCTGGTACTTCAGCTTGCCGTGCACCCATTTCGACACGGCCAGCACAGTCTCCTGCGGCGTACGGCCCTTGCGGAGCAAGCGCGCGACGGCAGCGAGCTCACGATGCTTCGGGACATAGCTGGTCCACTCGAGGTACTCGGCGTACGCGTCAAGAACCTCTGGTGATCGCAGCTGGGACCAGGTGGCGTCGACGGACGGTGGGGTCTGGTCGGTTGTCTCGACGACGGACGCCGCGATCACCTTCAGCTCGGTGTGTGGAGTGTGCAGGTCGAAGGAGTTGACCTCGGTACCCCAGTAGTCCGTGTACTTGTACGCGCGGGTCGCGGGGACCGTCTCCAGTCGCGCGACCATGAGGTTCTGCCGGTCGTCGTGGCGCGGAGTCAGTCGGGCTTCGTTGTACGACTGCGTGACGGCAGTCGCGTACCGATAGCCCGTCGTGTGCACGACCCGGAGACGCCACTTCACAGGTTCACCTCCGCGTTGTTCCACTCGATCCACGGCACCGCGTGGAAGTACTGCCGCGCCACGGCCTCGCCGACCTCGCGGACCATGGTCTGCAGGTCCTGCAGTCTGCCGGTCAGGTCGTCCAGCAGGTCCGTCGGCCGTAGGAACTCCAGATCGCTCCGGGCCTTGCCCAGTAATCGAGCAGCCTCCGCGCCGGCACCGATCCGCGTCGCCGGTCCGTGGTCGAGGTCGTCCAGACAGGACTCCGCCTGCTGCAGCGCATGGAACACCGACCGCGGGAACAGCCGGTCCATCAGCAAGAACTGCACGACCCGCGACGCGTCCAGTGCCCCGCGGTACGTCCGCAGGTACGTGTCGTGCGCACCGGCAGACCGCAGTACCGTCACCCAGCCTGGAGAGGTCGGCCGGTCGCCCACTCGGGACATCAGCATCCGGACGATCATGTCCACGCGCTCCACCGACCGGCCGAGCACCAGGAACCGCCACCCGTCGTCCCGACTCATCGTGGAGTCGGCCAGCCCGGCGAACATCGCCGCCCGGTCCTCCACGAAGGTGAAGAACTCATGCGGCCCCACACGCCGCGCAGCACGCTGGCGCTCGGGTACGGCGTTCCACATGGCGTTGATGCACTGCCAAAGCTCACTGGACACCACCTCGCGCGCGACGCGGGTGTTCTCGCGGGCGCTGGCGATCGAGGACACGATCGACCCGGTTTCCGGCGACATGGCGACCAGCTCGGTCAGCCCCCACACGTCCAGCGTGCTGCCGCCGGGCGGGGTGATGCCGAGGACCGAGAGCAGCCTGCGGCTGGCCGTGTCCGCGTCGACGGTGGCGTCCTCGAGCAGTTGGTGCACCGACACGTCGAGGATCCGCGCGGTGTCGTCCGCGCGTTCGACGTACCGGCCGATCCAGTACAGCGACTCGGCGTTGCGTGCGAGCATCGTCAGCACCTCCCCATCACTGTTGCTGCTGCTGTTGGGCGACGTTGAGTTCCGGACCTTGCTCCGGCGTACTGTCCGACTTCGGTGCGGGCGTCCCCAGACCGGGTCCACGAAGCTCGGCGTCCTCGTCGGACGCTCTGGGCGCCAGCACCCAGGTGTCCTTCGAACCGCCGCCCTGCGACGAGTTGACGACCAGACTGCCCTCCGGAATCGCCACTCTGGTCAGCCCGCCGGGTAGTACGAACACGTCCTCGCCGTCGTTGACCGCGAACGGCCGCAGGTCCACATGCCGCGGCTGCAGCCGTTCACCGACCTTCGTCGGCACAGTGGACAGCTGTACGACGGGCTGCGCGATCCAGCCGCGTGGGTTGGCCTTGATGCGGCGACGCTGCGCCTGGAGCTCCTTCGGCGAGGCATCCGGCCCGAAGACGATGCCGTACCCGCCAGAACCCTCCACCGGCTTGGTGACCAGCTCGTCGAGGCGATCGAGTACTTCGGCCTGCTCCGCGGGCAGCCAGCACCGGTACGTGTCGACGTTCGGCAGCAGCGGCGTCTCGCCCAAGTAGTACTTCAGGATCTCGGGCAGGTACGTATAGATCAGCTTGTCGTCGCCCACGCCGTTCCCGATCGCATTGGCGATCACCACGTTGCCCGAGCGCGCTGCGTTCACCAGACCGGCCACACCGAGTGCCGAGTCCGGCAAGAACTGCACTGGGTCCAGGAACTCGTCGTCGATCCGCCGGTAAATCACATCGACCCGCTGCTCGCCCTCAGTGGTCCGCAGGTAGATGACGTTGTTCCGGGCGAACAGGTCCCGCCCCTCGACCAGCTCCACCCCCATCTGGCGTGCGAGCAGCGAGTGCTCGAAGTACGCCGAGTTGTAGACGCCCGGCGTCAGTACGACGACGTTCGGATCGGTCGCACTGGGCGGAGCCGCGGCCCGCAGAGCCCGGAGCAGATGTACTGCGTAGTCGCCGACCGCGCGCACCCGGTGCTTGGCGAACAGGTCCGGGAACACCCGCGCCATCGTCCGGCGGTTCTCCATCACGTACGACACCCCGGACGGGCTACGCAGGTTGTCCTCGAGCACGCGGAAGTCACCCTGCTCGTCGCGGACCACGTCAATGCCGGCCACGTGGATACGGACGCCATTGGGCGGTGCGATGCCGGCCGCCTGCCGTTGGAAGTGTTCGCAGGAGGTGATCAGCCGACGCGGCAGGACTCCGTCCGCGACGATGTTCTGGTCGCCGTAGATGTCAGCGAGGAATGCCTCCAACGCACGCACCCGCTGCACCACGCCGCGCTCCAGCCGGGACCACTCCGCCGCAGTGATCACCCGCGGCACGAGGTCCAGCGGGAACGGCCGCTCCTCCCCCGACAGACTGAACGTGATGCCCTGGTCCACCAGCGCCCGGTCCAGCGCCTCGGCCCGCGTCGTCAGGTCCGCGGGCTGCAAGGGCACGAGCGAGTCGTGCAGCCGCTTGTACGCCGTACGGACGCCGTCGACGGGGTCGAACATCTCGTCGTACGCCCCGGCGTGCGGGCGGCGTGGGTCCAGGTAGCCGTCGAACAAGGGGCGGGCGGATGCGCGGCTCATCTGCGCATCTTGCACGTACGATTGCGGCACTTCAATCGATTCGTGGAGGGCCTGATGTCCGAACGCCTGTCGGTCGGCGACACCGCACCCGACTTCACCCTGCCCGATGCCGACGGCAACGACGTGGCGCTGAAGGATCTGCGCGGGAAGAACGTGATCGTCTACTTCTACCCGGCCGCGATGACCCCGGGCTGCACCAAGCAGGCCTGCGACTTCCGCGACTCGCTCGACTCGCTGCAGGCGCACGGGTACGCCGTACTCGGGATCTCCCCGGACAAGCCGGCCAAGCTGGCGAAGTTCCGCGAGCGCGACGGCGTGACGTTCCCGCTGCTGAGCGACCCCGACAAGGAGGTCCTGCAGGCGTACGGCGCGTTCGGCGAGAAGACGATGTACGGCAAGAAGGTGACCGGCGTGATCCGGTCCACGTTCGTCGTCGACGCGGACGGGAAGATCGCGGTCGCGCAGTACAACGTCAAGGCCACCGGGCACGTCGCGAAGCTCCGCCGCGACCTGGGACTGTGAAAAGGCACCTCTAAAACCGCAGCTACCGGAGGGAAACCTTCGACAGTTTCATGCAGATGGTCCATGGAACGGTCGTTTGAGCCAACTGGTTACTGTGATTTGGATCACACCCAGATCTCACCGGACCGCGACCGATCCGACACGGTCGGTGAGTTTTACAGCGTTCCTGTGAAAGAGCGGTACTGCGGGGACCACCCGCGTTCAACCACAGCTGTGTCAAGAATCGTCGCGGCCTTCGCCCTGACCTGCCGAAACCGGGTAATCTGCGCGCGCAGTCAGCCTCTGGGAGGGAGGGACCTGCCGCGATGGGAAAACATTCCTCTGCGGTGACGGGAAGTAACAACAACCGCCGTTCGGTGTACATCACCGCGGTCGGATTATTGGTGCTTTCGCTGGGAGCGGTGTTCGTGGTCCGCTCCTTCGGATCGGAATCGGGTGCCGACGGTTTCCTCGGCGGCAGTAAGGCGTGTGACGACCCGACCCAGATCCAGATGGCGACGACGCCCGAGATGCAGTCCTCGCTCGAAGCCGCGGCCAAGTCGCTGGCGGCCAAGGGCGGTAAGGACGGCAACCCGTGCCTACAGTTCACCATCACGGCGGCCCCGTCGTCCCAGATCGCGCGCGACGTCGCGCACGGCAGCGACAACCGGCCCGACCTGTGGGTGCCGGACTCCTCGCTGTGGGTCGCCCAGGCCGACGACGGCCAGAGCGTCCCGACCATCGCGGTCCAGTCCATCGCGACCTCTCCGCTGGTGCTCGTCGGGCGGAGGACGAACTTCGCCGACACCTCGTCCTGGCTGCGCATCATGAGCAAGACCCAGCCGGCGCTGCTCGACCCGCTGAGCACCTCGCCCGGCGCGCTCGCGCTGCTCGCGGTACAGGCGGAGCGGGCGAAGACGTCCGCGTCCGAGACGCAGGTGTCGCAGGTGATCGTTCCGCTGGCGCAGCGCCTCGGTTCGATGGCCAAGCCGTACACGGACGCCGAAGCACTGTTCGGCCGGGCGGACCAGGACGGCAGCACGACCATCGTGCCGGCGTCCGAGCAGAGCTTCGTGAAGTACCAGGAAGACCACCCGGACGCCCAGCTGCGAGCGATCCAGCCGGCCACCGGCACGCTGTACCTGGACTACCCGATCGTGGTCACCGCCAAGTCGGACACCGATGCTGCGTCGAACGCCGCCCAGGCGCTGGCCGGCGAGCTGCTGACCGACTCGGCCGGCCAGGCGCGTGACCAGGCCGGGTTCCGCGACACGCAGCTGAGCCCGCTCAGCGGCGGGCGTGGCGTCGGCGACGTCAACCAGCTGACCAAGCCGACCAGCGAGGCGATCGACACCACGCTGCAGAACTGGACCCGACTGTCGCTGCTGACGCACTCGCTGGCAGTCATCGACGTCTCCGGTTCGATGGCCGACAAGGTCGGTACCAAGACCCGGATGCAGCTGACGATCGAGGCTGCGATCGGCGGCCTGAGCCTGTTCCCGGACAGCGCCTCGCTCGGCCTGTGGACGTTCTCGACGAAGATCGGGTCGGACGGCGCCGACTACAAGGAGCTGGTGTCGATCGGGCCGCTGTCGAAACGGCAGCGCGGGAAGATCGTCGACCAGCTGAAGATCCAGCACCCGATCCCGAACGGCGGTACCGGGCTGTACGACACGGCGATCGCCGCGGTTCGCGCCGTACGGCAGGGTTACGACCAGCGTGCGGTCAACTCGATCCTGCTGTTCACCGACGGCAAGAACGACGACCCGGGCAGCCCGACGCTGGCCCAGGCGGTCAACACCCTGCGCGGTCTGCAGGACCCCGGCCGCCCGGTCCGCATCATCGCCCTGGGTATGGGCCCCGAGGTGAACGCCGACGAGCTCAGCGCCCTGGCCCAGGCCACCGGCGGCCAGGCGTACGTCGCCCGCCAGCCCGGCGACCTGAAGAACGTCTTCATCGACGCCCTGCAGAGCCGCTGACGCCGACGCCTCCCCTAGGATGTGTTTCTTAGGGGAGGCGTCCGCGTCTCTTCGGCCAGAGTGGTGGAACGGCAGACACACCGGCTTTAGGTGCCGGCGCCCCCGGGCGTGCGGGTTCAACTCCCGCCTCTGGCACATGCACCTGAACGAGTACCAGCAGGCCGCCCTCCGGACCGCCGCCCCGAAGGACAAGCCCAACGAGGTCTTCCACCTGCTGCTCGGACTGGTTGGCGAAGCCGGCGAACTCGCCGAGAAGGCGAAGAAGATCGTCCGCGACCAGGACAGCGACTTCACCCGCTGGGACCCCGACGACCTGAAGAAGGAACTCGGCGACACCCTCTGGTACATCGCCGTCCTCGCCGACCACTTCGACGTACCCCTCGAAGAAGTAGCCCAACTCAACCTCACCAAACTCGCCGACCGCCAGTCCCGCAACATGCTCAGCGGCAACGGCGACAACCGCTAGACCTCGATCACGCCGGTGGTGCCGTTGATGGTCAGGCGGGTGTTGCCGGGGATTCTGGTGGTCGCCTGGGGGACGGCCAGGACGGCGGGGATGTGGCGTTCTCTGGCGATGATGGCGGCGTGGGAGAGGAGGCCGCCTTGTTCGGTGACTACGCCGGCGGCGATGGATAGGAGTGGGGTCCAGGCCGGGTCGGTGTACGGGCAGATGAGGATGTCGCCGGGGCGGACGTGAGGGAAGTCGGCCGGGCCGCGGACGATGCGTGCGGGGCCCGTTGCTGTGCCGTGGCTGCCGGGGGTGCCGGTGAGGGTGCCCGGGGCGCCAGTGCGGGTGCCCGAGGCGCCGGTGCGAGTGGCTGGGGCGCCGGTTGCGGGGAGGGCTGGGGGTTGGGCGGTGATGGGGCGGGATTGCAGGAGCCAGGGGGTGTTGGCGGCGATGGCCCACTCGAGGTCTTGGGGGGCGCTTAGGGCTGCTGCGGCCTGCTGGCCTAGGTGGGCTAGCTGGCGGGCTGTCGCGTCGGAGAGGGTGGCACTGCGGCGGCGCTGCACGGGGACCTCGTGGATGCCGGACAGGGTGACGGTGGTTTGTTTGTCGGCGAGCGTCCGGGTGACCGTGCCGTCGGCGACCTGGTACCTGTCGGGGGTCACGCGGCCTTCGACGACGCTCACGCCCAGCCCCCAGGACGCCTCGATCGTCGTGGTGCCGTCGGAGGTGAACATGACGCCGGAGACGTCCGAGTCCAGCTGCAGTTGGACGATCACGGCCATCGGCGGCGGCTCGGAGCCGTTGCGATAGGCGACCGCGCGCGGGGACCACACCGACGCCCGGCAGGCCTGTACGGCGTCCAGCACCGCAGCCAAGCCCCGTACGCCGAGGAAGCTGTCGTGCTGCCCCGCCGCCGAGGTGGGCGCGGTGTCCTCGTTCGCAGCCGAGGAGCGTACGGCGACCAGCGGATCACCCATCCGCTCGAGCCACCGCCCAAGCTCGTCCGCAGCCGCACCGCGCGGCACGACCACGCCGTCCGGCACGGGCAGGCCGGCGCGGATCAGTGCGCCCAGCCCACCGGCCTTGCCGCCACACGTGTCCGCGGTCGCCTCCGCCAGGGGCACCAGCACGACAGCCTCCCGATCAACGAAACATTGACAACAAAACGTTGACAACGTTCTGTTGATGATCCACTGTTGCGGGATGCGAAGCAAGCAGGACGCCGATCAGGTGCAGGCCGAGCGTCAGCGCGAGGCCCGCGAGCAACTCCTCGCCGCAGGTGCAAAGGACGTGCCCGCGCGACCCTGGCGGCCGGCGCCGATCCCCTTGTCCGCGGTCGATCTCACCCAGTTCGCGGCCTGGCGGTCGGCCGACCTGACCGAAGACGACCTGCTGGCCGCGCTCGCCCTGCTGCCGGCGGCGCGCGCCGAGGTCGAGGAGGTCGAGTCCGGCCTGCTGTTCCTGGCCAGGAGCTCCGGGCTGACCTGGGCGGAGATGGCCGACGCGATGGGATTCAGTTCCCCGCAGGCCTGTCAGCAGCGGTTCAACCGGCTTGCCGCGCGGATCGACTCATGATGCGTCTGGTGCTGCACGCCGTACGGCTGCTGGGCTTCGCGGACACCCCCGCGATCGCAGGCCGGTTCGACCTCCCGAAGCAAGCCGTCGAGGAAGCGCTCAACGACGCCGAAGCGCAGGGCTGGACGACACGCAGTACGTTCGCAGGCACGTCCGGCTGGTCGCTGACCGAGAGCGGCCGCGCGGAGAACGAGCGCCTACTCGCACAAGAAATGGACAACGCCGAAGCAGTCCGCAAGGTGTACGACGACTTCCTGCCGCTCAACGTCCTACTTCAGCAAGCCTGCACCGACTGGCAACTGCGCCCATCGGCCACCGACCCGCTCGCCGCGAACGACCACACCGACCCCGCCTGGGACACCGGCGTCCTCCACGAGCTCAAGGCGATCGACCAAGCCCTCGCCCCGATCGTCGCCCGCCTCACCAGCGTCCTCAACCGCTTCCACGGCTACGACACCAGATTCTCCACCGCGTTAGAACGTGCCACAGCAGGCGAGACAGCCTGGGTCGACCGCTCCGACGTCGACTCCTGCCACAGGGTCTGGTTCGAGCTCCACGAGGATCTGATAGCTACCCTCGGCCTCAAGCGCTAGTTGCCCAGAGCATCCAAGTACGCCGCGCCGCGCGGGCTGAGCTCATAGCCGACCTCGAGGCTGTGGGTCAGGCCGAGGTTCTTCAGCTTGCGGACGTCGAGCTTGAACGGCGCCGTCTCGCGCCCGACCGACGCGGCGAGGTCAGCAGCCCGAGTCGCAGGCCGCGACTCGATCAACCGTAGGGTGTCAACAGTCCAAGCGCCATGGTGGCTCAGCTGGTCGAACTGCGCGAGCCGGGCACGGAGATCGGCAAGGTCTTCAGGCGACAGCGAGGTCTGCGCGGCCAGCTCCTCCCGCGGATCCGGCCCTTCGACCAGGTGGAAGCGGATCAGGAACGTCGGCATCGACTCGTCCCCGCGCAGCCGGCGACGCACGTCCTTCGCGTTGCGGCGGTCGGCGAGAGCGACCTCGGCATCGGTGTCCGCGATCAACTCCGGGTTGACGGTGCGGATGCTGTCGATCTCGATCCGGCCCGCGTTCGTACGGTAGATCCGGCCCTCGACCACCCGTGGCTCGGCCCACCGCCGATAAGCGACGGTGATCTTCCCGTCCGCGACCCCGTCGCGATCCGATCCTGCGAATAACATTCCTAACTCCCCAACGCCTTCGCGACCAGCGGCGCCAGCGCGCGGAGCGCCTTGCCGCGATGGCTGATCGCGTCCTTCTCCTCGATGGACAGTTCCGCCGTGGTCCGGTCGTATCCCTCGGCCTGGAACAGCACGTCGTACCCGAACCCGCCGGTGCCACGCAGCTCCCGGATGACCGACCCGCGCATCTCGCCGATCACGACCTCGTCGTCGGCATCAGGCCGTACGAACGCAACCGCCGCCACGAACGACGCCCCGCGCCGCTCGTCCGGCACGTCCTCCAACTGACCGAGCAGCAGCAGGTTGTTGGCCTGGTTGTCCTTCAAAGGCCCGGACCAGCGCGCCGACAGTACGCCGGGCATCCCGTTCAGCGCGTCGACGCAGATGCCGCTGTCGTCCGCGATCGACGGCAGCCCGGTCGCGGCCAGCGCGGCATGCGCCTTGAGCAGCGCGTTCCCTTCGAACGTCGGCTCGGTCTCGGCCGGTTCGTCGTACGCCGGTACGTCGCCGAGCCCGAGCACCTCGATCCCGGGCACGATCGGCGTCAGGATCCGCCGCAGCTCCTCGAGCTTCTTCTTGTTGTTCGACGCCAGCAGAACGCGACTCACGCCAGGGCCTCCTGCTGGATCTTGGCGAGCTCCGCGCAGCCCGAAAGCCCCAGTGAGAGCAGGCTGTCCAGCTCGGCGCGGTCGAACGGCGCACCCTCGGCCGTGCCCTGCACCTCGATGAACTTGCCCTCGCCGGTGATCACCAGGTTCATGTCGGTCTCGGCCCGGACGTCCTCCTCGTAGCAGAGGTCCAGCATCGGCGCCCCGTCGATGATCCCGACCGACACCGCGGACACCGTCCCGGTCAGCGGCTCGCTCTTCAGCAGCTTCTTCTCGCGCAGGAACGACACCGCGTCCGCGAGCGCGACGTACGCGCCGGTGATCGCCGCGGTCCGCGTCCCGCCGTCGGCCTGCAGTACGTCGCAGTCCAGCAGGATCGTGTTCTCGCCGAGCGCCTTGTAGTCGATCACGGCCCGCAGCGAGCGCCCGATCAGCCGGGAGATCTCGTGCGTGCGGCCGCCGATCTTGCCCTTCACCGACTCGCGGTCCGAGCGGGTGTTGGTCGCCCGCGGCAGCATCGCGTACTCCGCGCTGACCCAGCCGAGCCCGGAGCCCTTCCGCCAGCGCGGCACGCCCTCGGTCACACTCGCCGCGCACAGCACCCGGGTCCGCCCGAACTCGACCAGCACCGAGCCCTCGGCGTGGTCGAGCCAGTTCCTGGTGATCGTCACCGGGCGGAGCTGGTCAGCGTTACGTCCATCAATTCGGGCCATGAATCAGACCCTATGCCTCCAGACGCTGGACCTCCGCATTGGACGAGGGCGGAAGAGCGAGTGGGCTCGTTCTCGGAGTGACTGCCATCCGCGCCGCCCACGGCAGCAGGTCGTTGGCCCGCCGCCCGACCCACGGAACGCCTTCTTTCACCAGCCAGACCGTGTCCGCCCACCGGCTCGGTGGCCGGTACGCGCAGTCGAGATCCGGCCGTACGTCGATCGGCAGCCCGCGGACCGCCAGCTCGTCCGCGAACGCCCGGGCGAGCTTGCGGTGCCCGCGCTCCCCCGGATGCAGCCGGTCGATGCTCCAGAAGTCCCGCCGGTACACCTCGGGGTAGTCGGCCATGTCGAGCCGGATCCCGCCGTACCGCGTATGCAGGTCGTCGAAGACGAGGTTGACCTGCTCGATCCGGTGCCACAGCGGTCGCCGCAGCCATTTCGGCAGGCCGAACACCTTGCCGTGGTCGTGGAACCGGACCGTCAGCAGCAGTGCGCCGCGGGCGGTCAGCTCGTCGGCGATCTGGTGCAGGTGATCCCGGATCCGGCCGGCGTCGAACGTCGATCGCAGGGTGTCGTTCACCCCGACGATCAGTGAGGCGATGTCGATCTGGCCATCGGCCTTGGCGACCGCCTCGGGCAGTTGCTCGGTCGCGACGATCGGCACGGTGGCGCCGCTGGTCGCGAAGTTGGAGAACGTCACACGGTGGGAGCTGGCCAGGGAGTCGGCGAGCAGCGAGGCCCAGCCCCGCCACCCCTCGCCCGGGCGCGCACCGGCACCGGACAGGTCGGTCGTACTGCTGCCGTTCATCGGGTCCCCGACACCTACGGTGGTCGAGTCCCCCAGTGCCACGTAGTGGAGGCTCACATTCCGCCATGGTGGGCGCACGGAGCGAGACTGTGATGTTCGGCGGATGACGAGTGGGGCAACGTCATGTCAAAGGCAGGTGATTGAGGAGCAGAACTGCTCGGAGTTAGGCTTCTGGAAACAACTATGTGCAGGAGTTGGCTGGTATGAGTGATCTTCGGTTTGGCGTGGTGGGACTCGGGGCCCGGAGTCGGATCGCGCGGTACGCGCACCGGCCCGGTGAGGGGTCGGAGGTCGTGGCCGTCGCCGACCCGTCCGCACCCCAGCGGGACGCGGCGCTCGAGTCGTATCCGCAGGCATCGGCGTACGGCGACCACAACGAGCTGGTGGAGCAGAAGCTCGACGGCGTCTTCCTGACGACGCCGGACGACCTGCACGAGGGGCCGGCGATCGACTTCCTCCGGGCCGGGGTCAACGTGTTCGTGGAGAAGCCGCTGGCGATCACCACCGAGGGGTGCGATCGCGTGCTGCAGGCGGCGTACGACTCGGGCGCGCGGCTGTACGTCGGCCACAACATGCGCCACATGTCCGTCGTACTGACGATGCGCAAGCTGATCCAGGACGGCGCGATCGGCGACGTGAAGGCGATCTGGTGCCGTCACTTCGTCGGCCACGGCGGCGACTTCTACTTCAAGGACTGGCACGCGGACCGTCGCCGGACCACCGGACTGCTGCTGCAGAAGGGTGCCCACGATATCGACGTGATGCACTGGCTGGCCGGCGGCTACACCACCCGGGTGAACGCGATGGGCGCGCTCACGCTGTACGGCGGGATCACGGACCGGCAGGACCGCTCGGACCAGCGGTTCAAGGAGTTCGTCAGCGAGAAGAACTGGCCGCCGCTGGAGCAGAAGGGCCTGGCGCCGGTGATGGACGTCGAGGACATCTCGCAGGTGAACCTGCTGCTCGACAACGGCGTGATGATGAACTACGAGCAGTGCCACTACACGCCGGACTACTGGCGCAACTACACCGTTATCGGCACCCACGGCCGGCTGGAGAACTTCGGCGACACCGCGGGCGGTGTGGTGAAGGTGTGGAACAGCCGTCGCTCCGGCTACCGCGACGACGCCGACCAGGTGGTCGAGATCGCCGGCGAGACCGAGCACCACGGCGGCGCCGACCCGCACCTGGTGGCCGAGTTCGTGAACTTCGTCCGCGACGGCGGCCAGACGCTCACGTCCCCGGTCGCCGCCCGCGCCGCGGTCGCCGCGGGGTACGCCGCCACCCAGTCGCTCCGCGCGAACGGCGTACCGCAGGACATCCCGCCGCTGGACCCGGCCCTGGTCGCGTATTTCGACAACGGCCAGGTTCGCTGAGTGCTACGATCCACGACGTGACCTGGTACGCCGCTATGCGAATGCTGAGCCCTCGATGCGGGAGGACTTCAGCGGCGTAGGCACGTGTGCTTGCAGCGAGAGGCCCCCGATGTCGGGGGCCTCTTTCGTTTCCCAGACCGCTGCACACCTCATGGAGCCTCTTATGTACCCGATCACCTACATCACCGACTGTCATGACGGCAACGCCCGGGCCAGACTCAGCACCCGGATCGGTGCGCTGTTCGGCCAGTCGCCGACCATCGTCGCCGCCGACGGACCCGATCCGGAGTCGTTCGCCGCGCTGACCCTGCTCGACTGCCTGCTCGCCACCGAGTCCCTGGGCGAGGACGGCTATCCGACCATCACCCTGCTCAACATCGCACCCCGCGACGGCGTCTGGCCGAACGGCGTACCGTTCTGCTTCTTCTGGTACGGCAAGCACCTCGTCGCCAGCACCTTCAGCGCCCGTGCCCTCTCCTTGGTACGCCGTGAGCTCGGCATCGACCACGTCTACGTGACGGATATCCGCGAGGCCGTGACCGCGGCCGGGTTCGCACCGGACGAGATCGACAAGATCGCCGGCACCCAGTTCCGCAGCCTCTGGTACCTGCCGCTGCTGGCGAAATGGGTCGCCGACGAGCGCGCCGTACCCGCGGTCGAGACCGCCATCCCCGAGACCCTCGACGAGGACGCGATCGTTGCCGTCGTCGACAACTTCGGCAACTGCAAACTCGACCGCAACCTCGACCTCACCCCCGGCGACGTCGTGACTGTTGCCCAGGGCAAGGACGTGACCTGCTACCCGCACCTGACCGCCGTACCGCGGAACACGCCGGGCATCATCCAGGGCAGCTCCGGCACCGGCTTCACCGAGCTCGTGATCCGCGGAGGCTCGGCGGCGGCTGCCTTCGGTCTGCGGCCAGGTGATCCGGTGTCCGTGCAGGTGGCTGAGAAGGTGGCCTGACTACGGTTCGAGGCGGAGCCCGCCGAGCTGGTCGAAGGCGCGGTCCATCGTCTCGAGGTACTTCGGGAGGGGGCCATCGACCTCGAGCTGCTGGTACGTCGCCATCACGACGCCGACGACCGCGCCGGCCCAGGCGCGGACGGCGATGTCGTCAAGGGCCCGGCCGGTGCGTTCTGCTGCGAGGGAGGCCAGCAGGTCGATTCCTTCGTACAACTGGTCGAGCATCCGCACGCGCAGTTCGGGAGCATGCATGACGAGGTGCTGGCGTTCGGACTCCAGCGCCCACTCCTCCTCGCTCAGGGTGTCGAGGCTCTGCTTGATCGAGGCGCGGAGGGCGTCGGTCGGCGACATCTCAGCAGGCTGGTTGCGGAACAGTTCGATCATCACCGGGTCGAGCCGGTCGAGGACGATCGTGTCCTCCTTGGTCGGGAAGTACCGGAAGAACGTCGCGGGCGACACCTCGGCCGCGGCGGCGATCTCCTGGACGGTCGTCTCGGCGTACCCCTGGTCCCGGAACAACCGTAGGGCGTGCTCCTGGATCGCCGCGCGCGTTCTGGCCTTCTTCCGTTCCCGCAACCCGCTCATGCATTGATTGTGACAACTTGTTCGTCCGCGACGCGGGTCCGACGTGGCAGGAACCCGAGCGCGAGCCCGATCGAGACCACCGCGAGCCCGGCGCACACCCACAGCGTCACGTCCATGCCGTTCACGAACGCCGCCTGAGCCGAGCGCGTCAACCCGGGCGAGCCGATCGCGATCGCGGCCGACGCACTGTCGCGGGCCACGTCCGCAGCTGCGGGCGGCAGACCGCTGACATCCAGATGACTCCGGTACGCCGCATTGAGCACCGTCCCGAGGATCGCCACTCCGAGCGTGCCGCCGACCTGACGGGACGCCTGGATCAGCGCGGACCCGGATCCACTCCGCTCGATCGGCAATGCCGCGAGCGCCAACCCGTTCATCGGCGGCAACGTGAACCCGATGCTCACCCCGACCAGACTCACCCAGATCGCCGTGAATCCGTAGCCGTCGCCGACCTTCGTGAACGCCCCGATCACCAACCCGGCCAGCATCAACGAGAACCCGATCCCCACCGTCACCCGAGCCCCGGCCCGCTCGAGCAGCCGCTCCGCCACCTTCGCGCCGACCAGCATCCCGCCAATGATCGGCAGCAACCGCAGCCCGGCCTGGAACGCATCCGCACCCTGCACAGCCTGGAACAACTGCGGCAGCACGAACAACAACCCCACCAGGGCGAACGACGCCAGAGTCGCCAGCGCGGTCCCCCAGGTGAACCCCGCCGACCGGAACAGCTTCAGGTCGACCAACGGATCCGCCGTACGCCGGGCCCACGCCCAGAACGCGGTCAGCAACACCACGCCACCCGCGATCCCACCGAGCGCCCAGGCCGAACCCCACCCGTGCTCGCCCGCCGCGATGAACCCGTACGTGAGCGAGACCAACCCGGCCGCGGTGAGGACAATCCCCGGTACGTCGATCCGCCGCGAGCGATGGCCTGCCATCGCCGGGATCAGCAGCGCCACTGCAACTAGTCCGATTGCAACTAGTGGCAGATTGATCAGGAAGATCGAGCCCCAGCGGTAGTGGTCCAGCAGCCAGCCGCCGAGCAGTGGACCGAGCGGGATCCCGATCGAGTTCGCCATCAGCCAGATCGTCATCGCCCGCTGCCGCTCCTCCGGCGCGAACAGCAGGTTGAGCAGCGACATCGACAGCGGGATCAGGAACGCCGAGCCGACCCCGAGCGCCGCGCGGGCCGCGATCAGCTGACCCGGCGAGTTCGCGAACGCACAGGCCGCCGACGCCAGCCCGAACACCACGAGCGCGCCGAGCATCAGCCGTTTCGGCCCGAACCGGTCGCCGAGCAGGCCGGCCGGGAGCAGCAGCGACGCGAGCACCAGCGTGTACGCGTTCGCGAACCACTGGAGCTGACTGGTCGACGCCTGCAGATCGGTCGCGAGCGTCGGCAGCGCGACGTTCAGCACGGTCAGGTCCAGCCCGATCACGATCAGGCTGATGGACATCGCACCCAGCGCCCACCACCGGCGCGGGTCGAGGGTCGTCGCGGTCATGACAAACACCTTTCTGAGATCAGCTCTAATTTGAGAGTAGATCTCAGAATCGCGAGATGTCTAGTCCCGCTCCGCCGCCAGCCCGGTCAGCACATGCTCCAGACTCCGCGCGAACAGCCGGTCGAACCGGTCGGCAGCGTGCGGCGTCTCGGCCTCGATCATCATCCGGCTCAGATGCGGGTAGTCGCCGCTCCCGATCACCTGCTCGGCGTACTGCTGCGACTGCTTCGTCAGCCAGTCCGCCATCGTCGAGCCCGCCTCACGCTCGGTCAGCTCCTCCAGCGCGTGACCGCGTACGAAGGTCAGCAAGGTCGCCGCCTGCGCCAGCACCTCGTCCGCATCCAGCCCCGGTACGTCGACCGCGGCGTACGTCGCCTCGAGCCAGGCCAGCGTGTTCGGGCCGAGGACCGGCCTGGTCGCAGGCAGTCGGACAAGCCAGGGATGGCGCAGCATCATCGCGCGTTGCGCGTGAGCGACCGCCGCCAGGTCGACCCGCCAGTCGCCGGTCGGCACCGGTGGCTCGCCGTCGCCCATCGCGCGGTCGACCATCAGGTCGAAGAGCTCGTCCTTGCCGTCGACGTACCGGTAGAGCGAGGTCGTGCCGGTGCCGAGCTCGGTCGCCACGCGCCGCATCGACACCGCCGCGAGTCCTTCGGCATCCGCGACCCGGACGGCGGCCGCGGCGATCTCCTCGCGACTGTGCGCCGGCCGCGGTCCACGGGCGGCTCGCTCCGGGCGGAGCCAGATCGGTGGTCGGTCCATGGGCAGGAGTTTACTGCGCACGCTGTTCGCAGTACCGTTACTGCGTACAGTGTGCCCGGGTTTGGGGAGGACAACATGTATCGCAAGGGATCTGTCGTGTCGGCCGACGGCACGACCATCGGCTTCCGGCGGCTCGGGAGTGGGCCGGACGTGATCCTGCTGCACGGGTCGATGCTCGCCGCGCAGGACTTCATGCAGCTGGCCGAAGCCCTGGCCGGCGACTTCACCGTCACCGTGCCGGACCGTCGGGGGCGTGGTCTGAGCGGACCGCACGGCGCCGACTACGGGATCGACCGCGAGGTCGAGGACCTGCAGGCGTTGCTCAAGGAAGCCGGCGCTTCGCGAGTGTTCGGACTGAGTTCGGGGGCACTGATCGGCCTTCGTACGGCGCGGGTGGTGCCGGCCATCGAGAAACTCGCGCTCTACGAGCCGCCGCTGGACGTCAACGGATCGGTCCCGGTCGACTGGGTGCCGCGCTACCGCCGCGAGCTCGCCGCCGGCAAGATCGCGGCGGCGCTGGTCAGCACACTCAAAGGTCTCCAAGCCGATCGGGTGTTCACCACGGTCCCGCGCTTCATCCTCGTCCCGCCGCTGAACGTCGTACTCAGGTTCCAGCGCAAGGCCGAGGGCGACGACGTACCGATCCCGGACCTCGTCCCGACGATGGCCGGCGACATGCAGCTGATCGACGAACTCGCGGGCACGGCGAAGGACTATGCGAGCGTCGACGCCGACGTCCTGCTGCTCGCGGGCTCGCGCAGTCCGGCTTACTTCGGACGTTCGCTCGACGAGCTGACCGCCGCACTCCCCCGCTCGGCAAGGATCACGATCCCGAAGCTCGACCACTCCGGCCCGACGAACGACGGCGGCCCGGCCGAGGTCGCTCAGGCTTTACGCGCCTTCTTCGCCTGACACGATCCGCCGCAGCAGACCCCGAAACAGCTCCGGCTGCTCCAGCCACGGCGAATGTCCGGCGACCGGTATCAACTCGAAGGCATGATCCCCGGCCAACGCACGCACAGCGGAGGCCGGCCGCGGATCGCCCTCGCCGTGGATGAACGTGACCGGGCACTCGAGGCTCGCGGCGAGGCCGAGGGCGTAGTCGTCCGGCCAGCTCCGCATGTCCGCGCTGAGCGCGCT
Organism: Kribbella sp. NPDC058693; assembly: GCF_042715335.1. Lineage (NCBI taxonomy): Bacteria > Bacillati > Actinomycetota > Actinomycetes > Propionibacteriales > Kribbellaceae > Kribbella > Kribbella sp. NPDC058693. The sequence goes on from NZ_JBHXSQ010000001.1 coordinate 1,420,319, forward strand.
GTTGGCGGCGAAGTTGATCGGGAGATCGACCGATGCGCTCTGATGAGCCCACTCCATCGCACGGTCGCGGTCCGCGTGATCGGTGAACCACGACAGTGTCCGGAACTCGGTCTCCTCGGCCGGTGTGCGCTTGCGCCCGGACAGCCCCTCGAGTCGAGCCTTCTGCTCAGGCGTCATGCGGCGCTCCGCCTCCGCCTGGGCCGCCGCATGCCAGTCGCCGATGCCGACGCCGTCGAGATAGATCAGTCCAGCTGCACGATCGGCGTACGTCGCGGCGTACAGCAACGCGAGCGATGCGCCGAAGGAGTGGCCGAGGACAACGATCCGCTCATGGCCGAAGTACGCGCGGAGCTCGTCGATGTCCTGCGCGAGCCGGGCCATCGTCTGGACCTCGGACGGATCGGACCGGCCGCAGCCGCGCTGGTCGAAGCGATGAACGACGGTGAGATCGTCGATCATCTCCGCGAGCACGGCATAGTCGTCCCACAGCCCCGGCCCCCCGTGCAGGATGACGACCGGCGCCGCGGAGGTTGCCGTTCCACTGGTTGCGGTCCACAACCGCACGCCGTCAGATGTCGAAAACGGCATGTGGGGTGGCGATCTCGACCGGACCGGAGAAGGTACGGCGGGCGTTCTCGGCCTGGGTGACGCGGTCGTACCACGGCGGCACGTGGGTGATCACGAGCCGTTTCACGCCGGCCTTCTTGGCGTGCTCGCCGGCGTCGGCCGGGGTCAGGTGCAGGTCGGTCGGGTTGTGCGGATCGTTGTCCGGCAGCGCCGCCTCGGACAGCAGCACGTCGGCGCCGCGGGCGAGATCGATCAACGCGTCGTTCGGCCCGGTGTCGCCGGTGTAGACGAGCGACTTGTTGCCGTGCTCAACGCGGATCGCGTACGCCGGAACCGGGTGAACCATCGGCGCGGTGCGGATCGTGAACGGCCCGACGGTCTGGACTTCCTGCCAGGCATGGAAGTCCAGCTGCTCCTCCATCCCCGGATCAAGCGGCAGGTCGTAGGCGAGCGCCATCCGCTGCGCAGTACCGGGTGGGCCGTAGACGGGGATCCGGGGGATCGGCGAGCCCGGCGCGTACTTCGCCGCGACGTACAGACCGCACAGATCCATGCAGTGGTCAGGATGCAGGTGGGACAGGCCGATCGCCCCGATCTCCGGCACCGCGAGGTGCCGCTGGAGCGAACCGAGCGCACCGCTGCCGAGGTCGAGGATCAGGTTGAACCCCTCGGCAGTGACCAGATAGCTCGAGGCGGCCGAGTCCGGCCCGGGCACAGACCCGGAGCAACCGATCACGGTGAGCTTCATACTTCGAACACTACCGGCGAGTTCCGACGTTTGCAGACAGGCCCGACGCGTCGATCCGCCTGCCACACAGGCGATCCACCGCGGTCCGATGCCGCTGACAACATCCGGGTGCGACCCAGGTCACAGTTCAGCGGACCCAGGCGAACTGGTCGACGCTGGACAGCACCGGCCCGAGGAAGCGCGAGCCGATCGCCGCGAACTCGTCCGGGCTGCCGGTCGTGACGAAGCGGTGCTGCGGGGCCGGCAGGTTGTCCGGGCGCAGCAGACCGGTCTTCGTCAGCACGCTGTAGACGTCCTTGGCGCACTCGTCGGCGCTGCTGACCAGGGTGACGTTGTCACCCATCACGTACGAGATCACGCCGGTGAGCAGCGGGTAGTGGGTGCAACCAAGGATCAGCGTGTCGACGCCGGCTTCGACCATCGGATCGAGGTACTCGTGCGCGGCCTCGATCAGCTCGGGCCCGGACGTCACACCAGCCTCGACGAACGGTACGAACTTCGGACACGCCTGCGTGAACAGCTCGATCTGCGGCGCCGCGGCGAAACCGTCTTCGTACGCAAGCGATTGAGCTGTTGCCCTGGTGCAGATCACGCCGACTCGCTGGTTGCGCGTCGCGGCAACCGCTCGCCGGGCCGCGGGCAGGATCACCTCGACGACCGGTACGTCGTACCGCTCGCGGGCGTCGCGCAGCATCGCCGCGCTCGCGGAGTTGCACGCGATCACGAGCATCTTCACGCCGGCCTCGACCAGGTGATCGAGACACTCCAGCGCGTACTCACGGACCTCGGCGATCGGCTTCGGACCGTACGGCTGGCGAGCGGTGTCGCCGAGATACAGGATCGGTTCGTGCGGCAACTGATCGAGAACCGCACGGGCGACGGTGAGTCCGCCGAAGCCTGAATCGAAGATCCCCACCGGTGCGTCTGCCACGGAGAAGAGCTTATACAAGTCTGTTTCCGGGCAGTCGCGAAGGGAGCCTTACCTAACCTTGTCGAACGACACGCCGGAGTTGTCCACATCTTTACGTTATGGAATTGCCTTTTCGCGTGATGCACGCCACTCTGGAGCGATGTTTGTTCGACCGCCCCTCGTGATGCCATGAACTTGGCGCATTACACCGCGGTGGTACTGGGCACCGCACCAACTCCACAACCTGATCACGTGACCGCTGCAGGACAGGCGGCCAGTCAGGCCACGGATTCCAACACGGGCACCGCGGCAGACGTGCTGACGGCCATCGGGCCGACCGGCATGCTGTTGCTGCTCCTGATGGCGGCGTTCGCGTTGTACGTCGTCTCACTGTCCCTGCACCCGAACGCGAAATGCGGCCGATGCAAAGGTGCCGGCCGGCACCACGGCAGCATCTTCAGCTACGCCCAACGCCCCTGCAGCAGCTGCAAGGGTCGCGGGATCCAGCCCCGGCTGGGCCGCAAGCTCTTCTTCAAACAACAGTAGGCGGGTAAGACCTGATCGTTTAGATGCCCAGGGCAACTAAGGGCATCTCGTCCGGACCGGCACTCCGCCCGCCGGCCCGGCCATCAGGCCCAGAGTTGGCCTTCGAGGCGGTCCTCTGCCTCGTCGATCGTGCCCTCGTAGGCACCGGTCGACAGATACTTCCAGCCGCCGTCAGCGACCACGAACGCGATGTCCGCGGTCTCGCCGTCGCGCACGCATTTCGCCGCCTGACCGAGCGCGGCGTGCAGGATCGCTCCGGTCGAGATACCCGCGAAGATGCCCTCGTTGTCGAGCAGTTCACGCACCCGCCGGACGGCGTCGCGCGGGCCGACCGAGAAGCGGGCGTCGATCAGCGTCTCGTCGTACAGCTCGGGGACGAAACCCTCGTCGAGGTTGCGCAGGCCGTAGACGAGTTCGCCGTACCGCGGCTCGGCGGCGACGATCTTGACCTCGGGCTTGTGCTCGCGGAAGAACCGGCCGGCGCCCATCAGCGTGCCGGTCGTGCCGAGGCCCGCGACGAAATGCGTCACCGACGGCAGGTCCGTGAAGATCTCCCGCGCGGTGCCGTCGTAGTGGGCCAGAGCGTTCGACGGGTTGCCGTACTGGTACAGCATCACCCAGTCGGGGTGGTCCTCAGCGACCTGTTTGGCGACCCGGACCGCTTCGTTGGACCCACCCGCGGCCGGTGAAGAGATGATCTCGACGCCCCACATCCGCAGGATCTGGCGGCGCTCCTCGGAGGTGTTCTCCGGCATCACGCAGACCATCCGGTAGCCGCGCAGCTTGGCCGCCATCGCCAGCGAGATCCCGGTGTTGCCCGACGTCGGCTCGAGGATCGTGTTGCCCGGGCGGAGCCGGCCGTCCTTCTCCGCGTCCAGCAGCATCCGCAGCGCGGCCCGGTCCTTGATCGAGCCGGTCGGGTTGTGGTCCTCGAGCTTGGCCCAGAGGCGCACCTCACCCGACGGCGAGAGCTTCGGCAGCCCGACCAGCGGCGTACCTCCGACCGAATCCAGCAGGCTGTCGAAGCGCATGATCAGCCGCCGGCGACCGCGGGCAGTACGACGACGACGTCGCCGTCCTTGATCTCGGTCTTCAGGCCGCCGGTGAACCGGACGTCCTCGTCGTTCACGTAGACGTTCACGAACCGGCGCAGTTCCTCCGGCTCGCCCTCCACGATGCGCTCCTTGAGGCCCGGGTGGTTGCCGTTCACGTTGTCGATGAACTCGGCCAGGGTCGCGCCGTCACCGTCGACCGCCTTCGCGCCACCGGTGTAGGTGCGCAGGATCGTCGGCACGCGCAGCTCGATCGCCATGTCAGTGCTCTCCTTCAGAGGTTTCTTCATAGGAACCAACCACGCGTACTTCTTCTTCCGTGACCTCGCCGTCGACGATCCGGTACGAGCGGAACTCGACCGGTCCGTCGTACGCCGGGGAGTCCGCGCCGTCCCGCGTCGACACCAGCACGTAGTGCGCGCCGGGCTCCTGCGCGAGGTTGATGTCGGTGCGCGACGGGTACGCCTCGGTGGCGGTGTGCGAGTGGTAGATCACCACCGGCTCCTCGTCCCGCTCGTCGAGCTCCTTGTACAGCCGGAACAGGTCCCCGGAGTCGAACTCGTAGAACGTCGGCGACATCGCCGCGTTCAGCATCGGGATGAACCGGGTGGCCCGGTCCGACCCCTCCGCACCCGCGACCACACCGCACGCCTCGTCCGGATGGTCCTTCCGGGCATGCGCCACGATCGCGTTGTACGTCGCCTTCTCGATCACCAACACGCCTCCACGGTACGGCGAGCGCCGCACCGACCCCGCCAACCACGGAGTCGGTCCACAATGCGGACAGCGCGTTACCAGCGGTCGTGGATCTGCGGGCGGATCAGCTCGTCGTACGTGTCCCGGACCGCGGTCAGCTGGTCGTCGGTGAGGGGCGGGATGGCGACGGCGGAGACATTGCCTGCCACCTGTTCGGGGTTGCGGGCGCCGGGGATGACGACGGAGACGCCGGGCTGGTCGAGGATCCAGCGGAGGGCGAACTGGGCCATCGTGGTACCGGCCGGCAGCCAGGGCATCAGGCGCCGTACGGCGGCCAGGCCGGTGGCGAAGTCGACGCCGGAGAAGGTCTCGCCGACGTCGAAGGCCTCGCCGTGGCGGTTGTACGTGCGGTGGTCGTCGGCCGAGAACGTGGTGTGCTCGTCGTACTTGCCGGACAGCAGGCCGCTCGCCAGCGGGACGCGGGCGATGATGCCGACGCCGGCCGCCTGCGCCGCCGGGAGCACCTCGTCGAGCGGCTTCAGGCGGAACGCGTTCAGGATGATCTGCACGGACGCGACGTTCGGCCGGGCGATCGCGGTCAGGGCCTCGGCGCTGGTCTCGACGCTCACGCCGTACGCCGCGATCCGTCCCTCGTCGACCATCGAGTCGAGCGCGTCGAACACCTCGTCGTTCGAGTACACGGGCGTCGGCGGGCAGTGCAGCTGGACCAGGTCGATCGTGTCGACGCCGAGGTTCTGCCGGGAACGGTCGTTCCAGGCGCGGAAGTTGTCGAGGTTGTAGTTCTCCGGCACCTGCTCGACCCGACGGCCCATCTTGGTCGCGACGGTCAGCCCATCGTGCGTCTTCAGCACCTGTCCGACGAGCCGCTCGCTCCGCCCATCGCCGTACACATCAGCCGTGTCGATGAACGTGACACCGCCCTCGATCGCCGCGTGCAGCACGCCGAGCGCGTCGCTCTCGTCCACCGCGCCCCAGTCCGCGCCCAACTGCCACGCACCGAGCCCGACCACGCCCACGTCCCGACCGGTCCGTCCAAGCCTCCGCGTCTCCATGAGCGCCACCTTAAGCAGTCACGTCCACGATCAGCTCGCTGCCCTCCACAACCTCCAGCGCGGTCGCCAGCGTCTCGCCCATGATCAGCTCGCGATGCGTCTGTACGGCGGCCGCGGTCGACGGGTCCGCGGTCAGCGTCAGCCGGACCCGATCCGTCACCTCGAACCCGGCATCGCGCCGCGCCTGCTGGATCGCCCGTACGACGTCCCGCGCGACACCTTCCGCCTCCAGGTCCGGAGTGATGGTCGTGTCCAGTACGACGAACCCGCCGCCCGGGAGCAGCGCACTCGCCTCGTGCCCGTCGGCTAGCGTGGTCTCCAGCGTGTACTCGCCGTCCTGCAGTTCGATGCCGCCAGCAACTACTACACCGTCGGCGGAGACCGACCAGTCGCCGGACTTCGACGCCTTGATCACCTGCTGTACGTCGCGACCGAGCCGCGGGCCGGCTGCGCGCGCGTTCACGGTCAAGCGCTGTGAGACCGGCGCATCGACGGCGTCGGTGGAGGTCAGCACGACGTCGCGGACGTTGACCTCGGCGGCGATCAACGGCGCGAGATCGGCGAGGTCGGCCGCGGTCGCCACGGTCAGGGTGCGTAGCGGCTGGCGCGCGCGGATCCCGCTCGCCTTGCGGATCGAGGACGCGACCGAACACACCTCGCGGGCGCGTTCCATCCGCTCGACCAGCTCGGGGTCGTCGGGGAGTTCGTCGTACGAAGGCCAGTCGGTCAGGTGCACGGAACGTTCGCCGGTGAGACCGCGCCAGATGTCCTCGGTGACCAGCGGGAGGAGCGGGGCCGCCGTACGGCACAGGACCTCGAGGGCGGTGTAGAGCGTGTTGATCGCGTCCTGCTCGCCGGACCAGAAGCGTTCGCGGGAGCGGCGGATGTACCAGTTGGTGAGGACCTCGGTGTAGCTCTGGACTGCGTCGCATGCGCTTGCGATGTCGTAGCGGTCGAGGTGGGTCTGGACGTCGGTGACGAGGGCGCGGAGGCCGGCCAGGAGGTAGCGGTCCAGGACATGCGGCGAGGCGGTGGACCTGGTGCCGGAGACGCCTGCGGCGTTGGCGTAGAGGGTGAAGAAGGACCAGGCGTTCCAGAGCGGGATCAGCGTCTGGCGGACGCCGTCGCGGATGGCCTGCTCGGTGACGACGAGGTTGCCGCCGCGCAGGATCGGGCTCGACATCAGGAACCAGCGCATCGCGTCGGCGCCGTCACGGTCGAACACCTCGGTGACATCGGGATAGTTCCGCAGCGACTTGCTCATCTTCTGCCCGTCGTTGCCGAGCACGATCCCGTGACTCAGGCACGACCGGAACGCCGGCCGGTCGAACAGCGCCGTCGACAACACGTGCAGGGTGTAGAACCAGCCGCGGGTTTGGCCGATGTACTCGACGATGAAGTCGCCCGGGAAGTGATTCTCGAACCAGTCCTGGTTCTCGAACGGGTAGTGCACCTGCGCGAAACTCATCGAGCCTGAGTCGAACCAGACATCCAGCACATCGGGCACCCGCCGCATCGTCGACCGGCCGGTCGGGTCGTCCGGGTTGGGGCGGGTCAGCTCGTCGACGTACGGGCGATGGAGATCGCGGACCTCGACGCCGAAGTCACGTTCCAGCTCTTCGATCGAGCCGTAGACGTCGATCCGCGGGTACGCCGGATCGTCCGACCGCCAGACCGGGATCGGCGAGCCCCAGAACCGGTTGCGGCTGATCGACCAGTCGCGCGCGTTCGACAGCCACTTGCCGAACTGCCCGTGCTTGACGTGCTCGGGAACCCAGGTGATCTGCTCGTTGAGCTCGACCATCCGGTCGCGGATCCCGGTCACCTCGACGAACCAGCTCGAAACCGCCTTGTAGATCAGCGGATTCCGGCACCGCCAGCAGTGCGGGTAGCTGTGCACGATGCTGTCCTCGCGGATCAACGCCCCCGCGGCACGCAGGTCGCGGATGATCGGGCGGTTCGCCTCGAAGACGTGCAGGCCTTGGTACGGCGGTACGACCGCGGTGAAGTGGGCTGCGTCGTCGACGGTCAAGACCGTGGGGATGCCGACCGCGTCGCACGCGAGCTGGTCCTCCTCGCCGTACGCCGGAGCCATGTGCACCACGCCCGTACCGTCGTCGGTGGTCACGTGGTCGGCCGCGATCACCTGAAACGCGTTCTCGGTGCCGACGAGGAAGTCGAAGAGCGGGGTGTAGTGCAGTCCGATCAGGTCTGAGCCTTTGAGGCGCCGACGCACCTCGGTGCCGAGGCCTCCGTCGTCGCCGTGCGAGCCGGCGTAGGCCGCGAGCCGCGCCTCCGCCAGGATCGTCGGCCGGCCTTCAGCGTCGTCCACGACGACGTAGTCCACGTCCGGGCCGACCGCCATCGCGAGGTTGCTCGGCAGAGTCCACGGGGTTGTGGTCCAGGCGAGGAGCCGCTCGCCGGTCTCCAACTCCACCGCGACCGTCACCGACGGGTCCTGCCGCGGCTGGTAGACGTCGTCGTCCATCCGCAGCTCATGGTTGGACAGCGGCGTCTCGTCGTTCCAGCAGTACGGAAGGACGCGCAGCCCTTCGTACACCAACCCTTTGTCGTAGAGCGTCTTGAACGCCCAGATCACCGACTCCATGTAGTCGGGATTCAGCGTCTTGTAATCATGCTCGAAGTCCACCCACCGCGCCTGCCGGGTCACATACGACCGCCACTCATCGGTGTACTTCAGCACCGACGCCCGACAAGCATCGTTGAACTTCTCGATCCCCAGCTTCAGGATCTCCGCCTTCGTCTTCAGCCCCAGCACCCGCTGAGCCTCCAACTCGGCCGGCAACCCATGCGTATCCCACCCGAACCGCCGCTCCACCCGATACCCACGCATCGTCTGATACCGCGGCACGACGTCCTTCACGTACCCGGTGAGCAGATGCCCGTAATGCGGCAACCCGTTCGCAAACGGCGGCCCATCATAAAAAACAAACTCCTCCTCACCTTTCAGCGAGGCCCTGAACGTCCCATCCCCCTCCCAGTACTCAAGCACCCCAAGCTCAACCTCTGGAAACCCCGGCACCCCAACCCTCGGATAGCTCACCCACCGCATGCTATGCACCAAAACCCGCGAGGTCGCCCAGCCCAACCGCAAAAGCCCCCGACCCGCCGCCGGACCCACAGTCCGCGCACCAACCACCGAGCCGCCTGACCCAGAACCCGCGCCCGCGCCGAAGCTCCAACAACAGCCGCGGCCGATAGCCGCGTCCGTCACCACCACAACACCCGAAGGCGCCCGGTCCGAGCGGAATGCGCTGCAGCCGCCGCCGATCCCGCACTCCACGCGCCAACCACCTCGCCGCCTGACCAGCACCCGCGCGCGCCGAAGGCGCCAAAAGACTGTCGCCGCCGAAGGCGGTGCCCTTTAGAACACGCGAGCGCGCGTCGAAGCGCTCGACTCACCGCCGGCCCGCAGTTGACGCGCCGACCACCTCGGCGCTTAACCAGCACCCGCGCACGCGCCGAAGGCGCCAACAAACAGCCGCCGCCGAAGGCGGTGTCCTTTCAGCACCAGAACCCGCGAGGGCGGGCCCGAAGGTCCCACATTCACCGCCGATCCACAGTCGAACCGCCGACAACCTCCCCGCCTGACCAACACCGGCGCGCGCCGAAGGCGCCAAAAGACTGTCGCCGCCGAAGGCGGTGCCCGTTGACTCAGCGCATGTTGTGGAGGAGGGCTGACTGGAGGTAGCCGAGCCAGTCGTACAGGTCGTAGGTGAGGCGGCGGGGGTCGTCGTCGGGGAGTTTTTCCCAGGTGGTGTAGTCGTCCTCGTCCTTGATGTCGAGGCGGGTGCCGATGGCGAGGCGGAGGTCGTTCAGGGCGCGGAGCCAGGAGAGCTGTTCGTCGGGCTCGAGAGCGATCTCGTCAGCGCCCGACTCCTCCAGCGCCGACAGGACCCGCTTGGCATCGGTGACCTTGCCCTCGCGCAACCCGCGCTCGGTGAACCGCCGGAACTCCGCCGACGCCATGTCGTCGGTCTTGTACGCGTCCGGCAGCAGCCGTTGCAGTACGACGTCCTCCGGCGGTGACGTCGGCCCGTCCGACTCCAGGAGGGCGGCGAGCGGGTCGCTCGACTCGGCCGAGCGCGGCGGCAGGCCGTCGTACAGGAGCTCGACCAGGTTGCGGAGCAGGTTCGCCAGAATGTCCGCCTCGTGTTCGGCGAAACTGACGACGACGGTCTTGCGGCGCTTGCGGAACCGCGTCACGACTTCTCGCAGGTGGCCCACAGGCCGTAGGAGTGCATCGCTTCCACGTCGCGTTCCATCGCTTCCCGGTTGCCGTTCGAGACCGCGGACTTGCCTTCCTGGTGCACCTGCAGCATCAGCTTCTCCGCCTTCTGCTTGGAGTAGCCGAAGTACGTCTGGAACACGAACGTGACGTAGTCCATCAGATTGACCGGATCGTTCCAGACGATGGTCATCCAGGGCGGGCTCAGCTGGATCGCCTCGGTGACCTCGGGGCTCTCCAGCTCGCTCGGTGCGGTGCTCACCTGTCCATTCTCCCCATCATCGGTTCCCGTCTCGCAATAGGCTGCCCCTGTGACAGACACCGCGACCCACTCGACGGCCCTTCTCACGGACCACTACGAGCTGACGATGCTGCAGGCCAGCCTGGCCGACGGCACGGCGCAACGCCGCTCGGTCTTCGAGCTGTTCGCCCGCCGCCTGCCGGACGGCCGCCGGTACGGCGTGGTGGCCGGCGTGAACCGGCTGCTCGACGCGCTCGAGCGGTTCCGTTTCGACGAGCAGACGATCGCCTTCCTGGCCGATCGCGGCGTCGTGGACCAGGCTACCCGGGACTGGCTGGCGGACTACCGGTTCACCGGCGACATCTCCGGGTACGCCGACGGCGAGATCTTCTTCCCGGGCTCCCCGGTGCTCGTGGTCGAGTCCTCGTTCGCCGAGGCAGTGCTCTTGGAAACCGTTTTCCTCTCGATCCTCAACCACGACTCCGCCGTCGCCTCGGCCGCGTCGCGGATGACCTGGTGGGCCGGCGGCCGGCCCTGTATCGAGATGGGCTCCCGGCGTACCCACGAAGAAGCCGCCGTCGCGAGCGCGCTCGCGGCGTACATCGCCGGCTTCAGCACGACCTCGAACCTGGAGGCAGCCCGCCGGTTCGGCATCCCGAGCGCCGGTACGGCGGCGCACTCGTTCACGCTGCTCCACGACCGCGAGAAGGACGCATTCCGGTCCCAGGTCGACGCGCTCGGCAAGGGCACCACGCTCCTCGTCGACACGTACGACGTCGCCGAAGCCGTCCGCACCGCGATCGAGCTGACCGGGCCTGACCTGGGCGCGGTCCGGCTGGACTCGGGCGACCTGCCCTCGCTCGCCGGCCAGGTCCGCGAGCAGCTGGACTCGCTCGGCGCCCACAAGACCCGGATCATCGTGACGAGCGACCTGGACGAGTTCCAGATCGCCGCGCTCGCCCCGGCGCCGGTCGACGGGTACGGCGTGGGTACGTCGCTGGTCACCGGCTCGGGGTACCCGACCTGCGGGTTCGTGTACAAGCTGGTCGCCCGCGAGGACGAGAGCGGGACGCTGGTCCCGGTGGCGAAGAAGAGCCCGGACAAGATCTCGATCGGCGGCCGGAAGTGGGCGCTGCGGCGCCGGTCGGCGGCCGGGGTCGCGGAGCTCGAGCTGATCGGCGTCGGCGAGCAGCCGGTCGACGACGGCGATGACCGGCTGCTGCTGAAGTCGCTGGTCGAGGCCGGGAAGATCGTCGGCCGGACCACCCCGCAGGAGTCGCAGGCGTTCCACCAGAAGGTCCGCGACGAGCTCCCCCGCTCCGCCAGCCAGCTGAGCCGCGGCGAACCGGCCATCCCGACCGAGTACGAAGGCGACTACGACGCCCGCAACCCGTTCCATCCCCGGAGCCATACATGACCCAATGGTCTGCGGATGCGCCGGCCGACGAGGCGGATGTGCTGATCGCTCTGCGGTTCGCGGAGCGCGCAGCGCGGAAGGCGGTCACGGAGGAGCTGGCCGGCAGCGGGTTGCACACCGGGCAGGAGCTGGTGCTGGCGAAGCTGCTCCACCACGGTTCCCTCCCGGTCGCACGGCTCGCGAAGGTCCTCGACGTCGAAGTACCGACCGCGACCAAGACCACCCAGCGAATGGAAGCCGCAGGCCTCGTACGGCGCGTCAAGAGCGCAACCGACGCCCGCCAGGTAGGCATCGAGCTAACTGACCGCGGCATCGAGCTGGCCAACACCGTCCAGCAGATCTACGACCGCGCCGGCCGCCGGGCCCTGGAGCACCTCACCCCCGAGGACCGCCGCGTACTCCGCAACCTCCTCTGGACCATCACAGGCACACTGGAAGGGCTTCCGTCAGCGGCCGGCTCCGAGTGATTCCGCGTCGCCGGACAGTTTCTGCGCCAGCCAGACCGGGACGACCGAGATCAGGATGAGCGCCGCCGCGACGACGTTGACGATCGGCGCCTGGTTCGGCCGGAACAGGTTGTTGAAGATCCAGATCGGCAGCGTCTGCAGGTTGGCGCCGGCGGTGAACGTGGTCACGACGATCTCGTCGAACGACAGCGCGAACGCGAGCAACGCCCCCGCCAGCAAGGCCGACCGGATCATCGGAAAAGTCACCAGCCGGAACGTCGTGAACCCGGACGCACCCAGATCCGCCGAGGCCTGCTCCAGGGAGACGCCGGTACGGCGCAACCGGGCGATCACGTTGTTGAACACCGTGACGATGCAGAACGTCGCATGCGCGATCACGATCGTGACGAACCCGAGCTGCCACCCGAAGATGGTCCGGAACGCGTTGTTCAGCGCGATCCCGGTGACGATGCCCGGCAGCGCGATCGGCAGGATCACCAGCAACGACACGACGTCCCGGCCGTAGAATGCGAACCGCTGCAGCGCGAACGCGATCATCGTGCCGAGCACCAGCGCGATCACCGTCGCCGCCAGCCCGACCCGGACGCTGACCCAGAGGGCGTCCAGCGCGCCCTGGCTCTCGGCCGCCCGCCGCCACCACTCGAGCGTGAACTCGCGCGGCGGCCAGGCGAACGTGTTGCTGACGTTGAACGAGTTCACCAGCACCAGCAGCAGCGGCACGTAGATCAGCGCGAGAATGATCACGGTCAGGATCCGCAGCACGATCCGGGTCGAGCGCGACATCGTCATCAGAGGCTCTCCATCGCTCCGGTACGCCGGACCGCCGCCAGGTACAGCACCATCACGACGACCGGGATCGTCGCCACCGCGGCGGCGAACGGCAGGTTGTTGGCCGCGCCCACGTTGTCGTACACAACGTTGCCCAGCAACTGATTGGTGCCACCGACGATCCGGACGGCGATGTAGTCACCCAGCGTCAGGCTGAACGTGAAGATCGAACCCCCCGCCATCGCCGGTACGACGGTCGGCAGGACGATCCGCCGCAGCGTCTGCAGCGTCCGGCCGCCGAGATCGGCCGATGCCTCCAGCAACGAATCGGGCAACCGTTCGAGGCCGGCATAGATCGGCAGGATCATGTACGGCAGCCACAGGTACGACAGCGTCACCACCGTCGCGGTCAGCCCGTACCCGGGCGACTTCAGCCCGACCGCCTCGAACGCCGACGACACCAGCCCGCCCTCGGAGAACATCCCGCGCCACGCGTACGCCTTGACCAGATAGCTGGCCCACAACGGCATCAGCACCGCCACCAGCAGGAACCGCCGCAGCCCCGGCCCGGCCACCTTCGACATGTAGACGGCGATCGGGAACGCCACCACCGCGTCGATCACGGTCACCAGGACGGCGACCGCGATCGTGCGCAACGCGATCGTCCGGTACACGTCGACGGTGAACAGCGTCTTGAAGCTGTCCAGCGTCCACACCCGCTCGATCTGTCCGGTGAACCCGTTCTGCGTCCACAACGCGGTGACGAACAACGCCGCCAGCGCCCCGAGGTACGCGACCCCGAGCCAGAGCATCGGCGGCCCGAGCAGCAACGCCAACCGGGTCCGCGGGCGACGGGCGCTCATCCCTTGATCTGTGTCCAGGCTTGGGTCCACTTGCTGTAGTCGGTGCACTTGACGTCGGTGCGGCCGTCGAGGCATTGCGCGATCGGCGTGGTCCAGTACCAGATCTTCTGGGCGTACGTCGCGTCGCCGGCGTGGTACGTCGTGCAGTGGCTCTTGTCCGCGGTCAGCGCGCAGGCCTTGCCGTTGGCGGGCGCCTCACCGAAGTACTCCGCGACCGCCGCGTTCGCCTGCGGGCTGATGATGTGGTTGAGCCACTGGTACGCGCAGTTCTTGTGCTTGGAGGTGGCGCTGACCATCCAGGTGTCCGACCATCCGGTCACGCCCTCGGTCGGCACGGTCACCTGGACCGGCACCTTCTCGCCGGTCGCGACGTTCGCGATCACCTGCCAGGTCGTCCCGACCACGGAGTTCGCGCTGGTGAACGCCTGGACCTCCTTGAGGTAGTCCGACCAGTACTCCGACACCAGCGTCTTCTGCGTCTTGAGCAGATCCACGGTCGCGGCGAACTGCTTGTCGTCCAGCGCGTACGGGTTCTTGATGCCGAGATCCGGTTTGGTCGCCATCAGGTACATCGCCGCGTCGGCGATGTAGATCGGCGAGTCGTACGCCGTCACCGTGCCCTTGTACGGCGAGTTCGCGTCGAAGACCACGCTCCACGACGTCGGGGCCGGCTTGACCTTGTCGGTCCGCCACATCAGCAGGTTCGCGCCCCAGCCGTGCGGGATGCCGTACATCTGGCCGTTCACCGAGTTCCACGGGCGGTTCTTCAGGAACGAGTAGACGTCGGCGTAGTTCGGCACCAGGTCGGTGTTGACCGGCTCGACCTGTCCGCCCGCGATCAGCCGCAGCGTCGCGTCGCCCGACGCCGACACCACGTCGTACTGCCCGGTCTTCATCAGCGTGACGGCCTCGTCGGAGGTGCCGAAGGTCTTCACCGTCACCTGGCAGCCGGTCTGCTTCTCGAACGGCGTGACCCAGTCGACCTTCGGGTCGTTCGAGCCGTCCTCGGCGTACCCGGGCCAGGCCAGCACGCTGAGCTTCCCCTCCCCGGCTCCGAGCTTGTCCAGCTTCGGCAGGTCCGGTGCGGAGAATCCGGTGCTGCTGCCGGCCTTGGCGGCGGAGTCCCCGCCGCCCGAGGTGCCACAGGCGGCCGCGACCAGGGCGAGCACTGCCAGGCTCACCGCTACGCTGAGTTTCTTCATCTCAAGCTCCCTGAAGGGTTCGGGGCGGAGACTGCTACTACTGCGGTGTTACTGCGGACCGCCGATCGCGACGGTGTGTTCGCGGTCCCAGGTCAACCGGACCCCGGTACCGCGAAGTTCGAGCTTGTCCTGCACGGATCCCTGCCGGTTCTGCTGCAGGACGATCAGCGATCCGCCGGCGTCCAGGTCGACGACCGTCTGGGTCGCCGATCCCAGGTACACCACCTCGCGAACCACTCCGGTCGCCGTACACGTCCCCGGCTCGGCGGCGGCGGCGCGCGACTGCAGCCGGATCTTCTCCGGCCGGACCGTGAACAGACCGTCCATGCCGAGAATCGCGGTCGCGACGTCGCCCTCGAGCAGGTTGGACGTACCGACGAACCCGGCCACGAACGCGCTGGCCGGGTGTTCGTACAGCTCGACCGGCGTGGCCAGCTGCTCGATCCGGCCGCCGTTGAACACGGCGATCCGGTCGCTCATCGTCAGCGCCTCTTCCTGGTCGTGCGTGACGAACACGAAGGTGATACCGACATCGCGCTGCATCGCCTTCAGTTCGATCTGCATCTCCCGCCGGAGTTTCAGGTCGAGCGCGCCGAGCGGTTCGTCCAGCAACAGCACCTTGGGCCGGTTCACCAGCGCTCGCGCCAGCGCGACGCGTTGCTGCTGGCCGCCGGACAGCTGATTCGGCCGACGGTCGCCGTACCCCTCCAGCCGGACCGTCTCGAGCGCCTCGACAGCCCGGGTACGACGGTTGCGCCGGTCGACGCCCTTGACCCGCAACCCGTACTCGACGTTCTGCAGCACGCTCATGTGCGGGAAGAGCGCGTAGTCCTGGAAGACCGTGTTCACGTCCCGTGCGTACGGCGCCTGGTCCGTGACGTCGGCGCCGCCGAGCAGGATCCGGCCGGCCGTGGGCGTCTCGAAGCCCGCGATCATCCGCAGCACCGTGGTCTTGCCGGAGCCGGACGGGCCGAGCATCGAGAAGAACTCGCCCTCGGTCAGGTCGAGATCGATCCCGTCGACCGCGGTCACCTCGCCGAACGTCTTCCGCAGGCCGCGCAGGCTGACCGCGGCGGCCTCGGTCGCCACGGTCTGCGCCTGCGCGTCCACCGACGTCATCCGATCGCCGACATCACGTGCTTGACCCGGGTGTAGTCCTCGACGCCGTACATCGACAGGTCCTTGCCGTGACCGGAGTGCTTGAAGCCTCCGTGCGGCATCTCGGCCACCAGCGGGATGTGCGTGTTGATCCAGACGCAGCCGAAGTCGAGCGCCCTGGACATCCGCAAGGCGCGCGAATGGTCGGCGGTGAAGACACTCGACGCGAGCCCGAACTGGACGTCGTTGGCCTTCTGCAGACCCTCGTCGTCGTCCGCGAACGACTGCACGGTGATCACCGGACCGAAGATCTCGTCCTGGATCATCTCGTCGTCCTGCCGCAGTCCGGTGACCACGGTCGCCTCGAGGAAGTAGCCGTCGGCAAGAGCTCCGCCGGGCTGTTCACCGCCGAGCGCGATCGTGCCGTGGCTCGGCATCCGGGCCAGGAAGCCGCGGACCCGGTCCAGTTGCAGGCGGCTGTTCAGCGGACCGAACAGCGCGTCGGCGTCGTCGGCGAGCCCTGGTCTCGCGTTGTCCCGGGCCCAGTCGACCAGTGCCTGCACGAATTCGTCGTGGACCGAGGCATGGACGAGGACACGGCAGGCCGCCGTACAGTCCTGGCCGGCGTTGAAGTAGCCGGCGATGCCGATCGCCTCGGCCGCCGCGGCGAGATCCGCGTCGGGGAAGACCAGCACCGGTGCTTTGCCGCCCAGCTCGAGGTGGGTGCGTTTCAGATCGAGAGCCGCCGTACTGGCGACTTCCGAGCCGGCCCGGGTGGAGCCGGTGATGCTGACCAGGCCAGGCGTCGGATGCGCGACCACGGCCTGGCCGGTGGCGCGGTCGCCACAGACGACGTTGAAGACTCCGGGCGGCAGTACTTCGGCCGCCAGCTCCGCGAGCATCACGGTTGTCACCGGTGTGGTCTCGGCCGGCTTCAGCACCAGCGTGTTCCCGGCAGCGAGCGCCGGGCCGACCTTCCAGACCGCCATCATCATCGGGTAGTTCCACGGGGTGATCTGGCCGACGACACCGATCGGCTCACGCCGGACCCAGGACGTGTGACCGGCCAGGTACTCGCCGGCCGACTTGCCCTCGAGCAGCCGGGCCGCCCCGGCGAAGAACCGCAGCTGGTCGACCATGACCGCGAGTTCCTCGGTCCTGGTCAGCTCGAGCGGCTTCCCGGTGTTCTCGGACTCGGCGGCGACCAGGTCGTCGCCGCGCGCCTCGACCAGATCGGCGAACCGGAGCAGCATCCGTTGTCGCTCGGCCGGCGTGATCGCGCCCCAGCTCGGCACCGCGGCGGCCGCGGCCCGGTACGCCGTGTCCACGTCCTCGTCGCTGGACAGTGGCGCCGTGCCGAAGACCTTGCCGGTGGCGGGGTCGATCAGCTCGCTGGTCGCGCCGCTGCGCGCGTCCTGCCGCTCTGCATTGATCAGGTTCTGCACTGTTCGCATCAGCACTCCTGAACGCCGGTTGGGCGTAAACATATGAAACCAGATGTTAAAGTTCAAGCGATCGGCGACAATGTCCGCGACCTGTGTCGAAGTCGTGTCGTGAGGGTTGGTGAGACCGGATGGCGCTGCGGTTCTACGGCAGTGGCGCGGCCGCGGTGTTCGCACCGCTGGAGACGCTGAGCCGATCGGAACTGGTGGCCCGCCGGCTGACCGACGCGATCGCGCTCGGCCTGGTCCCCGACTCCGGGCAGCTGCCCGGCGAGACCGACCTGGCCGGCATCTTCGGCGTCTCCACCGCCACGATCCGGGAGGCGCTCTCGGCGCTGCGGCAGCGCGGTCTGATCGACACCCGGCGGGGTCGCGGCGGCGGCAGTTTCGTCCGCGCCCACCAGGAGATATCGACCGCGATCGTCCGCGACCGGCTGGCCGAGCTGAGCCTGGCGGAGCTGCGGGATCTCGGCGACCACTACAGCGCGATCGCCGGGACGGCAGCCCGGCTGGCGGCCGAGCGGGCGACACCGGACGACGTACGCCGACTGACCGCGGTCTGCGACGGCCTGGAGAACGCCGAAGGACTGGGCGGACGCCGGCGGGCGGACGCGCAGTTCCATATCGAGGTGGCCGCGACCGCGCAGTCGACCCGGCTCTACCGGGCCGAGGTGAGCCTGCAGGCGGAGGTCGGCACGTTGCTCTGGCTCGCGTTCGGCGACGACGACAGCCACCGCCGGACGGTGCGGAGTTGCCGCGAAGTGGTCGCCGCGATCGACCGCACCGACGGCGACGGGGCCCGCGCCGCCGCGGAGGAACGGGTGGCCGACTCGACGGCACGGCTGATCGACCTCAGACTGGCGTTGGAGGACACATGAGCACAGAGTCTTTGACCCTCGACGCCGGGCTCGAGACGGTGCTCGAGCTGGTGGAGTCCGTGGTCGGGGAGGCGTTCGGGCTGGCGGACCGGATCGGCGCGGCGACGGCGGCCGTCTTCGACCGGCAGCCGACCGTCCGCCGGGCGGACCTCGGCGGCGTGATCGAGCTCGTCCGGCCCGCGCTCGAGGACCAGGGCTCATCGATCCAGGGCGCCGGCTTCGTCGCGGCGATCGACGCACTGGCCGACGCCCAGTGGTGGCTCGAGTGGTTCATGCTCAGCAACGGCGTCACCGAGCGGCTGATCGTCGACACCGATCCGCGCGGCGAGAACTTCTACGACTACGCGGCCCTGCCCTGGTACGACGTACCGCAGCGGACCGGCCGCCGGCACATCACCGGTCCGTACGTCGACTATCTCTGCACCGACGACTACACGCTGACCTTCACCGTGCCGGTCCTCGTCCGCGACCGGTTCGTCGGCGTGGCCGGGGCCGACGTCCGGGTCTTCACGTTCGAGAAGGCGGTCCTGCCGTGCCTGCGGGCCACCCACCGGAAGGTTGCCATCGTCAACGACCAGGGCCGGATCGTGCTCAGCAACAGCGCCCGCCACGTCGGCGGCACGCTGCTGCGAACCCCGGCCCCGGCGTACCGGGTCGAGGATCTTCCCCTGTCGCTGGTCGAGCTCAGCGCGTAGGCAGGAACGTGTCGAGGTACTCGTTACGGAACTTGCCCGCCGGGTCGTACTTCGCGGCCAGCGCGATGAAGTCCTTCACCCGCGGGTAGCGCTCGGCCAGCGTCGCGGCGTCGGCCGCGAAGACCTTGCCCCAGTGCGGTCGTACGTCGAGCGACTCGAGACCCTCCTCGATCGCAGCGACGACCGGGCGGACCGCAGCCTCGTCCTGGATCCAGGTGAAGTGCAGCGCGACCGTGTCCCGGCCCTGACTCGGGCTCAACCACAGCTCGTCGGCCGCGATCGTCCGTACCTCGGACACCTGGATCACCGGCGCGAAGAGGTTGCCCAGGGCCCGTAGTACCTCGAACGCCTCGGCCGCCCGATCGCGCGGCACGAAGTACTCCGACTGCAGCTCGTCGCCGTTGCTCGGGGTGAACTCGAGCCGGAAATGCGGCAGCCGCTCGTTCCAAGGACCCGGTACGCCGCCCTGCTGGGTCGCGTAGTCGGCCGGCATCACCTTGATCGGATGCCGCGCGCCGTCCGCTAGATGAGCACCCAGCCACTCCGGTGCGGGCGCGCTGAGATCACGCGACTTCCGCCAGACCATCACATCCGGGTCGACCCAGTCGGTGAACGCGCTGACGCTGTACGCGCTGCCCATCACCTCGGCGAAGTCCGTCCCGAGCCGCTCCACCGGCAACCCGTCGTACACCACCTGGCTGATCTGGTACGACGGTTGTACGTCGAGCGTCAGGCTCACCGTCACCCCGAGCGCGCCGAGCGAGACGATCGACCCGGCGAAGTCCTCGTCACCGCGGTTCAGCGTGACGAGCTCGCCGCGAGCGTCCACGAACGTGATCGCGTTGACCGCATCCGCCAGCGGGCCGTTGCCATCCCCGGAGCCGTGCGTCCCGGTCGAGCATGCCCCGGCCACCGAGATGTGCGGCAGTGAACCGAGGTTGTGCAGCGCGAGCCCCTGAGCCTCCAGGGCGGCCGTGATCTCGCCGTACCGCAGCCCGGCCGAGACCGTGACCCCACGCTCGTCAACAGCAATCTCCGACGGCAGGTCGGCGACGCTCACCAACGCCCCGGTGCTGTCGGCGATGCGGTTGAACGAGTGCCCGGTGCCGAGCACCCGCACCTTCTCCGCCGCCGAGACCAGCTCCTGCAGCTCCTCGACGGACCGAGGCCGCTGCAGCTCGCTGGCGAACCTGACGTTGCCGGCCCAGTTAGTCACGCTGCTCATGCGGTCAGCCTCGCACACGCCGGACACTCACGAATCCCTGAGTTCCAGCTTCTGGTCAGGCCGCCGTGATTTCATGTGCCCGATGTACGCCTTCGTCGCCGCCGCGTTCTGGTTCGTCGTGTTCGCGGTCAGCTTCCTGCGGGACCGGCGACTGTTCAAGAACGGCATCTTCCTGGTCCTGACGCTGATCTTCGCGGGGATCGGGATGATCTTCGTGGTCGACGCCTTCAACAACACCGCGGCCCGCTGGCTGGTGCTGGCCATCCTCGCCGTCATCCCGCTGGCGATCGCCGTGCTCGCGGTGTTCCTCGTCGTCAACGGCATCACGATGCTGCGCCGGGAGGGCCGCCGGCCGAAGAACCTGCTCTCGCTGCTCGCCGGGCTCGGCATCATCGGGTTCGTCGTGTTCAGCGTCGCGGTGCAGAAGATCGGCTGGGAGCCGCTCGCAGCGCTGCGCTCGGTGCTGATCGGGGTGCTGACCTATATCGCGTTCCTGTTCGTCTGCTTCCTGGTGTACGCGTTCGTCTACAGCCGGGTCCGCTCGTCCCGGAAGGTCGATTTCGTCATCGTGCTCGGAGCCGGCCTGCGCGGCTCGCGGGTCACGCCGCTGCTCGCGAGCCGGCTGGACCGCGGCAAGCAGGTGTACGAACGGGCGCTGCGCCGAGGCCGTACGCCGATGATGATCACGTCCGGCGGCCAAGGCCGCGACGAGGACCTGCCCGAGTCGCACGCGATGGCGTCGTACCTGATCGAGCGCGGCGTCCCGGACGAGGCGATCCTGCGCGAGGACCGGTCGACCAGCACCTGGGAGAACCTGACCTTCAGCCGCGAGTTGATGGTCGCGCGTACGCCGAAGTACCGCTGCCTGATCGTGACGAACAACTTCCACGCGTTCCGCGCCGCGATGACGGCCCGAAAGGCCAAGGTGAACGGCCAGGTGATCGGCTCCCCGACCGCCGCGTACTATTGGCCGACGGCAACGATCCGCGAGTTCGTCGCGATCCTCTTCAGCCACCCTTACCTCAACGGCGGCATCTGCCTACTGATCGCGGCCGCGGCCATCTGGCAGCACGTCTAACGCAGCATCAGTACGGCGGCAACCACGCCGGCGAGCACGATCAGGACGCGCAGCAAGGTGGCGGGGAGGCGGCGGCCGATGTGGGAGCCGGCGTACCCGCCGACGATGGAACCGGCCGCGAGCAGTCCCGACGCGGCGAGGTTGAGGTCGGCGATGAAGACGAAGATGATGCTGGCGACGAGGTTCGCGGCGAGCAGCGCGAGGGTCTTGAGACCGTTGACGATCCGGAGCTCCAGGTCGAGTCCGAGGCCGAGGACGGCCATCATCATGACGCCGGCACCCGCGCCGAAGTAACCGCCGTACACGCCGGTGAGTGCGGTGAACAGAGTGGTTGCCGGTGACATCGATCGTCCGGTGCCGTGCGGATGGTCGGACCGGGCCCGCAGCCACTTCGAGATCCACGGCTGTACGCCGACGATCAGGCAGGTGAAGAGGATCAGCCAGGGTGCTGCCGACGCAAATACGCGCGACGGCAGCGCCAGGAGCAGTGCGGCACCGCCGATCGCGCCGATAGCACAGATCACCACGACGGCCACCGTCTGATTTCGTGGGACCTCACGCAGTTCGCGCCGGTAACCGATCGCGCCACTCAGCGCACCCGGGAGCAAGCCGAGCGTGTTCGACGCGTTCGCGACCACGGGCGGGATCCCCAACGCGATCAGCACCGGGAAGCTCAGCAACGACGCGACCCCGACGGTCGACGTCAGAATGCCTGCGCCCAGTCCAGCACCGACGACAGCCAGTTGCTCCGGCCCCGTCACGCGTAGCTCACGGGTGATCTCACCGCGCCAGACTACGTCGAAGCCGCGTGAGGCACAGTGGCGAGAGGAACAGCCAGACCGTCGCCACGAGCAACGCCGTACGGACGCCAGCCGCTGCGGCGAGTGCGCCGCCGAGTAACGCTCCGAGCGGTGTCAGACCCAGTCCGAGAAAGTTGATCGTGGCAACGACCCGGCCTTGGACCTCCAATGGCGTAACGAGTTGCCGTACTGCGGTCACCGCGACGTCGACGGATTGACTGAGAGCGCCGTACAGGACGTTGATGGTGATCAGCGCGGCGACTGTGAGCGGTCCGGAGCCGTGCAGTGTTGACGTGACGAGCATCACTAGATCCGAGATCAAGGCGGCGAAGACCACGACCCGGCCGTAGCCGAAGCGCCTCGGCAGCCAGGCGGAGAGCAACGAGCCGATCAGCACACCCGGGCCGAAGGACGCGAGCACGAGACCGACGACCGCACTCGGCAGGCCGAGGGTGCGACTCAGGAAGAGCAGGTAGACCGTGGTCAGTGCGGTGAAGCCGAACTGGTACACACAGGTCGCCGCCGCGATCGCCCGCAGCGACGCGTCGCGAGCCACGATCCGCAGGCCTTCGCCGATCTGGCGCAGCACGCCGGTCCGCGGAACTCCGGTCGTTGTCCGGTTGCTGATCCGGGCTACGGACAGACTCGAGAATGCGAAGAGCGCGGCGCTGGCGAGTACTGCGAGCGGCGCGGTCAGCAGCGACACGAGTCCGCCGCCGAGCGCCGGCCCGGAGATCTGTGCGGCCGACCGGGTCGTCTCGAGCATGCTGTTGCCTTGGGCAAGCTGATCTCGCTCGACCAGGCGCGGCAGCGCGGATTGGTATGCCACGTCGAAGCAGACCGTGAACACACCGGCCGCGAAACCCACGACGTACAAGAACGGCAAGCCGAGTCCCAGCCCGAGCGGGACCGACGCGAACACCAGCGCACGACCCAGATCCGCGGCCACCAGCACTGACCGGAACCGCCAACGGTCGACCAGTACGCCGACCACCAGCGAGAACAGCAGGATCGGGAGTTGTTGCACGGCACGCAGCACGCCGAGTTGGGCGGCACCCGCGCCGAGCGAGGTGACCGCGACGAGCGGCAGCGTTACCTGACCGGCGAAGCTTGCGAGTTGTGATGCACTCTGGCCGATCCAGAGCCGAACGAAATCACGATGCGTCCACAGCGACACGAAAGTCTCCCAGGGCAGGGGAAAGTGCCGCTTGATGCTCTGCAGGCGGCACGCGATGACAGTTGCGGTCAGCGCGTGCCCGGTTGACCGGGCATCCCCAACTCCTCGAAGGCTTCTAGTCGACCGCCAACGCTAGCGGACCTTGACGGTAGCCGCTGGGCTTTTCTGGACGTTGCGGCCGTCGCTGACCTCGAGGCGGTAGGACAGTTTCTGGCCGCTGGACAGGCCGGGGTCGGTGACGGTCGTGACGGTCGGCTTGGTCCAGGAGTTCGACGAGCGCGACCAGGCACCGATCCGCGTCGTGCCGCGGTAGAGGACGTAGGTCAGCGCGATGTTGTCGCGGTCGAGCACGGTCGGGAAGCTGATCGTCACCTTGTTGACCCGCGCGCTGGCGACCTTCGGCGCGGCCGGTCGGGCCGGCGCGGCTCCGCCCGGGGCGCTGGTGAACCGCGTCAGACCTTCCTGCGGTACGCCGTTCACCTCGGTGAAATCGCCACCGGCCCAGAGGTCGTTGCCGCCGGACGCGAACGCCAGCGGCCCGACGAGAGTCTCGCCACCCGCGTCCGTGTTCGGGAACCACGGGCCGAGCTTGCCGGTGATCGTGCTGTAGACGAGCAGGTGATGCATCCCGGTCTTGTCGGGGAACCCGCCGTCCGCGCTGCAGTTGTGCGCGTGCGAGCCCTTGTACAGCCAGTTGCCGATCGCCTTGATCGCCTCGGTCGCACCCTGGCAGTGGCTCTGCCAGATCAGCTTGCCGGTCGTCGCGTCCGCGGCGAGGACGCCGTCGTAGCAGCTGACGCTGCCCGTACCGGCGTTCGACGCGAAGACCTTGTTTCCTTGGACTTCGAGGTCCTTCACCCGACTGTCGCAGCCCTCGGTCTTCGCCGGGATCGCCCCGGCCGCGCGCATCGAGAGCACCGCGCCGGTCGTCGCGTTCAGCATCGCGAGGGCGTGATCGTTCCGGCCGCCGATCCGGGTGAAGCCGCCGCCGACGAACACCCGCTCACCGTCGGTCGACACCTCGATCGCGTGGACGTCGTCGTTCGCGTCCGGGCTCCACGGCAGCAGCGTGCCGGTGTCGAGCCTGACCGCGGCAAGACGGTTCCGCGTCATCTTGTCCACCAGGCCGAACGAGCCGCCGAGGTAGACCGTCTTGTCAGTGACCTTCAATGCCGCGACCCGGAAGTTGACCACCGGGTCCCACCCGGCGACGAGCTTGCCGGTGGCACTGTTGAACATCGCCACATGCGACCGCGACACCCCGTCGACGACGGTGAAGTCGCCGCCGATCACAACCCACCGACCGTCGGGAGACGTGTCGACACTCCACACCGGCCCGTTGACCTGCGGCGCGAACCGCGTCGGTACGCCGGTCGTCCGGTTCAGCACCACGAAGTACTTCCGGGCCACGTCACCGACACCACGAGCCTTGCCCGGCGGCCGGACCCGGGTGAACAGGCCACCCGCGAACACCAGGTTGCCCGCGACGGCCACCGCGTTCACGCTCGCGTTCGTCTGCCACGACAACTGCTCCACCGACGACAACGCCGAGCCGAACCCGCGCGGCGCGCTGTGCGCGCCAGCCTCGGTCGCGGCCTGCACAGCCGGGCCGGACGGCACCAGCGCCGCGGCGACCACGGCCGCACCGGTGACGACTGCCAAGACGGCCTTCTTCATGAGCGAACCCCCTTGGGCCCGCTCCGGCGGAAGATGCCGACCCATGACTCGGTAACAATGCGCCGTCAAACAGTAACTGTCAGCTCACGTTGTCGCGAAACCAGGGCCGGAGCTTGCCGGGGTTGCGGACACCCCAGATGTGCTTGATCCGGTCCCCGACGACCTCGAACGCGTACACCGTCACGGTCACGCCGTCCTGCTGCGCGACCAGCCCGGGCTGCCCGTTGACCGTCCGTTCGACGATCGTCAACTCGCGGAGCTTGCCGGCGAACTTCATCATCGAGCGCGCGATCCGCTCGGCCCCCTCGATCGGCCCGAGTACGGCGCTGACCAGGCCGCCGCTGTCGGCGACCACGGTGGCATCGGGGTCGAGCAGGCCGACGAGAGCCTCGATGTCCTGGGCCTCCCAGGCCTGCTTGAACTCCCTGATGATCTGCGCCTGCCGGGCGGCCGGCGTAGCGGGCGCCTGCGAGTCGCGGATGCGGCGGCGGGCCGAGGAAGCCAGCTGACGGCAGGCCGCCGGGCTTCGGCCGACGATCTCGGCGACTTCGGCGAACGGGTACCGGAACACGTCGTGCAGGATGAACGCGACGCGCTCGGCCGGTGTCATCGACTCGAGTACGACGAGGAACGCCATGTTCACCGACTCGTCGAGGGTGACCCGGTCGGCCGGATCGAGGCTTGTCGGTTCCGGCAGCGGCTCAGGGATCCACTCCCCGACGTACGTCTCCCGCCTCACTCGGGCCGACGACAGGAGCGTGAGGCAGAGCCGGCTGGTGACCGTCGTCAGCCACGCACCTGGCGACGCGATCGCGTCCTGCTGCTGCGCGGACATGGCGTACCACCGGGCATACGCCTCCTGGACGACGTCCTCGGCATCGGCCAGGGAGCCGAGCAGGCGGTAGGCGAGATTCATCAGCTGGCGCCGTTCGTTCATGACCGTACGACAACACAGCGCGGCGAAATGTGAGGCCTCACGTTCCGACGGACTCACTGGTCGGACTGGTGAGAACAACGAGAGGAACACTCACCATGTCTGAACACAAGGTCGTCGTCATCGGCGGCGGGTACTCCGGAACGCTCGCAGCGAACCATCTACGAATGCGCGCGGATGTCGACATCACGTTGGTCAATCCCCGCCCGAAGTTCGTCGAACGGATCCGGCTGCACCAGTTCGTCGCGCGGACCGGCGACGCCACGATCGACTACGGCACCCTGCTCGGCGAGGGCATCCGGTTGGTCGTGGACAGCGCGACGTCCATCGACACCGCCGACCGCCGAGTGCGGCTGGCGTCGGGCCGGGCGCTGGACTACGACTACCTCATCTATGCGGTCGGCAGTAAGGCTGCGATTCCGCGGTCGGTGCCTGGTGCGGCGGAGTTCGCGTTCGACATCGCGGAGTACGAGCCTGCACAACTCCTGCGCGGCCGGTTGGACCAGTTGCCTGGCGATGCTCCGGTGACGGTGGTCGGCGGTGGGTTGACCGGTATCGAGACGGCTGCCGAACTGGCAGAACAGGGACGCAAGGTCACGCTGGTCGGTGGTGGGAAGCTGGCGCCGACCTTCAGCGCGCAGGGTCGTCGGTACATCGCGAAGTGGCTGGCTCGGCACGGGGTCGCAGTACTCGAGGCGGAGAGGGTGACCGAGGTGCGGGCGGATGCGGTCGTGCTGTCCGACGGAGTGGTGCGTCAGAGTGCGCTGACGATCTGGTCTGCGGGCTTCGGCGTACCGGAGTTGGCTTCTGCGAGTGGACTGCATACCGACACGCTTGGCCGGCTGCTGACCGACGAGACGTTGACCAGCGTGGACGACGATCGCATCGTCGCGACAGGTGATGCGGCTGCGCCGTCGGGTCGGCCGTTGCGGATGAGCACGTACGCCGCTGGGCCGCTCGGGGCGCAGGCCGCCAATACCGTGCTGAGTCGCATCGCGGGCACCGAACCGGCAGCGCTCGACCTCGCGTTCACGGGTGCGTGCGTGAGCCTCGGCCGGCATGCCGGGATCAGGCAGCTTGCCCGCAAGGACGACACGGCCGTGAACCTCTACATCGCCGGTCGACTCGGCGCGGTGATCAAGGAGACCGCCTGCAAGTTCGTCATCGAGAAGAGGATCCGGCGCGAGGCCCACGACCCGGGCTCCATGGGGTGGCCGAAGGGCGGGCCGCGCGTGTCAACTACGTGAGCGGGTGTACTCGTCGTACCGGGCCCGTGTGTCGTCGGCGAGTCGGCGAGTGGCGTCCAGGAGCCAGTCGGCCGGGAGGGCTTCGACGTGTCGGCGGGCGTCGTGGAGGTGGTGTGGGATGACGCCATGGACGTCGGCGGCGGCTCGGGCCATCGAGGTCAGGACGAGTTCGACGGCTCTCGGGCGGAGGGACTCGATCGTGATGCGTTCGACGTCCGGGGCCAGGGCGCGCAGTTGCCAGCCGTCGATGCGGCGCATCGGGTCCGGGCCGCGAACGGCGCTCAGGACCCGGCCGTAGAGAAGGTCGTCGGGCTGCGCTCCGACCCGCACGTAGTCGGAGGTCGGCGGGCCGACGACCTTCACCTCCCGGGCAATGTCTTTGCCGACAGCAACCATTCGCGGATGCCCGAGGGATCCGGTGCCGGCCTGGCGCTGATGCCAGGTGGCGTCGGCGATCTCGATGGCCGCGTGGACCCCGGGTGGCAGGACCGACGGATCCGCAGGCGGGCCGGCGCGGAGCTTGTCGTAGTACCTCTCCGGATCGGTCTGCTTCGGCACCAACGCCCGCAGATGTTCGGCCTTCGGGTCGGCCAGATCGACGGCGCGGCCCGGTTTGGTCGTGGACCACGCGTCGAGGAGCAGGCGGCAGATCCGCTTCGGGCCGACCGTCACCTGCGGGGTCAGTACGGCGGACACCGCGAGCCGGAGCAGGTCGAGTGCGGGCGAGCCCCAGGCGAGTTCGTCGAGGTCGTTGACGCCCCAGCGCCGTACGCCGCGATGGTCGAGCCACGTCCCGAAGTTCTGCACATGCAGATCGCCGACGGCAGGCACCTGCGGACCGTCCAGCACCGCCGGCGCCAGTTCGGCGACGCGCTCGAGCCAGAGGTAGTACGTGCCACGGAGGAAGCGCAGCGGATCCGCTGCCAGTTCGCGATGCTTGAGCTCGAGATCCTCTGCCACCACGGGAATCCGGGTCGCGAGCCACCGTTCGTACGCCGCGGTCGCCGCGACCGGATCGGCCGTCACCCCGACACCGGCTTCGGCGTGACCAGACCACGTCGTACGGCGAGGCCGGCCGCCACGACACCGACCGCGATCGTCACCAGCGCACCGAGGATCAGCGCGGACGGCTCCCCCGGCTGAAGGACGTGCAACGTCGTACCGACCGTGGCCGCCGCCACCGGAACCCCGAGCTGGGCCGACGCCAGCACGCCGAGACTCAGGGGCTGCCGGGTCAGCATCCCGGACAGGTGGCTGATCACGGCACCGAGACCGAGCGCGGCGCCGAGGCCGATGAACTCCGGCTTCGTCCCGAGCTCGCGCAGATCGAGCGACGCGCCGAGCCAGACGAAGAACACCGGCCCGAGGAAACCCTCGGTCAACGCGAACAACTGCCGCGCCAGCCGCCGCGGTTCGCCGACCGCCGCGACCGCCAGCCCGAGTACGAACCCGGCGAGCATGATCGAGACATGCGTCGCCGTCGCCAGACCGGCCAGCGCGAACAGCACGATCAGACTGACCCGCAGCTCGATCGCGAACTGCCGGTCCTCCGACACCTTGTGCGCCCGACGCCGTGCGCCGGACCGCTCCGCCCAGTTGAGCAGGACGTACACCCCAGCGCCGGCCACGAGGACCGCCAGCGCACCGAGCGCCGCCCGGCCGGCGTGCGGCGGATCGATCGCCAACGGCAGCGCCACGATGCACGCGGCATCGGCGATCGCGACCTGAGGCAGCAACTCGACCACCGGCCGCCCGCCCAGTCCGAGCGAGTCGACGATCGGCAGGACCAGCGCCGCGGACGAGGACGCCATCAGTACGGCGTACAGCGCGACGTGCCCGGTGTCGAAGACCGCATTCAGGGCGTAGGCGAGACCGGTCGCGACGATGCCGGTCACCACCGCGCGGAGCAGCCCTGGCCGGATCGCCTTGCGCAGGCTCTCGTCGCGGACCGGAACGTGGGTCCCGGCAACGAACATCACCAGGCCGAATCCGATGTCGGCGAGGAACGTGAACTTGTCGTCGGACGCGACGAAGTACCCGAAACCCGTCTTGCCCAGGACGACGCCGGCCAGCAACTCGCCGAGCACGACCGGGATGTGCCAGCCGCGCGGAAGCGCCAGCAGCGGACCGATCAACCCGACCGCAACCACCACGGCCAGCATGGTGAAGCTCACCGCAGCTCCTTTCCCACAGAGAGCGCCATTGTGCTCCCGGAACGCTGAGAATCGGCGGACGTCAGCGGCTTGCGTTCGATTTGTTAGTCGGCTAAGTTTTCTGCTTAGCCGACTAACAAATACCGGAAGGACGGGTCATGGACCTGGGATTCAAGGACGCGGCGGTGCTGGTGACGGGCGGGTCGTCGGGGATCGGGCGGGCGACGGCGATCGCGTACGGCGCCGAGGGGGCGCGGGTCGCGATCACGTACAACTCGCGCAAGGACGCTGCCGAGGCGGTCGCCGAGGAGATCGAGGCGGCGGGCGGTACGGCGTACGTCGTACCCATGGATCTCTCCGCGCCCGAGACGATTGCGGCGGCTGTTGCGTCGGTGGTGGAGCACTGGGGTGGGCTCGATGCTGTGGTCGGGAACGCGGTCGATTGGGGTAACGCCGGGTTCCACGACCGGCCGACGAAGGTCGAGGACGGGCCGGCCGAGTGGTGGGTGCCGATCATGCGGGCCAACCTCGAGGGCAACTACCACCTGGTGCAGCAGGTCGCACCGGCGTTGCGGCGGTCCGCGCACGGGCGGCTGGTGCTGATCTCCACGGACCTCGCCGAGCGTGGCTTGCCCGGGTCGTGGCCGTACAGCGCGGCCAAGGCAGGGCTGCACGGGCTGGTCGCGAGTGTGCAGCACGACCTGGGCGCGGACGGCGTACTCGTCAACGTCGTCATGCCCGGAATCACCCTGGAGAACGGCGCGCACCGGGTCATCCCGCAGCCCGCGCTGGAGCAGATCGCGGCCGGATTCAGCGCCCGGCACCTGCCGGAGACGACCGAACTCGCGGACGCGATCCTCTTCCTCACGTCACCGCGAACCAAGGCGATCCACGGCCAGATCCTGCGCGTGACCGGCGGGACCCTGCTGCCCGCATAACTCGCAATACCAGCTAGACGGCGTCGACGCTTGTACCGTGGGCAGAGGGAACTCCCCCGATGAAGGAGCGTCGCGATGGCCCGGGCACTGATCGTGGTGGATGTGCAGAACGACTTCTGCGAGGGCGGAAGCCTGGCCGTCGCCGGCGGGGCCGACGTCGCGTTCCGGATCGGCGAACTCCTCCACCACTGGCATGAGGCCGAGCCCGACGAACGCCAGTACGCGTACGTCGTGGCCACCCGCGACCACCACATCGACCCCGGCGACCACTTCTCCAAGGAACCCGACTTCGTCCACTCCTGGCCGCGGCACTGCGTGGCCGGGACGGACGGGGTCAGCTTCCACCCGAACCTGGACCCGCAACCGTTCGACGCGATCTTCGACAAAGGTGAGTACGCCGCGGCGTACTCGGGCTTCGAAGGGAAGTCCCACGAGGGCGGTCACGCCCTGGCCGACTGGCTGCGCGGCAAGGGCGTGACCGACGTCGACGTCTGCGGCATCGCGACGGACTACTGCGTCCGCGCCACGGCGTTGGACGCCCGCAAGGAGGGCTTCGGCACAACGGTCCTGATCAACCTGACCGCCGGCGTCGCACCCTCATCGACCGAACAAGCCCTGACCGATCTCCGGGCCGCCGGCGTCGACGTCACCTGACGGGCGCGCCCGGGCCGAGTGGGATGCCAAGCGCCCACCACGCCAGGAACAGCAGGGTCCACGCGATAGTCATCGACACCGCGAGCGGCACGGTGTACGACGCGAGGGTGCCTACGCCGGCGTCCTTTCGGTAGCGCTGCAGGAAGCCGAGCGCCATCACGAAGTACGGGCTCATCGGGGTGATTGCCGTCGAGCCCGAGTCGGCGATGCGGAACAGCGCCTGCGTGGTCTCGGCCGGGACGTTGAGCAGGAGCATCATCGGGACCAGGATCGGCGCGGTGAGCGACCACATCGCCGAGCCGCTGGTCACGAGCACGTTGATGACCGTGAGCAGCGCGAGGATGCCGAGGAAGATCACCACCTTCGGCGCCCCGAGATCGCCGAGCCAGCGCGCCGACTCCGCGGACAGCAGATCGCCGATGTTGCTCCAGTCGAAGTACGCGAGGAACTGCGCGATCGCGAAGAACAGCACCAGGACCGGCGCCATCTGCTTGATCCCCTCGGCCATCAGCTTCGGTACGTCGGCCGCGCGCTCGATCGCCTTCACGGTCACGCCGTACGTGATGCCGACGAGACCGAACAGTACGGCGACGACCACGGCGATCCCGTCCAGGAACGGCGAGTCGACGATGCTGCCGTCCTTGCCCCGCAGCGGTGAATCGTGCGGCAGCAGTACTGCGACGATCGCCACCGCCGCGACCAGGAAGACGATGCCGGCCCGGCGCAGACCCTTGCGCTCGGCAACCGAAACGGCCAGCTGATCCGGATCGTCACCGGAGGCGTCCGGGTCGGCGTCCAGGTCGGTCCGTTTGCTCAAGACCAGCCGCGTGACGAGCGTGATCACCAGCGCCAGCAGGACCGACGACGCGATGTTGAAGAACCAGTTCGACAGCACCGAGATGTGCGCGTCCGGGTCGATCGTCTTCGCGGCCGCGGTGGTGATGCCGGCGAAGATCGCGTCGTTGGGGGTGGGGATCGGGCTCGCGTCGTACCCGGACGCGATCGCCGTGTAAGCGACCACGATGCCGAGGATCGGCGACCGACCGACCGCGCGGAACGCGAGTCCGCCCAGCGGCACCAGGATGATGTACGCCGCCGCGGACGCGACATGCGCCATCGTGCCGGCGAACGCGACCGCGAACACCACCATCGACGTAGGCACGCGGGACACGCTGACCCGCATCAACGCTTGCAGGAACCCGGTCCGCTCGGCCAGCGCGACGCCCATGATCACGACCACGATCGTCGCCATCGGCGGGAACTCGGCGAAGTTCGAGATCGCCGTCGAGACCGCCATCTGCAGCCCGTCGCCGGACAGCAGGTTCTGTACGGCGACCTCCTTGCCGTCCTTGGGCGAGAGCACCGAAACGTCGAGCGCCGACAGGATCGCGCTGACGACGGCGAGGATCGCGGACAGGATCCAGAACAGCCAGAACGGATGCGGCAGCGCGTTCCCGACGCGTTCGATGACAGCCATCGCCCGGACCAGCCGGGGCAGCTCCCTCGTCTCAGTCGTCGTACTCATGAGAGCTTGTGCGCCTTGAAGAATGCGCCGATCAGCTCGTGCGCCTCGAATGTCTGCGTCACATAGCCCGGTCCGGATGTGGAGTCCGAGCCCGGCCAGCTGTGGCCGCCGTCGGTGACCGCGACGTGTACGACGTCAGCCTTGCAGCCCTTGTACGTGAACTTCAGTACGTCGTCACCGAGCTGACTCGTCTTCGGATCGGGGTTGCAGTGGTCGCGGACCGTCCAGTCGCGGACCCAGGTCTGGATACTCGGCAGATCGCGCTCGCCGTCACCGCCGTACGGGATCGTGGTGTCGCCGGTGCCGTGGATGTCGAGGACCGGGATCGGACGGCTCGGCGCGCAGTGCGTGCCCTGGATGTAGAACGCGCCGGAGACCGGGGCGATCGCCGCGAACCGGTCAGCCATTTGGCATGCCAGAATCCCGGTGAAGCCGGCGCCGTTAGATTTGCCGGTCGCGTAGACGGCGCGGGTGTCGACGCAGTACTTCGACTCCAGCTCGTCCAGCAGGTCGGCGGTGAACTTCACGTCATCCACGCCCTTGGCGGCGTACGGCGCGCCCTGCCAGGCCTGCTTGTCCTCGTCGCCGATCACACCGTTGGGGTAGGCAACGATCGCGTCGAGCTCGGAGAGGTCGGAGAAGGCTTCGGTCTGGGCGCCGGTCTTGCCGCGGCCGTGGTATACCAAAATCAGCTCGGAGGGTTTGGAGCTCTTGTAGTTGTCCGGCACGTGCAGGCGGTAGGTGCGGGCGAGGCCGCCGCTCTGCACGGTGTAGTCGCCGCTCGGGGCAGCCTGCTTGCCGCAGCCGGGCGTGGTGGACGCGGCCGATGCGGTTGCCGTGGGCAACGTGGTGGCGGCGGTCACCAGAGCCGCCGACGCCAGCAGTGCGCTGAGTGTTTTTGGGCGTGCGAGGTTCATCAGGGGTGCCTCCTCGGGCATGCGGCCTGCGGGCGGGCAGGCTCGCGCCTGGACCTCCCTGAGCGAAGGTCCAGCGTTCGGGGTGGTACGACGTCAGGCCGGCTTGATCAGGCTCTGCGGGGTTGGCTGTGCGGGGTTGGCTCTGCGATCAGGCCGACAGCAGTTCGTCGGCGAAGGCGGCTATCCGGTCGGCGGCGGTCTCCACCAGGAGACGACCGTCCTCGGCGGTGGCGCGACGGGGATCACCCAGTACGCCACGCTTGTGGTACGCGTCGAACCCGACGGACAGCCGCGGTCCGTGCGACTGCCGGGACAGCCGGGCCGTCGTGGTCAGTTCGTCGAGCATGGTGGCGCCCGGCTCCAGGCGATCGGCCTGAACCAGATCCGGGGCCAGGTACAGCATCTGCGCGGTCTCCGCCTCGCCGGCGTGACCGTGTACCTCGCTGACTCCTGTGATCAGGTCCGACACCACGGACGTGACCGGAGTCCACGCGAACGTGAGCTCGCTGCGGACGTACTCCTGCGCGAGTACGGACAGGGCGGCGTTGTTCCCACCGTGCCCGGTGATCACCAGGAACCGGCGCCAGCCGTGTTCGTGCAGGCTGGCGACGACATCCCGGAGTACTTGCATGAACGTTGCCGGGGACAACGTCATGGTGCCGGCGAAGGCCATGTGGTGCGGCGAAACGCCGTACGGGACGGCTGGTGCGATCACCGCGCGACCGTCCAACCGCTCGGCGACCCGCTCGGCCACGCCGACCGCGCGAACGGTGTCGGTGGACATCGCCATCCCGCCGCCGTGCTGCTCCTGGGCGCCGACCGGCACGATCACCAGCGGGGACCGGCGTACGGCGACGAGTGCTTCATCGGTCGTCATCTCGGCGAGATTCATGACCACTCCGGAGCGGACTCGATGGCTCGGCGGATGTTGTCGAGGTGCTCGCGGGTCAGGCGCTCGGCCTCGGCAGCGTCCTGGGCACGGACGGCCTCGACGATCGCCTGGTGCTCTTCGTGGTCGCGCTCGCGGTTGTCGTACAGCGCTCGGATCTGCTGCTGCTCGCGGACGCGCACCTTCAGCAGGGACGACAGAACCTCTTGCAGTAAAGGGTTCCCGGATGCGGCGGCGAGCTCGACGTGAAAGTTGAGCGCGAACGCCGGACCGCCGGGCGGGACGAGCGCGTTGGTGACTGCGGCCTCGAGGCGTTCAAGATTCTCGGGCTGGCGCGCGACTGCGGACTGGGCGGCGACGGCCGGCTCGAGTACGAGCCGAGCGCTGATCAGCTGCAGCACCGAGTCCTTGGTGATGGGCGGCCGGTGCGGATTCGCCAGTACGACGTTGTTGATCGTCGGACCGACATACGTACCGGACCCGTGCCGGAACTCGACCGCCCCCGTCGCCTCCAACTTCCGCAACGCCTCCCGCACCGTCGGCGTCGTAATCGCAAACCGCTTCGCCAACTCCCGCGCAGAAGGAATCGCATCCCCCGGCCCCAACCCACCATCCCGGATGATCCCAAGAATCGACTCGGTCAACCGGTCAGACAGGCTAGGCGGCACCTCAGCCGCTGAGTAAGTCACAAACTGACTAAATCACTTAGCCTCTCCCCCGGTCAAGAGCCCACCGCCTCGTAGGCCGCAACGGCGGTGAGCCGGCCGGGGAAGGTCGGGGCGCTAGGGCGATCCACCTCGCCGACAACCACGAGGCCTGGCTGCCGCCGCGGTTCAACAAACGGCGGCAGCCGCAGACTCCGGCAGCAGCCGGGAGCCCCAGGTGTGGGTGGGGCGGCGCCCAGGACGGCGACGAAGGAGCCGTGCGCAGCCCCGCGAGGGTCGACCACACTCCGCGAGGTGCCCTGGTCGACGCCCGATCCGCCCCGCCGCGCACATGCAGGCGCGCGGCGAGGCGGTCGACCGCGGCGACAGCCGCAGACCCCGGCGGCAGCCGGAAGATCCGGCGATAGCCGGGCACCCCGGCGATAGCCGGAAGGGATGCTCCGGGCGATAAGCCCGGGGGTGGGTGGGGCGGCGCGCAGCACGGCGACGAAGGAGCCGCGCCTAGCAACGCGAGGGCTCGACCACATTCCCACGCGCCGCGCGTGGCACCGTGATGGGCTGGTTGTTAGCTGGTGACGGTGATGGGGGTGCCGTTTGAGGTTAGGGACCAGTCGACTGTGTGGAAGGTGTTGGGGTCGACCGAGCCGGTGGCGGTTACGTAGTCGATCATCAGTTGGCGGATTTCTACCTGGCGGTTGTAGACGACCGGCGCGGTGGAGACGTGGGGGAAATTGCCGCCGCCGGACTGGCGGTAGTTATTGACTGCGACGACGAATTCCTGGTCGGCAGCGACCGCGACCCCGTCGTACGAAAGGTCCGTGATCCGCGCCCCGACCGCCTTCGCGATGTCGATCTTGTAGGTGAGCGGCTTGGAAAGACCGCCGACGACGTCGTAGTTGTAGTCCGGCGTGCCACCAGGCGCAGTGGAGGTCGGCGCGTTGGTGATCTGGTCGGACGGGAACGGCCCGGCCCCGGTCACCTGCTTGTAGTACGCCGCCGAGAACTCCAGGTACGCCTTCACCTGCGCCCCCGTCATCGTCACCGCGAGCAGCGTGTTGTCGAAGATGTACAACCCAGCCACATCGCGGATCGACACATCCCCGGCCGGGATCGCAGCCGCTCGGTTGAACGGCGCGGCGATCGCCAGCACAGGCAGCGACTCCTGCGGCGTACCGACCAGCGCCTTCGACACCGCATCAGCCTGGATGAAGTTGACGAAGTCCAGCGCAGCCGTGTCCTCCCACGGTGCCGTAGCCGCCGACATCGGCTCGGTGCACGTGCCGATCTTCGAGTTCACATACGAGACGACCTTGTCGTGATCCTTCTGCAGCAGCTCGACCACGTGCGGATCGGCGTCGACGGTGTTCGCGTTCAGCACCTGGCTGTGCCGACTGACGACCTTCCACCGCCCGCGGACCTTTTGCAGGTCGAGGTCGATCAGCGACAGCCGCATGCCCCACTTCAGCGGCTCGCTCAGCACGACCTGCTCGCCGCTGGTCTTGTTCGTGACGAGGCGCTCCGGGATCTCCAGATGCGCGTGCCCGACGAGTACGGCGTCGATACCGGGCACGGTCTCCGCCAGCAGCACCGACGTGTTCTCCGGATACGGCAGCGCGTCGCCGTACGACGAGGACAGGTCCATCCCCGAGTGCACGGACGCGATCACGATGTCGGCGCCGGCCTTGCGCACCCGCGGTACCCACACCTTCGCCAGCTCGACGATCCCGCCGAACTTGAGCTTGTTCTCGACGTTCGCCTTGTCCCAGATCGCGATGCCCGGGTTGGTCAGGCCGAGGATGCCGACGGTGATCGGCTTCTCGCCCGGCACCTGCACCCGCTTCAGCACGTACGGCGGGAACGCCGGCAGGCCCGTCGTCCAGTCCTGCGCATTCGCCCCGAGCAGCGGGAACCGCAGCTGCCGCTGGAACTTGCGCAGCAGCTCGATCCCGTAGTTGAACTCATGGTTGCCGAGCGCCGCCGCGTCGTACCCGATCCGGTTCATCGCCGCCGCCATCGGGTGCGTGTGACCGCCGGTGATCGGCTCGATCTTCGCGAAGTAATACGCCAGCGGAGTCCCCTGGATCGTGTCGCCGGCGTCGAGCAGCAGCGGCCGCGGCGCGTGGCGGTCCGCAGCGATCCGGTCCCGGACCGCGGTGACGAGCGTGGAGATCTTCGCGAGGCCGATGTCGTTGTGCGCGGAGTCGTCGTACTCGGCGTTCTTGAAGTAGTCCCAGTTGAAGACGTTGCCGTGCAGGTCGGTCGTGCCCATGACGCTCAAGCGGACACTCCGGCCGTGTCCGGTTCCGCCGGCGTACGCCGGGACGGCCGTGAACCCGGCCGCGGCCAGGGCGGATGCTCCGCCGATCAGGGTCCGTCTGGTCATCGTCGTACGCTCACCGCTGTTCGTCATCAGCCGCCTCACTGGTCTGCCGCCGGGATCTCCGGCACGAGAGCCCACCCTACGGGTGACCCGGTGCCTCGATGAACCGTGCGACGCGAGAGGATGCCGTGCATGACCAAGCCGCCCGGCAAACTCCTGCCGTTGGTCGCCGCCCTGCTTTGCGGTGCCGTCCTAGCCCAAGCCGCCAGTCCGTCCAAACACGCGACCACGTCCGCGAAACCCGTCGACAAGGCGCCTACTCACGGACTCCTGAGTACGTCGACCACGTCCAAGCGAGGCACGTCGTCGTCGACCAAACCCACCCGGCCGGCCGTCAAGCCGCCGGCGCCGAAGCCACCGGCGGACGACTGGAACCTGACCGACAACGGCAAGGTCCTGTACCTGACGTTCGACGACGGCCCGCAGCACGAGTGGACCCCGAAGGTCCTTCAGGTACTGCGGAAGCACCACGCGCAAGCCACGTTCTTCGTGATCGGGATCCAGGTGGCGCAGTTCCCGGAGCTGGTCACGGCCGAGCGCGCCGCCGGGCATCACGTCGGCAACCACACGTACGACCACAAGACGCTGACGCGCCTCCCGGACGCGAAGGTACGACAGGAGATCGCCGGCGGCATCAAGTCGAAGTGCCTGCGGCCGCCGGAGGGCGCCACCAACGCGAAGATCCACGCGATCGCGGCGGCGTACCACCAGCACGAGGTCCTCTGGGACGTCGACACCGAGGACTGGGAGAAGCCCGGCGTCGCCCACATCGAGCACGCGATCATGTCCGGGGCCCGCCCCGGCGCGATCATCCTGATGCACGACGGCGGCGGCAACCGCTCCCAGACCGTCGCCGCCCTGGACAGCGCGCTCACCAAGCTGACGAAGCTCGGCTACACGTACCGCTCACTGCCCTGCTAGCGCCGGACCTGCGCCGTTCCGCCGGAGAAGTGCTTCATGGCTTCGTCGATGATGTGGACGGGCTGGTCCAGCGCCTTCACCAGGAAGAGACCGGTGGGGCGTAGGAGCGGATTGGGCTTGACGACGCTGCGGACCGGCGCCTGGTCGAGGCCACGGACACCGGCCGTGGTCGCGCTCACCCCCGGCACCAGGTCGAGGTCGAGGACGTACTGACCGAGCAGCTTCTGCTGCCGGAAGCCGCGGACGGTCTGCCACTGCAGGACCACCGGGTACGCCGCTCCGTCGCACGCGAGCTCGAGCCCCTTGAGCGACATCCGCATCGCGACCGGCTGCAGCTCGTTGGTGTCGTACCACTGCTGCCGCTCGGCCTGCAGCCGGTAGACCATCACCGTGCTGAGGACCAGCGGGATCATTGCCAGGATCAACAAGATCGCGAACGGCCACATCCCCGAGCCGCGGAACGCGAGCAGCGCGTAGAGCGCGGCCGCGATCCCGACCACGCCGATCGCCAGCGTGATCCAGGCACCGCGACGCTCCACGGTCCGGACCACCTCGCGCCGGCGGACCACCGCGTCCCGATCGACGCCGACGACAAAGGGCATCTCCGGGTCGTGCGGTGGCATCTGCACTTCCACCTCCGGCGATTCGCCCGACTCCGGCTCCGGTGAAACCTCTTCCACGACCTGTTGCGACGTGTCCCCGTCCTCACTCACAGAGGAAAGAATCCCACAAACAGCTACGACTTGCGGCGACCAGCCCACGTCCAGGCGTACACACCGTCGTCGACAGCCTGGCCGCCCTCGCCCAGTTCGAGCGGGCGGAAGGTGTCGACCATGACGGCCAGTTCCTCGAACCGCTCCGCGCCGAGCGAGGCCTCGATCGCCGACGGCTGCGGACCGTGCGCGTACCCGCCGGGGTGCAGCGAGATCGATCCGAGCCCGATCCCGGAGCCCTTCCGCGCCTCGTAGTCGCCGCCGCAGTAGAACATCACCTCGTCGGAGTCGACGTTCGAGTGGTAGTACGGCACCGGCACCGACAGCGGGTGATAGTCGACCTTCCGCGGTACGAAGTTGCAGACCACGAAGTTGTAGCCCTCGAACACCTGGTGCACGGGCGGCGGCTGGTGCACCCGCCCGGTGATCGGCTCGAAGTCGCTCACGTTGAACGTGTACGGGTACAGACAGCCGTCCCACCCGACCACGTCGAACGGATGCGTCGCATACGTCATCCGGCTGCCGACGATCCCGCCGGCGCCGTTCCCGCGATGCTTCACCAGTACCTCGACATCCGTCCCCTCGACCACGAGCGGCTCGGTCGTGGGGTGCAGGTCGCGTTCGCAGTACGGCGAGTGCTCGAGGAACTGCCCGTACCGCGACAGGTAGCGCTTGGGCGGCGCGATGTGCGAGTTGCCCTCGATGGCGTACGCGTGCACGCCCTCCGGGCCGGGCAGCCAGCGGTGTGTGGTCGCGCGCGGGATGATCACGTAATCGCCCTGGACAGCGTTCAGTACGCCGAACACCGTCTCGACGGTCGCCGAGCCCTTCTCGACGTACACGCACTCGTCGCCGATCGCGTTCCGGTAGTACGGCGAGGGCTGCTCCGCGACGACGTACGAGATCCGGACGTCACCGTTGCCGAGGACCAGCCGCCGGTCCTCGACTGCGTTCGACTTCGAGGTGTCGGTGAAGAGATCGTGCAGCTTGAGGTGCCGCGGCGTCAGCGGGTGGTTGGGGACGGTGGCGAGATCGGGCAGGTCCCACACCTGCGAATCGACGATCGCGGACGGCACGCCGGCGTGGTACAGCAGCGACGAGTCCGATGAGAACCCCTCCTCCCCCATCAGCTCCTCGTAGTACAGCCCGCCGTCCGGTTTCCGGAAC
Organism: Kribbella sp. NPDC058693; assembly: GCF_042715335.1. Lineage (NCBI taxonomy): Bacteria > Bacillati > Actinomycetota > Actinomycetes > Propionibacteriales > Kribbellaceae > Kribbella > Kribbella sp. NPDC058693. The sequence goes on from NZ_JBHXSQ010000001.1 coordinate 1,460,291, forward strand.
TGGGTGTGCCGCTTCGGCGGAACTTCCCCGACCTGCCGGTAGAACGCCATCAGAATTGCTCCAGAGTATCCGATAATCGAACGCGTGCGTCCGCTTACCGAAAGCATCCGTTAGGCTCTGGGCCATGTCAACCGTCCCCGCCTTGTTCCGGCACCTGGTCGACGACGCAGCCATGTTCCCGCCGGGGAACCTTCCGATGGCCCAGGCCGTCACCGCACACCGGTCCCACCTGACGTCGCCGTACGCCGACCTCGTCGGGCCGTTCGTCTGCACCGACCAGGACCTGATGGACGTGGCCGCCGAGGCGGCGCGCTCCGGCGACGGGCCGCTGCGCGTGTCGGTGGTGATCTCCGGCGGCGCCGGCGGGATCGAGCCGGCGATCCGCTGGGGCGACCGGTCGAAGGACGTCGAGGTGACCGCGGTCGAGGTCCGGCTGCGCGACGAGGACGATCTGTCCCGCAACGCGCTGCGCGTCGTCCGCGCGTGTGACGACTGCCTCGACGAGGAGACGGCGTACGTCGAGATCGGGCTCGACGGAGCGTGGGAGCGCGCGCTCGACGTGGTCGCCGACGCCGGGTACGCCGCCAAGCTGCGGACCGGTGGACTCGACGTGTCGTTGTTCCCGTCGGCGGAGCAGGTGGCGTCCTTCGTCATCGCCTGCCTGGATCGTGAGGTGGCCTTCAAGTGCACGGCCGGGCTGCACAACGCGGTCCGGCATACCGCTTCGGATACCGGGTTCGAGCATCACGGGTTCCTCAATGTGCTGCTCGCTACGCGGGCGTCGCTCGACGGCGCGGCGCACGATGAGGTGGTCTCGGTTCTGAACGAGCGGGACGGCAAGGTGCTTGCTGCTCGAGCCGGTGAGTTGACCGACGATCAGGCGATGAGTACGCGGCGGTGGTTCACGTCGTTCGGGTCGTGCAGCATCGACGAACCGCGGAACGACCTGACGACACTGGGTTTGATGGAGGGCTGATGAGCTGGATCGACATCCCGGACGGCTCGCCGTTCGGGCCGGACAACCTGCCGCTCGGCGTGTTCCGGCACGGGGACGAGGAGCCCCGGGTGGGCGCCGCGATCGGAGACCAGATCATCGACCTCGCGCCGGTCGCGTCGGCGCAGATGCTGGACGGCGCGCAACTGTTCGCCGAGCCGACACTGAACGCGTTCCTCGCGCTCGGCCGGCCCGCCTGGCGCGCGACTCGCAGTTGGTTGCTCGAGCTGGTCCGCAACGCCAACGATCGGGACACCGTCGAGCCGCATCTGATCCCGCAGTCCGCAGTCACCATGCAGCTTCCGTTCGAAGTCGCGGATTACGTCGACTTCTACGCTTCCGAGCAGCACGCGACGAACCTCGGCCGGCTCTTCCGCCCGGACTCCGAGCCGCTGCTGCCGAACTGGAAACACCTCCCGGTCGGGTACCACGGCCGGGCCGGCACGATCGTTGCCAGCGGCACCGATATCGTCAGGCCGAGCGGTCAGCGGAAGGCGCCGGACGCGGCGGCGCCGACGTTCGGGCCGTCGCAGCGGTTGGATATCGAGGTTGAGCTCGGATATGTCGTCGGCACGCCGTCGACGCTCGGAAAGCCTATCTCCGTTGACGATTTCGAGGACCATGTGTACGGCGTGGTACTCGTGAACGACTGGTCCGCGCGCGATCTGCAGGCGTGGGAGTACGTCCCGCTCGGCCCGTTCCTCGGCAAGTCCTTCGCGACGTCGATCTCGCCGTGGGTTGTCTCCCTCGACGCCCTCGCGGCATCCGCCGTACCCCTCCCGGCCCAGGACCCGCCCGTCCTTCCGTACCTGGCCGGGAAGAACCTCGTGAACTACGACATCACGTTCGAGGTGTACCTCAACGGCCACCTCGTCAGCAGCCCGCCGTACCGGGAGATCTACTGGTCCCCCGCCCAGATGCTCGCCCACATGACTGTCAACGGCGCCACCGTCCACACCGGCGACCTCTACGCCTCCGGCACCGTCAGCGGCCCCGAGAAGAACCAACGCGGCTCCTTCATCGAACTGAGCTGGGGCGGCCGCGAACCCCTCATCGTCGACGGCAAAGAACACACGTTCCTCGAAGACGGCGACGAGGTGACGATCGGGGCATGGGCAACGGCAGCCGACGGCTCCCGCCGGGGCCTCGGCGAGGTGACCGGACGGATCACGCCTGCCCACCCACACCCCACGCGGTCGGCCTGAACCACCCCCGCCTTTCCTGTGCCGATGCCGAAGGCGAGGCGAATCTTGTTCATTAGTGTTCGTTTCTCTTGACCTGTTAGCTGTTACGTGCGAACTTTCTCCGCATGAAACGTTCAGTGGGGTGTGGAGTACTGGCTGTAGCGTTGGCTGCCGGTGTGCTGAGCGTGCCCTCAGGTGCGCACGCCGCCGGCGACCTGACTCTCCGGTCGAACGAACTCACGGTCACCGTCGGGGCGGACTTCCCCCGGGTGGTCAAGTACGTCGACAACGCCTCCGGGCAGGCCCTCGGCGGCCAGCCGGACGCGATCTCGACGGTCACGATCGACGGCACCGCCCGGACCGCCCACCTCGCCAAGCCGGCGACGGTAGGGGACGGCCGCGCGTCGTACACGCTCGCCTTCGACGCCCTGCCCGGTGTCGAGCTCGACGCCAGCCTGAGCGTCGCCGGGCGGGTGACGAAGTTCGCGATCGACGCGGTCCGTGACACCGAGGCGAGTCGCGTGCACACGATCGACATCCCGAACCAGGACCTGGTCTCGGTCGCGAGCACGGACGCAGGCGCGACGACCGCCTTCACCACGCTGGACCCGGACTCGACGCGTACCGCGGACAAGATCACGCCGATCACCGCAGCCACCCCGGGCGAGACGTCCGCGACCGGTGCGGCGTACGCGTTCGTCAACACAAGCGGCCTGGCAGCGGGCATCGAGTCGAACTCGACGTACGACAAGCCTTCCGGCCAGTCGGTCGACGACGGCGCCCGGTTCTGGCACCAGGCACGCAAGGGCGCGGACGGCAGCACCCGCGTCGGCGTCTGGAGCGGCCAGTGGACCTACCGCGCCGACACCTCGCCGTACACCGAGCCGCTCCCCTGGGCGAAGGTCGTGGTGACGCCGGATGCGAACCACGACAAGACCGTCGACTGGGAGGACGGCGCGGTCGCGTTCCGCTCGATCATGGTCGAGCCGAACGGCGGCGGCCAGGTCAAGGACCGCGTGATCACGCACATCCCGTTCAACTTCGCCAGCCAGGCGACGCACCCGTTCCTGCGCACGCTCGACGACGTCAAGCGCATCTCGCTGTCGACCGACGGGCTCGGCCAGATGGCGATCCTGAAGGGGTACGCCTCCGAGGGGCATGACTCGGGTCACCCGGACTACGGCGGCAACTACAACCTCCGCGCCGGCGGGCTGACCGACCTCAACACGCTGCTCAAGCAGGGCAAGTCCTGGAACGCGGCCTTCGGCGTCCACGTGAACGCGACCGAGTCCTACCCGGAGGCGAACGCGTTCAGCGAGGACCTGGTCGACAAGACCGCCAAGGGCTGGAACTGGCTGAACCAGAGCTACTACATCAAGCAGCGCCCGGATCTTGCCTCCGGCAACATCGTGAAGCGGTTCCAGCAGCTCCGCGACGAGACCGACAAGAACCTGCAGGAGCTGTACATCGACGTCTACTACCAGTCCGGCTGGCTCGCCGACGGTCTGACCCGGCAGCTCTCCGACCAGGGCTGGCAGATCGCGACCGAGTGGGCCGACCGGCACGAGCGTACGTCGCTGTGGTCGCACTGGGCCAACGACCTCGACTACGGCGGCCCGACGAACAAGGGCCTGAACTCGCAGATCATCCGGTTCGTCCGCAATCACGAGAAGGACGTCTGGAACAGCGACCCGATCCTCGGCCAGGCCAGCATCGTCGAGTTCGAGGGCTGGACCGGCGAGACCGACTGGAACAAGTTCTACGCGAACATCTGGAAGCAGAACCTGCCGACGAAGTTCCTCCAGCAGCAGAAGATCATCGACTGGAACGCCAACGACATCACGTTCACCGGCAGCGTCCGCGGCGCGGTCGAGAACGGCAAGCGAGCCGTGTACGTCGGGAACGCGAAGGTGCTCGACGGCGACAAGTACCTGCTCCCGTGGGACAACAACAAGAAGCTCTACCACTACAACCCGACCGGCGGCCGTACGACGTGGCAGCTGCCCGCGGCGTTCGCCGGCGTCAACACCTTCACCGCGTACCAGCTCACGGACACCGGCCGCGCGAAGCCGACCACCGTCCGGGCGCACCACGGCGCGATCACGCTCGATGCGGTTGCGGGCAAGCCGTACGTCCTCTACCCGGTCGCCGCTCCGAAGCCGCGCGACGCCGCGTGGGGTGAAAGCACGCACCTCAAGGACCCCGGTTTCAACGCCGGCAACCTGACCGCCTGGAACGCCACCGGCGGCGCGACCATCGCGACCCTCGACAACGGTCAGCACGTCGCCCAGCTCGGCACGAAGGCTTCGTCTGTCAAGCAGCGGATCACCGGGCTGACGCGTGGTCGCACGTACAGCGCGTCCGCCTGGGTCGAGGTCGAGCCGGGCAAGTCCCGCCCGACCACCATCACCGTGGACGGCAGCAAGAACGTGGTGACCAGATCGACGGCGCAGAACATGGTTGCCGCCGACGACAAACACGAGGCCTACTACCAGCGCGCTCGAGTGGTGTTCGACGCGAAGGGCAGTACGGCCGACCTGTCCATCGGTGCAGCCGCTGGCGCAGCGCAGGTTCGGGTAGATGACGTGCGGGTGGCGGAGACGAAGCGACCTGCGGCAGGGCTGGTGGATGACTTCGAGAATGTCGACCAGGGCTGGGGCCCGTTCGTGAAGGGCGACGCCGGCGGGGTAACCGATCCGCGGACGGTGCTGGCGAAGGAGCACGCGCCGTACACGCAGGCCGGTTGGAACGGGAAGCTGGTCGACGATGTCCTCGACGGCGACTGGTCGCTGAAGTCGCATGAGGAGAACGCCGGTTTGGTATACCGGACCACTCCGTCGACGGTGAACTTCCAGCCGGGCCACAAGTACAAGGTCAGCTTCGACTACGAGAGCGGTCGCGCCGGCCAGTACGCGTGGGTTCAGGGCGTGGATCGTCCAGACTCGGTCGAGGTGAAGGCGACCCCGATCGGCGAGCAGCGCACGAAGGCGGCGTTCAACCAGGAGTTCGTGGCCGGATGCGGCGGTGACTATTGGGTCGGTCTGCGCAAGCTGACCGACGGCGGTGATCAGACCGACTTCATCATGGACAACTTCGCCGTCACGGATCTCGGTACGACGTCGGAGCCGGCGGACTGCACCTCGGTCGCGATCTCCGGGTTGACCGGGCTCGTCTCCGGCGAGGCGAACACCGTCACGACGACCTTCACCAACAACGATGTGGTTGCTGCCAGCAACATCACGCTCGGGCTCCAGGCGCCGGACGGCTGGACGGTCACCGCGACGACTCCGGCAACCCATGCCAGCGTGGCTGCGGGCATGACGGCGACGACCACCTGGGATGTCACGCCGCCGGCTGGTACACCAGAAGGAAAGTATGTGCTGACGGCAACGGGTGGTCAGGCAATGATCAGCGCGGAGGCGACTGTGCTCCCGCCGGGGATCGTGCCGCAGTCCCGGATCAAGGTGGCGGATGTGGACAGCGAGGACGTCGCCACCGGCGGCGCCGCAACGATGGCGCTGGACGGAAACCCCAGCACTATCTGGCATTCCGCCTGGTCCGAGGTCCCAACACCGGCTGACTTCCCGCATCACATGACGCTCGACCTCGGGTCGACGTACAGCGTGAACGGGTTCAGCTATCTGCCCCGGCAGAGCGGGACGAACGGGATGTTCAAGGGCTACGAGATCTATGTGAGTGCCGATGGTCAGGACTGGGGTACGCCGGTTGCGACCGGGCAGTTCCCGAACTCCATCGCCGCACAGCGTGTCGACTTCACCGCCAAGCCAGGGCGGTATGTGAAGTTCGTCGGCACGAGCTCGTTGAACGGCGCAGTCTTCGGATCGGCCGCCGAGTTCAACGTGTACGGCACGCATTGAGAAACGGCGCCACTCCCCGCCCCTTGGGGAGTGGCGCCGTTTCGCGTCCTACTTGGTGATGGTCACCGAGGCCGCAGCGGAGGCGGTGTTCGCCGCGACGACGCGGAACTTGTTCACGCCGACGCGGCCGCTCTGCACCCAGACCGAGTAGGTGGCCTTGCTGGTCACCTTGGTGGTGGCCGGGAAGTTGACCCACTTGCCGTTCTCGAGCCGCTGCACCTGGACCACGGTGTTCTTCGCGATACCGCTGGTCTTGCCGGTGAACGAGACCTTCGCCCACGCCTTCGCGGTGGTCTTGTCCGACTTGATCGTGATCGACTTCGCCGCGACCGACGCGCTCGCCACGGTGGTGTGCGTCGTGGCGGCGTTGGCCTGCAGGGCGCCGGTGATGCCGAGTCCCCCACCGGCAAGTGCGAGACCGGCGACGACGGCAGCGGTACGGCGAATCAACTGAGTACGCATGATGTTCTGGTTTCCCCTCGTTTTGTTGGTGTTACGGAGGAGAAGACGCGACGGCGGCGGCAAAGGTTGAAGAGTTGTGTTACGACTGCGTCTCAGGTTCGGCCGGCAGTACGAGCCGCGCGAGCGCGCCGCCACCCGGCGCCTCGCCGAAGGTCAGATCGGCGCCGAGCACCTTCGCGTGGCCGGCAGCGATCGTCAGCCCGAGGCCGTGCCCGACACCGCGCTCGGCCATCCCGGACCGGAACCGACGCGGGCCCTCGGCAATCAACTCCTCCGGGTAACCGTTGCCGTGGTCAACCACCTCGACGGTCCGGCCGCTGACCGTCACCTCGACCGGCGGCTTGCCGTGCCGTAGCCCGTTGACGATCAGGTTGGCCAGGATCCGCTCGATCCGGCGCGAATCGGTCGACACTGTCTGGTCCGGCCCGAGCAGGTGAACGATGACACTGTCCGGCGCCAGCGCTTGCTGCATCCGCAGCCGGGCTACAGCCGATCCGACAAAGGCGCCGAGTCCGACCAGCTCCAGGTCGGCCTGCTCGACACCCGAGTCGAAGCGCGCGATCTCGAGCAGGTCCTCGACCAGTCGCCGCAGCACCTTGGCCCGGTCGCGAACCAGCTCGCTAGGTCGCCCCGGCGGCAGCAGCTCGGCTGCAGTGGTCAGCCCGGTCACCGGCGTACGAAGGTCATGTGCGACGTCCGCGGTGAACCGGCGCTCGGCCTCGAGCTGGCCGCGCAAGGAACTGGCCATCGTGTCGATCGCGGTCGCCAGCGACTGCACCTCATCCTTGCCCTTGCCAACGGCCTGCGCAGCCGACGCGTCCAGATCACCGGCGGCGATGCGCCGCGCCGTACCGGCCACCGCAACGATCCGCTTGGACAGGCTGCCCGCCAGGATCACGCTGACCAGGGCGACCAGCGCGACCGTGCCGATACCGCCGAGCAGCAACGCCTGCTGCAACGCCTTCATCGAGTCGTCGCTGGTCTCGTAGTCCTGCTCGATCGAGAGGATCTTGCCGTCCTTGACCGCGACCGCCGCCCACATCTTCGCGTGCGGCGACCCGGTCTTGAACGTGGCCCGCTTGCCCTCGAGCACGGCGTCGCGCAGCTGCGGCGGCAGCTCCGGATCGTCCACCTTCGCCCCGAACACCGGTACGTCGTTGGTGTCGTAGCTCTGCGCCGCGAGCTGGATCCGCTCGTCCGCGAAACTGCGCGTGCGGTCCAGCCGGGCCGACTGGGCCTGGGTGTAGACCGCGACGCACAGTACGAGGATCGCGAGCGCGGAGACCAGCAGGAAGATGAGACCGAGCTTGCCGCGCAGTCCCATCAACTACGCACGCAACTTGTACCCGAAGCCGCGGACGGTTTCGATGCGGTCGGCACCGATCTTGGTCCGCAGCCGCTGCAGGTGTACGTCGACCAGCCGGCCGTCGCCGCCCCACTCGTAGTCCCAGACCCGCTGCAGCAGGGTCGAGCGGCTCAGCACCACGCCGGGGTTGTTGGCGAACTCGATCAGCAGCTTGAGCTCGGTCGGCGTCAACTGGACGGTCGCGCCGCTGCGGCGGACCTCCAGGGCCTCCCGGTCCAGCTCGAGGTCGCCGAACGACTCGACGCCGGAGCCGGCCGCCGGCGCCGGACGCTCAGGATCGGAGACCGCCCGCCGCATCACCGCCCGCAGCCGCGCCACCAGCACCTGGGTGTCGAAGGGTTTGGTCACATAGTCGTCGGCGCCTGCTTCCAGACCGAGTACGACGTCGAGCGCGTCACCGCGGGCCGAGACCATCACGATCGGGACCGTGCTGGTCTCGCGGACCCGTCGGCAGACCGAGATGCCGTCCAGGCCGGGCAGCATGATGTCGAGCATCACGACGTCCGGGTGGATCTTCTCGAATCGCTCGATCGCCTCCAGGCCGTCCTCGGCCGTGGTGACGTCGTAGCCGTGCCGTTCGAGGGTCAACTGGGTCGCCTCACGGATCACCGCGTCGTCCTCGACCATGAGAATGCGCGCTGCCGGTTCTTCCGGTACCACCGAACTTCAGTCTCCCTACTGGTTCGCCGAGCTCACCTTGGTCATCTGCCGACCGTTCCAACGGTAGACCTCGACCCGTCGGCCCGACGGGCAGCAGACCGGGTCGTTGATCGTGAAGATCTTCGACTCGACCACCAGGTTCCCGTCGGGGCTGGCAGTCACGGTCGGTTGCTCGACGTTCAGGTTCCAGATCGGTCGCGGGCCCGAGGGCTCGACGGCGATCAGGAAGATACCGAAGACGAACTTCTCCAGGGTGTGGATCAGAACGATCTGCTGAGGTGTACCGCTGTGCAATACATCAACGGTCTTACCCCTGCTGAGGCAACGCGAAATCACCGTGCAATTCGAAAGGACTGTCCGGGCGTAGCTGGACAGGTGCCGATCGGCGAGCAGTCTGACCCGGACCTTGGCCAGGTCGACGGCCACCTCGGGGGTCTTCTCCGGGTGCGGCTGAGTGGTGCCGAAGGCAACCGACGGCGTCGGGCTCGGCGGCGGTGACTCGGGGCCCTCGACCCGCAGTCCGCCGCCGTTCGCGCAGGCAGAGAGCGTGATCGTCCCGACCAGAGCAGCTACGGCAGGCAGCACGGTACGGCGCCACAGACCCATCGGGCGCCTCCTACCCTGCATCCAGTCCCCCCGCGAATTCAGCTAAGTACCTTCCATAGTGTCGGCCGGACGTCACATTCGACGGGCATGGACGTCGAATGGCCTCGACAGTTCTATTGCGGTTGGATCACAACCTCACTCGGCAACGATCTTGCCCGGATTGAGCAGGTTTTTCGGGTCCAGCGCGTTCTTGATCGCCCGGTGGACGTCCAGCGAGACCGGCCCCACTTCCTCGGCCAGCCAGGCGCGCTTCAGTACGCCGACACCGTGCTCGCCGGTGATCGTCCCGCCGAGCTCGAGCCCGATCTCCATCACCCGGTCGAACGCCTCCTGCGCGCGCCTGGCCTGGTCCGGATCGGTCTGGTCGAACACCACGGTCGGGTGCATGTTGCCGTCGCCGGCGTGCCCGAGCACGCCGATGGTGATGTCCAGCTCGGCCGACAGTTGCTCGAGGCGGCCGATGAACTCCGCCAGCCGCGACCGCGGTACGGCGACGTCGTCGATCATCGTCGTACCGAGCTCCTCCAACGCCGTCAGCGCGACCCGGCGTCCTTCGAGCAGCAGCTCGCCCTCGGCGTCGTCCTCGGCCTCGATGCACTCGAGCGCGCCGTTGTCGCGGCACAGCTTCGCGACCGTGGCCACGTCGGCGGCGCCGGCCTCACCGCCCGCGTCGGACTGCGCGATCAGCATCGCGCCGGCCTCCTCCGGGAGGTCCATCCGCTTGTACTTGTTGACCGCCTGGATCGTGGTCCGGTCCATGATCTCCAGCAGGCTGAGCGACACGCCGCTGCGGATGATCTCGAGGATCGCGTTGCCGGCCTCGACACCGTCGGCGAACAGCGCCGCCATCGTCCGCGGCTTGGCGGCCGCCGGGCGGAGCGCGAGCGTCGCCTCGGTGATGATGCCGAGCGTGCCCTCGCTGCCGACGATCAGCTTGGCCAGGTCGTACCCGGCGACGCCCTTGACGGTCTTGCGGCCGGTCCGCAGGATGCGTCCGTCCGCGAGCACGACCTCCAGACCCAGCACGTAGTCCGTAGTCACGCCGTACTTGACGCAGCACAGGCCGCCCGAGTTCGTGGACAGGTTGCCGCCGATCGAGCAGAACTCCCAGCTGGACGGGTCCGGCGGGTAGAACAGTCCGTGCTCGGCCACGGCGCGGGACAGTACGGCGTTGTAGACGCCCGGCTGCGTGACGACGTACCGATCGACCGGCTCGATGGCCAGGATCTTGTCCATCTTCTCCAGCGAGATGACGATGCAGCCGTCGAGCGCGTTGGCGGCGCCGGACAGGCCGGACCGCGCGCCCTGCGGCACGATCGGTACGCCGGCCTCGGCCGCGATACGCACCGCCGCCTGCACGTGCGCGGTCTCCCGCGCCAGCACGACGGCGAGCGGCATCCCGGCCGGGCAGAACATCGCCCGGTCGTACCGGTAGCTCTCCATCCGGTCCGGATCGGTGACCAACGCCTCGGGCGGCAGGACCTGACGCAACTGCTCGACGACCTCACTCATACCGTCGAGCCTAGTAACTACTGCGCGGTACTGCGCGCCCCTGTCCATGTCCGCATCAGGACACAGCAGGACACAGCAGGACACAGACCGTTCAGCGGGTGCGTTTGGTGGCGTTCTCCGAGATCTCCTCGTAGCCGCCGCCGTAGTTGTGGTACTCGCGGCCGATCGCGGCGAACGTGATACCGCTGCCGCCTTTGATCTTCGGTGTCCGGCAGGTGCGCTGCCCCGCGATCACCGAACCGTTGCCGCCGCTGCTGTCACAGCTGAGCACCCGGCCGTTGTTGCCGCCGCCGTACTGCACCACGAAGGCGTTGGCCTTCGCATTGGCCACCACCGGCGACGCCATGCTGATCTCGGCCCAGTACTGCGAGCAGTTGTCCCGGACCAACCGGACAGTGCCCCAACTGGGTGGTTTGTGGTCGCGCAGCATCGGTGCCGACGCGATGGATCTCGCACCTGAACAGGTGGCCGTTTCGGCCGCCTGGGCCGGCGCTGCGGCGGCGAAGGTGAGCACGCCGACTCCGGCCAGTCCTGCGGTGCTGAGCAGAATGCCCAGTGTCTTCATGACGAAACCCTTCCTGAGTGCACGCCCCGACGCACACTCAGGAAGGCACACTACGCGAACGGAGCTTGCCCCAACAGTCATTCCGGTAATCGGACGGCGACACGCCGTGGTCAGTTGCATCTGGCAAGCTTCTCGGCGTGCCGGCCGTGGCTCAGAGGTTGCCGCGTCGCTCTTGTTCGCGCTCGATCGCCTCGAACAGCGCCTTGAAGTTGCCCTTGCCGAAGCCGAGCGAGCCGTGCCGCTCGATCAGTTCGTAGAAGACCGTCGGGCGGTCGCCGATCGGGGCGGTGAAGATCTGCAGCAGGTAGCCGTCCTCGTCCCGGTCGACCAGGATGCCGCGGGACTGCAGCTCCTCGATCGGCACGCGGACGTTGCCGATCCGGGACCGCAGCTCCGGATCCTCGTAGTACGAGTCGGGGGTGTTGAGAAACTCGACGCCGTTGGCGCGCATGATGTCGACGGTGCGCAGGATGTCGTTGGTGGCGAGTGCGATGTGCTGCGCGCCGGCGCCGTCGTAGAACTCCAGGAACTCGTCGATCTGCGACTTCTTCTTCGCCACCGCCGGCTCGTTCAGCGGGAACTTCACCCGGTGGTTGCCGTTGGCGACGACCTTGCTCATCAGCGCCGAGTAGTCGGTGGCGATGTCGTCACCGATGAACTCGGCCATGTTCACGAAGCCCATGACTTTGTTGTAGAAGGCAACCCACTCGTCCATCTTGCCGAGCTCGACGTTGCCGACGACGTGGTCGACCGCTTGGAACAGCCGCTTCGGGTGCCCCTCGGGACGGGTCACCTGGGTGGTCGCGGCGACGAAGCCGGGCAGGTACGGGCCGTCGTACTTGCTGCGGTCGATCAGCGTGTGCCGGGTGTCGCCGTACGCCGAAATCGCCGCGCGACGGATCGTGCCGTGCTCGTCGGTGACGTCGTTCGGCTCCTCGAGGACGACAGCGCCGACCTTGCGGGCGTGCTCGATGCACTTGTCCACGTCCGGGACCTCGAGGGAGAGGTCGGAGACGCCGTCACCGTGCCTGCGGTGGTGGTCGAGCAGCGGGCTCTTCGGGCTCACGCCGCCGGAGATGACGAAGCGGCCGGAGCCGGACTTGAGGACGTACGACTTGCTGTCCTTGCTGCCGGTCTCGGGACCGGAGTACGCGACCAGGTCCATGCCGAACGCGAGCTGGTACCACTTCGCGGTCTGGGTGGCGTTGCCGACCACGAACACCACGGCGTCCATCGCGGTGACCGGGAACGGGTCGGTGCTCTCGTCGTACGGCACCAGGCCGACGAGCTGCTTGAGCTGGTCGAGGTCGAGATCGGCGTCGAGCTCTGCGGGGGTGAGGTCGGTGCTGGTCATCGGGGTCCTCCCGGGTCGGGTACGTGCACCGAGCCTCGCGGGATGGTGACAGGTTGTGCAACTGTTCGTTATTTCACTGCACAAGCTGTGCAGTCATATGGTGGAGTTGCTAGGCTATTTGGTCAGTCTGACTATTGACGGAGGATGGCCATGTCAGTGGATGCGCTGGACGGCCGGATCCTGCGGTTGTTCGCGGCCGAGCCGCGGGTCGGGGTGCTCGAGGCGTCGCGGCGGCTGGGGGTTGCGCGGGGCACTGTCCAGGCGCGGCTGGACCGGTTGCAGCGTGACGGCGTGGTGCGCGGGTGGGGGCCGGACATCGACACGACCGCGATCGGATATCCGGTGACGGCGTTCGCGACGCTGCAGATCGAGCAGGGGTCGGGTCACACGACGGTCGCCGAGGCGCTGGCGCGGATCCCCGAAGTACTCGAGGTCCACACGATCACCGGCGCCGAGGACCTGTGGTGCCGCATCGTCGCCCGCTCCAACGCAGACCTCCAACGCGTGATCGACCAGGTAGTCATCGTCCGAGGCATCCAAAGAGCGTCCACGGTGATCGCCCTCGCCGAACAAATCCCCCACCGAGTACTCCCCTTGGTGGAAGCAGCCACCAAGAACTAGGCGAGGCGCTTGGCTACTTCTACTGCGGCTCGGGCTACTCGGGGGCCTACGAAGTCTCGGTCGAGTTTGCCGAGGACGACCACGCCGATGGAGGCCTCCACGCCTGGGACGCCGAGGACCGGGGAGGAGACGCCTTGGGCGCCGGCTTGGAGCTCGCCTGAGGTGACTACGAAGGGGCGGCCGGCGGGGTCGGGCTTGCGGCGGCCGGCGAGGATTGCCTTGCCGGCGGCGCCCTGGTCGAGCGCGTGGCGGGAACCCATCCGATAAGACACGTGGAAGTCGGTCCAGCTGGGCTCGATGACGGCGATCGCGAGCGCCTCTTCACCGTCCGCGACCGTCAGGTGCGCGGTCGCACCGGTGTCCTCCGCCAGTGAACGCAGTACCGGAAGGGCAGCGTCACGCAGCGTCGGCTGCACGCGACGGCTGTAGTGCAGTACGGCGAGACCGAGCCGCGCCCGTCCCTCGCTGTCACGACGCACCAGCCGATGCAGCTCGAGCGTGTTCACCAGGCGGTAGACGACCGTCCGGCTGACCCCGAGCGCGGCGGCCAGTTCGGTGATCGACAGGCCGTCCGGCGCGTCCGCGAGCAACTCGAGGACGGTCAGTCCTCGGTCGAGCGTCTGCGAAGTCTCGGCGGGCACCTAGAAAGAGTATCCGTTATTCGGGCGCGGACCGATGGCCCCGTATCTTGCTGCCGTGCGAAATTACTGGTCGCTGCTCCCCGCCGTCCTCGTGGCCGTGGTGCTGATCCTGGTCTACGCCATTCCGACCCTGATCAATCCGCAGTGGACGAGCTCGATCATGGCCCTGTTCCGCACCGCGCCGATCCCCGCCGACGCGACCCCGGAGGAGGCCCGGCGCGCGGCCGGCGTACTCGGTCCGCAGCAGCTGAAGAGCCGCCGGATGCTCGCGATCGCGCTGGTCGTCGGTGCGCTGATCCTGGTCGGCTTCAACATCTCGTTCAACCGCGAGGCGGTCGGCTGCTACAAGGCCGCGCGGGCGTTCGGCGCGATCGACGGCCCGGGCGCGAAGGATCCGTGCGTCGACATGGTCTTCGGCACCTTCCTCGGCGACGGCAAGGGCCCGACCACGGAGAAGACCCCGCAGCCGGTGCAGTACTACCAGCTGATCAAGGGCAAGAAGCCGGCGTACCTGAAGTGGATCCAGAACGCGCCGAAGTACGACGAGGGCGACATGCTGATCGGGACCGGCATCTCCTGCGCGAGTGATCTGCGGGTCGACGAGCAGGAGGACAAGGTGGTGGTGTCCGTCGACGTCGACACCCCGTGTCCGCCGGAGGACAACGCCTCGCTGACCGCGTTCAAGCTGAAGAAGCCGCTGGGCGATCGCAAGATGGTGACCGTCGGCGACAAGCCGATGACCGAGATCAACCCGGACCTGGACTCCTGGTTCACCGTCCTGAAGAAGCTCGCCACCGGCGGCTGATCAGCTCAACGCGCGGGTCTGCGAGTCGTAGACCCGGAACGGCCGGTTCCGCGCGAGCAGGATGAACAGGCCGGTGATGCAGACCGCGGCGCCGCCGAGCAGCGCGATCGTGGGGCTGGTCAACGACGCCGTCGTACCAGCGACGAAGTCTCCGAGCCGCGGCCCACCGGCCACGACGACGATGAAGACTCCCTGCAGCCGCCCGCGCATCGCATCCGGCGCCGCTGACTGCAGCACGGTGTTCCGGTACGCCGAACTCACCATGTCGGCCGCACCGGACATCGCGAGCAACGCCACCCCCAGCCAGATCGTCCGCGACAACCCGAACAGCCCGACGGCCGCGGCGTACGCCGTGATCGCCAGCACGATCGCCACGCCCTGCCGACGTACCCGGGTCACCCAGCCGGAGAAGATCACCCCGATCAGCGCCCCGATCGCCGGCGCGGCCTGCAGCAACCCGACCGTCCGTACTCCGCCGCCGAAGAACGCACCCGCCACCGCCGGGAACAACGCCCGCGGCTGCGCGAACACCATCGCGAGGATGTCCGCGAGGAACGTCGCGAGCAGCGCCGGCGCCGCCCGCAGGAACGTGAACCCCTCGAGCACCGACCGCAGCCCGGCCCGCCGGATCGCGCCGGTCGGCGGCACCGCCGGCAACCGGAACAGCGCGTAGAGCGCCGCGGTGAACGTGATCACGTCGACCAGGTACGCCGCCGCGAACCCGTGCCAGGCGATCACCGCCGCGCCGAGCAGCGGCCCGGCGGTGAAGCCCAGGTTGAACGCGGCCTGGCTGAGCGTGTTCGCGGCCGGCAGCAACTCGGGGCGGATCAGCCGCGGGATGATCGCGGACCGCGCCGGGTTGTTGACCGCGAAGCACGCCGACTGGCAGGCCACGACGGCGTACAGCACCCACACCTTGCCCCAGTCGAGATGCGACTGCAGCACGAGGACCATCGACAGCAGCCACAGTCCGGCCGACGAGACGAGCGAGAGGATGCGCCGGTCGATCGCGTCGGCCATCGCCCCGCCGTACAGCCCGAAGACGACCAGCGGGACCAGCGAGAACAACCCGACGAGCCCGACCGAGAACGTCGAATGCGTGATCGCGTACACCTGGATCGACACGGTCACCGCGGTCATCTGCTGACCGAGCTGCGACACCGTCGACCCGACCCACAACCGCCGGAAATCGGCTGACTCACGCAACGGACGGATGTCGGTGAGCAGACGCACAACGACAACTTATGTCACCACGTGAAAGATTAAACAGTCGGGAACAGCTCGTGCTCCAGCGGTGCGCCGACGGTCAGCCCGAGGCCGTCGGTGACCACGTGGCCGACACCGGTGTACGTCGCCTCGGCGTCGAAGTAGATGTTGACGTGCGCGATCCGCGGGTCGTCGGTGAGGTTCGGCGTCGCCGAGTGCGCGAGGTACGCGTTGTGGAAGGTGCAGTCGCCGGCCTGCAGCGGGATCGTCAGCCGCTCCTCCCAGCGCAGGTCGGGCGCGGCGCGGAACAGGTCGTCGCGGTCGGACAGGTCCTGACTGCGCAGGTTCTGGTGGTTCTGCGAGCCGGGGATGAACGTCATGCACCCTCGCTCGACCGGTACGTCGACCAGCGCGATCCACGCCGACAACGAGGCGCGCGAGCCGGCATGCGGCCAGTACGGCGCGTCCTGGTGGAACTCGGTCGCGGCGCCGTTGTGCGGCGGCTTGATCAGCACCTGGTCGTGCCAGATCCGCAACGGTACGCCGGCCAACGCGGTCGCCGCCGCGGCGAGTCGAGGGTCGAGGGTGAGCTCACGCAGTACGTCGTTCTGACGCCAGACGTTGACGTACTGGTTGAAGATCTTCGACTCCTTGAACAGGTCGTCGACGTTCTCGGTCGCGGCGACGGCGGCCTCCGCGAACCGGGCTGCTTCCTCGCGGCCGATGATGTTCTTGATCCGGACCACGCCGTCGCGGCGATAGGCGGAAATCGTCTCTTCGTCGAGGGTGAGCGGTGTCGTAGGCTCGGTCGTGGTCATCGGATCGCTCCTGGATTCCGTTGATGGGAAGGTGGTTCCAGGCTCGCTGTTCGCAGCTGCTGTGGACAGGCAGTGGTTGACCAGGACTTGACTGATCTTGACCTCCTGGAGGCGGTCGTGCACAACGTGCTGAGCAGCGAGGTCTTCCCGGACCCGCGGCTGCCGGTCGCGGGCGAGCGACTCGAGCTGGTCGCGGACGTCGCCGTACACAGCCACGCGTTCTTCGAGATCGCGGTCGTAGTCGCGGGGCGAGGTGTGCATGTGTCGGCCGCCGGGGAGGTCGAGTTGGGGCCGGACTCGGTGGTCGTACTTCGGCCCGGCGAGTGGCACGGGTACGTCGAATGCGCCGGGCTGGTGGTCCGGAACGCCTACCTGGGACCGGACGTGTTCGGACTGCTGTCCGGCGCGCTCGTTCCAGGCGCCGGCAGGCAGGCGCCTGCGCATCCGGCGGTGCAGCACGCCATGCGGCTGCTGGAGGCTGACCTGGCCGAACCTTGGACTCTCGAACAGTTGGGCGCGCGCGTCAACCTCGCGCCCGGGTACTTGATTCGGCTCTTCGGCAAGTCCGTCGGCATGTCCCCGATGGCCTACCTGAACCGCATCCGCGCCGAGCGCGCCGCCGGCCTCCTGATCGAGACCGAGCTACCGGTCGCGACCATCGGCGCCACGGTCGGCTGGCACGACCCGAGCCACGCGACCAGAAGATTCCGCTCAACATTCGGACTGAGTCCATCCCAGTACAGGTCCGCTTTCAGACCGTAAGCAAAGATGTGCTCATGACGTCGTCGCTGCAAACGCCTGACCCGAATCCCGGCTGGCTGTCCGAGTTCGCGCTCGCCGAGACCCGTACGCGGGTCCCGATCCTGTACGTCGAGGCCGTCCCGGCTCGGGTCGACGCCCTGGGCCAGATCGAGCACATCGGCGTACTGCTGCGGACCTCGGCCGCGACCGGTGAGATCATCCGCACGCTGGTCTCCGGCCGGGTCATGCACAACGAGTCGATCCGCGACGCGCTGCAGCGCAACATCGAGAAGGACCTCGGCCCGGCCGCGTTCCCCCGCCTGCCCGCGACGCTCGTGCCGGTCACGGTCGCGGAGTACTTCCCGTTCCCCGGCGTGACGCCGCTGCACGACCCGCGCCAGCACGCGGTCGCCCTGGTGTACGTCGTCCCGGTGACCGGCGAGTGCAACCCGCGCCAGGACGCCCTCGAGCTCACCTGGCTCACCCCCGAGGAAGCCCTGGCCCCGAGCCTCCTGAACGACCTCGAGGGCGGCCGCGGTCAACTCCTCAAACAGGCCCTCGCCTGGTCCGGCGCCATCGTCTGACGCCCAGCCGGACGCGAGCCGCGCGCCGGCGGCGATCCGCTTCGCCGGCGCCCGGCTGCGGCGTGGGCTACCAGGCGAGGCGGCCTTCTTCGGCATACACCTGCCCCGTAGGCCCGTCGGCACCCAGCGTCGCGAGCCCGACGGCGACCGCCGCGCCCTGCGCCGGCGTACGCGCCGCACTCCACCCACCCATGTCGGTGGCGCAGTTCCCCGGGTCCGCGCCGTTGACCAGGATGCCCGTGCCGCGGAGCTCGTTGGCGAGCATGACCGTGACCATGTTCACCGCCGCCTTCGACGAGTTGTAGCCGAGCGTCAGCACCGTCGACATCCGCGACTCCGGATCCCCGACCTGCTCGAACGACGCCAGCGACGTGGACAGGTTCACGATCCGAGCATCCGCGGTCAGCAGCGGCAGGAACGCCTGCGTCACCCGCACCAACCCGAGCACATTCGTCTCGATCGCCTCCCGCAGTACGCCGTCCCCGATCCGCGACACCGCATCGTCCCCCTCCGGGATGATCGCCGCGTTGTTGATCAACACATCCAGCCGCCCGTACGCCGCCCCGACCCGCTCGGCCGACGCTCGCACCGACGCCTCGTCCGTGACCTCCAGCTGGATCCCGACCGCATCGAGGCCCTCGGCAACCAACTCCTTCACCGCGACCTCGCCGCGCGCGACGTCCCGTGACCCGACCAGCACGGTGAATCCGGCCTGCCCGAGCTGCCGCGCGATCTCCTTGCCGATGCCCTTGTTGGCGCCCGTGACGAGCGCGATCTTGTTCGTGTTCATGCCGTCCACGTTCGGGCGGATCGCGCGTCCGAGGCAGAGCGGGCCGACCCTGGGATCGGCGGTCCCTGGTTCGGCAGTTGCGCGGCTGGGATCCTGGGACCATGGATCGGGGACAGCTCGCAGAGTTCTTGCGGATCAAGCGGCAAGGCCTGCAACCCAGCGATGTCGGTCTGCCCGCCGGCCTGCGCCGCCGTACGCCGGGGCTGCGCCGTGAGGAGGTGGCGAGCCTGGCGACCATGTCGACCGACTACTACACCCGCCTCGAGCAGGCCCGCGGTCCGCGTCCGTCCCGGGCCGTGCTGACCGGACTGGCCCGCGGACTGCGGCTGTCCGACGACGAGCGCGATCACCTCTTCCGGCTCGCGGGCGAGCAACCAGGACCGCCGCCCGGGCCGCCCGTCGACGTACGCACCGGCGTACTCCGGATGCTCGGCCGGCTCGACGTACCCAGTCTGGTGCTCGACGCGAAGTACGACGTCCTCGCCTGGAACCCGCTCGCGGCGGCACTGATCACCGACTTCTCGGCCCTGCCCACCCGCGAACGCAACCTGCTGCGGCTGCGGTTCCTGAGGGATCGGCAGACCGAGCTCTTCGGGGAGGAAGCGACGCGGGAGTTCGCGGCGGAGGCGGCGGCCGACCTGCGAACAGCGACGACGAAGTACCCGGACGATCCGGAGATCGCGCGGCTGGTGCGCGACCTGCTCGACGGGAGCCCGGAGTTCGCGGAGATCTGGGCCCGGCACGAGGTCGGGCGGCAGCAGTCGCTGTGCCAGACGATCTTCCATCCGCAGGTCGGCCGGATCGACGTGATCTGCGAGGTGCTCGTCGTCCCCGAGCGCGACCAGCGGGTCGTGCTCTACACGGCCGAGCCCGGATCCGAGTCCGATCAGGCGATCCGGCTGCTGGATGTGATCGGCATGCAGGAGTTGACAACCCGACCCTGATCAAGCGACCGTTTGATCCGTTGGTTTCCGACGGAGAGGTCTAGCTGATGCGTAAGTTACTTACTCCCTTGGTGGTGCTCGGCTTGTTCGCCGTACCGATCCGCGCGGCCGACGCCGCGCCGGGGAAGCTGGTGTTCGCCGACGAGTTCGACGGTACGGCGATCGACCGGGCCAAGTGGGCGATCCACTCGAACGCGGAAGCCGACCAATGCCTCGGCAACACGGGCAACCAGCAGCTCGAATGGCATACCTGGGACGCGCTGTCGGTCAGCGACGGGAAGCTCACGATGACGGCTCGGAAGAACAACCCGGCAGCTGGGTACGAGTGGTCCGGCGCGCTGATCACGACCGGGCAGGCGTGCGGGCACGAGCCGGCGCAGTCGTTCGCCGTACAGCCTGGTGACTACATCGAGACGCGGCTGAAACTCCCGGCGGACCAGGGTTTCTGGCCCTCCACCTGGACGTGGAACGGCAACGGGTCGAACGAGCAGGACACGTACGAGTTCTACAGCGACAACCACGAGGCGCTGTACCTGACCAATCACCAGTCCCCCGGCGGCGCCTGCACCTACGAGTCGCCGACCGACCTCACCACCGACTGGCACACGATCGCCGAGCAGGTCGGACCAGACCATACGGTTTGGTATGTCGACGGCAAAGAGGTGTGCCGGCAGGGCGCGTACTCCGGGAGCGGGGACGCGCTGATTCTGGATCTGTTCGTGTACGGGAAGATCCCGCCGACCGTGAGCGCCGGGTCGATGCAGCTCGACTACGTCCGGGTCTACCGCCCGTAGAAGCTGAGGCCCCGCACCTCGGACGGGGTGCGGGGCCTCGGGGACACCGGGCGGGGCTGGGTTTGCCCGGTGGCCTGACTACTGCCCGGTGAAGGTGAAGCTCGAGCCGGGCTCCTTGAGGATGTCGCCGTCCCTGGAGTTGGTGATGGTGACGTTGGAGAGCGTCGCGTTGCCGCGGGCGCCGCCCATCGCAAGGATGCCGGAGCCGTTGTTCGACTTGTCGATCCGGATGTTGCTGAGCGCAACGTTCGGCATCTCGCCGCCGCCGGTCTTGAACTGGATCCCGTCGTACGTCGAGTCGTAGATCTCGGTGTCGCGGATCGTGACGCCGGGGATCGGCAGGTTCGACGGGAACAGTGTGATCGCCCCGAACTCCTGCGCCTCGTTCCAGAACACGCCACCGCAGCGGTAGAGCGCGTTGTTCGCGATCAGCGTCGTACCGGAGAACGGCAGCGGGTCGTGGTCGGTCGCGAGCATGATGCCGGGGTAGTTCATCGTGTCGTAGATCAGGTTGTTCTGGATGTTGTTGCCATAACCTCCGTAGATCGCGATGCCGTTCGCCCGCCACGGCAGTTGCACGGTGTTGTTGGTGAACGAGTTGTCGTGGCCGATGTCGACCGACTGGTCCTTCACGTACTTGTTCGCCCAGACGGCCAGCGAGTCGTCGCCGGTGGTCCGGAAGGACGAGTTGAACACCTTCGAGTTCCGGGTGCCGTTGGTGAAGTTGATCCCGTCGGCGTACGTGTCGCGGATCCGCATGCCGCTGAACTCGAGCCCGTCTGCCGGGCCCCACAGATCGGGGATGTTGTCGTAGTCGCGTCCGACCCAGACCCCGACGTTCGAGTGCTCGATCCAGACGTTGCTGATCTTCGTACCGGTCCCGAACCGGCCGTTGAGCGCGACGCCGCCCTCGGCGTTCCCGTCACCGCCGCGGATCCGCCCGGACCCGAAGATCGCGATATCCGAGAGTTGCACGTTCTTGTCGATGTCGAAGCCGAAGTTGCCTTCGTGCGGGTGGTTGATACCGCCGGCGTTCTGCGGCTCGATGGTCGAGTACAGCTGCGAGTACCACATCCCGGCGCCGCGGATCGTGGCATTGCTGATCCCGACCTGGTTGTACTGACCGCGGTTCAGCGGGTCGTCGGTGAGGATCTTCTTCTCCTGCCGCCATTGACCTTCCGGGATCCAGACGCAGCTGATCACGCCGTTCTGGTCGTCGGTCACCGCCCGCTGGATCGCGTCCGCGTCGTCGACGCCGTCGTTCGGCACCGCGCCGTACTGCGTGATCGACGTGCAGCCGGACGGCTGGGTCAGCGGCGGCGCGACCTGCTCGAGGTCGACGAGGTCGACGATGTAGTACGACGCCGTGTCGCCGGCGTCGCGCTGCAGCCGGAACTTCGTGCCGGCCGGGTACGACGTACCGAGCAAGGCATGTGATTCGTCGAAGAGACGGCGTGCATCGCCACCCGGGGTGTTGGTGAGTCCTTCCGGCTGGTCCGTGTTGCCGTAGAGCCAGCTGTTGTGGGACGACAGGTTCAGCTTCTGCTTGAACGTGCCGTCGACGTACAGGCTGATCGTTGCCTGCAGCCCCTGCCCGTCGGCCGAGTCCGGGATCGAGTTGCGGACGACGATCGAGTTGGTCGGAACGGTCGAGGTGAATTCGACGTACTGCCCGCTCGAGTTCAGCCGCACCGACTGACGGCCGGACGACTCGGTGGCGAAGTTCGTGTGCCCGAAGGTCCGCAGCGCATCCGCCGTCAGCAGCGTGCCGGTGTAGGAACCCGCCTCGGCCTCGTACGACGTGAACGGTACGGCGGCACCGCGGCCGACGACGATCGACTTGGTCAGGGTGTTGTTGGTTTCGTTGGTCTCGGCAACGGTGTTGGTCGAGTCGGCGGTTGCGGTCAGGGTCGCGCCGCCGTTGGTCGCCGTCCAGGTTCCGCTGATCGCGACGTTGGCGGTGGCACCGGCGGCGATCGACGCAGTGTTGCCGGTGAGGGTGGTGGTGCTGACGGTCAGCTTGGTGACGCTCGCGGCTGAGGCCGACGTACCACGGTTGTTGACGGCAACGGTGAAGGAGACCGCTGCGCCGGGAGCCGGGTTGGCCGGGTTGGAGGTGATGCCGGTGACCTGGAGATCCGGCCCGGGAGCTTGGGCGACCTGCAGTTGGCTGGTCGCTTGCAGGGTGTTGTTGGTGTCGTTCTGTTCGACGATCGCGTTGGTGGGATCGGCGACGGCGGCAACGGTGTAGTTGCCTTGGGCACGCGTCCCGGCGTCGGCGGTGACGGTGGTGGATGCGCCGGCCGCGAGAGCGCCGACGTTCGCCGTCCCGGCTGTGCTGCCGTTGAGGAGGAAGTTCAGGGTGCTCGCCGGGGCGGCTGCCGAGCCGTCGTTCTTGACGGTTGCGGACAGGGTGATCGGCGTGGTCTCGGTCGGGTTGGCCGGGGACCAGGCGACGTTCGTCACGACGAGGTCGGGGTTGGGCGCCGCCGTACCGAAGACCTGGAGCTCGGCGACCTGGCCGCCGGGTGCGCCGGTGTTGCTGAAGACCTGCAGGCGGAGGTCGGCGTACCGGCCGGTGACCGGAATGGTGACCGTGTTCTGGTTGGCGGACGGGTCGAACTGGTAGTCGGCTCGCGCGACGACCGAGGTGAACGTCGTGGCTGACTGTTCACGGCCGAGGACCTGGATGCTCTGCGTGCGTGCACCCCAGACCGGGTCGGGGTTGAGCTTGACGACCACCGAGCTGAGGTCGGCGTTCGCGCCGAGCTTCACGGTCAGCGTCGATGGGAAGCCGTTGGACTCCCAGTACGTGCCGGCGTTGCCGTCGTTCGCATTCGACGCGACGAAGCTGAAGACCGAGCTGGACGCCTCGATCGCTTTGCCGGCGGCGAGGTCGGTGCCGGTCGGAGGTTCGACCGGCCCGCCACCAGGCCCGGCCAGCTCGAACTCCGACAGTTGCGCAGCCGGCCAGCCCGTGTTCGCGGTGAAGGTGAGCCGGACGTAGCGCGCGGCGGTGTTGGTGAAGTTGATCGTCACGACGTTGCTCCCGCTGAAGGAGTACGCCGTACTGCTGACGATCGTGCTGAACGACGAGCCGTTGGCGCTGCCCTGGACCGTCAGCGTCTGGCTCCGCAGGCCCCACGAAGCGGGGAGCTTGAGCGTGAGCTGATTGACGTCCTTGGTGGCGCCGAGGTCCGCCTGGATCCATTGCGGGAAGGCGTTGTTGTTGCTCTCCCAGTACGTGTTCTGGTTGCCGTCGCCGGCGTTGCCGCTCGGGTACTCCCCGATCGAACTGCTGGCAGAGAGGGTCTTGGTCAGGGTCGCGGCGGTGGCTGTCGGGACGGACAGCAGGCCGGTGGCGATGAGTACGGCGGCAAGCAGCAGCCGTAGGAGGGTCTTCCGATGCATGGGTCCTCCGTCGGGGCGGTGGGAGGTGAGCTAATTGCATGAGATTGATGATTTCTTGCAGCTCAGTACCGCGAAGCTTGCAGCACCCGTCGCAGCAGGTCAACACTTCGCCACCCACAGAAATCACCCCGCCCTGAATCCAGGACGGGGTGACGGCTAGCGAAACTCAGGCGCGACGCTGGGTGGCCCAGTCGCGGATCAGCTCGATCCGCTCCTTCAACTGGATGGAGGAGGCGTGGGCGGCCGCGGGGCCGCCGAGTTTGCGGCGCAGGTCGTTGTGGATGACGCCGTGCGGCTGGCCGGTGCGGTGGTGCCAGGCAGCGACCAGGCCGTTCAGCTCGCGGCGAAGGAGGGCGATCTGCTCGTGGGTGGCCAGCTCGGTGGGCGTCGGGTCCTCGCGGTCACTTGTCGTCCGGGACGACTTCTTCTGCGCGGCCAGGGACTTCTGCTGGCGCTTGTGCAGCAGCTCGCGGACCTGGTCCGGCTCCAGCAGACCGGGCAGCCCGAGGAAGTCCAGCTCCTCGTCCGACGCCTGGTCACCGCCCGTCCCGTAGTCGCCGCCGTCGAACACCACCCGGTCGAAGCTCGCGTCCGACCCGAGCGCCTCGAAGTTCCCCTCGAGCTCGTCGCTGGCGCCCTCGGTCTGGTTCGCCTGCTTCAGCAGGTCGTCCTCGAGGGCGAAGATGTCGCCGTCCTCGTTGCTGTTCTTCCGGCCGAGGACGTGGTCCCGCTCGACCTCCATCTCGGCCGCGAACCCGAGCAGCCGGGTCACCGACGGAACGAACACCGACGCGGTCTCGCCCCGCTTCCGCGCCCGGACGAACCGTCCGACCGCCTGCGCGAAGAACAGCGGTGTCGAGGTCGGCGTCGCGTACACGCCGACCGCCAGCCTCGGCACGTCGACACCTTCGGACACCATCCGCACCGCGACCATCCAGCGCGATTCCCCTTCGGAGAACTTCTGGATCTTCTTGCTCGCAGCCTTCTCGTCGGACAGCACGACGGTCGGCGCCTCGCCGGTCAGCTCGCGAAGGGTCTTGGCGTACGCACGGGCCGTGTTCTGATCGCCGGAGATCACCAGCGCGCCGGCGTCCGGCATGTGCCGCCGCACCTCGGTCAGGCGCTTGTCCGCGGCGCCGAGAACCGCCCCCATCCACTCGCCGGCCGGGTCCAGCGCGGTCCGCAGCGCCTGCGCGGTCAGGTCCTTGGTCAGCGGCTCACCGAGTCGCGCCGCGACCTCGTCACCGGCCTTGGTCCGCCAGCGCATCTCACCGGAGTACGACATGAAGATCACCGGACGTACGACGTGATCGCGCAGGGCATGCCCGTACCCGTAGGTGTAGTCCGCCTTGCTGCGGGCGACCCCGTCGTGCGCCGTTTCGTACGTGACGAACGGGATCGGGTTGTCGTCGCTGCGGAACGGCGTACCGGTCAGGCAGAGCCGGCGGGCCGCGGGCTCGAACGCCTCGCGAACACCCTCGCCCCAGCTGAGCGCGTCACCGCCATGGTGCACCTCGTCCAGGATGACCAGAGTCTTGAACCGCTCGGTCCGGACCCGGAACGCGAGCGGGTTGACCGCCACCCCGGCGTACGTCACCGCGACGCCCTGGAAGTCCTTGTTGGTCTTACCGCGCCGCCCGGCGAACGCCGGGTCGATCGCGATCCCTGCCCGGTCGGCGGCCTCGGCCCACTGGACCTTGAGGTGCTCGGTCGGCGTGACCACGGTGATCCGCTCGATCACCCGCCGCTGCAGCAGCTCGGCGGCCACGGTCAGCGCGAACGTGGTCTTTCCCGCGCCCGGCGTCGCCACCGCGAGGAAGTCGCGCGGGTTGGCGTCGAGATACAGCTTCAGCGCTTCGGACTGCCACGCACGGAGCTTGCTCGCGGTACCCCACGCCGCACGCTCCGGATACGCCGGTGGTAGCACGGCTGGCGCGGCGGGCAGATGCGAATCCACGGACGGCGTTCTCCCCCGATAGTCGACTGTCGGCCGTGCAGGAACGTTACCTGACGGATGTGACAACCGTCGTACGGCATGTCGGGGTACGGGCAGTCTGTGGATAAAGTTCCCGGATCGCCTGGTGGGACGTCATACACTCAGGGGTATGAGTACTCAGCTGACCCCGGGCGCGGAGACGGTTGTCGATGAGCGGACACAGCCGCTGGAGGGCGGGGACCACGAGCGGTTCTCGCACTACGTGCCGAAGGACAAGCTGACCGAGGCGATGGTGATGGGCACCCCGGTGGTGGCCCTGTGCGGCAAGGTGTGGGTGCCGAGCCGCGACCCGGAGCGCTTCCCGGTCTGCCCGGAGTGCAAGGAGATCTGGGACTCGCTGAACCCGGATGACGGTGGCGGCGACGGCGAGTAGCGCCCGCTAGTTCATCGTGGGGTCGTCGGGGTACGTCGCCAGGTAGGCCATCTGGTCGCTCTGGCGGCGCAGCACCCGGCGCCAGAGCGTCTCCGGGTCGTGGCCGAACACGTCCTCGGTCACCGACTCGACGACGTACCAGGCGCCCTCCGCGATCTCGCCCTCGAGCTGACCGCTGGACCAGCCGGCGTACCCGGCGAAGATCCGCATCCGGCTGATCGCGCCCTCGAGCAGCACCGGCGGTACGTCGAGGTCGACCAGCCCGATCCGGCCGAAGCACTCGCGCCAGCCGGGCGGGTCCGCGGCCTCGACCACCTCGGCGACCGCGAGCGCGCTGTCGGTCCCGACCGGCCCGCCCATGAACAGCACGCCGGGCTCGTCCACGGCCGTCGACCAGTCCGGAAGCACCCGGTCCACCGCGAGGTCCGCGGCGCGGTTCACGACCACCCCCAGTGCGCCGTCGTCGTCGTGGTCCAGCAGCAGGATCACCGACCGGCGGAAGGGCGGTTCGTCGAGCAACGGGGTCGCCACCAGCAGCGAACCTGTCAGGGTCGAGACCGTCATACCTCCATCATGGCGTACGACGGTTCGCTCTGAACCCGATCCAGGCACCGATCGCAACACCAGCGAGGTCCGCGAGCGCGTCCAACGGGTCCCCGTCGCGCTGCGGCAGCAGCCAGTGCTGCACGAGCTCGCTGACGATGGCGTTCGCGGCCAGTGCTCCCAGCAACCATCGCGCCGGTACGCCGACCTTCAGCCCGGTGAATGCGACGGCCGCGAACAGGAAAGCGTGCGCGACCTTGTCGATCTGCGGGATCCCGACGTGCGGACCCGCCTCACGCGGCGAGTAGACGCCGTACAGCTGCAACGCCACCGCCGCGACGAACCCGATCCGCCACAGCCAGACCGACCGTCCCGTCTTCGTCTCATCCGCTACCTGCACGGTCACGCCGGAGAGTCGTCCGGGTAGTTCTCGTGCGCCGGCGCCTTGCCGCCGGCCGCGTCGCGGACAGCGTGTGCGACGCGAGTGTGCACCTCGGGATGGAAGACGCTCGGCACGATGTACGTGGCGTTCAGCTCCTCGTCCGTGACGACACCGGCGAGCGCCTTCGCGGCGGCCAGCTCCATGTCGACCGACACCTTCGAGGACTGCGCGTCGAGCAGACCGCGGAACACCCCCGGGAACACCAACACGTTGTTGATCTGGTTCGGGTAGTCGCTACGGCCGGTCGCGACCACGGCCGCGTGCTCGCCGGCCTCGCCCGGGTCGACCTCGGGCACCGGATTCGCCAGCGCGAACACGATCGAGTCGTCGTTCATCGTGGCGATGTCGGCGCCGTCGAGGATGTTCGGCGCGGAGACGCCGATGAACACGTCGGCGCCCGCCAGCGCCCCCTTCAGGTTGCCGCTGTACTTCGCGGCGTTGGTGTTCTCCGCGATCCAGCGCAGCTCCGGCGACAGGCCCTCGCGCTCGGTGTGGATGATCCCGTCGACGTCCGCGACGACGGCGTCCTTCACTCCCGCGGCGAGCAGCAGCTTGAGGATCGCCGTACCGGCTGCGCCGGCGCCGGACAGCACCACTCGCACGTTCGTGATGTCCTTGCTGACCACGCGCAGCGCGTTGTAGAGCGCAGCCAGTACGACGACCGCCGTACCGTGCTGGTCGTCGTGGAAGACCGGGATGTCGAGCTCCTCACGCAGCCGGGCCTCGATCTCGAAGCAGCGCGGCGCGGAGATGTCCTCCAGGTTGATCCCGGCGAACCCGGGGGCGATCGCCTTCACGATCTGGACGATCGCGTCCGGGTCCTGGGTGTCCAGGCACAGCGGCCACGCGTCGATCCCGGCGAACCGCTTGAACAGCGCGGCCTTGCCCTCCATCACCGGCAGTGCGGCCTTCGGGCCGATGTTGCCGAGGCCGAGTACGGCGGAACCGTCGGTGACGACCGCGACGCTGTTGCGCTTGATCGTCAGCCGGCGCGCGTCGTCCGGGTTGGCCGCGATCGCCAGGCAGACCCGCGCGACACCCGGCGTGTAGATCATCGACAGGTCGTCACGGTTGCGGATCGGGTGCTTGGCCTCCATCGAGATCTTGCCGCCGAGGTGCATCAGGAACGTCCGGTCCGAGACCCGGCCGATCTCGACACCCGGCACGGCCCGCATCGCCTCGACCAGCCGGCCGGCGTGCTCGGTGTCGGCCGCGGCGCAGGTGACGTCGATCCGCAGCCGCTCGTGGCCGGACGCGGTCACGTCGAGCGCGGTGACCAGACCGCCGGCCTGCTCGACCGCGGTCGTCAGCTTGCTCACCGTCGAGCCACCCGCGGGCACCTCGAGGCGAACGGTGATGGAGTACGAAACACTCGGCAAGGCAGTCACGCGGGTGATCCTCTCACGCCACTGGTAAGGCCCGGAGGTTACGTACGTAAAGTTCCCGGCTCAGGCGTCCTCGTCCAGCCAGGCCCTGACCGACTCGTCGTGCTCGCCCAGCCGCGGCGGCGGCAGGTTGGTCTCGCGGGCACCGGCGTACGGGTTGTCGTCGAAGCGCAGCGGCGGGCCGGGGAGCTGGATCGTGCCCAGGGTCGGGTGCTCGACATCGATCAGCAGGCCCTGGGACAGCGTCTGCTCCCACTCGTACACCTGCTGGAAGTCGCGAACCTTCCCGGCCGGAATCCCCTTCTCCGCAAGGCGTTCCAGCCACACATCGGCCGGCTCGACGGCGAACGCTGCCTCGATCGCGGCGGTCAGCTCGTCACGATGGGCAACCCGCTGCGAGTTGACCGCGAACCGCACGTCCTCCGGGTCGAGGCCGACGATCGGCGCGAACGTCCGCCACTGCCCCTCGCTACCCACCGCAACCTGGATGCTGGTGTCGGCGGTGCGATACATCCCGTACGGCGCGATCTGCGCGTGGTGATTGCCGACCCGTTCCGGCAGCTGATGCGCGACCGTCCACTTCGTGCCGTGGAAGGCGTGGACGCCGATCACCGACGCGAGCAGGCTCGTCCGCACGACGCGACCCTTGCCGGTGATCGATCGCTCGTGCAAGGCGGCCAGCGCACCGTAAGCGCCGTACATGCCGGCCAGCAGGTCCGCGATCGGGGCGCCGACCTTGGTCGGCTCGACCGCGCCGGTGATGCTCATCAGACCGCCTTCGCCCTGCGCGATCTGGTCGTACCCGGCACGCCCGCCGTCCGGTCCGTCGTGCCCGAAGCCGGTGATCGAGAGGATGACGAGGCCGGGGTTGAGCTCGTGCAGTTGCTCTGTGGAGAAGCCGAGCCGGTCGAGCACGCCAGGGCGGAAGTTCTCGATCAGGACGTCGGCCTTGCGGACCAGCCTGGTCAGGAACTCCTTGCCCTCGGCCGACTTGAGGTCGGCGGTCACCGATTCCTTGTTCCGGTTCGCGGACAGGTAGTACGTCGACTCGCCCTCGACGAACGGTGGTCCCCAGCCGCGGCTGTCGTCGCCGCCGTTCGGGGTCTCCACCTTGATCACCCGGGCGCCGAGGTCGCCGAGCATCATCGCCGCGTGCGGACCCGCGAGCGCACGGGTGAGGTCCACGACCACGACGTCGGACAGAAGGTTCACGGGTCGAGCGTAGGCGAGGACACCGCAGCGGGCCGTGACGCGACTCTCAGGCGGACACCTTGCGGGCAAGGGATGCGAGGCGGTGGGTGACGTCGCGGGGGCGTTCCTGCATGAGCATGTGGCCGGCGCCGGGGTAGATCCACAGGCGCGCGCTCGGGAGCTGCGCGGCGATCCGGTTGGCGTGCCGCGGCGGGAGGAGACGGTCGCGGGTGCCGTGCATGATCTCCACCGGCACCTGGTCGAGCGCCTTCAGCGCATCGCCGCGATCGTGCTCCATCATCGTCTCGAAGAACCCCAGGTACGACGGACCGGGCACGATCGCCAGGTCCTGCAGGAACAGCTCGATCTCCGCCGGATCCGCATGCTTCCCGAACACCACCCGCCGCAAAGCCGGCGCCTGCAAGCTCGCCGCAACCGCCACCGCCCGCCGCCGCGCCGCCACCACCAACCGCGCCCCCCGCTGCACACCCCGCGCCCCACCGTCGCCGCCGTCACCGCCGTCACCGCCGTCACCGCCGTCGCCGCCCCGCGGCCTTGCCGCCTCGTCGGCGGGGTGCACGCCCGCCGAACCATCGGCGAGCACGCCGCCACCGACCGGACCGACGCCGAGCACGCCCGCTCCCGCGCCGTCAGCTCCTCCGCCGTCCTTTGCCGCGGCGGCGGCGCCCGCAGCGGCTGCTGCGGCGGCGGCTCTGCGGGCCGCTCGTTTCTCCGCTCTCGCGCCGACTGCGTTCAGCACTCGGGGAGCGATTCGGGCAGCTGCTGGGTCGAAGCGGGGTGGGATGCCGAGGGCGCCCTCGGTGAGGTGGCCTGAGGTGGTGCTGACCAGCGCCGCCGCACGGATGCGTGCGCCGAACAATTCCGGATACAGCTCCGCGGCCGCCATCAACGTCATGCCGCCCATCGAGTGCCCGGCATACACCACCGGCCCGTCACCGACGACCTCATCCAGAACCGTGACCATGTCATCGGCAAGCTGATCAAGCCGCATCGACCCGGCAGGCGCAGCGGCCGACCGGCCGTGCCCACGATGGTCGTAGGTGACGACGCGCACTGCATCCGGCCCGAGCACCTCCGGCAGTTTCTCCACCTGGTTGTGCCACGACCGCGTCGAACACGTCCACCCGTGCACGAGCAACACCGTCACCGGCGCGTCAGCCGGCCCGGTGACCTCGACGTTCAGCCGTACTCCGTCGCGAGCAGTGACCCCGGACCGCTCCAACTGGATCGTCACGCAATCTCCCGTTCCCGTTCGCCGGCGGCCAGATGAGCCGCACGCGCCCGCCCGCCGCGCGCACCACGCCCGACCAGCCAGGCGATCCCGATGATCTCGAGCAGTCCGACCACGGCGAGCAGTGCATAACCGGCGTTCCACATCCATCGTGGCACGTCGGTCTTCTCCTCGCGCCGCAGGATCTGCTGCTCGTTCACGAACTCGACCGTCTGCCCGTTCGACACCTGCACCGCGGGCTTCTCGATCGCCGCATCCTCCGGCGCGTACACCCAGGCCGCCACCATGTCCCGCTGCCCCTGGTGCAGCCGGATCATCGACTTCCACTTCCCGTACATCGGCACCGCGCCGGCCGACCGATACGTGCCGTCGGCAACCTTCTCCATCGGCTGGTATACCAAACCGCCGCCCTGCCAGGCCAGCGCCTCGAACCACCGCGCTCCGTCGACCGCATCCCCGGGCGACATCGTGATCGTGACGTACGCCGTCGGCTCGGCCCCGGTGGCCACCCGATCCAACGTCACCACACCCGACACACCCGGGTCCGCCGACCGCGGCACGCAGAAGAACACCGTCGCCACGACCGCGACCAGCCCGACCGCACCGAGCTGATGCGTACGGCGGACCGCGACCGGCCGGATGTGCTTGATCCCGACGGCCCGTTCCTCGCCGGCGACCTCGGCGTACCGCGTCGCGAGCCACGCTCCGACCAGACCGGCTCCGATTCCGACGATCACGCCGTACCCGAGCGCGGACGGCAACATCGACGACGGCCAGGCGATCGGCATCCAGACACGACTCCAGGCGTACTCCGCGACCACGCCGACGGTCCCGATCAGCGCACCCGCGACCGCACCGAGCCGGAAGCGGTTCTTGTTGCCCAAGGCAAACGCCACCAGCTCGACCAGAACCGCCTCGACGATCAGCAGCGGGAAGTGCCCGACGATCTGCCCCAGCGGCTCCGCCACCGCCCACGCGATCCCGCCGCGGATGATCAGGTAGACCGCCAGCGCGGCGAACGCCGTACCCGGACCGCGTCGCGCCCGCAGGATCGTGAACCCGAGCGCGGCGCCGAACACGATCAGAATCGGCTGCAAAACAAGGGGAAACTGCGGTACGCCGTAGTTGAACTCCGTGCTGAACAGGTCCCACGCGATCAGCAGCGCACCGACCGACACGATCTCCTGGAACAGCCGTCGCTTGTTCGGCACGACCAACTGCTCGACCTCAGCGATCGCGAGCAACCGGGCGAAGATCGAGAAGACCACCCCGCCGATCATCAGCAGGTGGGTCAGCCCCCAGAGCGTGACGTCCTCACCGAACAGCCGGTGCCACACGTCGTCGAGCGGGAACCCGACCAGCGCGAACGTCCCGCAGACGGTGACAAGCGCGGCGCTACAAGGAATCCGCCACCCCTTGGTCAGCTTGATCGTGCGGGCCGGCAGCGGCTTGCCCGCGAGTGCGATCGGCAACACGCCCGAGATGATCACGCCGAGGATGCCGAAGAAGATCGGGTAGTGCGCCGCCGTACCGAACGGGCCGGTGTCGCGGCCGCGGTCGATGTGGATCGCGATGTCCCACCACACCCCGAACGCGCAGGCGAGCAACGAGACAGCGTGCAGGTACGGCGTCAGTGCGGCCCATCGGGGGACTCCGTCCAGCCTCCCGATGGTGTCCGCAAACCTACCTACCAGCGTGACGCGTCCGGTGCGTTCCCGCCACAGCAGCACGGCGAGTGCGAGGTATACCAAACCCACCACGCCGGTGACGATCGCGATCTGGTCGAAGCTCGCCGTACCGGTGGTCGCCAGCGGGATCGCCATCGAAGCTCCTTACATCAGACATGCGCCATGCTTGATGTTACATCTACTATGTAACGTGGAGTCTGCAAGACTGTCAAGGGTGGAAGAGGAGCTCACTGTCGACCAACTGGCCGCCAAGGTCGGGATGACGGTCCGCAACGTGCGTGCATACGCCGGGCGCGGGCTGATCCCGCCGCCGCGGCTGGTCGGCCGGACCGGCTACTACGGCAACGATCACGTGGCCCGGTTGACCCTGGTCCGGGAGCTGCTCGACAAGGGCTACACACTCGCCGCGGTCGAGCGGATGCTGGGCGAGCTCCCCGACGGCGCGCTCGCGCTCGGGGTCTTCGAGACCCTCGTCAACCCGTGGACACCGTCGGAGCCTGAGGTTCTCGACGGCGAGCAGCTGGCCGATCGGGCCGGCGTGCCGTACGACCCGGCGGTGATCGAGCGGCTGGTCGAGCTGGGCATCGCGGAGCGGCTGGAGGACGGCCGGCTCCGGATCCCGAACTCGGACCTGCTCCGCACCGGCCTCGAGGTGATCAAGCTCGGTGTCCCGATGGAAGCGATCTTCGAGATGCTGCCCAAACTGTTCGCCCAGGCCGACGCGGTCGCCAAGACGTACGTCGAACTGTTCCGCTCGACCGTCTGGCGCGACTTCACCAACGCCGGCATGCCCGCCGACGGCTGGCCCGAGATCCAGCGAACGCTCGAAGGAATCATCCCGCTGGCCGGCCAGGCGCTGGTCGCAGCGTTCCGCGAGGCCATGGCCCGCGAGATCGAACAGGTCGCCTACGAGGAACTCGGCGTCAACCCGAACACCCTCCCCTCCACCGGCTGACCCATCTCTTTCTCCCCCGCCGAGCGAAGCGAGGCGGGTCGTTGCCCCTAGGTAGCACTATCCGGCGGTCAGCCGATCCCCTACCTCCTCCCCTGGCCCGCATCAGGGATTCCTCGGGAGACAGATAGGTAATCCTCCGCATGCGTGAACCAGCACTCACGCGCGACCGTATAGCTACCAGAACAGACCAGGCAGGAGGACGGCGATGCGCCAGATCCAGATCCGTCGGCGACCACGCACCACGACGACCCGCCGCCAGACCCAGAACCAGACCCTCGACCTCCGGACCCCGTCCGGCCGTCCACTGCCCTTCTGACCCCAGAGCTGAACCAGAGCTGAACCCGAGAGCTGAACCGCCATGAAGCTTCGACTGCACGTCCACCACATCCGCTCCGGCGGCTGGTGCGCCGACATCGACGACGACCTCGACCGTCAGCCCGACGACCCGTACTGGTGCGTCGACCAGTGGCCCACCCTCGAGGACGCCCTCGCGGCCGGCTGCTCCGAGCTCGCCAAGCTCGTCACGCTCGCGACACCCACCCGCCTCAGCGGGTACTACGAACCGGCTCTGGCCGCATAAGCCACGGGGAGCAAGGGGGCGAGGCCCGGCGAACCGCAGGGGGTTCTCCGGGCCTCACTTTGTCCAGGTGTGATCGACCGGTCCGCGCCGCCGGTCCACGTCGCGGCCTCGGTCCGGGTCCGCCCGCTCGTCCGGGTCCGCCCGCTCGTCCGGGTCCGCCCGCTCGTCCGACTCCGGCCGCTGGGCGGGGAGGTCGCCGAGGTCCGCGTCCCAGTCGTCCTCGTCAGGCAGGTTCGCCTCGTTGCGGCGAGCAATCCGGATGAACGCGACGATCAACAGGATCGGACCGAGGACCATCGCGGTCTCCGGTATACCACCCATGTGCAGCGCGATCATGACGCCGTCACCAGCGCGATCCCGCCGGCGGTGAACGCAACCATCGCGGCCAGCATCGGGTACTGCGCACGCCGTAGCTGCCGGCGCCGGAACAGGTCAGCAGCGCGATCGTGCGCGGACACGACCCCGAGTACGTGTCCGAGCACGATCGCACCGATCTGGACCCCCGCGATGACCCCGGTGCCGAGGAACGCGTAATCGATCCGCATCCCGCTCGTCCCGAGCAGATCCCATCCCCGCGCGAACGGATCGGTCGCGAGCAACCAGCCCTCCTGCCCCTGGAACATCGCGAACGAGAAGTAATGCGCCACGGCATACCCGACCGCGATCGGCACCAGCGAGTGCACGAACGCACCGGGCAGCCCGGCAACCCCGATCCCACCGGGCCGGATCTGCGCCGCTCCGGTCGTCCGCGCAGCCAACAGGAACAGCCCAGTGACGACAGCGACCGCGACGAGCAACCCGAGCGTGTAGACCACGAGGTGTTGCGAACGACTCAGCTCACCAGCCCACGACGCCCACACCGACCAGCGGGAGATGCCGTCGAAGGCCGTCGACCCGAGCAGCAAACACAACAGACCAACGAGTCCTGGCCGCTGCGGCATCGTCGCC
This sequence comes from Kribbella sp. NPDC058693, assembly GCF_042715335.1. NCBI lineage: Bacteria > Bacillati > Actinomycetota > Actinomycetes > Propionibacteriales > Kribbellaceae > Kribbella > Kribbella sp. NPDC058693. The sequence continues at coordinate 1,495,580 of NZ_JBHXSQ010000001.1, forward strand.
AGGCCGGCCAGCGGGTTTCGCAAGACCAGCTCGCCGTCAGCGCCCCGTCCGATCGGGCTGAGACGCGCGAGCACCTCGGCGTACACCTCGAAGCTGTCCCCGATCGCGAACCAGGCCGGACCATAGACGATGCCCAAGGCAACATTCACGAATGCGTAGATGCTGACGGCAACCGCCACCACCCGCGGCTCGGATCCGTTTTGGTATACCAACTCGAGCCAGAGGAACCCGCCCAGTCCCGCCACGGCCGGCCAGTACGCGATCCGGTCGGACAGTTGCCGGTACGACGTACGCCGTACCAGGCCGGCGATCGTGCGCAACGGATTCGCGAGCCGCCAGATCGGGCCGCAGAGCAGTGAGAGCGGGATGATGCCGACCCAGATCCACACGTACAGCCAGGTCGGCGCCGGGTTCAGCGACGGCTCGGTATCGCCTAACCAGGCGGCGCCGAGCAGCAGTGCGAGCGCCGCGACACCCGCGAGCTTCAACAAGACTCGGGTCACGCGACTGTCGACGACCGAGGTCAGCACGCGCAGCGGTCGGCCGGCGATCCGCTCGAACCGCGGACGCGACCAGAACGCCGCGAGCGCGAAGAACGAGACCGCGACTGCGGCGCCGGCGGAGTAGATCGCCAGCCACATCGGCACCGGCAGGTCGCCTCGACCGCCGATCCCATGCAGTGGCAGCACCGCGCACTCCGATCACCCGGACTATCCGACCGATCGAATGTAACACGCTCAATGTCACATAGCGAGAGTCTGATACTCGTCGGGGTCGAAGCGCCTGGTCAGCCGACGGAACCGGAACGTGAACGACGGCCAGAGCGTGGTGTTGCGCCCCTCCGAGTCCAGGTACCAGCTGGTGCAGCCGCCGCGGGTCCAGATCGTGTTCCGCATCGAGGCGCGGACCCCGTCAACGAACGCGCGCTGGACCTCCCGCCGTACCTCGACCTCCCGCAGGCCCTGCGCATCCATCGTCTTGAGCGCGTCGATGATGTACGCGATCTGGGACTCGATCATGAAGACCATCGAGCTGTGGCCGAGGCCGGTGTTCGGGCCGATCAGCATGAAGAAGTTCGGGAAGCCGGCGATCGCCGTACCGAGGTGGGCCTCCATGCCGTTGGTCCAGGCCTCGCGCAACGAGACTCCTTCGCGGCCGTGCACCATGTCCATCACCGGCAGGTCGGTCACCTTGAAGCCGGTGCCGTAGATGATCGTGTCGACCTCGTGCTTCACGCCGTCGTCCGTGACGATGCCGGTCGGGGTGACCTCGGCGATCCCGTCGGTCACCACCTCGACATTCGGCTGCGCGACCGCCGGGTAGTAGTCGTCGGAGATCAGCACACGCTTGCAGCCGAGGGTGAAGTCCGGCGTCAGCTTGGCACGTAGGAGCGGGTCGCGGACCTGGTGCGCGAGGTGCTTCTCGGCGACCTTCTGCGCCTGCTTCATAATCGCCGGCAGCTTGGCGAACCCGAGCACCATCGACTCGCGACCCCAGTAGATCCCGGCCCGAACCGCCTTCTGCACAAGGGGAAACCGCCGGTATACCATTTTCTCGGCCGCGGTGATCTTGCGATCCGGCCGCGGCATCACCCACGGCGGCGTCCGCTGGAACAGGTGCAGCTCCTCGACCTCGGGCTGGATCGCCGGCACGAACTGGATCGCCGACGCCCCCGTCCCGATGACAGCAACCTTGCGACCGCTGAGGTTCAGGTCGTGGTTCCACCGCGCCGAGTGGAAGACCTCACCTTCGAAGTCCTCGATCCCCGGCAGCTTCGGGTACGACGGCTCGGCGAGCGGGCCCATGCCGGACAGCACGATGTCCGCCGTGAACTCACCCTCACTGGTCGCGATCCGCCAGTGCCCGTCCTCCCAGCGCGCCGACTCGACCGCGTGGCCGAAGCGGATGTGCGGCCGGACGCCGAACGCGTCGGTGACCTTGCGCAGGTAGTCCTCGATCTCGGGCTGCGGGGAGAACGTCGACGACCAGTTCGGGTTCGGTGCGAACGAGAACGAGTACAGGTGTGACGGGACATCACAACGGCAGCCCGGGTACGTGTTGTCGCGCCAGGTGCCGCCGACGTCATCGGCACGCTCCAGTACGACGAAGTCGTCGTACCCGGCCTGCTTCAGCCGGACAGCCATTCCGATCCCGGCGAACCCGGTGCCGATCACCACGATCCGATGCTGCTCAGTCATCCCTGGCCTCCCGCTCGGCTGGAACTTACTCCCAGTAAGTTACTCGGAGTCAGTTAGACTCCGCAAGTGACCTCGCCCACTGCCGCGACCTCCGCCGCGCCGAAGCGTCGACGCGACCGAGCCGCGAGAGAACGAGAGATTCTCGAGGCGGCCGAGCGGATCTTCGGCGAGCGCGGATACCAGGGCACGTCGATGGACGACGTCGCCGCACAGGTCGGCGTCTCGAAGCCGCTGATCTACCAGTACTACGGCTCGAAGGACGGCCTGTTCCTCGCCTGCCTGGCCCGGCTCCGCGGTCAACTGCTGGACACGGTGTCCGACGCCGTGATGGAAGCGCCGGACGCCGAGGACGCGCTGTACGCCGGTTTCGTCGCGTGGTTCCAGTTCCTCGACGACCACCCGCAGGCTTGGTCGGTCCTCGTCGACGAGGGCATGCTCAGCGCCGGCCCGGCCGCGGAAGCGACAGACGAAGTACGCGCGGCCTTCATCGAACTGATCGCCACGATGGTCCGGATGAACCTCCCCGCCGGCCGCCCCGTAGACGAGGACGAAGTCCAGATAGTTGCCCAAAGCATCTCCGGCGCCACCGAACGACTAGCGATCTGGCGCACCCGCTCCACCACCCCACCAACCCCCGAGAAGGTCGCCCGAACCCTCCAGGACCTCCTCTGGCAGGGCCTGCACACCCTCAAATCCACCTGATACGTATCAGTCGGCGAGGAGGTCCGCGACGTATGCCTGGCCGTCGGGGAGCGTGTCGGGGTTGCGGTCGCGGTAGTACGGGATGGCGATGATGCAGAGCGAGAGTGCCCAGCCGCGGGCTCGGAGCCAAGTGTTGTCGTCGACCGCGAGCGCTTGTCTGTAGGCCTTCCGGGACTCGCCTTCGAAGATCCACCAGGCGGGCATCACGTCGGCGGCCGGGTCCGCGGCGCGCGCCGTAGCGAAATCGATGACTGCCGATAGCTTGCCGTCGGCAACCATCACGTTGCCGGACATCAGGTCGCCGTGGACCCAGCGCGCCGGGCCCTCGAACGTGTCGGCGGCCAGCGATTCCTCCCACGACGCGAGGACGCGCGTGGCGTCGAAGTACTCGCGGATCTCGTCGAGCGCCTCGCGGAACATCCCGTCCCGCGGCGCCAACGGCGTACCGCGCTCGAACGGGTCACCCGACGGCACCGGCGCACCAGTGGTGTCGACCTCTCGCAGGCACCGCACGAACTCGGCCAACTGCCGCGCGACGGCCACCGCATCGCCTGACGCAGCGTCGAACGGCTCACCCGGCAACCAGCGGTAAACGCCCCAGCTGAAGGGATATCCCTGCCCCGGCCGCCCGAGCTCCAGCGGCTCCGGGATCGGAACCGGCAGGTACGGCGCCAGCCGCGGCATCCAGGCCCGATCCTGCTCCACCTGCCCACTGGTCGACGCGGTCCGCGGCAGCCGTACGGCGAGCTCGTCCCCGAGCCGGAACGTCACGTTGTCCGTCCCCGACCCTTCGACAACCCGCGCCGACAGACCCGCCCACCGCGGAAACTGCTCAGCAACAAGCCGCTCCACCAGCGAGGCGTCGATCTCGACCTCGTCGTCATGCAACTTCGCAACCCGGTCCACGCCCCGGACCCTCACACCCCACGGACACGCGGTCAAACGATTTCGGCCAGAACGGTCAGAGAATGTCGTACGGCTCGAGCGTCGGCCCCACGGTCGAGCGTCCTTCGACGAAGCGGGGCTGGACGTAGTCGATGCCCGGCTCGCCGGCGCCGCCGATGACGGCGAGCAGGCGTTCGGCGGCGCGCGCGCCGACCGTCGGCAGCTCCGGGTCGAAGGTGCTGAGCGGATGATCGGGACGCCGTACGCCGGCGAGCCGATTGTCGTAGCCGACGATCGCGATGTCGTCGGGCACCCGGATGCCGTGCCGGTGGAACGTCGCGAACAGGCCGATCGCGATCTCGTCGTTGGCCGCGAAGATCGCGTCGACCGGCTGGCCGCTCTCGATGATGCGCTCGGCCGCGTCGATCCCCCACCGTTGCAGGTAGCTCCCGTACAGCGGTCCGCCGCCCATCGCGATCGCCATGCCGGCGGACCGCATCGCGCCGGTGAAACCCTCGACCCGCGCACCGACCGCCGGATCGTTGACGGCAGCGGTGACATGGGCGATGTGCCGGCGGCCGAGGCCGATCAGGTGCTCGGCCGCGGCACGACCGGCGCCCCGGTTGTCCGGCGCGACGACGTAGTCGGTCTCCGGTGTCGCGGACGACGAGGCGAAGACGACCGGTACGGCGAAGTCCTCGGAGAGCACGAGGCTGGCCCGGTTGGGATCGTCGCCGACCACGAGGAGGCCGTCGATGCGACGGGACCGCAGACGTTTCAGGTACTCGTGCAAGGCCCGCGGGGTGCCGTGCGCGTCCAGGGTGACGGCGGCGATGTTCTCCCGGCCGAGGTAGTTCGTCGCGCCGACGATCAGCGGCATGCTGAACCGCCCGTGCGCGTTCTCGGCCAGGACGCCGACGATGAAACTCCGCCCGGTGACGAACGACCGCGCGATCATGTCCGGCTGGAACTGCAGCCGCTCCGCGGTCTCGATCACCTTGGCACGGGTCTCGGCGGACACCCGCCCGCCGCCGCTCAGCGCGCGCGAGGCCGTGGTGAGCGAGACCCCCGCAACCCGGGCGACATCGCTCATGCTGGCTCGTTTCGCCATCCGTCCTCCTCTCGAAACCCGAGTGTAGAGGTGTGAAATCGCTTGCGCTCAACTAACCTGATCGGGCGTAGATCGCCTGCGAAAACGCTCAACCTCACAGGGAGCCTCCATGACCGACGCCGCACTCCCCGAGGCCTGGCAGCGTGCCGAGCTGCCCGAGCTGCCGACCGGGGCCGCGTCTGTCGAAGAGTTCGCCCGCACGATCTACGGCCGTACGCCGACCGGCGGCCACCTGACCGACGTCGTACTGCGGTCGCGGGAGGAGTGCGAGCTCGCCCATCGGTTCCGTCACCGGGCCACGATCAGCTGCCCGCTCGGCGACCTCGAGCTCGACACCCTCCTGCACCTTCCCGTGAGCACAACCCCGGCGCCGGTCATCGTCGCGCTCAACTTCACCGGAAACGATCAGACGATCGACGGCGACCAGGCACAACGCTGGCCGTACGCCGCGATCGCAGCCGCCGGGTACGCCGTACTGACCGTGGACTACCGCCAGATCGAGCCCGACGACCCGGCGCCGACGACTCCCGGCGTACGGGCCCTGTTCCCGGCGGAAGCGGGATCGTGGGGCGCGGTCGGAGCCTGGGCGTGGGGGATGTCCCGCTGCCTCGACATTGCCGCCGGCATCGACGGCCTGACCACGGCCGGCGCGATCGCGCTCGGACACTCCCGGCTCGGCAAGGCCGCACTCTGGGCGGGCGCGCAGGACGAGCGCTTCTCCCTGACGGTGTCGAACGACTCCGGCTGTTGCGGCGCCTCGCTCTTCCGGCATCCCGGCGGCGAGGACATCGCCGCGATCACCTCGCGCTTCCCGCACTGGTTCGTCCCGTCGCTCTCGGCGTACGCCGGTCTCGAGAAGAGCCTGCCGATCGACCAGCACCAACTGCTCACCTGTATCGCGCCGCGGCGGGTGTATGTCGCCAGCGCGGAGGACGACGCGTGGGCCGATCCGATCGGCGAGTACCTGGCCGTCGTGGCGGCGACTCCGGCGTTCGAGGGCGGCGGAATCGGTTCCCACGTGCGGGCCGGCGGGCACGACCTGCTCGAGGAGGATTGGAGGCACGCCCTCACCTTTGCGCAAAGGTGAGGGCGTGCATCGTGCTTCAGTTCTGCTGGAGCGACAGGTAGAACACGTCCTCCTGCTCGGTCTGGTTGAGCTCCTTCACGGTCGGGTCCGGATCGATGATCGGCACCTCGGCCTGGATCGTCTCGTGGCCGGTGTTCTTCCATTGAAGCGGCGTGCGGTTGCCGTACAGGTCGACGCGGTCGAGCGACTTCACGTTGCGGACGTTCCGGAGCGTGACGGTCATCGTCGGCTCGCCGAAGTTCAGGTGGATGGTGTCACCGGTGTTCGGGTCCTCGAAGATGTCGGCCTGGTTCTGCCGCTTGAGGTCGATCGCGAGCACGACCCGCTTGTCGTCGAGCCGGAAGCCGTTGGCCGTGGACAGCGCCTCGTTCAGCTCCGGCTTCAGCTGCGGTGACGTCTCGAAGTCGTCGTACGTCGTGGCCTTTGCCCCGCGCAACAGATTCGCCAGGGTCACCAGCGTCTTCCCCTTCGGGCTGAGGTTGTTGCCGGTGCGCAGGGTCCGGTTGTAGCCGAAGGCGCTGGTGTCGTCGGGGGCCCACTCCGCGAAGTACAGCAGCTTGAACCGGTCGAGGTCGTTGCCGCCCTTGCTCAGTGCCCAGTGGAAGGCGCGCGGGTAGATGTCGGCGACGAACTTGTCCTCGGTGGTGAAGCCGATCTCGGTCTGCCAGACGGCAGGATTCTTGATCCCGCGCTTCTGTGCCGCCGCGTAGATGGTCTGCATCGTGCCGATCGGCATGTAGTGCAGGTCGTACACGTCGATGCTCTTCCAGGCCTTGAACTTGTCGAGCAGCGCGATGTACTCACTCAGCGGCGCGCCGCAGATCCAACCGCCGTACACCAGCTTGACGCCCGCGTCGTGGATGATCTTTGCCGCCGGCAACTGAATGTCGGTCATGTATTGATCCATGCCGCCCTCCCAGAATCCGGAGCCGGGGTAGGCCTCGTTCCACACCTGGAAATAGGTGATCCCGAGCGGCTTCAGGGTGTCGACCGCGAGCTTGACGAAGTTCGCCCAGTCGGCCGGGTTCTGCGGCGGCGTACGGCCGATGCTCGTCTGCACGTCCTTCGTCGACAGCACCTTGCCGCTCGCGTCCTTGGTCACCAGTTGACGGACGAACTGGCCGTTGTTCTCGGATTTCACCGGCCCGTACTCGTACGTCTTGCCGTGGAAGTCGTACGAGTAGCCGGTGCGGTTGGCGGCCCAGCCGGCCGTGTACGAGAGCACGGGCAGGATCGTGATGCCGTGTGACTTCGCGAGGTTGAACTGGCGCAGGTACTCGGCAACAGCCGCCTGGTCGATCTGGCCCTTCGCCGGTTCGATCGATCCCCAGTCGAAGTCCATCCGGTCCCATTGCACGCCGGCGACGAGACCGGTCTGGGTGCCTTGGTTCTCCCCGGCGAACGCGCGGAACGGCTCGTTGAGCACGAACGGCAGGTCGGCCACGACGCCGGGCGCGGACCCGGTCGCGGTGGCGACCGCCTTCAGGTCGGTGTCGGCGGTGATCGCGATCGGCATGCGGTAGGGGTACGCCGTCGTCGACGTCGCCGGGTCACTGCCGTCGGTCGTGTAGCGGATGCAGGCATCCTTCGTCGCGCTCGCGAGCTGCACAGTCGCTCCCGACCGGACCGCGCCAGGGCCGGGCGTGGCCGTGACCGCCGCGGTCTCCGGAGCCAACTCGGTGGTGATCGCTGCCTTCAGCTTGCCGGGCACCCACCAGGTGGTGACCTGATCGCTGACGAACAGGAGGTCGTCGCCCTTCGACGCGATGACGTCGAGGTCGAAGGACGCGGCCTTGCCGGTGTAGTTGTAGAGCTCGGTGAACGGCCCCGCGACCTTGGTGGCATCGCCGTCGTGGGCGAGCAACACCCGGAAGCGGCCGCCTGGCGAATCGAAGCTGCCGCGCAGGTGCACGTCCTTCCCGTCTGCCTGGTCGGCGACCGTGTAGGTCTCGGCGATGGCACGGTAGTCAGTGCCGATCGAGCCGTCGGCCTTCACGAACCAGGCGTGTTCGGGCTTCTTCACGTCGGCCGCCCACTCGTCGGCCGCGAACACGCCCGAGCCGCCCTTGCCCAGCAGGCTGGTGGCGTCGCCGGCGATCGATTGGTACGACCAACGGCCGGGCGCGACGGCATTGGTGTCGAGCCGGTAGTCGGTGACGTTGTCAGTGGTCGGGTTCGGGGCCGCCGGCGTACAGCTCACCGGTACAGCCTCGGAGGGTAGTGAAAGTGCTTGCACAGGTGGCGCCGGCGAGACCGTACACAGCAGCACCACGGCAAGCCCTGCGGACAGCGGACGAATCTTCACGAGGACTCCGTCGATGATCAAGATTCACGCGGGATCAGGGGGTTGATCGGGGACGCTAGAACCGCGATGACAACTTTGTCAACGGTGCGTTGCGAGCTCTTGACGGTTCGGTTCCCGGCGCTCATGCTGACTGCGCAAACAATTGCGCATCTCCCTCCAGATGGGAGCCGGAAATGAACCAGGTCTCACGTCGCGTGCTGCTCGGCGCGGCAGCTGCCGCCGCCTTCATCACCACCGCAGGTACGCCGTACGCCGCTGCCGGCGACTCGCCCAACGCCTCGCCGGAGGGCACGACCATCCCGTCGGCCACCTCGATCACCGACAACGGCGGCGCCGTCTGGACCGTTTCCGGCGGCGTCATCTACCGCAACGGATCGACCGTCGGCGAGACCTACAACGTCTCCGTCCTGCTCTGGTACGGCGGCCGGGTGTACCACTGCGGCACCGGCGGCCAGTGGTACGTCTGCTTCAACGACGTCTGGCGCAAGGTCACCGATCCGCGGACCGCACTCTCCGCCCCGGCCGGTCTGATGTACGGCGTCAACGGGCACTACGACACCCAGCTCTCGCCGGCCGTGATCGCGGACCGGATGTCCGGACTAGGCGCATCGGTCTTCCGCGTGAACACCGGCGGCGACGCAAGCACGATCGGCCGCGCCGCCGCGATCGCAAGTCACCTGAACAGCGTCGGGAAACACACGTTCCCGGTGATCGACGCCGGCCTGCGCGACGCGAGCGGAGCGCTGGCGTACGGCACCGAGTCGGACGCGTACAACGCCGCGCGCGCGATCAGCACCCAGGTCGCGCAGGCCTTCGCGCCGTACGGCGTGACGATGTACGAGTGCGGCAACGAGCTGACCCGGGATCCGTACATCATCCTGCCGGACCACGTCGCCGACGCGGGCACGAAGGCGATCGACTTCAACAACGCGAACTGGCCGATCATGCGCGGCTTCATGAAGGGCCTGATCGACGGCGTGAAGACCGTGCAGCCGTCAGCGGCGTGCGGTATCAACTTCTGCAAGTCCGACATCGGCGCCGCGGACGCGCTCTGGGACGGCCTGCAGCCGGACGGCTCCGGCGGCTACCCGCAGATCCGCTGGGACATCACCACCTGGCACAACTACGAGGGCGACGGCGACATCTTCCACATCGGCACGGACGGCGCCGGCCCGTCGTTCAATCTCCCGGTCTACGCGAAGGCCCGCTACGGCAAGCCGTTCATGATGACCGAGTGGAACTCCGATCCCAACCAGGGCACCACGCACCGGGCGTCGTACATCCAGAGTCAGCTCGCCGAGTTCCGCTCCCACCGCACCACCGAGGCGTTCCAGTCGGCGATGTTCTACGAGCTCGACGGCGGCACCCAGTGGGGTCTGACCGAGGCTGACGGTACGCCGCTCGACCCGCCGTACTCGGCCTTCAAGAGCTTCGTGTCAGCCCACCCGGACGTCTAGTTGTCGAACATCTCGTGGATGGCGGATTCCTGGTCGTCGCTCAGCTTGATATGGATCAGCTTGGCGCGGAGCCGTGTCTTCTTGAAGGTCTCACGGACCTTGTCCGTCTCCTCGTCACTGGACAGCAGGAACAGCGCCGACGTACCCGGCGTCACCTGAGCCCGCACTTCCTTGATGAAGTCGTCGTCGATCCCGACGTCGATGAGCCGTCCGGCCACCGCACCCGCCGCGGCCCCGATCGCGGCTCCCGCGAACGGCATCAGGAAGATCGTCCCGAACAACATCCCCCAGAACGCCCCGCCGACCGCGCCCGGGCCGGTCATGTTCCGCACCTGCCGGGTCCGCGGCCGCCGCTTCTCCGGCTGCCACGAGACCGACGCCGCATCGTGCACCCGGATCAGCTTCTGCTTCGCCAGGCTCTCCAGCGTCCCGATCGCCTGGTTGGCCCCGTCCCAGGTCTCGAACTTCCATACCGTCAACGTCGCCATCTCGGCCCTCCCCTGCCACCCTCCCACTCGTGCCCGTAGTTCGACCACCTCAACCACCTCCTCTTCACTGGGTGGACGGTCGGCCCGGGCGAATAGTTGGGCTGACGGATGTCATGGGTGGGTCGTGACGAGCGATCCAGGGGGTGTACGACGTCCTCGGACAAGCTTCTGGGTATGACGACAACGACTGCGGTCAGCCTGCGGGGTGTGACCAAGAAGTATGCGGACGTGCAGGCCGTCGCCGGGGTGGATCTGACCATCCGGGCCGGCGAGGTGGTGGCGCTGCTCGGGCCGAACGGCGCGGGCAAATCGACCACGATCGAGATGCTGCTCGGCCTGGTGAAGCCGGACAACGGCACGGTCCAGGTGTACGGCGGTACGCCGACCGACGCGATCGCCCAGGGTCAGGTCGGCGTGATGCTGCAGAGCGGCGGGATCATCGAGGACGCCAAGGTCGGCGAACTCCTGAACCTCGTCGCCGGCCTGCACAGGGACCCGATGCCGGTCCAGGAGGCGCTCGAGCGCGCCGGTATCGCGGACCTCACCGGCCGGACGATGAAGGCGCTGTCCGGCGGTCAGAAGCAGCGGGTGCGGTTCGCGATGGCGATCATCCCGCAGCCCGACCTGATCGTGCTGGACGAGCCGACGACCGGTATGGACGTCGAGTCCCGCCGAGACTTCTGGGCCTCGATGCACGCCGAGACCGCCCGCGGCCGCACGGTCCTGTTCGCCACCCACTACCTCGAAGAGGCGGACTCGTACGCCGACCGCGTCGTGCTGATGCGCAACGGCAAGGTCGTTGCCGACGGCACCGCCGCACAGATCAAGGCGAGTGTGTCCGGCCGGACCATCCGCGCCACGATCCCCGGCGCCGATCTCGCCGCGCTCGCGTCGCTGCCCGGCGTACGGAATGTCGAGACCCGCGGTGAGGTCGTCCTGATGCAGTGCGCGGACTCCGACAACACGCTGCGGCACCTGCTGGAGAACACCACCGCCCACGACATCGAAGTCACGTCCGCCGACCTGGAGGACGCCGTCCTCGCGATCAGCGCGGCCCAAGAGGAGACCCTGGCATGAACCGCAACTACCTGATCTTCGACATCCGCCGGACCCTGCGGAACCGCCGGGTGCTGATCTTCTCGATCCTGATGCCGCTGGTGCTGTTCATGATCTTCGGCCTGACGATCCCCAAGGACGCCACCGAGGGCGGGATCTCCGCGATCGCGTACGTGATGGTGAGTATGGCGATGTTCGGCTCGATGTCCGCCGCGATGAGCAGCGGCGGCGTGATCGCGGCCGAGCGCGACGGCGGCTGGAACCGCACGCTGCGGCTCACCCCGCTGAAGCCGCAGGCGTACGTCGTCAACAAGGTGATCCTGTCGCTGCTGCTGGCGATCCCGCCGCTGCTCGTCGTGTTCGTCTTCGGTATGGCCGTCGGCCACGTGCACCTGGACGCCGGCCAGTGGGCGATGGTCGCGATGGTGTCCTGGCTCGGCGCCCTGCCGTTCGCGGCTCTGGGCCTGGTCATCGGGTACGTCGCCAAGCCGGACAGCGTGCAGCCGATCACCGGTCTGAGCACGATGCTGATCGCGGCCTTCGGCGGGCTGTGGCTGCCGGTCGACCAGATGCCGTCGATCATGAAGCACATCGCGCAGCTGACCCCGGCGTACTGGACCGGACTGACCTCCCGCAGCGCCCTGACGCAGGGCGGGGTGGACACCCAGGCGCTGCTCGTCGTGCTCGCCTGGACCGTCATACTCGGATTCATCGGGCTGCGCCGATTCCGCGCCGACACGGCCCGCGCCTGACCGGTACCGTGACCACCGTGACGACCAACCGCAGACCCAGCGTCCTGGACGGGATGGCCGACCGCGTCGGCGCCGGACCGGGCCGCTGGGGCTGGCTGGCCGCGGGGGTCTGGCTGTTCTACCTGGCGCAGCCGCTGCAGAAGATCGCGGAGCGCAAGGACGGGGTCACCCAGGTCCTCGGGTTCCTGACGGTGATCCTGTTCGCGGCCAGCTACCTGGGGTTCTTCGGGATCCTGCGCCGGATGGCCCGCAAGCACCTGCTGAGGGTCTGGCAGCAGGTCGCGTACCTGGGCCTGATGCTCACGCTCTGCCTGCTGATGATCCCGACCGCCGGCCAGACCGCGCTCACGGGCCTGGTCTACATCGCGTCGGTCGCGATGATGCTGCTGGATCTCCGGGCGGCCGTCGCGTTCGTCGCGGTCCTGCTCGCCGGCACCGAGGTCTCGTTGCGGGTGGTGCCCGGGTGGACCGACGACGGCAGCTACGGCTTCGCGATCTTCCTCGGCGCGCTGGCGGTGTTCGGACTGCGGCGGGCTATCCAGCGCAGCATCGAGCTGAACGCCGCCCGCAAGGACATGGCCGAGCTCGCCGTGCAGGAGGAGCGGAACCGGTTCGCCCGCGACCTGCACGACATCCTCGGGCACTCGCTCACCGTCATCACGGTGAAGGCGGAGCTGGCCGGCAAGCTGATCGAGGCGAACCCGACCCGGGCGGCCGCCGAGGTCGCGGACGTGGAGAGCCTGGCGCGGGCGGCGCTGGCCGACGTACGGGCCGCGGTCGCCGGGTACCGCGAGCTGAGCCTCGCCGGTGAGCTGGTCTCGGCGCGGGCCGCGTTGCAGGCCGCGGAGATCAAGGCCGATCTGCCGACCACGATGGACGAAGTACCGGAGGAGAACCGGGAGCTGTTCGCGTGGGTGGTGCGGGAGGGCGTGACGAACGTCGTACGCCATTCCGGCGCGAAGCGGTGCACGATCCGGATCACGGCGACGCAGATCGAAGTACTGGATGACGGGAAGGGACCGACGCCGGGTGGTGGCGCGTCGGGGCACGGGCTGGTCGGGCTGCGGGAGCGGGCGGACCAGGCCGGTGCGAGTGTGCAGGTCGGTCAGGCGCCCGGCGGTGGGTTCCGGCTCGCAGTTCGCGTCGGCCTGTGAGGATGGACCTGTGAGTATCCGACTGCTGATCGCCGATGACCAGGCGCTGGTGCGTGGGGCCCTGGCCGCGCTGCTCGACCTCGAGCCCGACCTGGAGGTGGTGGCCGAGGTCGGTCGGGGTGACGAGGTGATCGATGCCGCGAAGAACTCCCAGCCCGATGTCGCGCTGCTCGACGTGGAGATGCCGGGGCTGGACGGGATCGAGGCGGCCGCCGCGCTGCGGACCGCCGTACCCGGGGTGCGGGTGCTGATGGTGACCACGTTCGGCCGGCCCGGGTACCTGCGCCGCGCGATGGAGGCCGGCGCGGCCGGGTTCGTCGTCAAGGACACGCCCGCGACGCAGTTGGCCGACGCCGTACGGCGCGTGCACCAGGGGCTGCGCGTCGTCGATCCGTCACTCGCTGCGGAGACGCTCGTCGCAGGGACGAGCCCGCTCACCGGGCGCGAGGCCGACGTACTGCGGGCCGCTCGTGAGGGCGGGACAGTCGCCGACATCGCCAAGGAACTGCACCTGTCCGAGGGGACGGTCCGCAACCACCTCTCCGCCGCAATCGGCAAGACCGGCGCCCGCACCCGCGCCGAAGCCGCCCGCATCGCCGTCGACAACGGCTGGTTGTAGGAGGCCCCAACCCTCTAGGGTTGGGCCAGGGGGTGGGATTTGTGGTGTCGATCGAGGAATTCAGTGTCCGGGGGCGGTTGGCGGATACGGGTGAGGGGATCACCGCCGACGAGTTGCAGCTGGCGGCGCGGAACCACGGAATGCCGTTGGAGAGCCTGCGGTACGACGTGACGCCGCCGGGGCTGCACTACGTGCTGGTGCATTACGACATACCGGCAACGAACGCGGGCGATTGGCGGCTCGAGCTGAACGGGTGCGTCGAGCAACCGTTGTCGTTCGGGCTGACCGAGTTGCGCGCGATGGGACGCCGTACGATCCGCGTCACGCTGGAGTGCGCGGGCAACGGTCGGGCCACGCTGCAGCCGCGGCCGATCAGCCAGCCGTGGCTGTCGGAGGCGGTCGGTACGGCGGAGTGGACCGGCGTGCTGCTGTCGGATCTGCTGCGGTTGGCCGGGATTCGCGAGGATGCGGTGGACGTGGTGTTCACCGGCGCGGACCGCGGGGTCGAGCGTGGCGTCGTACAGGACTATCAGCGCGGGCTGTCGCTCACGGAGGCGATCGACTCGGGTGCGATCGTCGCGTGGGAGATGAACGGCGGGCCGCTGCCGCCGCAGCACGGGTACCCGCTGCGTCTCGTCGTACCGGGGTGGTACGGGATGGCGAGTGTGAAGTGGCTGCGGTCGATCGAGCTGATCGACCACGAGTTCGACGGGTTCCAGAACGCGGTCGCCTACGTGATCCGTCAGCGCCCCGACGATCCGGGCCGTCCGGTGACCCGGATCGAGCCGCGGGCGCTGCTCGTACCGCCGGGGTTCCCGGACTTCATGAGCCGCCACCGCTTCGTTGCCGCAGGCACCGTTCCGCTGTTCGGCCGGGCCTGGTCCGGCTGGGCGCCGATCGAACGCGTCGAGGTCAGCACCGACGCCGGCGTGAACTGGCACGAAGCCACGTTGGATGCCCTCGGCAACGACGAACTCGCCTGGCGGGCTTTCGCCTACGACTGGGAGGCCACCCCCGGCGAGCACGTGCTCACGGTCCGCGCCTACGACGCAAGTGGCCGAGAGCAACCAATCGAAGCCGACTGGAACCGGGGCGGCTTCAGCAACAACACCGCCCAGCGCATCACCGTCCTCGTGACCTGAAAACCCGCGTGTCGTTGTTCGTTTCCGCCGGACCCACACCACATCCTGGAGAGGTACACGGTTCTCACTCCAGGAGTGGTGGCGGTGAACGAAAACCATCTACACGCACGGGTCTTCAGAACCTCACAAGAGTGGTACGCCGACGTAGACGACCAACTGGACCCCCAGCCGGACAACCCTCTGTGGTACGGCTCCTACGCTTCGCAGAAGGCCGCTCTCGACGCTGCCTGCGCCAGGCTCGCCTCGATGCAACAGGCATCCTGAAATCAGAAGAACAAGAAGGCGAAGAAGCCGGCGCAGAAGACAGCAGCGATGACAAAGAGCGGGTAGACGTACCAGTGGACGCTCCAGTCGGCGTCCGCGGCGAGCACATTCGTCGGGTCGGCCGGATCGACGTGTACGCCGATCCGGTCGCCCGCTCGGGGCAACTGCTTCAACTGGTCCGCTCCGTCGATCTCCACCTTCGAGCCGTCGCGTGGGTTCGTCACGGTGATCGTGACGTCGTGGTTCTTGGACCATTTGTCCACGCTCACCGAGATGACGACCGCCTGCTCCACCGGCGTTCTCTACGCCACCCGCTGGTCGTGCACCGAGTTGACGATCCCGAACGGCGCGATCGCAAGCCCACCGACCACCAGCACCCCACCGACCACCAGACGCACCACACCGAGCCGGCCGATCCGTCCTCGACCGGCCCGGCTGTGGCGACCGCTGCCGTCTGCGGCGACGTCCTGGACGCGGCGGAGGCGCGCGGCCTCACGGGCCTCGGCGAGCGCGCGGCGGCGCGCGCGGTCGCGACGAGCCGCGGTGCGCCGGGTCGGTTGCTCCAGGCGCTGCCACCAGCTGAACTGCTCAACCAGCCAGTGCGCAGGCACGCAGGCCCCGCCCGCAATCGCGGCACAGGCAATGGGGTTGTCGTAGAAGAAGCTCGGCCGGGTCAGCCAGCCGACGAAGTAGAGGCCACCGCCGACCGCGCCGAAGAAAACCAGCAAAAGCGCCAACTGCCTGCCGTGGAGGTCGTCGTCCGGCGTGCTCACCTGAACATCATGAGCGATTGACGCCGGGCGACGGCCCATGGTTCCGCTACTCGGGTTCGTTGTGGGAGTGGCCGCCTACCTGGTATGGGGTGGTGATGCCTTCGTACATGAGGTGGGTGACCAGGCCCTGGGAGGCGTGCGGGAGGTTGTGGCAGTGGTCCATCCAGAGGCCGGGGTTGTCGGCGACGAAGGCGATCTCGTAGGTCTCCTTGTTGCCGACCTCGAGGGTGTCGGTCCACCAGGGTGAGCCGGTGGCGGCGACGCCGTTGCGGGACAGGACGACGACGTGGTGGCCGTGCAGGTGCATGGGATGCGCCTGGCTGCTGGTGTTGGAGATCTTCATCTTGACGATGTCCCCCTCGGCGACCATGAACATCGGTACGTCGGGGAACTTGTGCCCGTTGATCGTCCACCACAGCCCTGGTATGCCATCCAGGAAGCCGGCGCTCCGGCCTATCCGGTACTCGAAGTTGCGGTTCGCCTTCGCTGGGTCGAAGCCGAGCGGCGCCGGGGTGCCGTAGGTCAGCAGATCGACGTTGTCCGCGGGCAACTCGGCCTTCGGTGGGTCCGCGGGTCCGATCGCCAGCGACGTTGACGACGTACCCGCGTCCAACCGCATCCCACCGGCCGGCACCACGGCCTCCAGGTCGACGCGCCCGCCGGCAGCCAACGGGTACGCCGCTGTGGTTGGAGTTGGTCCGTGTATGTCGCGGCCGTCTACTGCGACCACCTTGAATGGCATACCAACGAGGCCAACCCGCAGGATCGCGTTGTCAGTGTTGATCACTCGGACGCGCGCCGTCGTACCCGCCGGAAGATCGACCCGCCCCGTCCCGGTGCGGCCGTTGATGGTCCGCTTGCCGTCGTACGTGTGGATCGTCGCGACCACCTCACCAGGTGATGCCGGCGCGATCACGATCGGCCCGAACAGGCCGCCCTTCACCTCGTCGGCCGACACCTGATGCGAGTGGTACCAGTACGTCCCGGCCGCCGTCGCCTTGAACCGGTACACATGCTTCCCGCCCACCGGTACGGCGTCCTGAGTCACCCCGGCGACCCCGTCCTCGGCATTCGGTACGTCGATCCCGTGCCAGTGCAGCGTGGCGCCGTCGGGGACCGACTCGTTCACGAACGTCACCTGGATCAGATCACCCACCCGCGCGCGGATCAGCGGACCCGGCGACGTCCCGTTCACGGTGAACCCGTCGACGGTCTCCCCGGACGCCAGCTGGAACTTCTGCTTCCGCGCGGTCAGCGTCACGTTCACATTTGGTATACCAGTCTTCGGTCCGGTCAGATCCGCGACGCTGGTCCCGTCGTGGTGCATGTGCTCCATCGGCATCGACGGTCCGCCGCCGTAGTCGGCGTACCCCATCTCTGCCGGGTTGTACGAGCCCGGGACCAGGCTGGTCGCCCAGAGATACCCCAGCGGTACGAGTACCGCCAGGGTGATCCCGAGTGCGACCAGCCGGCCCCATCGCCGCTTCTTGACCTCAGCCACTGGTCACAGGCTGGTTGGGTACGGCGGCCCGCCGCGCCCCCATGCTTGCCACAGCCGCGATCGCGAGCCCGTTGATCCCGTGCAGCACGCCGAGCGCCGGGACCCCGAAGGACACGACTGCGAGCAGGAACTGCAGGACCACCAGGCCGACCACGATCCCGGCCAGCACGCGACCACGCGGTACGTCGGTCAGGAACGAGACGATCAGGAACACCAGCGCGAGCAGACCGATCACCGTACCGGCGATGCTGTGGTAGCTCTCCCCGAAGTTGGTGTAGTCCGCCCCGATCGCGGTCCCGTCGTCGGCGTCCTTCGCGATCGTGAACCCGGCGAGTGCGATCGAGGCGATCTGCAGCACGACCGCGATCGCGATCAACAGACCGAGCGTCCGGTATACCTTCCTCATGCCCGGCGCTCCATCCGACGCTTCCGGACGACGATCACAGCCGCCACGATCAACACGATCGGCAGGAACGGCGGATGCCCGCCGAACACCACACACCCGAACGACGCCAGCGCCCCAACCACACCCAACACGATCAACAACGGCAGCGGCACCCGCCCGAGGAACCCCCGCCGAGCCCACTCCGGCCGCGAACCCCCGAACGGCCCACCAGCCCCGCCACCTGGTCCGCCCGCGGCTGGTCCGCCGGCACCTGCGGCGTTCTGCGGTGCCGTCCACGGCGGCTTGCGCCAGCCCCACGGGCCGGCCCAGCCCTGACCGGCTCCGCTCTCACTCGCGGCCTCGCTTGCAGCCTGGTGCGCACCCGGGAGGTCTGTGAAGAGACCGTCCAGGTCGGCCCCGGTGCGCGCCCGCAGTGCCTGCTCGACCCGCTCGGAGTGCTCCTCGGCGCTCAGCCGGCCGGCTTCGTAATGCTCGCCCAGACGCTTGACCGCGTCCTCACGCTCACTGTCGCCGATGCGGATCGATCCGCCCGGCCTGTCGTCGCTCATGATGCTCCTCGATGCTCGTCGGTTCTCCGATGGCACCAAGGTTGTCGTTCCGGCCCCCGTCTCCGCGTCGCCTCAGCGGCGACACCTCACCTACCCCCGGAGGAGCACCCTGCGCCTACCGACGCAGTACGGCGTACTCCCCCGGGCGTAGGCCCGCCCAGGGTGAACCCCCAGGCGGTCCCTCAGCTGTTCACGGCGAGGATCTTGTTCACGTCGTTGTTTGCCTTCGACAGCGACGACGGCTCGGCCTCGAACGACATCACCGACTCCATCGCCGGCGTCATCACCGCGGTCACGTCGGCCGCATTCGGATTGGCCGGGTACGGGAACACGTCGCCCGCCTCGACCGGCTCCAGGAACGGCGTGACGTCCCACCCGCTCTTGGCGAACGCGGCCTTCGCCGCCGGCATGCTCGCCGCCACCGCCGGGAACACCACACCCGCCTTCGCGACGATGTCCTGAGCGGTCTGCGAACCGAGGAACTTCACCCAGGCCCACGAGGCGTCACGCCGCTTCGTCCCGGCCCAGATCGTGTCCGCCAGACCGTTCATCATCGACATCCGCTTCCCGATCGGACCGATCGGCAACCGCGCCAGCTTCGTCTTCACCTGCTTCAGCTGCCCGTACGTCCCGAGCATCCACGAGCCGTTCGGGGTCATCCCGTACTTCCCGGCGCCGAAGGAGGTCGTCACGTCCACGCCGGATTTCGCCTGCGCGTACGTCGGCATCAGGCCCTTGGTGATCAGGCCCCGCCACCATCCGATCGTCTCGGTGAACTTCGGGTCGCCGTAGAAGAACTTGGTACCCCACGGCTCACCCTCGGAGTACTTCCAGCCGTTGATCGCGGTATACCAGCTCCAGCTGGTCTGCCCGTCACCACCGCCGGCATCGGCGTACCCGAGCCCGTAGACCTTCACGTTCTCCTTGTCGAACCCGGGCTGGTCGCCGCGACGCCCCTTCGAGTCCACCGTCAGCCGGCGGACGATCTGCTCGAAGGTCCCGCCGTCCTGCGGATTCCAGGTCATCGAGTTGAGCTGCTCGGTGCTGATCCCGGCGGCCTCGGTGAACGCACTGTTGTAGAAGTAGACCTCGGTATCCCAATCCTTCGGCAGTCCGTACCGCTTGCCGTCGGCACCGATCCAGCGATCGGCGAGGCTCTTCTGGTAGATGCTCAGATTAACGTTGTCCTTGGCAACGTACTCGTCGATCGGCAACACCTGTCCCTTGGCCGCGAACAGCGGGTACTTCGACGAGTGCCCGGTGAACACGTCCGGCGCCGTGTCGGAGATGAACCCGGTCACCAGCTTCGACCAGTAGTCGTTCCAACCGTACTGCTCGATCGTCACGCTGTACTGCGGGTTCTGCTCGTGGAACACCTTGGCGCACTCGGTGTACATCGGCAGCTGGGCGGAGTCCCACAGCCAGTAGATGACCTCGCCGGGACCACGGGCAGCAGCACCGTTGTTGCATGCGGCAAGCGACGGTACGGCGAGCGCGGCCAGTCCGGCCTTCAGCAGAGTCCTTCGTGACGGCGTTGCATTCATTTGGTTCATCATTTGATCCCCGAGAAGCCGATGGAGTTCGTGATCCGTTTGGCGAACGCAAGGAACAGGATGATCATCGGCAGCGCCGCGATCAGCGTCGCCGCCATCAGCCCGGCCCAGTCCGGACCGCCCTGTGGTGTCTGCGACCGGAACACTCCGAGCGCGACCGTCAGCACGCGGACGTTCTCCTGCTGACCGACGAGCAGCGGCCAGAAGTAGTCGTTCCACGAGTTGATGTAGGTCAGGATCGCCAGCGTGGCGATCGGCGCGGCGCTCAGCGGGATGATCATCCCGAAGAAGATCCGCCGGTGGCCCGCGCCGTCGATCATCGCCGCCTCCTCCAGCTCCCGGTTGATCCCGAGGAAGAACTGCCGCAGGAAGAAGATCGCGAACGGCGTCATGAACGCGCCGGGCAGGATGATGCCGGCGAAGCTGTTCAGCAGGCCGAGGTTCTTGATCAGTACGAAGTTCGGCAGCGTGGTGAAGATCGGCGGCACCATCAGCGCGGCCAGGAACAGCGCGAACACCTTGTCCCGGCCGGGCCAGCGCAGCCGGGCGAACGCGTACGCCGCCATCGCGCTGAAGAACACCTGGCATACCGTCGTGACGGTTGCCACGACCAACGAGTTCCGCAGGTACAGCCAGAAGTTGACTGCCGCACCGGAGCCCCCTTGGGCCTGCGCCTCCTCGATACTCGACAACCCGAGCACCCGCTTGAACGCGCCGAGCGTGGTCTCCACCGGCAGCAGCGAATTCGGGTGACCGGGCAACTGGGTGTTGTCGGAGAACGCCGTCCGCAGCATCCAGTAGAACGGGAACAGCGTGACGATCAGCAGGATGAACAACAGGACCCAGGCGATAGCACGCCCGACGCTCACCTGCCGCACAGAGGTAGTCGACATGCTCATGCGAGATCACTCTCCCGCGCCCGCAGCAGCCGCAACTGGACCAGCGAGACGACCGCGAGGATCGCGAACAGCACCAGCGCCATCGCCGAGGCGTACCCGAAGTCGAACCGCGTGAACGCCCGCTCGTAGATGTAGTAGTAGATCACTCGTGTCGCATTGATCGGACCGCCCTGGGTCGTCACCGCGACGGTGTCGAAGATCTGGAACGACCCGATCATGGTGACCACCAGGACCATCACCAGAACAGGCCGCAACAGCGGCAACGTGATCCGCCAGAACGTCTTCCACTCGGTCGACCCGTCCACCTCGGCCGCTTCGTACACGTACGACGGGATCGTCTGGAGGCCGGCGAAGACCAGGAGTGCCGTATACCCCATGTGCCGCCAGACGTTGATCCCGGCAACTGTCGGGATCGCCCAGTGCGAGTCGCCGAAGAACGCCACCGGGTCGATCCCGACCCACCCCAGGAACGTGTTCACGACGCCGACCTGCACGTCGAGCATCCAGTACCAGACCAGCGCGACCACGACATTCGCGACCAGGTACGGCGCGAGGATGATCGCGCGGACCGTGATCGATTTCGTCAGCCGGTACATCAGCATCGCGATCCCGACCGCCAGGACGGTCTGCAGGCCGATGTTGATCACGACGTACTCGACCGTGACGCCGAGCGCGTTCCAGAAGAAGCTGTCGTGGATCATCCGGTCGTAGTTGGCCAGCCCGTTGAACTTCGGTGCCGAGAGCAGGCTGTACTCGGTGAAGCTCAGGTACGCGCCGCGCAGCGTCGGCCAGATGTAGAACACGACGAAGCCCAGGGTGGCCGGGGCGATGAAGATCATCGCCACCTTCAGATCTCCCAGGCTTCGTCGCTTCCCCGGTGGTGCTCCGGAGTCCCCGTGACTTTGTCTCGTGTCGGGTGGTGCGTTGGTGGTGGCGGTCACGGGGATCTCCTCTTCTGTTTGGCGATCGGGCGGGCTTACCCGATCGCTGTAACTTCCAGCAAGATCGCGCTCTCGGGCCATTGCACGGGCATGAGTACTCCGACCGAGGCGAGGGCGGCGCCGTTCAACTCCACACTTCCACCGTCGACCGACCAGGCCGCGGACCGCGACTCGGGTCCGGGTGTCGCGACCTTACTGACCCGATACGTCCGCTGCGGGTCGAGTCCGGGCAGCCTGACCCGTCCGACGGCAGACGTCACCGACTGCTTCACCTGGACGACGCTGAAGACGCCGCGCCCGCCGTCCTGCGCGACGACGCCGTGGACGAGTACGTCCTCGGGACCGCGGTCCGAACGGACCACGCGACCGGTGTGCAGCAGCGGCCGCAGCTGCTTGTGCAGCGCGACCCAGCCCTTGAGTTCCTCGCGCTCCTCGGGGCTGGCGGACGCGATGTCCCACTCGATACCGAAGTGTCCGAACAGCGCGGTGGTCGCGCGGAACGACAACGTCTGCGTCCGTCCGGTGGTGTGCGCCCGCGGCGGGCCGACGTGGCAGCCGATCAGTTCCGGCGGGAGCAGGAGCTGCGTGTAGCGCTGGATGGTCTGCCGTTCGAGGGCGTCGTTGCTGTCACTACCCCAGATCCGGTCGGTGCGCTCGAGGATGCCGAGGTCGACCCGGGCGCCGCCGGACGAGCAGGACTCGATCTCGAGGCCCGGGTGCCGGCGCTTGAGCTCGTCGATCAGCCGGTATACCGCGAGGGTCTGCTCGTGGATGCCCGCCGTACCCGTCAACTGGTTGCCGCCGTCAACGAAGTCGCGGTTGTGGTCCCACTTCAGGTAGGCGATGTCGTACTCGGACAGGATGCTGTCGAGCCGCTCGAGGATGTAGTCGTAGGCGGCTGGTATACCAAGATTCAGGCCCTGCTGATGGCGGGCGGTCGGCGGCAGCCGGTCGCCGGTGGCGAGGATCCAGTCCGGGTGCTCGCGCGCCAGGTCGGAGTCCGGGTTCACCATCTCGGGCTCGACCCAGAGGCCGAACTGCAGACCGAGGCCCTTTACGTGGTCTACCAACGGGTGCAGACCCTTCGGCCAGATCCCCTCGTCGACGTACCAGTCGCCGAGCCCGGCGTGGTCGTCGCGGCGACCGCGGAACCAGCCGTCGTCCAGGACGAACCGCTCGGCACCGACCTCGGCGGCCGCGTCGGCGAGCGCCTTCAGCTTGTCCAGGTCGAGGTCGAAGTACACGGCCTCCCAGGTGTTCAGTACGACGGGGCGCTCGGTCTTGGGGTGGTTCGCCCGCGCGCGCAGGTAGTCGTGGAAGCGGTGCGAGACCTGGTCGAGGCCGACGCCGTACGAGCCGTAGATCCACGGGGTGCTGTAGGTGCCTTGTGGCTGGACGCGGCCCTCGCCCGGGAGCAGGAGCTCGCCGCCGCCGATCACGGCGTACCCGCTCATGCCGCGCTCGGCGTACGAGCGGTGGTTGCCGCTCCAGGCGGTGTGCACGGCCCAGATCTCGCCGTCGTTGAAGCCGAAGCCGGGCGTACCGGCGAACAGCAGCAGGGTCGCGTCGGCGCCAGTGCGGCCGCGGCGGTTGTCGCGGATGTGCGCGCCCTGGGTGAACTCGTGGCGCTGCGGGTGGCGCTCGCCGATGTGCCGGCCGGTCAAGTCGAGGAGCTCGGTCGCCTCGGTCGGCACCGGCAGCGCAAGCAGCAGGCCGTCGACGGTGTACGGCGTCGCGGCCGTGTTGGTCAGGTCCGCCTTGGCGCGCAGCAGGCCGGAGTCGGTCAGCTCGACGGTCAGCTTGAGATCGAGGCCGGCCTCGGTGTCGGCGGCGTCGACCTGCACGGTGTTGCCGGTCTGCGCGACGCTCGTCAGCTGGAAGCTGGCGGAGAAGTCGTGCCCGTCGCGGTGCCCGCTCAGGCCTGGTATACCAAACCAGCCGGCCGAGTACTCCGGGATGATTGCGATCGGACGGTTCTCGTCCAGGCCGTTGCCGTCCTGGACTGCGCCTGCGCCGCGGCGCAGTTCCAGCAGAGCGCTCTCGGTCAGCTCACCCAGGTCCGCACCCCAGTGCAGGACGGACGGAAGGCCGGGACCGGAGCAGTCGAGCACCAGGCTGACCGCGCCGGCCCGGAGCTGCAGGATCTCGATGTTCGACACTGTTGATTCACTCTGCTTTCTGATTGATTTCAGGACGGAACTATTTACCCCGCCAGCCTCAATGTCAATGCTTCACGAAGTTAAGTAATTACCCTACGACTGTCCAGCGTTGTCAGCCCAGACGTCGGCAACCGTTATCCAACCCACGACCCACTGCACGGCCCCTACTACAGGGCGTGCGCACCGGCGAGCGGGGTTAGCCGGTTAGCCGAGGCGGGTGCGGATGAGGAGGTCGTGCAAGGCGGGCTCGACTGTCGGGCGGTCGGGTAGGCGACTCGCCTGCTCCGCCTCGTCGAGGGTGGTCTGGAGGCGGCTGACATCCTCGGACAGCCGCTCCCCCGACGGACCGTCCATCGGCGCAGCCTCGGCCTCGGCTTTGGCGGCCATCAACTCAGGCACATAGACCGGCGCCCCATCGAGCAGCTCCCGCAGATCAGCCTGTACGACACCGGTGCGCATCAGGTTGATACCCGTGAGCAGCACCCGGAACGTGTACAGCAGCGGCTTGAGCTCGCCGTTCTTGAGGAAGAACTCCCACTGCGTCTTCGCGAAGCCGCGGTAATGATGCGCATGCCATTTGGTGATGCAGCCACCCGCGAGCTCGACCAGCTCGGCATGCTCCGGCGTACTGATGACCACGAGCGGCGACAGCACCTGCTCGAGTACATAGCCGTTGCGGCGCAGCATCAGCCGGGCGGACTTGGCCAGGTCGTGGGTGACCAGGTCAACCTCGGCCTCGTTCTCGAACCAGGTGCGATCGAGCGTCTCCGGCCCGGTCCGGAGCCCGACGACCTCAGCGGCCGGAAGAACATGCACCCCACGCAGGTCAACGTCGGAGTCGCGGGACGGGAAGCCGTACAGGTGAGCACCCGAAACCGTCGCAAAGACCAGGGGGTACGGCTGCTCGCCCATGATCGTGCGCAGTTCGGCGTAGTCGAGCTGCCGCATGTCACGCGTCACCGAGGCTCCTCTTTCGTACGGACCGCAACCACTCGTCGACCGTCGCGACATCCGGCGTCGCCGGGAGAGCCGTCTGCTGGAGCGCACCGTCCAGCTCTTCATGCAACGACAGACGCCAGCGTTCGACCTCTTCCCACGGCACCTCGCCACGCTTGACCGCGAGCAGCCGGTCCCGATCCGGTCCGACGTCGACGACCAAGGTTGCCTCCAGCAACAGACTGCGGGCGGCGAGAAGTAGCCGGACCAGGTGCATGACGTGCTTCCACTTCGGCGAACCGTCCCGCCGGAAGTCCGCCTCGAGCTTCTTGAACTGGCTGAGCACGTAGCCCGAGTAGGTTTGGTATACCAGCTGCGAGAGGAACGACTGTCGCAAGCCGACCAACTCCTCGCCGAGCGGAGTTTGGCGTACCACCAGCGGCGAGTGCAGGACCTCGAGCAGGTTCGGGTTGGCCTTCAACGCCAGTTCGCAGAACCGCTCGACCTCCCACGAGAACCATTCCGGCTCCGGCCCGTCCACATGTGTCGGCGGCTTGGCCAGCGACCAGAACGCCTCGGTCGGCGCGACGTACACCCCGCGCGTATCCGTGTCCGACCCATCTGTGTCCAGGCCGAACGCCCGCGACCCGACGACGGCCGCGTAGATCGTGTGTTCGCGGACCAGTCGGTCCCCGTCCGGCAGTTCGAGCTCGATCGCTTCGTCCTGGTATGCCGTCCGCAGACTCAACTGATCGCGTCGCGCAACGGTCTCCCGCCCGTCGACGAGCCGCACGACGTACCGCCCGTCCGCGGTGATGCCGGCTACCCGCCCGGTCGCCCCGCGCTGCGCCGTACCGCCCTGGTCATCGGGCGCCGCGACCCGGATCACCACCTGCGTCCCCACCGGCAACTGCGGCCCTCGCACAGACATGTCGCTCATGCTCCCCCACCACAGGATCTCCAGCCCTTGACAAATTTTCCTGTCAATTGGGAGATTGGGGGCATGTTGCGCTACGTCGAGGAGCCGGAGAAGGTGCGGTTGGCGTTGTCGCCGATCCGCCGACGGCTGCTCGAGTTACTGCGCGAGCCGGCGTCGGCGACCCAGCTGGCGGCCGCGCTCGACCTGCCCCGGCAGCGGGTCAACTACCACCTCCGTGAGCTGGAGAAGGCCGGGCTGGTCGAGCTCGTCGAGGAGCGGCAACGGCGCGGGTTCACCGAACGGATCCTGCGCGCGTCAGCCAGTTTGGTGGTCGATCCAGGCGTGATGGGTCATGCGTTCACCGAGATCCAGGATCAGTACGCCGCGGAGCATCTCGTCGAGGTCGCCGCAGGCACCGTGCGCGATGTAGCGCGGATGCAGAACGCGGCCGACGCTGATGGGAAGCGGCTGCTGACGTTCACGCTCGAGGCCGCGGTGCGGTTCGCGGAGCCGGGTGATGTGCACCGGTTCACCGACGCGTTGACCGCGGCAGTGCAGCAGGTCGTCGAGCAGTTCGACAGCGAAGGCGGGCGGCCGTACCGATTGATCGCGGGCGGTCATCCGGCACCCCGCCGTACCGAAGGAGAGTCATGAAGATCGTGGTCACCGTGGCGGCGCCGGTCGAGGTCGTGTGGGACGCCCTGCGGAACAAGGAGAAGATCCGGCACTGGCACGGCTGGGAGTACGAGGGGACGCAGGGTGGGCTGGAGGAGGAGATCGACCTCATCTACTTCACCGAGACGATCGAGGACGGTACGACGCTGACGCTCGGCCACGGGGACCGCTTCGAGGTCGAGCCGTTCGAGGGCGGGTCCCGGGTCACGCTGACTCGCGCACCGCGTGGCGCCAACCCCGAGTGGGAGGCGTACTACGACGACGTCACCGAGGGCTGGATCACCTTCCTGCACCAACTGCGGTTCGCGGTCGAGCGGCATCCGGGCGAGCCCCGGCGCACGCTGTTCTTCTCCGGCACGGGCGCGGTGTCTCCGATCGCCGAGCTCGGGATCCCGGCGCAGGAAGCCGGCACACCGGTCGAGCTCGAGCTCGTTGGTCAACCCATCAAAGGTGAAATTTGGTATACCAGCGAGCATCAGGTCGGCGTGACGGTAGATGCCTGGGGCAACGGTCTGCTCGTGCTGAGCCACATCCCGCCGGGCGAGCAGAAGCCGGACGGCGCCACGATGGCGATCCTGTCGTTGTACGACGACGTGGACCGCGACGCGATCGAGACCCGCTGGCGCGCCTGGTGGCAGCAGCGCTGGCCGGAGGAACTCAACCTCCTCGGCTGACACGGTGGTGACAGGGCGCAAACGTGTCAGTACGCTCGGTCTACCGGGGATGGGTTACCCGGGAGTACCTTGACGCCGACGGTGATCTGGTGGGGGTCCTGAGATCACCGAACTCCGGCGAGAGAGGCCTTCCGGATGAGAGTTCCGAGAAGTCGTCGAGTGTCCGCAGCAATCCTCCTACTCTCCCTGACCGGGCTCGGCCTGGTCGCTCCCCCGGCACACGCCGACGGTCCCGGCTCTGGTACGCCGTACGTCGTCACCGTTGGGGATTCCTACATCTCGGGTGAGGCCGGCCGCTGGGCCGGTAGCTCGAACGACTCCGAAGCACCGGCCGACGCGCTCGGTGCGCACGCCTACCACGACAACGCGAGCCACACCGCCGAGCAGATCCCGCGCTGCCACCGCAGCCTGTCCGCCGAGGCGTACATCGGTGGCGGCGTCGGCGGACTCAACCTGGCCTGCTCCGGCGCGAAGACCACGACCGGCACCGGCGACTACTTCAAGCCGGGTATCGACTTCTACGACGACGGCGCCGGCAACCTCGGCCAGGCGAAGATGCTGCAGCAGTTCGCCGCCGCCCACAACGTGAAGCAGGTCGTCGTCTCGATCGGCGGCAACGACTTCAACTTCGCGTCGATCGTCACCCAGTGCGTGCAGGACTTCCTGCTGTCGCCGTCCTGGGATCCCGACTACTGCAAGGACGACTCGTCCGTCGTCGCCAACTTCACGTCCGCCAACATCACCACGGTCCGCGCCAGGATCGCGACCGCGTTCCAGAACATCCGCACCGCGATGCGCAACGCCGGTTACGGCGACAGCGCGTGGAGCCTCGTCGTACAGACCTATCCGTCACCGATCCCGTCGGCCAGCGGGTTCCGATACAGCCAGAGCGGTTTCACCCGGCAGAGCACCGGCGGCTGCGGCTTCTGGAACGCCGACGCCGACTGGGCCAACGCGACCGCGCTCGTCACCATCAACAACACCGTCCGCGCCGCGATCGGCCAGTCCGGCCTGGCCAACGCCCGCCTCCTCGAACTCCAGTCCGCCTTCAACGGCCGCCGCCTCTGCGAGAAAACCGTCGGCCTATACGAGGAAGTCGGCCTCAGCTCCTGGACCCAGCCGACCGCCGTCGACCGGACCGAGTGGATCAACCAGATCCGCACCGTCACCACGATCGGCTCGAACTACTTCATCCAGGAGTCCCTGCACCCCAACTACTGGGCCCAGCTCGCACTCCGCAACTGCGTCCGCCAGACCTACACCCAGAACCGCGGCGGCACCTGCACCATCGCCGGCACCGGCCTCGTCAACGGTGAGCCCCGGATGTCACTCAACTAAGCCCCAGGCATGAGCCGGCCGCCGCACCCCCGAAGGTGCGGCGGCCGGGTTCATTTCAGGGGGTCAGCTCAGGTTCAGGCCTGTGTCGTCGATGACGAACGAGGTCTGCAGCGAGCTGTCCTCGGTGCCGGTGAAGCTGATCGACACCGTCTGGCCGGCGAACGACGAGACGTTGAACGACTTGAGCGAGTAGCCGCTCGCCTTGTTCAGGTTCGAGTACGTCGCCAGCGTCGTCGAGCCCGCCTTCACCGTCAGCTTGTCGTACTGCGTAGTCGTGGTGGTCTCCGCAGAATCGATGTGCAGGTAGAAGGAGAGCGTCGCCGCGCAACCGGCCGGGATGGTGACCGACTGGCTCAGCGTGTCGGTGTGGGTCTGGCCGTAGCCGTCCAGCCACGCCTTCCAGGTGCCGCCGTGTGCGGGCTGGGAGGCGGTGTTGTCGATGACTCCGGTCGAGGCCGACCACGGCGTCGCCGTGCCGGTCTCGAAGCCCGGGTTGCCGAGCTTCTGGCCCGGCGAGGAGCAGCCGCCACCGACCGGGCTGACGCTGATCGTGAAGGAAGCGCTACCGGATCCTCCGGCACTCGCGGTGGCCGTGGCGGTCACGTTGTAGGTGCCGGCGGTGGTCGGCGTACCGGACACGGTGCCCGTGGAGGAACCGATGGTGATGCCGGCCGGCAGACCGGTCGCGGACCAGGTGTACGGCGCGGTGCCGCCGGTGGCCGACAGCGTGAACGATGCGATCGCCGTACCGACGGTGCCGGTCTTGTTGCCCGGGTTGGTGACCGTGACGCCGCCGGTGCTGCTGCAGGTCGGGTCGGCCGACTGGGCCGGAACGCTGACCGCGTCCCACGCCGCCTTGACCGTGTTGAACTCGGTGCAGCTGCCCGGGTACAGGTTCTTCGCCGCGGTCAGGGTCCAGGTCCGGTACTTCAGGTACGAGCTGCTGCTGGTCTTCATCAGCATCGCGTTGTACATGATCTTGATGGCCTTCTGGATACCCAGACCGGTCACCGACGAGCTGTTGCAGGTCGGGACGTTCGGGTTACCGCCGCTGCCCTGTGACAGCAGCACGAACCAGTGGTCGCCAGGACCGGCGGCCGCGTGCACCTCGGCGCCCGGGATCGAGCTCGAGTAGCAGTTCGGGTCGCCGACCGCCGACGGGTTGTACATGTTGCGGATCGGGCCGCTGCCGACCAGGTTGACCTCTTCACCGACCAGGAAGTCCGGCGGGTCGTAGGCCGAGGACTGGTTGCTGTACCACTCGGTGGCCGCACCGAACGTGTCGGCGACGAACTCCTGCGTGCCCGAACCCGAGATGCCGCCCGGGGTGTGGTCGTCGATGCCGTGGCCGAGCTCGTGGCCCACGACGTCCATCGAACCGATCCAGCCGCCGGCCGTGTTGTGACCGACCTGCACCTGCGTGCCGTCGTAGTACGCGTTCTCGTCGTTCAGACCGACGCGGATCGGCCAGCCGCCGCCGCTGCCGTCGAAGCCGTTACGACCGAGCCAGTCGTTCAGCATGTGCTTCTCGGTCTGGGCCGTGAAGAGCGCGTCGACGCAGCCGGTCTCCTTGTTGGAGGCCGTACCGTTGCCCCAGTTGTCGTCCGGACCGGAGAACGTGGTGTTGTTCGCCGCGTCCTGGCAGGACTGGTTGGTGGTGGTCGGGTCCTTCATCGAGAACGTGCTGCCGGACTGGGTGGTGTCCAGGTGGACCGGGTTCGGTCCGCTGTACGCCGCGGTGCCGTTGCCGGCCATCACGTGCTCCTGGGTACCGAGCACCTTGCCGCTCTGCGCGTCGACGTACACCGACAGGCTCGACGGCTCGCTGCCGTTGGTGCCGCTGACCCGGGACTGCCAGGCGAGCTTCGGAGTGCCGTTGAGCGCGTAGACCGCGAGCGTCGGCGTGGTCGAGGAGTCGACCTTCTTCAGCTGCTTGGTGGCGGTCTTCTGCGCGGTCGCGGCCGTCACCTTGGCGGCCGTGGACAGGTCGGGTACGGCGGTGGTCTGCGCGACCGAGGTGGATTTCACGGCCCCCTTGGCGTCGGTGACGACGACGAAGTCACCACCGATGACCGGGAGACCCTTGTACGAACGCTCGTACGGGACGTACTGCAGGCCGGACGGCTCCGAGATCACCGGTTTCGCGGTGAACTTGTCGTCCTTCGAGGCATGCAATGCGCTCGGCCGGCCGGCGACCAGCGACGACGCGGAGTCGACGGCGAACGCCTTCGACTGCGCCTGCGAGGGCCGGGGCGGGGGTGCCGCACTCGGCGCGGCACCTGCGGCCGACGTACCGAATCCGGCGAGTGCTGCCGCTGCCAGGCCGGTGAGGCCCAAGAAGACGGCAGGCTTTCGAGAACGCTGGAACAAGACCATTGGTATTGGTCCCTTCGCGAATGCGGTGCTTTGGGCGGGTTGCGCCTCGCCGGACTGCAGGCGGTGCACCACTCCGCCTGGAACCTCCGGCCTATTCACCGGGCTACCGCGAAAAATCCCCCTTTTTCATCCAACCCTGATGAATCGCGCGGGGGGACACTATGTCCGCGATCGCACCCGGGCAAGGCGCTACCGTGCCGTTGGCACCCTTACGACAACTGACCGCGTTGTCATCGCTACTAACAGCTGACAAAGGTGCCCGAATCCTGAGATTTGTGACGGTCGGGGGGTCGGGGGGTCGGGGCGTTCGGTCCGGGGTGTGAGGGGGGTGTCGCGGAGGGTGGTGGGTGGGTACTGCCGGTGGTACGGGGCGGGTGCGGATGGCAGAATCGCGCAGACGGGTTGGCTGCCGCGGGGTGCGACGCGCCGGCAGCGGCGCGACGGGATCGCGATCAGGATGACGCCGGCTGGGGTGTGAGTGGAAACCGAATTCGTGCTGTCGCTCGGCGAGCAGCGCTGGACGCTGCCGGCCGAGGCCGACACGATCACCATCGGCCGCGCCTCCAACGCCGACATCCGGCTGCAGGCGGACGACCAGATCTCCCGCATCCACGCCCGCCTGTCCCGCGACGGCGCCACCTGGACCCTCCACGACGAGTCCCGCAACGGCACCGGGCTGAACGGGCACCGCATCACTGCTCCCACAACCCTCACCACCGGCGACCGCATCCACATCGGCCGCTCAGTCCTCACCTTCCACAAATCGACAATCCCCGACCCCGTCACTCCGGCGGGGAGTCAGCCGGACGACGCCTACGCGGCAGGTCCCCAGCCGAGCGGATACGCGGCGGGGTCGGAGTCGGGCGCGTACGCGGCTGACGCCGAGCCGGGTGCCTATGCGGCTGAGGCCGAGCCCAGGGCGTATCCGGCTGACGCCGAGCCCAGGGCGTATCCGGCTGACGCCGAGCAGGCCGACGTACGGGCAGCAGCGCCTCAGCCGCCCGCGCCGGCCGCGCCTCCGGCTGCCAGCTCCTGGCCGGCAGCTGCACCTCCCGCACCTGCGGTCGGGGCGCCGGGCCGGGCCTTTCCGCCGGCCGAGGTGCCATGGTCGGCTGACGAAGCTGCAGGCGGTGGTGAGCGGTACGACGAACCAGTGAACCGGGCCGAGGCGGAGCCGTACCGGGCCGACCAGGGCGGGGCTGGTGGCGAGGAGTACGGCGAGCCGGCGAACCAGGCCGAGGCGGCGGAGTACCGGCCCGAGCAGAGCGCGGACGGTCGCCGGCAGTACGGCGAGCCGGTAGGACGGGCCGACGCGGCGGGCGGTGGTGAGCGGTACGGCGAGCCGGTGGGCCGGGCCGAGGCGGCGGAGTACCCGGCTGATCAGGGCGGGGGTGGTGGCGAGGAGTACGGCGAACCGGCGTACCAGGGCGACGCGGCAGAGTACCGGGACGACCAGGACGCGGATGGTGGCCGCCAGTACGGCGAGGCGGCGTACGAGGCGGATGAGTATGGGGCTGCGGGGGTAGTGCCGGGGTTTGAGGTGGAGGATCGGGCGGGCGATGGGGGGTGGGCGGCGTATCCGTCGGCGGACAATCCGGAGCCGGTTCGGACGCCGCGGGAGATTTCGGCTCGGGTTGAGCAGGCTGAGCCGAACTGGAACACGTCGGACAGCTGGCCTGAACCGAGCCGAGCGCAGCCCGAACGACGGCTGCCCGGCGCGGACCGCCGTACGAACGCCGAGCGACGCGCCAACCCCGACCGGCGTACGAACGCAGACCGGCTACCCGGAGACCGGCGTACGAACGCGGACCGCTTGCCCGGAGACCGGCGTACGAACGCGGACCGGCTGACCGACGGAGACGGGCGTACGGCGGGGTTCGAGGGTGATGCTGTCGGGACCGTGCGGCTGCCTCGGGTGCTGATCGTTGCCGCGGGGATCATCGTTCTCGGGCTGATCGTGAACCTCATCGTGACGTTCCTAGCCGACGGACCGGGCGGCGAACTGCGCTGGCTGGTGCCGCCGGGGATCGCGCTCGTCGTGGCGATGGTGCTCGCGCTGCTCGACGCGGCCGCGCCGAAGGACCACCCGCCTGGCCGGTTCGACGTCTCGATCCTGATCGCGATCGCCGTCGTACTCGTCGGCGTCGGCGTCGGCGGGTTCGCGCTGACCGCGGGCACGCAGTACGTCGGCGGCTACCTCACCGGGAACGAATCCGGCGAGGACCGGCTGGTGAAACCCGTCGCGAAACCCTCCTCCGCGGTCACGATCACGGTCGAGAACGTCACGTACACGAGCCATTTCACCCGCGTCGAGGTGATGCTCGCGAACGGCGCGAAGGAGCCCGTCACGATCCCGATCGCCGGCGCGACGTTCACCGCCGCGGACGGCACCGCCCTGCGCGCCGACACCCGCCGCAGCAACTGGCCGAGCAAGGTCGCGGCCGGCGGCACCGAGCACGGCACGATCACGTTCAAGGGCAAGCTCCCGGACAGCGCGGACGCCGCCGTCCTGACGCTGAAATCCGGCGACACCGCGTTCACCGTATCCGTTGCCCTCAGCAACTGACTTGAACATACATCGAAAATTGATATAGTCGTCGGCATGGATGTCGATCGGCTGACGACTGTCATCGAGGACTTCAACACGATCTTCATCCGGCTGCCGTCGGTGCGGAGATTCAACTTCTCCACCCTCTCGGTGCTGCACACGCTCGACCGGACCGGCCCGATGCGTCTCACCGAGCTCCTCCCGACGGAGCAGCTGAAACAACCCGCCCTGACCAGCCTGGTCGCGAAGCTCGAGCAGGACGGTCTCCTCCAACGCCGCCCCGACCCCAGTGACGGCCGGGCCAGCCTGATCTCCCTGACCAGCGCGGGTCAGGAGATCGTCCACTCCCGGCACGCGCACCGGGTCGCGAAACTGACCGCACTCGTCGACCAGCTGACGCCTGAGGAGCGTGCCGTGCTCGCGGGCTCCGTCGACGTACTCCATCGCTTGACCGAGCTTGCTGAGGACTCCCCATGATTCCAACGCCCATCCACGTATCCGACGAGGTTCTCGACGACCTCCGGCGCCGCCTGGTCGCCACGAAATGGCCGCGCGACGCCGGCAACGACGACGGTTTCTACGGCGTAC
Source organism: Kribbella sp. NPDC058693 (assembly GCF_042715335.1). Lineage (NCBI taxonomy): Bacteria > Bacillati > Actinomycetota > Actinomycetes > Propionibacteriales > Kribbellaceae > Kribbella > Kribbella sp. NPDC058693. Next base: position 1,529,634 of record NZ_JBHXSQ010000001.1, read on the forward strand.
GACGTACCCGCCTGCAACCGCTGGTCGAGTACTGGGCCGACGGCTTCGACTGGCGTGCCGCCGAGCGCGCGATCAACGCCTACGACCACTACCGGGTCGACGTCGGCGACGTACCGGTGCACTTCATGCACAAGCCCGGCGTCGGTCCGAATCCGATCCCGCTGATCCTCAGCCACGGCTGGCCGTGGACGTTCTGGCACTGGTCGAAGGTGATCGACCCGCTGGCCGACCCAGCGTCTTACGGCGGTGATCCCGCGGACGCGTTCGACGTGATCGTGCCGTCGCTGCCCGGGTTCGGGTTCTCGACGCCGACGCGGCCGGACATGAACTTCTGGAAGATCGCCGACGTCTGGCACGAACTCATGACGGGAGTTCTCGGGCACCCGAAGTACGCCGCGGCCGGGTGCGACGTCGGCGCGCTGGTGACGGGGCAGCTCGGGCACAAGTACGCCGATGAGCTGTACGGGATGCATATCGGATCGGCGCTGAAGCTCTCGTTCTTCAACGGCGACCGCGGGTGGGACCTGAGCGGCGGGAACCCGATCCCAGCTGGTCTACCGCCGGAGATCCACGCTCGGATCCTCGAGCTCGAGCACCGCTTCGCGTCCCACCTGGCCGTGCACGTACTCGACCCGAGCACGCTCGGTTTCGGTCTCGCCGATTCACCCGCGGGCATGCTCGCGTGGATCATGGAACGCTGGCACAAGTGGGCCGAGAGCGAGAAGGCGTTCACCGACGACGACCTGCTCACGCACGCGACGATCTTCTGGGCCGGCAACGCGATCGATACCTCGATCCGCACGTACGCGAACAACAACCGCTACCCGTGGACGCCCTCCCACGACCGTACGCCGGTGATCGAAGCGCCGACCGGGATCACGTTCGTCGGCCACGAGGACCCGCCCGGCGTACACACCCCACAGGAACGCGTCGACAACTTCCTCGCCAGCGACCGCGCCGCCTGGTACAACCACACCAACATCACCGCCCACCCCAACGGCGGCCACTTCATCCCATGGGAACTCCCAACGGAATGGACCGACGACCTCCGCCGTACGTTCCGCGAACTTCGTTAGGTACGGCGGAAGTAGTCCATCGTGGTGGCGTCTGCTGGGAGGTAGGTCTCGATCGCGATCTCCTCGAGGGTGATGTCGAACGCGGTGCCGAAGGTTGTGATCGCGTTGAGGAAGGTGAGGTCGGTGCCGCGATGACGGATCTGGATGGTGAGGGCGATGTCGGCGGGGTCCGGTGGGGTGTTGTCGACGGGGCCGAAGGCAACGAGTTCGTCGTACAGCTGATCGAGCTCCGGGTCGCCGGAGGCGGCGGCCTGGCGGGCGAGCCGTGGCAGCAGGTAGCCGCGGACCTGTTGCAGGTTGATGATCCGCGACGCGATGCCGTCGGGGTGCAGCCCGAGGCGCATCAAGTTGATGGGCGGGGTGAGCAGCTTCGGGTCGACGCCGGCCAGGAGTGCGTTGAACGGATGATTGGCGAGCAGGAGGTTCCAGCGGCGATCGACGGCGAGGGCAGGGTACGGCGTGTGCGCGCGGACGAACTGGTCGAGGGCCGCGCGGACCCGCGCCATGTCCGGATCGTCGAGCGGCGTCTGCCGGTATACCGGCGCATGTCCGGCCGCGACCAGCAGCCGGTTGCGTTCCCGCAGCGGCACCGCGAGTTGCTCGGCGAGATGCAGCACCATCGCACTGCTCGGGATCGTCCGCCCGGTCTCGACGAAGCTCACGTGCCGCGGCGACACGTCCGCCTGGATCGCGAGGTCGAGCTGACTCAGCTTCCGCCGCCGGCGCCACTCCCGCAGCAGTTCGCCGACCGGTCTGTCTTCGCTCACCCTCCGAGTATCGCGGGCCGGGCAATTACAAGCGATGTAATCGACAACGCGGCCGCCGCGGGCTCATCGTCGTCGGCATGACGATCAAGGAACTGACCCTGCACGCGTTCCAGGAGTTTGCCAACGGCAACCTCGAGCCGCTCCGCCCGCTCCTGCACGAGAACTTCGTCGAACACAGCCCCGGCAACCCGTCGGGCCGCGACGCCTTCATCGAGTTCATCGCCCGCGCACCGGTCGCCGGGGCCGAGCTCGACCTCCGGCGCATCATTGCCGACGACACCCATGTGGTCGTGCACTACCTCATGACGACCGCCGAGGGGAGTCAGGCCGTGGTCGACATCTGGCGCTTCGAAGGCGAGCAAATCGTGGAGCACTGGGACGTCGTACAAAAGTCATAAGCTAGCGATGCTCGGCGAGACGCGGGTGGTCGCGCCAGGCCGGCATCGTCGCCATGTAGGCGAGGGTGTCGGCCTCGATCTTCTCGCGCGGCTCGCCCGGGTGCCGGCGTTCCTGCCACGACACCATCGACGCGAACCGGGTGTCGAAGTCCTGAAGGTTGCCGTCGGCATCGACGCAGTACGCGCAGTACCGGCCGCTCTCGATCGGCATGCTGCAGCTCTCGCAGCTAGTGGTGGTCATGTTTCTGCTCCGTTCGGATCAGCTGGGACAGGGTGGCGAGCAGCACGGCCCGGTCGCCGGTTGGCAGCTGGGCGAACGAGTCCGCCAGCGCGGCGACGCTCAGTACGTCGCGATCGGCACGCAGTACGTCGAAGCCCTCCGGCGACAGCCACATGAGCGTGCGGCGCCGGTCCTCGGGATCGCGCTCGCGCTCCAGCACGCCCTTGGACTCGAGCTGGGTCACGATGTCGCTGACGACGGACTGCGCCCGGTCCAGGTGCAGCGCGATATCGCCGACGGTCAACGGCCCGGTCTGCGAGAGGTGCTGCAGAACGGCCCGGCTCGCGCCGGACATCTCGGTCCGCTTGCCGTCCCGGCGGTGGAAACGCAGGTACGTCTCGCGGAAGAGGTCAGCGAACGCCTGGGCGTCCTGTTCGGCCGTGCTCACACACAGAATGTCCACCGCGCCGGATCCATCGTCAATCCCGATGGATCGGCACCCGTTCGTCGGCCAGGTGTACGCCGTACTCGACCGACTCGTGGTCGACGTACCCGTGGCGCTCCCCGCGGACCAGGTGCAGGCGGATCTGCTGGGCGATGACGTCAGCGGCGTTCTCGTCCGGGGCGTTGTGGTCGAGGCCGGGCAGGATCGTGTACTCGGCGCTCGGCAGGATCGTCGCGAGTTGCGGGAGTACTCCGGTCAGGTATGCGGGCGACTTCTCACCACCGAGGAGAAGGGTCCGCGACGCGATCCCGGCGTACCGGCTGCCGTCGGAGTCGAGCCGAACGATCTCGGCGATCTCCGCCGGCGTCGTCGGCATCATGGCCCGCGTCTCGTGCCCACCGGGCCCGCGCAACATCAGCAAGGAGATTGCCCACAGCAACGGTGAGGTCCGGAACGGCAACAGCCCGGTCCCTTTGAGGAACGTCGCCATCGCCGCGACCTGTCGCCGGTCCCCGAGTTGCCGCGTGAACACCTCCAGCCAACTCGCGTCGAACGACCCGCCGATGCTCACGCCGGGTTCGTAGACGACCAGCGCATCGACCGTCCGCCGCAGCCCGACGTGCAACGCCACCAAACCGCCGTAGCTGTGACCGAACACCATCCGCGTACCGGTGTGCTCCATCACCGCGACGGCGTCGTCGACTTCCGTGTCCACGCCGTACGACGGCCCTTGCGGACCGCTCGCCCCGCGGCCGCGTCGCTCGATCACGTGCACCGTATGCGCGCCGGCCAGCCCGCGCGCCAGTGCCTCGTAGTGGTGAGCCCGCCGGTTGTTGCCCGGAATCACCACGAGCCCCGGCCCCGCTCCGAAGCTCAGTACCTCGATCGCAGCCCCGTCGTCCGCGACCACGACATCCCGCCGCCCATTTCGCACGCCGCTCATCTGCGCCCTCCCTGCTTCACAGCCCCACCATCCCCCGTCGCGCTGTCACCCGCCTGACACCCCACTGGTACAACCCGCCGGCGTCCCGATATCTGCCCGATCAGCGAATATTCGCTGTGCGGAATATTCCCTCAGGCGTTCCCATCCGCGGCCGACCGGCCTATAGCTGTAGGTAAGGGACGTGGTCCCTGGGGGAGGCCACACAATTGGGGGAGGCTTCCATGGCGCAGACCAGCGCAAGCGACAACATCAAGACCGTCGAGTCGGTCTACGACGCGTTCGGCCGCGGCGACGTCGGCTTCATCCTCGAGCAGCTGACCGACGACGTCGACTGGGCATCCGTCTCCGAGGCGGCGCCGGCCCCCTGGCACGGGGTCAAGCACGGCAAGTCCGAGGTCCCGGATTTCTTCAAAGAACTCGCCGAAGCACTCACCGTCACCGAGTTCACCCCACTGGCCATCGCATCCAACGACACCGACGTGATGGCCATCATCCGCTTCGGCGCAACAAGCACCCGAACCGGCAAATCCGCCGTCATGGAACTCCACCACTGGTGGCGCTTCCGCAACGGCAAGATCTACCACTACCGAGGCACCGAAGACACAGCCCAAACAGCCCAACTACTCTCCGAAGACTGAAACAAGCCACGGAGACTGCTCACTCCATCACCGCAGGTGAGCTGACTGCTCAACCCAGCCACGGAGCCGAGCGAAGCGAAGGCGCAGGGGGTGCGGGTGGCGGAGCCCCCGCTTGCGGCAAGCGAAGCGCAGCCGCACAAAACGACGAAGGCGACCCGGCCGACGCTTTCCGTCGGCACGAGTCGCCCATCGCCTTCGTGGAGGTGGCGGGAATCGAACCCGCGTCCTTCGGCGGGGTTTCAAGACTTCTCCGGGCGCAGTCTGAATGGCGTTTTTCTCAGCCCCAGCGTTTGTACAGACATCTCGCTGACAGGCTCAGTCACTGTGAATGTCCCGTGCTAACCCCGTGACCGGGCTAGCACAGCAAGCTTCCTAGCTGAGGCCAGGAACCGGGTCGGAAGCATCCCCGGGCTGACCGCTACTTTAGTGCTCGGCCGTCAGGCGGCGAGAGCGTAGCTAGTGCGCGATGTATTGGCACTTATTGGTTTCCAGAGATCGTTAACGAGATAACCCTGGATCCTCGGCCCGCTTCCCTTGGAACCAACGTCCAAAGTCGAAACCGTTCACCCCCTGTTGAGTTGTCAAACTCCCACCGCCCCGGAGGGTGGTGGAAGATCCACACTATCAAGTCCAACAGACCCACCGCACCTGACATTCCCCTACTTGATCAGGCGGAGGGTGAAGGGGTAGCGGAACTTGCCGGTGGCTGCGGTGGCCAGGCCGCCGATGCCGGTGAGGAGGAACCAGAGGATTCCGAGGATGGGGAAGAGGAACCCGAGGAAGCCGTGGGTGAAGCCGGTGAGGATGCCGAGGGCGGCGAAGGCGCCGACGGCGGTCAGTTGGAAGTTGAGGGCCTCGACGGCGTGGCGGCGTACGGCGGGGTTCTTCTGGCCGGTGGTGGCGACCACGATGGCGGGGCCGACGAAGAACGTCGGGTAGCCGAGCCAGTGCGCGACCGTGCCCATCCCCCGCCCGTCACCCTGGTAGCGCTGGATCGGCGCCGGGCGGGTGAAGGCGGCCGGCGCGAACGTCGGGACGGGCCGTGCGACCAGGCCGTCGAACGTGCTGTTCAGCTCCGCGCGGGTGCGGGCCTTCAGGGCCTTCTCGAGCCGGAGGTCGAACTCCATGTGGTCGAGCCGGCCGTCGGCGTACATCTCTTTCAGGATCTCGACTGCGCGGTCCCGTTGGGCCGGCGTCACCAGCAGGTCTGAAGTGGACATGCTTCCACTCTGCGCGCGACCTGCCGTTCGCCCCATCGGGTTCAGCCCGGAGCAGTCCCTGAGCGATCCCCGGTCAGTGACGGTGGCGGTCCGACAGGGCGCGCTGGGCCTCGCGGTTGGCCTGGCGCTCGGCGAGGGCGTGGCGTTTGTCGTAGTCCTTCTTGCCGCGCCCGGTCGCGAGCTCGACCTTCGCGTACCCGTCCTTGAAGTACAGCGACAGCGGGATCAGCGACACACCCTGCTGCTCGACCGCCCGGATCAGCTTCTGCACCTCGTCCTTGTGCAGCAGCAGCTTCCGCGCCCGGCGTGGCTCGTGGTTGGTCCAGGTGCCGTGCGTGTACTCCGGGATGTGCATGCCCTGCAGCCACAGCTCGTTGCCGCGGACGGCGGCGAACGCGTCGACGAGGGAGGCCCGGCCCAGCCGGAGGGACTTGACCTCGGTCCCCGTCAGCACCAGCCCGGCCTCCACCACGTCCTCGATGTGGTAGTCGTGTCGCGCCTTCCGGTTCTGCGCGATCGGCTTCTGCTGGCCGGTCTGTTTCACCATCCGACCAGTATCGCAGGTCGCTCAGAGCCACTTCATCGGATTAATGACGTTGCCGTCCTGGTAGACCATGAAGTGCAGATGGCAGCCGGTCGAGTAGCCGGTCGTCCCGGACCACGCGATGATCTCGCCTCTGCGGACCCGCTCGCCGACGTGGGCCTTGTACTTCGAGAGGTGGTTGTAGACGGTCGTGATCGAGCGACCGTCCATCACTCCGTGTGAGACGAAGAGCCGGTTCCCGTAACCGCCGTTGTAGTACTTGTCCGTCACGACGCCGTCGGCCGCGGCGCGAACCGGCGTACCGCAGGGAGCGCGGAAGTCGGTGCCGTCGTGCAGCTTCCAGTAATGCAGGACCGGGTGGAACCGCATCCCGTACGGCGAGGTGATGTAACTGCTCACCGGGTAACTCAACCGACCGCCACCCGAACCGCCCGGATCCGGGATGTTCCGCGGTGGCCGGTGTTCCTTGCGCGCCTTCTCCCGTTCGGCCTTCTCGGCCGCCGCCTTCCGCCGCGCGGCTGCTGCCTTCTCGGCCTTCGCCCGCGCGATCAGCAGCGCCTCGACCCGCGCCCGCTCACGCAGCAGCGAGTTGTACTGCGCCAGCTCGCTGTTCTTCTCCTTCTCGGCAGCCTTGAACGCGATCAGCTTCACCTTCGCGACCGCCGCCGCCTCGGCCTTGTCGGCCGCGACCTGCTTGGTCAGCTCGGTGACCCGCTGTACGGTCGCCGCCGCCTCGGCCCGGGCCGCCTCGGATGCCTTCTCCGCGGCCGCGACCTTGACCCGACGGCTGGCGAGCTCCGCCTGCGCGTTGTTCAGGTTGGTGATCGCGTTGCTCTGGATGCCGAACACGTTCCGCTGGATCTGCATCCCGGTGGCGATATCGGCCGGCGCGGCACCGCGCAGCGCGATCGACAGCCCGACGAGACTGTTCTGCTGCTGGTACGCCGACCGTACGGCGCGACCGGCGACGGCCCGCTTCTCCGCGATCAGCTTCTCGCCGGCCTCGACGTCGGACACCGCCGTACGCAGAGCCGCCTCGGCCGCGGCAAGCTTGCCGGCGGCAACCGCATCGGCGGCCTTCGCGGCGGCCAACTGGCCCTGCGCGGCGGCGTACCGGACCTGGACGGCCTGGTATTTCGTCTCGGCTTGGTTGTACGCGGCAACGGACTTGCCGAGCTGGTCGGACGCGTCGTCGAGATCGGCCTTCTGCTGACCGAGCTGCGCGTCGAGCTGTTTCTTCTTGGCGGCTGGATCCGGCGGTTTCGCCTCTGCCGACGGGGCAGACGGAACCGCCGCCAGGACTCCGGCGGACAGGGACAGGACAAGGCAGCAAGCGGCAACCACCGTCTGCCGGCCCGGCGGTCGCGTGCGTGATCGCTGGTACGGCGTGGTGGCGGTGCCGGTGCTGTCGTCTCGCTTGATGCTCCCCCGCTTGCGCGGGTTCGCACCGGGGAAGTGCGGGACCACAGGTCGACCCCTTGCTCTGGGTTCAGTTGTCGTGCGGTACAGGAGTTACGTCTGTTACTTCTGTGACTCCTGATACAGCACGATAGGTCACCCGGGTCAGACTTTGAGGTATTTCCGCGTCGTCAGGAATGTCGGGATCACGGCCAGGATCAGGCCGACCACGACCATGATCAGCGTCGCGCGGAAGGTTTCGGCCGCGCCGACCCACTGCCAGACCCGGAACGTCTCCTGGGCCCGCTGCATGACAACGAAGTACACCCCGACCCACAGGGTGCCGCAGGCAAAGACCGCGCCCACCAGGGCGGCCAGCACCGCTTCGAGCAGGAACGGCAGCTGGATATAGAAGTTCGAGGCGCCCACCAGGCGCATGATGCCGATCTCCCGTCTCCGGGCGTACGCCGCCAGCCGGATCGTGTTGGAGATCTGCATCAGGGCTGCGACCAGCAGCAAGCCGGCCGATATCAGCGCGCCGACCTGCAACCCGTTGAGGGCCTTGAACAACGGATCGAGGTACTGCCGGAGGTCCTGCACCGTATCGACGCCCGGTAAGCCGCTGACCGCACTCACCAGGTTCTGATAGCGCTGTGGATCCTTCAGCTTGACCCGGAAGGACTCCTGCATCTGGTCCTGGGTGACCGTGCTGACGATCGGCGAGTCCTTGTACAGCTTCTTGAACGACTCGAATGCTTCGGACTTCGACTCCGAGAAGACGCCGTCGGGTGCGGTGTCGGGGTTGGTCTGGATGACCTGCTGGATCCGGTTCTTCTGCTCCTGGGTCACGTCGGTCCCGCTGCAGCCGCGGCCGCCGGAGTCCTTGGTGCACAGGAAGACCGAGATCTGGATCTTGTCGTACCAGTTCCCCTTCATCAGGTCGACCTGCTCGCGGGCGAGCAGCGCGCTGCCGAACAGCGACAGCGAGACCCAGATCGTGACGACGACCGCGATCGTCATCGACATGTTCCGCCGCAGGCCGATACCGAGGTCGGAGAGGATGTAGTTCAAGCGCATCAGTCAGTCAGTCCCCTGGTCAGTGCTGGTAGCCGTAGACGCCGCGCGACTCGTCGCGGACGACGTGGCCGTTCTCCAGCTCGATCACGCGCTTGCGCATCTGGTCCACGATCGACACGTCGTGGGTGGCCATCACCACGGTCGTTCCGGTGCGGTTGATCCGGTCCAGCAGCTTCATGATGCCGACCGACGTACCCGGGTCGAGGTTTCCGGTGGGCTCGTCGGCGATCAGGATCATCGGCCGGTTCACGAACGCGCGGGCGATCGCCACCCGCTGCTGCTCACCGCCGGACAGCTCGTCCGGCATCCGGTCTTCCTTGCCGTCCAGGCCGACCAGCTCGAGCACCTCGGGAACGGTCTTGCGGATGTGCGAGCGGGGCTTGCCGATCACCTGCAGCGCGAACGCCACGTTCTCCGCGACGGTCTTGTTCGGCAGCAGCCGGAAGTCCTGGAACACGGTCCCGATCTGGCGGCGCATCTGCGGGATCCGCCAGCTGGCCAGCCGGTTCAGGTCCTTGCCGGCGACCATGATGTGACCGCGGGTGGTCCGGTGCTCACGCAGTACCAGGCGCAGGAACGTCGACTTGCCGGACCCGGAGGTGCCGACCAGGAAGACGAACTCGCCTTTCTCGATCTCGACGTTGACGTTCAGCAGAGCGGCCTTGGACTGGCCCTCGTACGTCTTGGACACATTCTCGAAGCGGATCACGGGATCATCCGGCCGTGGTCGGGAACAGGAAGCGGCGCGACGGTAACCACGAAGTGCACCGTACGCCACCGGAGCGGCCGGCGATCAGTCTAGGCGCTCCCGGGCGTGCCGCCGACCAGGCCTGCCGGTACGTACGGGCGCGTCCGATACCCGGTGCGTTTGAAACGGATGTGTCAGGCGTCCGACTGGCGCGCGATCGTTGCCGACGCCCGGCGAACGATCGGGACCGGCCCGGCGGGCAGGACGTCGCCGACGAACGTGTAGTGCTCGAGGATGGCCGGGTCGACGTCGCCCGGCCGGTGCCGGCTGTGGTCGCGGACCCAGTCGATGATGTCGCCCCAGCCCGGCGCCGCGAGCGATCCGCCGAAGTGCTGGACCGACAGCCCGGCGCAGAGGTTGCTGAACGCAAGCCGATGAGCCAGCGGCCAGCCGCGGAGCGTTCCGAGGACCAGCGACGCGAGGAAGACGTCGCCGGCACCCGTCGGGTCGTACGAGCGGACCGGCAGCGCCGGCACCTGCTCCTCCTCGCCGGTCGTCGAGTCGATCGCCAGTACGCCGTCTGCCCCGTTCGTCACGACCGCCAGCGGCACCCGCTCGGCCAGCTTGTGCAGGGCGGCCTTCGGCGTGTCGGTCCGCGTGTACGACATCGCCTCGGTCGCGTTGGGCGTGAACGCGTAGAACCCTTCCAGTACGTCGAGAACGGCCGGCGACCACTCGTCCGTCGGGTCCCACCCGACGTCACCGAACAGCAGCGCACCGGACTCGCGTGCCTCGACCGTCCAGCCGGGCAACTCGTCGGCGACCGGCACGATCGCGGACCGCGTCTTCAGGCCGGGACCGACCAGTTTGCTGGGGTCGCCGGGCGCCTCGTGGGCGTGCGTGACCATCGCGCGGTCCCGGTCGATCGACATCGAGACGGTGACGGGCGAGTGCCAGTGGCCGATCCGTCGCGAATGGGACAGGTCCACACCCTCCTGGTCGGCCAGGGTCCGCCAGCAGAAGTCGGCGTACACGTCGTCACCGAAGACGGCGGCCAGGCCGCTCTTCAGGCCGAGCCGGGCGGCCGCGATCGCGAAGTTCGCGACGCCGCCGGGGCAGGACCCCATACCTTCTGCGAAGATCTCGGTCCCGGTGGTCGGGGCGGTTTCCAGGCCGGTCATCACGATGTCGTAGAACACGGTCCCTTGTACGAACACGTCGTACATGTCGGGTTCGTCGGTCACGGTGACACCGCTCCTTGTCATCCTGGGTCAGCTTTGTCGGTGGCGGGTGGAATGCTCCTTCGTAACATCATCAGCCGGTCAAAACCATGCAATTGGGAGGCGCGTGCGTGATCCCCACCTGGATCTCGATCGTCGGCGTCGTGATGACGGTGCTCAGTCCGCTGCTCGCGCTCGGCGGCGTCTTCCTCGGGTCGTACCTGGTCCGCAAGTCCGATCGTGAGCTCGACACCTGGCGGCACCGTGAGGAGACGATGCGGATGGTCCGCTGGGCGGTCGAGCAGATCCTCGACGGCGAGGACGATGCGGGCACGGACGCCGGCGTGGTGACGCTGCGCTCACTGATGCGGTCGGAGTTGTTACAGCCGGAGGACTACGACCTGGTCGCCGCGCTGACTGCCGCGGTAGCGATCGACCGGGTCGGCGCGGCCGCGTACGCTGATATTGCGGATGCAGACATCGAGGTCGTCGAGGGAGACAGTGACAATGGCTGAGAAGAAGACCGTGAAGGTCTCCCGCCAGGCCGTCGAGCTGGCCCGGTTGCATGTCGAGGCTGCCCGCAAGGCCGGCCGCAAACCCGATGCCGGCGTCGCGCGGATCGCGAGCGCCCGGCCGGGCAACGGCGCGGGTGCCGCGCCGGCTCCTGCCTGATCCCAGTTCGAGCGCTGGAATTACCGTCTCCGAAGCCCTGCCGTCGACGTAGGGTCAGCAGATGCGCACGGGCTGTGGGACCGTGCGGGACTGGAGACGGTGTGATGAGTGGTGGGATCAGCAGGCGGCGGGTGCTGGGGCTCGGTGCCGGGCTGGCGGCGATGGCGGTGGCTGGGTGTGGATCCAACAGCGGGCGGCCCTCGAGTAGCGGCAGCGGCGACAAGCCGGCGCTCCAGCAGTGGTACCACCAATACGGCGAAGCGGGCACGCAGCAGGCGGTCGAGAAGTACGCGAAGGCCTACCCGGACGCCACCGTGACGATCCAGTGGTCGCCGGGCGACTACGAGAAGAAGGCCTCGACCGCGCTGCTCACGAACCAGGGTCCGGACACGTTCGAGTACCCGAACGGCCCGACGATCGACATGATCAAGGGCAACCAGGTCGTGGACCTCGGCGACATCCTGGGCGACGCGAAGAACGACTTCAACGTCGCGCTGGTCCAGCGGATGTCGTACGAGGGCAAGCTGTATGCGATCCCGCAGGTGATCGACATGCAGCTGATGGTCTACCGCAAGAGCATGCTGAGCGCAGCCGGCGTACAGCCGCCGCAGACCGTCGACGAACTGCTGGCCGCGGCGAAGAAGCTGACCAACGACAAGGTGAAGGGTCTGTTCGTCGGCAACGACGGCGGGGTCGGCGTGCTCGGTGGACCGGCGCTCTGGTCGGCCGGTCTGGACTACCTGACCGCGGACAACCAGTTCGGGTTCGACGACCCGCGCGCGGCCGAGTCGCTGAGCAAGTTGCGCGAGCTCTGGACCTCGAAGGTTCTGTTGCTCGGGGCACCGACCGATTGGTCCGACCCGGCTGCGTTCACGCAGGGCCTGACCGCGATGCAGTTCACCGGGCTGTGGACGCTTCCCGTGATCGAGAAGGCGTTGCCGGGCGACTACGGCGTACTCCCCTGGCCGAAGCTCAACGCGACGACCGGCGAGGCGAGCGTCCCCGTCGGTGCTTATGGCGCGTGCGTGAACGCGAAGTCGAAGAACATCGACGCGGCGAAGAAGTACATCAAGTGGTTGTGGGTCGACCAGACCGACGACCAGCTCGACTTCGCGCAGTCGTACGGCTTCCACGTCCCGGCGCGCAAGAGCCTGGCCGGCAAGGCGGACAAGCTCAAGTCCGGCCCGGCGGCGGACGCGGTCAAGCTGCTCAACGAGAACGGCCGCCCGCAGAACCCGATGCTCTGGTCACCCAAAGCCAGTACGGCGTACTCCGACGCGCTGAACCGGATCATCCGCAGCGGCGCCGACCCGGCCGCGGAGATCAAGAAGGTGAGGTCCGTCACCGAGGCCGAGCTGAAACGCATCGCCGGCTGAAACAAAACAGCCGCGGCCCCCACGAGTGGGAGCCGCGGCTGTTCGGAGTCAGACGACCTTGACGTTCTCCGCCTGCTGGCCCTTGGGGCCCTGGGCGATGTCGAACTCGACCCGCTGGTTCTCGTCGAGGCTACGGAACCCGTCGGTCTGGATGGTGGAGTAGTGGACGAAAACGTCCGCTCCGCCGCCGTCGACGGTGATGAAGCCGAAGCCCTTGTCGGCGTTGAACCACTTCACAGTTCCCTGTGCCATGTTGTTGCTCCCTTGTCAGAGATGAGGCGCACCGCGGTCGCGGCAGGCCCGGCGTTCGTCGCACCGGCGCGGCACACCATCTCTCGCAAGGAAAGATCGAGATAAACCACAGCTACTGAAACTAGACCTAGTACATCCAACCACGCCTGCGGCAAATTTGTTCCATCCGGCGTGGGCTGACGTGGCAGGCTTGGCCGCATGCTCTCCCTGCAACCGCTCACCGACGACGACCGCGAGCTGATCGAGCTGGCCCGTCGTACGGTCGATGCGAACACCGACGGACCCGACGGCGTCTACACGATGGGTGCCGCCGTCCGCGGGATCGACGGCCGGATGTACGCCGGTATCAACCTCTACCACTTCACCGGCGGCCCGTGCGCCGAACTGGTCGCCCTCGGCCGCGCCCGCGCGGACGGTGCCCGCGAGCTCACCACGATCGTGGCCGTTGGCAACGAAGGCCGCGGCGTCGTCGGTCCGTGCGGCCGCGATCGCCAGGTCCTGGTCGACTACCACCCGGGCATCCGCGTCATCCTGCCGACCGACGACGGCCCCAGGTCCGTCCTCGCCACCGACCTACTCCCGGGCGCCTACCGCTGGACGCCTAACCCAGCCTGATCTCACCCTCGCGGAACCACCAGGTGATGACCTCCGCCTCGAGCATGCCCGCCTGCACCGCCGGATCCTCGGCCGCGTGCTTGCGGGCCTCCTCGATGCCGGTGCGGTAGACGCACAAACCCCGCAGTACCTGGTCGTCGTGGTCCCGGAACGGGCCGGCCGCGCCCATCACGCCGGCCGCCCGCTTGCCGTCGAGGAAGTCGAGGTGGGCCTGCTGGATCCGGTCCGCCTCGTCCTCGGTGAAGTCCGTCGGAGTCGCCGGACGGCGGAGCAGGACCAGCGTGAGGCTCTCCATGCCCGGGCGCGGCGGCGTGCTCACACCAACCTCTGCGCGAGCATGAAGGCGTTGCCGTCCGGGTCGTAGAACGTGGCGAGGCGGACTTCGTCGGCGATCTGCCGGGTCTCGCCGTCGAAGCGGGTGTCCAGCGACTCCAGGTGCGCGCGGGACCTGTCGATGTCGTGGACGCCGAACGTGACCACGACCCCGCCGTCGGTCTTCGGGTCCTCGACCTGGCCGAGGCCGATCGAGATCCCGGGTAGCGGCGTACTCAACTCGGCCCAGCCCCAGGACTCCAGCCGGTGTACGACCTCGAAGCCGAGGGCCTGCTCGTACCACTGCACGGCCCGCTCCAGGTCGGAAACATCCAGCGCGCAGACCGCGCGCCCGTCGTACTCGATCCCACCCATAGTCCTGTTTTTATACTAAGCTTACTTTCGTGTCAACGCTTGCCCGCCTGGTTCATTTCCGTTGGGCCGTCCCGGTGCTGGCCGAGCTGCACCGCGGCCACGGCGGCCGTTTCGTGAACCTCAGCAATACCCTCGGTGTGAGCCGCGAGTCATTACGCCGGACGCTGACGTTCCTGCTTGGGACCGGCCTGATCCAGCGCAATCCGGGCAAAGGCCACCCGCTACGCCCGGAATACCTGCTGACCTCCCCCGTGCTCGGTGCATCGGCCGCCGCGCTCACAGAACTGCTCGACGAACTGGACGTCACGGACGTAGGGCTGAAGAAGTGGTCGCTGCCGACGCTCACCCTGCTGGCCGGGGCACACCGGTTCTCGGAGGTCCGGCGGGCGCTCCCGGACATCACGCCGCGCGCGTTGACGCTGACGCTGAAGGAACTCGAGGCGGCCGACCTCATCAGCCGCAGCGTCACAACCGGTTACCCGCCGTCGGCCGTCTACCTCGCCACTCCACCGGGCCTGCGGTTGGCTGAGGCTGCTCAGAAGCTCGGGATGATGTCCTTGCCGTAGGCGGCCAGGGTCTCTTCCTTGGCGTCGTGCTGCAGGTAGAGCGCGAACTGGTCGACGCCGAGATCCTTCAATTGATTGAGCCGGGTGACGTGGTTCTCGACGGGGCCGAGGATGCAGAAGCGGTCGACGACCTCGTCGGGGACGAAGGTGGTGTGGGTGTTGCCGGCGCGGCCGTGTTCGGCGTAGTCGTAGCCCTTGCGGCCTTCGATGTAGTCGGTGAGGGCTTGCGGTACGGCGCCACTGGACCCGTAGCGCTCGACGATGTCCGCGACGTGGTTGCCGACCATGCCGCCGAACCAGCGGGTCTGTTCGCGCTGGTGTTCCAGGTCGTCGCCGACGTACGCCGGGGCCGCGACGCAGAACTTGATCGCCATCGGATCGCGCCCCGCCTCCTCGGCAGCACGCCGTACGGCGGTGATCATCCACTCGGCGATATCGGGATCCGCCAGCTGCAGGATGTAGCCGTCGCCGACCTCTCCCGTCGCAGCCAACGCCCGCGGACCGTACGCCGCGACCCACACGTCGAGCGCGCCGTTGTCGACCCACGCGAACTTCAGCTGCTGCCCGCGGTACTCGACCGTCTCGCCGCGCGCCAGCGAACGCACGACCTCGACGCACTGCTTCATCTCGGCGATCGTCCCCGGCTTCGCACCGAGTGTGCGCAGCGCGGAGTCGCCGCGACCGATCCCGCAGATCGTCCGGTTGCCGAACATCTCGTTCAGCGTGGCGAACTGGGACGCGATCACGGTCCAGTCCCGCGTCCCCGGGTTCGTCACCATCGGCCCGACGATCACCCGCTGCGTGCTGGCCAGGATCTGGCTGTAGATGACGAACGGCTCCTGCCACAGTAGATGCGAGTCGAACGTCCACACGTAGTCGAACCCGGCGTCCTCCGCCTTCCGGGCCAGCTCCACGACCGTGGACGCGGGCGGATCACACTGGAACACCACACCGAAGTCCACGGCTCCCCCTTACATCAGGTACGACGACAGGCCACGCTTCAGGAACTTCCCCCGGCCCTTGCGGCCATGGTAGTTGCCGTCAGCCACGATTACCTCGCCGCGCGAGATCACGGTGCCCACCCGGCCCTGGATCTCGACCCCTTCGTACGCCGAGTAGTCCATGTTCATGTGATGCGTCTCGACCCCGATCCGCGTCGTACCGTTCGGGTCGTAGATCACCAGGTCGGCGTCGGATCCCGGCTGGACGATGCCCTTCTGCGGGTACAGCCCGAACATCCGGGCCGGCGTGGTCGCGATCGTCTCCACCCAGCGCTCGAGCGAGAGGTGGCCGTCGACAACGCCCTGGAAGATCAGGTCGACGCGATGCTCGACGCCGCCGATCCCGTTCGGGATCTTGGAGAAGTCGCCGATGCCCATCTCCTTCTGATCCTTCATGCAGAACGGGCAGTGGTCGGTCGACACGATCGCCAGATCGTTGCTCCGCAGCCCCTTCCACAGATCCCGAGCGTGCGACTCGTGTTTGCTCCGCAGCGGTGTCGAGCACACCCACTTCGCACCCTCGAAACCGGGCGCCCCGAGCTGGTCCTCCAGCGTCAGATAGAGGTACTGCGGACACGTCTCGGCGAACACGTTGCGGCCGGCGTCCCGCGCCTCGGCGACCTTGGCCAGCGCCTGACTCGCGGACAGGTGGACGATGTACAGCGGGCAGTCCTGCGCGACCTCGGCCAGCGCGATCGCGCGGTTCGTTGCCTCGGCCTCCAGCGCGGCCGGGCGGGTGATGCCGTGGTAGATCGGGTCGGTCTCGCCGCGTTCCAGCGCCTGCTGGACGAGTACGTCGATCGCGATGCCGTTCTCGGCGTGCATCATGATCATCGCGCCGTTGGCCCGCGCGGTCTGCATCGCGCGGAGGATCTGCCCGTCGTCGGAGTAGAAGACGCCCGGGTACGCCATGAACAGCTTGAAGCTGGTGATGCCCTCGTCGGCGACCAGCTGGTCCATCGCCTTCAGCGCGTCGGTGTCGACGCCGCCGAGGATCATGTGGAACGCGTAGTCGATGTGGCACTCGCCCTCGGTCTTCGCGTGCCAGGCCGCCAGCCCGTCCTGCACCACCTCGCCGGTGCGCTGGATCGCGAAGTCGATGATCGTCGTGGTCCCGCCGTACGCCGCGGCGCGGGTCCCGGTGTCGAACGTGTCGCTGGCCGACGTACCGCCGAACGGCATCTCCATATGCGTGTGCGCGTCGATCCCGCCCGGGATCACATACTTGCCGGAGGCATCGATCACCTCGTCGGCGGTGATCGTCGGCGTGAACGACGGGTCGAGGACGGCAACGATCTTCTCGCCCTCGACCAGCACGTCCGCGACCCGCGTCCCGGTCGGTCCGACAACGGTTCCACCCTTGACCAGCAAAGACATGTAGGTCCCCTTAAGGCTTCGTCAGGTCTCCGTAGGCATCCGGGCGGCGATCGCGGTAGAACTGCCAGCGGTCCCGGACCGTGTCCAGCAGCCCGAGGTCCAGGTCGCGGATGATCAGTTCCGGATCGTGGTCATGGCCGACGTCCCCGACGAACTTGCCCTCGGGGTCGACGAAGTACGACGTACCGTAGAAGTCGTTGTCGCCGAACTCGGACTCGATGCCGACCCGGTTGATCGCCCCGATGAAGTACTCGTTCGCGACCGCACTCGCGGGCTGCTCCAGCTGCCACAGGTACGCCGAGAGCCCGCGGCTCGTCGCCGACGGGTTGAACACGATCTTCGCGCCGGCCAGACCGAGCGCCCGCCAGCCCTCGGGGAAATGCCGGTCGTAGCAGATGTACACGCCGATGCGGCCGACCGCGGTGTCGAAGATCGGGTATCCGAGGTTGCCCGGGCGGAAGTAGAACTTCTCCCAGAATCCCTTCACCTGCGGGATGTGGTTCTTCCGGTACTTGCCCAGATAGGTGCCGTCGGCATCGATCACGGCCGCGGTGTTGTACAGCACACCCGGCTGCTCCTGCTCGTACACCGGGAGCACCATCACCATCCCGAGCTCCTGCGCCAGCGCGGCGAACCGCTCGGTCGTCGGTCCCGGCACGGACTCGGCGTACTCGTAGTACTCGGCGTCCTGCTTCTGACAGAAGTACGGCCCGTAGAACAGCTCCTGGAAACAGATCACCTTCGCACCCGCCGCGGCCGCCTGCCGCGCGTAGTCCTCGTGCGCCTTGATCATGGACTCTTTGTCGCCGGTCCACGACGTCTGCACCAAGGCCGCCCTGACAACGTCTGCCACAAGACCTCCCCAAGTAGAGGTCCCATGCTCTATCCGTTCCGTACCAACCGTCAACGGATGCCCGGATCGGGGTCAGATCGTGATGGTGCGCGGGCTGCCGATCCGGACCCGGCCGCCGACAGTGGCGTGGGTCGGTGGTTCGTAGGTCGTGTAGAGGTGGGAACCGGCGCCCTGGATGACGTGGAGGTTGCGGGTGAGTTGGGCGGTTAGTTGGGTTACGGCGGAGCCGGTGGCCTCGTCTTCGGGGACGCCCATTGCGGGGGCGAAGGCTCGGGCTCGGATGATGGCGCGGGGCTCGTCCTGCCAGGACCAGAGGAAGGTGTGGCCGGCGTTGTACGTCGTGGGGTCGGCGGTGAGGACTGCTTCGGGTGAGGCGAGGTGGTGCCAGTCCCAGGTGCTGCCCCAGGTGGTGTTGGCGCGGACCGAGAAGAGGTCGTCGCTGCGGGTGACGGCGATGGCGCCGGCGGGGACGTGGAGGGTGTCGACCGGGTGGCCGGTGGCGTGGAGCCAGGCGGCTGCGCCGACGGTTGGGTGGCCGGCGAAGGGCATCTCGGCGGTGGCGGAGTAGATGCGGAGGGTGCCGGTCGGTGCGTCGTCGACGTACACCGTCTCGCTGTAGCCGAGGGCGGCGGCGACACGCTGGCGGTCGGCGGGTGGGACGAGGCGGCCGTCGACGATGCCTAGGGGGTTACCGAATCGGCCGTCGGGGTCGGTGAAGACCCGGACGACCTCGACGTGCAGGTCGGTCAAATCAGAGGACGGCGATGGCGGCGATTACCGCGATCAGCAGTACGGCGGCGCCGATGACGGCGAGCACGCGGCCGTTGATCTTGGGATCGCGGGTCGTCTCGGTCGCGCCCTCGTTGACGAACGCGCGGAACATCTGCGTGTTCGCGCCCGGGTCCTGCTCGTTATCCACGTTCTGCGGGACGTTCTGGTCAGCCATGGGCCAAGACCCTACCTGCCGCCGGGATCGGCCCGGCAGACCGCCCGCCGAAGCCTCACACAGACCTGATGTACCATTTGGTACATGCGCTTCGATCACTCCAGCACGATCCAGGCCTCAGCAGAGGTGGTCTGGGATGTTTTCAGCGACGTCGAGCGGTGGCCCGACTGGACCCCGACCGTCGATTCCGTCGAGCGGCTCGACGCGGGCCGCATCCACATCGGCGCCCGTACCCGCATCCGGCAGCCCAAGCTCCCGGTCGCCGTCTGGGAGGTGACCGAGCTGAAGGACGGCGAGTACTTCGAATGGGTCTCGAAGGCGCCCGGGATCAAGACGACCGGCGGCCACCGCGTGATCAGGACCCCGGAAGGCACGGTCGCGACCGCGACGATCATCCAGGAGGGACCGCTCGGCTGGCTCTTCGGCAGGCTGTACGCGGGCCTGACCAAGCGCTACATCGCCACCGAGACGGCCAAGCTCAAGGAGATCAGTGAGTCGCGAGAGTCTGCTCGCTGACGCGGTCGAACACTTCGCCAGGAACGGGATCGGCGACGCCAGCCTGCGCAGTATCGCGACCTCGGTCGGCACCAGTCACCGGATGCTGATCTACCACTTCGGCTCCCGCGAAGGGTTGCTGGCCGAGGTGGTCCGCACGGTCGAGCAGCAACAGCGCGACCTGCTGGCCGAGGTACTGGCGACCGATCTCCCGATCGCCGAGCAGAGCGAGCTGTTCTGGCGCCGGGTGACCGAGGCGGCGCTGATCTACGGCCCGTTGTTCTTCGAGCTCAGTGCGCACGCGATGCAGGACCTGCCGCACACCGAGTCGCTCAAGGCGGACCTGATCAACGTCTGGCTGCCGCCGCTGATCGAGCTGTGCGTCCGCGCGGGTCTGCCGGCCGACGAGGCACCGGCGTACGCGCGGCTCGGTCTGGCGGCGTCCCGCGGTCTGCTGTTCGATCTGCTGCTGACGGGCGATCACGCGGGCGTCGACGAGGCGTCCGCGCTGCTCAACCGGCTGTTCAGTCTCCCGGCTGAGTAGGCGTCTCGACCCAGCCGGCCACGATCGGCAGCCGCGAGTCCCGCAGTACTGCGGTGAACGCGAACGGCCGGTCCAGCGCGAGGTCGAGCCGACGCTGCTTGCTCGTGATCATCGCGGCGCGGGTCATCGCCATCGCGGTCACGGCGGCGGCCTCGAACCCGGTCGCGAAGAACCGGGCCAACACCTTCTGCTTCGCCTGCCCGACTTGGAGTGGCGTCGGACTGAGCGCGCTGAAGTGCCCGTGATCCCCCGGGTCCGACGTGACCGCGGTCAGGCCGAAGAGCTCGCGTGACTGCATGAGGTCGTGCTCGACCTCGACGCTGAACGACGGCAACGAAACCCGCAGATCCGGACGGGCCGACGTCGTCTGCGCGATCCGCACCCCAGGCGCGATTTCGTCCCCAGGCTCCCCCAAGTCGATCAGCGCCCGGCCGGACTCGCCGCCGTAGGGTTGGGCGACGACGTCCAGCAGCCCCGCCAACACGTCCGCCCGCGAGGTCTGCGGCTGTCCGATCGCCAGAAGCACATCCACGTCGGCGTCACCCGCGACGGTGACAACGGTGAGCCACGCGGCCGTCGGATGCGTATACCGCCGTACGGCGTCCAGGTCGGAGTCCACGCGCTCCAGCCAGTGCCACGAA
Organism: Kribbella sp. NPDC058693; assembly: GCF_042715335.1. NCBI lineage: Bacteria > Bacillati > Actinomycetota > Actinomycetes > Propionibacteriales > Kribbellaceae > Kribbella > Kribbella sp. NPDC058693. Next base: position 1,550,293 of record NZ_JBHXSQ010000001.1, read on the forward strand.
CCGATCCACGGGCCGTTCGGCACGTGGCGTACCTGCTCGGTGAACGGGCGGACCCAGGTCGTGCGGAGCAGCAGGGCCGACGCGAGCACGAGGAGTACGTCGGGGTCCAGCTCGAGCGGCATCTCGCGGATCAGGTCATCGGTGTGATCAGCGGCCCAGGCGTCGAGCTTCGGCTTGTCCACGCTCGGGTTGCCGGTGAGCATGCCGACGAGCGGCGCGGGCATCACGGCATCGAACGACTCCGCGAGCTTCAACTGCTCGCTCACCCACACACCGAGCGCGGCGTGCAGGTCGGCGGATTCTTCGATCGCCTCGATCAGCCGGATCGCGTCGGTCGAGCCGTTCGCCGCGTCCACGCCGGCGGCCACGGCCAGCTCGCTCCGACCGGGCTCGTCGGCGCCCGTCGCCAGCAGCGCCAGGAGCGGCCACAACCCGAGCCCGGACACCACGGTGTTACCCGCCGGCAGGCTCGTGGCCCAGCGGGTGGTGAGGTCGTTGACTGCGCGCACGATGTCGGCGTCCATACCTCCACACTGCCACAGACCGCGCAATGACGGTGATTTTCATTTCCAAAGAAATTCTGCCAGCATTCCGCCATGAGCACGGCCAACCAGGAGGAGTCCTCGGGATCCTCGATCGCGTTCACCGCGACGTTGATCCTGCTGGTCGGTACTGCGCTGTTCGGGCGGCGCATCTTGTCCGGCTGGTTCACGGCGGACGGGATCCGGACCTGGGCGACGATGTTCGTCGGCGTGACCGTGCAGGCGATGCCGTTCCTCGTGCTCGGCGTGCTGCTGTCGGCCGCGTTGACCGCGTTCGTCCCGGCCTCGTTCTTCGCCAAAGCGCTGCCCAAGAACCCCGCCCTCGCGGTGCCGGTGGCCAGCGCGTCCGGCGTCGTACTGCCGGGGTGCGAGTGTGCGTCGGTGCCGGTGTCGGCCGCGTTGATGAATCGCGGCGTCACGCCGGCCGCCGCGATCGCGTTCCTGTTGTCCGCGCCGGCCATCAACCCGGTCGTGCTCACATCGACGGCGGTCGCGTTTCCCGGGCAGCCGAAGGTGGTGGTCGCTCGCGCGGTGACGTCGCTGGCGGTGTCGATGATCCTTGGCTGGTTGTACTTGTTGACCGGTAAGGGGATGACGCCACCGAAGAACCGGCATGCGCACGATGCGGGCAAGTTCGACGTGTTCCGCTCCGCGATGCTGCACGACTTCCTGCACGCCGGCGGCTTCCTGGTCATCGGCGCAGCCGCTGCGGCAACGCTCAATGTCGTGGTCCCGCGGACGTGGCTCGATCACGTCGCCGGGAACCTGCTGCTGTCGGTGGTGATCCTCGGGCTGCTCGCCGTACTGCTGGCGATCTGCTCCGAGGCGGACGCATTCGTGGCGGCGAGTCTGTCGCAGTTCTCGTTGACCGCGCGGCTGGCGTTCATGGTGGTCGGTCCGATCGTGGACGTGAAGCTGATCGCCTTGCAGACCGGGACGTTCGGGCCGAGGTTCGCCGTACGGTTCGCGCCGGCGACCTTCGTGGTCGCGCTGATTGCGAGTCTGCTCGTCGGGTGGTGGTTGCTGTGAAGCGGAGCGTGGCCGGACTGGTGATGGTGTTCGTGGGCGCCGCGGTGATGCAGCTCGCGACGTCCGGGACCTATCTGCGCTACGTCAAACCGGGCATGCGGTGGATGCTGCTGGCGGCGGGGCTGATCCTGATCGCACTGGCAATCACTGACGTGCTGATCAAGAGTCGTGAGGACCACGAGCACGGGCTGCCGCGGACGGCCTGGCTGCTCCTCGTCCCGATCTTCGCACTGCTCGTCGTCGACCCGCCCGCCCTCGGCGCCGACGCGGCTCAGCGCCAGTCACCGGTCGCCGCGAAGCCGGCCGAGTCCCAAGGCACGTCCTGGCTAGGCGGCAACACGAGGGAGCCCACAAACCTCGCGGTCCGCGATTACGCGGTCTGGGCGGTGTGGGAGCAGAGCAGCATGAAAGGCCACTCGTTCAAGCTCACCGGCTTCGTCACCCCGGCGAAGAACGGCGTCTGGTACGTGACCCGCATCGGCCTGACCTGCTGCGTCGCGGACGGTACGGCGTACATGGTCGAGGCCCGTGGCCAAGCCGCACCACCGAAGAACCAGTGGGTCACGATCACCGGCCAATGGGCCGAGCCGACCAGACGCGTGGACGGCGATGTCGCCGCGCTGACCGTCGAGACCATCACCCCGACGACGGCGCCGGTCAACCCGTACGAGTAGCCCTCACACATCTCGGCGCCACACCGTTCCATCCTCATGAAGCGAACTGTCGAACCGAAGGTCCTGTACTTCGGTACCCCGGTTGTCCTGATCAGCTCCCTCAACTCCGACGGCAGCACGAACCTCGCCCCGATGTCGTCCGCGTGGTGGCTGGGATACACCGCCATGCTCGGGATGGGCACAAGCGCGCAGACCGTGAAGAACCTCGTCGAGCGGCCGGAGATCGTGCTGAACCTGGTCGACCCGGACATGGTTGCCGCGCTCGACCGCATTGCCTTGCTGACCGGGTCGCAGGAGATGTCCGATGCGAAGCGAGCGCGCGGCTACCGGTACGAGCCGGACAAGTTCGCCGCCGCCGGCCTCACCCGCGAGCCGAGTGGAGCAGGCCCGGACTCCGTCCTCGAGAGCCCGATCAACCTCGAGGGCCGAGTCGTTGCGATCAACGAGATCGGCGGGCCCGATTCGCACCTGTGCTCGCTGGAGATGAAGGTCGAGCGGGTCCGGGTCCGCGAGGACCTGTTGATGAGCAACGACCGCTACATCGACCCGCTGCGGTGGGATCCGCTGATCATGAAGTTCACCGAGTACTTCGCCGGCGGCAGCCCGGCGTACGCGTCGTCGCTCGCCCGCGGCTGGCAGATGCCGCCGATGCCGATCTCCGTCGGGTCAGGCGACTGACGTCAGTTCCGGATCGCCGGACTCCACCACGCGCGGGGTCCGGCGCCGGACGATCGTGCAGGCCATACCGCCGATCACCAGCACCGCGGCGATCCCCTGCTGCAGTCCGACGGCCTCGCCACGCAGTACCCACGCCGCGGACATCCCGACGATCGGCACCAGCAGCGAGAATGGTGCGACCGTGCTGGCGTCGTACTGCCGGAGCAGGTAGCCCCACACGCCGAAGCCGAACAGCGTGGCGCCGAAGGCGAGGTACGCGATCGCGCCGATGCCGCTGAGGTTGATGTCGCGTACGGCGTCCACGTCGGCGTGCGGTCCTTCGGTGATCAGCGACAGGATCAGCAGCGGTACGACGGCAACCGCGCTCACCCAGACCATGAAGCGCAGCGTGTCCGGCGGCTTGGCGTAGCGGGTGATCGTGTTCGACACGCCCCAGAAACCGGCCGCGACGATCACGAGGACCAGCGCGCCGAGCGGGGCGGAGAGCTTGCGGTCGAGCACGATCAGCGCGATCCCGACGCAGGCGATCACGATGCCGATCAGCTGCGCCGGCCGCGGGCGTTCCCGCAGTACGGCGATCGCGAACAGGACCGTGAAGATCACCTGCGCCTGCAGCACGAGCGACGACAGGCCGGCGGGTACGCCGTGATCCATCGCGATGAACAGCAGCCCGAACTTCGCGACGCCGAGCGCGAGCCCGACGCCGACGACGTAGCGCCAGGGCACGCGGGGTTTGCCGAGCAGGAAGATCGCCGGTACGGCGGCGAAGAAGAACCGCAGCGCGGACAGCAGCAGCGGCGGCACGCCCTCCAGACCGACCTCGATGATGACGAAGTTGATGCCCCAGACAACGACGACGGCGAGCGCGAGGAGCAGGTCACGAGGCTTCATACGGTCCAGTGTGGGTGGCGGTACACTTAAGGACCAGCACCGATTTCTACCGTCTTCAATGTAGGAGTGCTACATGATCGATCTCGGTCGGCTGCGCGCGTTGCACGCGGTCGCGCAGTACGGCTCGGTCAACCGGGCGGCCGAGGTGCTCGGCTACACACCCTCGGCGGTGTCGCAGCAGTTGGCGAAGCTCGAGCGGGAGACGCGGACGACGTTGGTCGAGCGTCAGGGCCGCGGGATCGTGCTGACCGACGCGGCCCAGCAGCTCGCGGCGACGGCAGCCCGGATCCTCGCGCTGGTCGAGGACGCCGAGCTGACGTTGGATGAACAGCGCGGACAGGTCATCGGGACGCTGAGCATCGCCGCGTTCCCGACCGCGGCGCGCGGCCTGCTGCCGTCGGCGCTGGCGCGGCTGGTCCGCGACCACGACGGGCTCGACGTTCGGGTCCAGGAGACCGATCCGTTCGAGGCAGTGGCTGGGGTCAATCGCGGCGAGATCGACATCGCGATCGTGCACGACTGGCAGAACACGCCACTCGCCTTGCCGGAGGGATTGTCGCGGGTGAAGCTCGGCTCGGATCCGGCCGACGTACTGGTGCCGGCGTCGCATCGCCTTGCCGGCAAGGAGTTCGTCCGCGCGGAGGACCTGGTCGGAGAACGCTGGATCTGCCAGCCGGTCGGCTCGATCTGCCACGAGTGGCTGATCCGGACGATGCGTCGCGCCGGCGTCGAGCCGGACGTCGCGTACTCGGTCGCGGAGTACCAGACCCAGCTCGCGATGCTTGCCCGCGGCATCGGTATCGGCCTGCTCCCGCGCCTCGGCCGCGGCGCCGTCCCCGACGGCGTGGTCGTCGTACCGCTCCAGCCTGCGCCGACCCGCCGGCTCTACGCCGTCTGGCGCACGACCACCTCACGGCGGCCGGCGATCAGCGTGACGCTGGAAACCCTCAAGGCCGCCTGGCCCGACCGCGACACGGCCTAACCCGGCTTCACGATCTGCCGGAGCTTGGTCTCGGTCTCATCGTCGAGTGCCGTGTACACCGTCACCCGCAGGGGGCCGAGCTGCGACAGCCACAGGTTGATCGGCTCGATCCGCAGGATGCCGTGGCCGTCGACGTCCAGCACCTTCGTCCGGGTGCTCGGCGCGTCGACGTCGTACCGCTCCCACAGCTCCCCGAAGTACGGCGAGGTGCTGAGCAGGCTCTGGATCAGGTCCTGCCAGAGCGCGTCGCCGACATGATCGGCCGAGGCCGCGCGGAACGCCGCGACCATGTGGTGCTTGGTCGACTCGGCGTCGACGAAACTGCACTTCCACGCGTTCGACACGAAGTTCAGCCAGAGCATGTTCCGGTCCTCGACCGGCACCTTCTCCAGGTCGATGACGACCCGGCAGTACGCGTCGTTGAACGCGAGGATGTCGTACCGGTCGTTGAGCGCCAGCGCCGGGTACGGCGAGACCGCGTCGAGCGTCTTCTGCACCGTCGGCGGCAAGGCCGAGCACGCCCCTTGCGCGGGACCGACCCGGACCCCGGCCAGCCGGTACAGGTGATTGCGCTCCTGGCGGTCGAACCGCAGCGCCGTCGCGATCGCATCCAGGACCTGGGCGGACACGTTGATATCGCGACCCTGCTCGAGCCAGGTGTACCAGGTGACGCCGACCCCGGCGAGCAGCGCGACCTCCTCGCGGCGCAGTCCCGGCGTACGGCGTCGGCCGCCCGGAGCGAAGCCGACCTCGTCCGGCCGGATCCGCTCCCGCCGGCTGCGCAGGAACACCCCGAGCTCTCGCCGCTGGGCCGGCACAGTCCGGTCGGCTCTGTCGGTGGCGACTGGCAGAGTGGTCATGGTTCCATCATGGGCATGGATCGATCCTGGTGCCAGGTGCTGTCAGTAATAGGATAAGCAGGCTCTCACCACCAGGCTCGGTCTCCGTCCAGGCTGGACGCATGACAGACCAGCTCCAAGCCACCGCCCTTCCGGTCGACGCCCGGCCGCAAGCCGCGCTGAAGCCGGTGGCACTCACGACTCTGATCTTCGGCGCCTTCCTGCCGATGCTCTCCTTCTTCGTCATCAACGTCGCCCTGCCCGCGATCGGCTCCGACCTGCGGGCATCGTCCGGCGAACTCCAACTGGTGGTCGGCAGCTACGGCATCGCTGTCGCCACCCTGCTCGTGGTCGGCGGTCGCCTCGGCGACACCTTCGGCCGCAAACGCCTGTTCCTCATCGGCCTGATCGGCTTCACCATCATGTCGCTGATCTGTGCGATCGCCCCGAGCATCGGCGTGCTTCTGGTCGCCCGGGTCGCGCAGGGCGCTGCCGGCGCGGCCGTCACCCCGCAGGTGCTGGCGACGATCACCAGCCTGCTCACCGGCGAGCACCGCGCCCGCGCCATGGCCATGTACGGCGTGGCCGGCGGTGCGGCGGCGGCGCTCGGCCAGATCCTCGGCGGCGTACTCGTCGAGGCGAATGTGTCCGGCCTCGGCTGGCGGGCCGTGTTCCTCGTCAACGTGCCGGTCGGCGTTCTGGGCGTGATTGCGGCCAGTCGGCTGATCCCCGAGACCAAGGCCGGCAAGGCCCAGCGTGTCGACCTCGTCGGAGCCGCACTGCTCGCGCTGACGCTGGTGCTCCTACTCCTGCCGCTCACCGAGGGCAGGCCGCTCGGCTGGCCGCTCTGGACCTGGCTCTGCCTCGCAGCGACGATTCCGGCAGTGGCCGCGCTTGGCGTGCACCAGCACCGGTCGGAGCGGGCTAGCAGGTCTCCGCTGATCCCGCCGACGGTACTGCGGCTGCGGGCGATGCGGATCGGTCTGCTGCTGGCGGTGGCGTTCTTCACCACGTTCGGCGGCTTCATGTTCGTGTTCGCGCTCGCCACCCAGGGCGAGGCGCACATGTCCCCGCTCGAAGGCGGTCTGAGCCTGCTGCCGATGGCGGTCGGGTTCCTGATCACCTCGATCTACGGCCCGCGTCTGCAGGTGCGGTACGGCGCCGGCCTGATCGTGCGCGGCTGGATCATCCAGGGCATCGGGTACGCCGTACTCGCGGTGGCGGCGCTCACCCTGTGGCCGGACGTGAACCCGCTGAAGCTCGCGCTGCCGATGCTGATCGCAGGTTTCGGCTCCGGCCTGGTCATGGTCCCGCTGATGGGTGTGGTGCTCGGCCAGGTCCCCGCAGCGCAAGCAGGTCTCGGCAGCGGCATCCTGCTCACCAGCCAGCAGACCTGCCTCGCACTAGGCGCAGCCACGGTCGGTACGGCGTACCTGTCTCTGGCAGGCAGCTCCTGGGGCCAGGGCGGCGCACTGGCCGCGGTGGCGCTGGCCATCACGGCGATCTCGCTGCTGATGACTCCGGTGACCAGCCAGCTCCGCAGTCGCTAAGACACCGGTCCGGTCGATTCGCGGACCATCAGCCGTGGGACGAGCGACTCCTGCCGTCGGGGTGACTCCGGGTCCGCCAAACGGGCCCGGAGTACGTCGACTGCCCGGCGACCGACCTCCAGCTTCGCCGGCGACACCGCGGTCAGCGGTACGTCGGCCAGCTCGGCGATCTCGTCGTCGTAGCTGATCACCGACAACTCCCCCGGTACGTCGATGCCCAGCGCCAGCGCGACGTTGAGGAGCAGGTTGGCCTCGCGGTCCGCGAAGCAGATCACGGCGGTGACGCGCTCCCGCCGTACGTCGGCCAGGAAGCGCTCGGCATCCGCACGGGTCCAGCGGTCGAGCACACGGCTCAGCACGGGTACGTCCCCCAGCCCGGAGCGCACCTGGGGCGCGGTGTGCGGGCTGGTGCGTTCGAGATAGCTGATCCGGGTGTGGCCGAGCTCCTTCAGGTACTTCAGTGCCAACCGCGCCCCGGCCGCGTGGTTGGTGCCGACGAACTCGTGCAGTGTCGCCGGGTCTTCCAGCCCGCGCTCGACGAGCACCACCGGCAGGTCCAGCTCCTCGAACTCGGCCGTGTCCGGCGCGACGATCAGCCCGGCCACGCCGGCACCCACCAGGCCGTCGATCGCCAGTGTGGTTTCGGCTGAGTCCCACTCGGTACTGCGCAGCAGCATCTGCGCGCCGTGCTTGGCCAGCTCGCGTTCGATGCCGACGATGATCCGCGGGTAGTAGTACGTCATCGACGGTACGGCGACGCCGATCAGCGGCCCGGTGCTCGGGCTCGAGATGTACATCCCGGAGCCCTGGCGCCGGTAGACCAGCCCGTCCTGCACCAGCAGATCGACCGCACGGCGGACCGTGTTGAGGCTGACGCCTTGTTCGCTGGCCAGCTGTTGCTCGGTTGGCAGCTTGCCGCCCGGCCAGCGCAGCTCGGCGATTCCGCGGCGCAGCTCGGCGGCCAGCTGCCGGGCCTTCTGCCCGCGGACGACCTCAGTCACGGCGCTGACTCTACCGGCCGATCTCAGGAAATTCATTCCTATGAATCTGTTGACCCAGGGAATGACTTGGCACAGACTCATTCGTCAGCAGCCCTCAGTGATTCCGCCACCACTGCAGGAGACATCATGAAACGCAGGACATTCCTGGCCGCCTCGACCGCAACCGCCGCCGCCATGACACTCGATCTGCCCTCCTTCGCCACCCCCGCCGACTTCGGCGCACTGCGCTCCAAGTGGGCCGATGCCCTCACCGGCGGTGCGCAACTCGACCCCGCCGACGCGGATTTCCGCGCCGCCCTCGGCCGCCTCGACACCGGCGTCGCCACCTCGCTCGCGAAGCTCGACCGCTCGGCGTCGCGCACGCAGGTCTTCACCGACTACCCACTCACCGCCGATCCCTCGGTTGCCAACACGTACGTCCGCCTCGAGCAACTCGCGACCGCGTGGGCCACACCGGGCTCGCAGTACCAGGGATCCGCGAGCTTGCTCGCTGACATCCAGGCCGCGCTGGAATCGATGGACCAGCTCATCTACAACCCCGGCCAGGCCGAGTTCGGCAACTGGTGGTCGTGGGAGATCGGCGCGACCCGTCCGCTCGCGAACGTCATGGTCCTGCTGTACGACGAACTCCCGGCCGAGGCCCGGCAGCGGTACTGCGCCGCGATCGACCACTTCGTGCCGGACCCGTACCTGATGTTCCCGCCCGCCCGCGCAGTCGTATCGACCGGAGCCAACCGGGTCGACCTGTGCCAGGCGACGATCGTCCGCTCGCTCGTCACCGAGGATGAGGCCAAGCTGGTGCACGCACGGGACGGCCTCAGCGACGTCTGGCAGTACGTGACCACCGGCGACGGGTTCTACCGCGACGGCTCGTTCGTCCAGCACACCTGGGTCGCGTACACCGGCACGTACGGCCAGGTGTTGCTGGGCGGCATCGGCAAACTGCTCGCGCTGCTGGCCGACTCGCCGTGGGCGGTGACCGACCCGAAGCGGCAGATCCTGTTCGACTCGGTCGCGAAGACGTTCCTGCCGGTCGTCCACGACCTGCGGATGATGGACTTCGTCCGCGGGCGCGCGGTGTCGCGGAACACCGAGTCCGACCACGACGACGCCTACATCGCCGCCGAGGCGATCCTGCGTCTGGCGGCCGGTGTCGACGCCTCGCTCGCCGGCCCGTGGCGCGCCGCGGTCGCGGGCTGGTTGCAGCGCGACACGTTCGGGAACATGTTGTCAGGGGCAAGCATTCCGCGGGTGGCGCTGATCAAGTCCGTGCAGGGCGTGCAGCCGGCCGCCGAGGCGGACGGGCACACGCTGTTCGCGAGCATGGACCGGTCCGTGCACCGCCGCTCCGGCTGGGCGTACTCGATCTCGATGGCCAGCCGCCGGATCGCGTACTACGAGTGCGGGAACGGCGAGAACAACGAGGGCTGGCACGCCGGGTCCGGGATGACCTACCTGTACGACCACGACAACGGGCAGTACGCCGATGCGTTCTGGCCGACCGTGGATCGCTACCGGCTGCCGGGAACCACTGTGGACAAGTTGCCGCTCGCACCGAAGTCGGGTGGTGAATGGGGCGCGGCGCGACCGACCACGAGCTGGGTCGGCGGCAGCACCCTCGACGGGTACGCCGCGATCGGCCAGGACCTGCAGGGTCCCAGCTCGCCGATGCGTGCGCACAAATCGTGGTTCTGTTTGGATTCCGGCATCGTTGCGCTGGGCGCTGGGATCACCGGGAGCAGCGGGTATCCGGTCGAGACGGTTGTCGAGAACCGGAACCTGCACAGCGATGGCGACAATGTGCTGATTGTCAACGGCTCTGCGCAGGTGCCGGAGTTGGGGCAGTCGGCAACGGTCTCCGACGCGCGCTGGGCACACGTGGAAGATGTCGCAGGCTACGTGTTCCTCAGCGGAGCGGACCTCCAGCTGCGGCGCGAGGCTCGAGCGGGTCAGTGGCGGGACGTCAACACCGGCGGTCCGATCGGGGCGATCACCCGGCGCTACCTGACCATGTGGCTGGATCACGGCATCGATCCGAGCGAGGCGTCGTACAGCTATCTGCTCGTTCCGGGTGCGACGGCCGCGCGAACGAAGGCGTTGTCGCGGAATCCTGGTGTCGTTGTCCTCGGCAACAACTCGACGGTGCAGGCGGTGCTCGAACCGAAGCTCGGCCTGACGCTGGCGAACTTCTGGCAGGCCGGACAGGTGGGCGGGCTGATCGCCCACAACCCCTGCTCGGTCATCCGCCGGATCGACGGGCGGACTGTGCAGCTCGGGATCTCGGACCCGACCCAGCTCGCGACCTCGATTCGCCTGCAAGTGCTGGCGCCTGGTACGCGACTGGTGAGCGCGGACGACGGCGTGACCGTACGCCGCACGTTGCTCGGGGCGGACGTGACCGTCGATGTGACCGGAGCAGCAGGCGCGACGAGATACGTGACGCTGCGACTGTGACGGCTGCGGCGCCAAGGCTGTGACGACCGCGTCGCTAGACCTGCGCCCAGTGCGGCGCTAGGCCTGTGACCAGTGCGCCGGGCGCTCGAGGCCGCGTGGCAGCTTGGTTGCCTGGTCGCCGCGGGCCGCGTTCACCTGGGACTGGGTGAGGAACAGCGCGCCGGTGAGGTCGGCGCCGCGGAGATCGGCGTCGCGGAGATCGGCGCCGATCAGGTCGGCCTGCCGTAGATCGGCGTCGCGCAGATCCGCGGCGATCAGGTAGGCGCCGCGCAGGTTGGCCCTGGCGAGGTCGGCGCCGCGGAGGCGGGCCCCGATCAGGTCCGCGCCGCGGCGTTCTTTCTTCTTGGGCTGTTTGCCGCGGACCTGCCGGCTGATCTCCAGCAGCAGTTCGTTGACGACGGCTCGCTCGGCGGCGACATCGACGGTCGTGAGGTCCGCCGTACGGCTGACGGCTGCGACTCTGTCGATGGCCGGCTGCAGATTCTCGTTGTATTTAAGGGCTTCGGTCAGGTACCAGAGCAGCTCGTGCAGCTGCCGGAGGATCGGCAGCTCCGCCCCGGGCCGGCCACGCCGGGTGAGCTCCTGCCCGGCTCCGAAGCAGTCGTAGACCGTGCAGCCCGGGAATCCCTTGGTCCGCAGCTCACCGTGGATGGTGCAGCGGTGGTCGTCGGCCAGGTTCGGGCAGGCTTCGCCGGCGGGTTTGTCGATTGCGAAGTCCGCCGACCTGGTGAGGGTCAGCACGACACAGCACAGGCCGACGCAACTACCGCAGTCGGCGCGGAGGTCAGTTCTGTTCGGCAACCGTGTGGCCGGTACGGCGCCAGCGGATGCCGGCCTCGATGAACTCGTCGATCTCGCCGTCGAAGACCCCGGACGTGTTACCGGACTCGTACTGCGTCCGCAGGTCCTTCACCATCTGGTACGGGTGCAGGACGTACGAGCGCATCTGGTCGCCCCACGAACCGGCCACGTCGCCGCGCAGCGCGTCCAGCTGGGCCCGCTCCTCGGCCTTCTTCAGCGCGAGCAGCTTGGCCTTCAGGATGACCATCGCGCTGGCCTTGTTCTGCAGCTGGGACTTCTCGTTCTGGCACGAGACCACGGTGCCGGTCGGGATGTGCGTGATCCGGACCGCAGAGTCGGTGGTGTTGACGCTCTGACCACCCGGACCGGACGACCGATACACGTCGATCCGCAGCTCTTCTTCCGGTACGTCGATCTCGTCGGTCTGCTCGAGCACCGGGACCACCTCGACCGCGGCGAACGACGTCTGCCGGCGACCCTGGTTGTCGAACGGCGAGATCCGCACCAGCCGGTGCGTCCCCGACTCGACACTCAGCGTGCCGTACGCGTACGGCGCCTTGACCCCGAACGTGGTCGACTTGAGCCCGGCCTCTTCGGCGTACGACGTGTCGTAGACCTCGGTCGGGTAGCCGTGGCGCTCGGCCCAGCGCAGGTACATCCGCTGCAGCATCTCGGCGAAGTCCGCCGCGTCCACACCGCCCGCGCCGGAGCGGATCGTCACCAGCGCCTCGCGCTCGTCGTACTCGCCGGACAACAACGTGCGGACCTCGAGGGACTGGATCGCCTTGCCCAGCGGGCCGAGATCCTTCTCCGCCTCGGCCAGGGTTTCGGCGTCGTTCGCCTCGCGGCCGAGCTCGATCAGCGCGCCGAGGTCGTCGAGCCGGCTGCGGAGCGCAGTCACCCGCTCCACGTCGGACTGCAGGCCGGAAAGCCGCGACGTCACCTTCTGCGCGTTCGCCTGGTCGTCCCAGAGATCGGGCGCAGCGACCTGCTCGCCGAGCTCGTCGATCTCCTTGCGCAGTGCGGGGAGATCAAGCACTTTCTCGATCGAGGTCATCGTCACGTCGAGCTGCTTCAGCTCCGCGTCAAAATCCAGTCCAGCCACAACGAAACAGCGTACCTCAGGCGAGACCTCGACGAAGAACGCCGAAGATCTGGGCGACCGCCTGCTCGAGCCCGGTTTGCGCGGCGGCGAGCTCCTGCGCAGATGCGTCGTCGGGCAGGATGCGCATCAGGTGTTCCTCGAGCACCTTCTGCGCGGCGGCGTACTGCGCCGCGATCAGCCTGTTGCGCAGGTGATCGGGGGCCCGTTCGTCGAGCGCCGCGGCGAGCGTGGTCTCGAGCTCGGCGGCCTGCAACCGCCGACGTGCCTCCAATGCCGGGCTGTTCTCGATCGTGCGGACGAACTGCTTCCAGGTCGCCAGATGCCCGACCTCGAACCGATCCCGCGTCCCGGCCAGGTAATGCGCCTCCAGCACATCGACCGGATCCGCATCCGCCGGCGCCTCCCGGATCGCCTGCGCCGGCCCCAGCCACCACCCCGACTCGTCGAAGAACAGATCCTCCTTCGCCGGGAAGTGGTTGAACACCGTCTGCACGGCGACATCGGCCGCGCGCGCCACCTCCGCGACCGTGACCGCGTCGAATCCGCGCTCGAGGAACAGCCGCGTCGCCACATCCGAGATGGCGTGCCGCGTCTGCTGCTTCTTGCGCTCCCGCCGCCCGACCTCCATTGCCACACCGTAGAGCACCTGCTTTACTGAATCCAATCATGTAGTCACTACATCTTTGGAGCATATCCAATGACAATTCTCGTCACCGGCGGCCGCGGCGCGATCGCCCGCGCCGTCACCGCGGGTCTGATCGCGGCCGGCCACGACGTCCGCGTCGCCAGCCGCGAACCCTCTGCCCTCCCGTCGGCGGTCGGCTACGACCCCGCCGACCCCGCACCCGCCCTGGCCGACATCAGCCAGGTCTTCCTGTACTCCGACCCGTCGACGGCACCCGCCTTCGCGGCCGCAGCCGAGGCTGCCGGGGTGAAGCAGGTCGTGCTGCTCTCGTCGCTGTCGTCGCTCGACGGTCCCGAGGATCCGCATGCGAAGACCGAGCAGGTGATCGCCGACGGGTCGTATGCGACGACTTGTCTCGAGCCTGGTGCGTTCATGAGCAACACGAGGCACTGGGCGCATCAGGTCCGGGCGATCGGTCAGATCCGGCTCCCCTACCTCGATGCGGAGGAGGCGCCGATCCACGAGCAGGACATCGCGGACGCGGCGATCCGGGTCCTCCTGGACGGGCCCGGGAACGGGCATGACGGTCGCGGGTATCCGCTGACCGGTCCGGAATCGATGACGCGCCGGCACCAGATCGGGCTCATCACCGCGACCACCGGCGTACCGATCGAGGCTGTTGACCTCAGCCCAGAAGAAGCGCGCGGGGAACTGCGGATGCGTGACGAGGGGCAGCGGGAGACGCTGATGGCTTACTGGAAGTCGCGTGTCGGCTCACCTCAGCGGATCGAGCCCGGCGTCGAGCTGCTCACCGGCCACACAGGCCGCACCTTCACGACCTGGCTGACCGACAACCCCGGGCTGTTCTGACCTCAGCGGATGGGGACGATGGCCGCGGCTTCGGATGACAGATCTGTTGAGGTGGGGAAGCCCGGGGGATGGAACGGGAGGTTCGCGGTGGAGGTCAGGTGGACGGTGACCGTCGTACCTTCGACGTCCACGGACCAGTCGAGGCTGTCGAATCTGTTGCTGGCAGCAACTTCATCGAGGTAGTCGGCGGTCAGTCGGGCGGCCTGGTCGGCGTCGATCGCCGCGTTGCCGCCGGCGCCGGGCTGGGCGTAGACCGCGGCCAGGCCGTTGGCCGCGGCGAGAACTGCGCCGTCGGCGGTTGCGTCGAGGTCGCGGCGGACCAGGAACGCCTTCGAGATGTCGGTGACCACCACGACCATCAACAGGATGACCACGGTGAACCCGATGATCAGGACGGTCATCTGCCCGTCCTCACCGTGCTTCCGCCGCCTCATCAGTTGCCCTTGGCTTCGCGGTAGTCGCCGAACGCCTCGGTGTGCGCGGCGCTGATGCGGATCGCCGGCGGTTCGCCGCCGAGCGCGTCGGGGATCAGCGGCAGGCGTACTTCGGTGTCGATCGTGACGGTCACCGTCGACCCCGGCTGCAGACAGGCCGGGTTACAGCTGATCGTCAGCTCGTCAGGGCTGAGCTCCATCCCCTGGTCCTTCATGGCCAGCTTCGCCGCCTCGAACGCCCGGGTGCGCGCTTCGTCCTCGGACATCCCGTCCGGCACGATGACGAACGCCCGCCCGGCCGCGCGGGTCGCCGCGGTCGCGCCGTACGACGCCCGCTGGACGTCGAACACGCCGAGCATGAAGTAGACCAACGGAACCATCAGCAGGATCGCCAGCCAGGAGAACTCGACGATCGCACTCCCGCGCTCGTCCCGCCGGCGCCTCACTCGCCCGTCTCCTTGACCGCGTGCCCCTGGACGCTGAACGAGATGCCTGGTCCCCACAGGCCGAGCGGCGGCATGTGTGCCTGGACGGTGACCTCGACACCGGGCTGCCCGTCGATATCGGTCGCCTCCGCCGACACCGAGTCGATCAACTGGTCCCGGACCACGCCGCTGATCAGCTCGCGGGTGCGTGCCTCGCCGTCGGCCGGCTCCCGGTTGAGCACGGCCGCGTAGTGCGCGCCCTCGGAGGCGGCGGCGGTCACCGTGTTGCGTACGTACAGGAACAGGCCGACCTGCAGGATCCCGAGGAACAACGGCACCACGAGCGTCGAGACCAGGACGAAGTCGACAACCGCCGCGCCCCGCTCACCACGGGCTCTGGGCATTACTTGTTGGAGACCGAGGACAGCGCGTCCTTGAGCATGGTGGCGAGCTGGTCGCCGGCCACTCGCCAGATCACGACGACCAGGCCGGCCGTCATCACGGTGATCAGCACCCAGCCGGGGACGTCGCCGCGCTCGCTCCGCGCCGGGCGTGGCTTCAGCAGCAACGCCACGAACAGTCTCGTCAGGTGTAGGGACATGACCTCTCCTCGATTCATCCGGCGATCAGCCGGATTCCGACAGCGCCCGGGTAGAAGGCGAAGGCGATGGTCACCGGGAGGACCAGGAAGATCACCGGCACCATCATGGCTACTTCGCGGCGCGCGCCCGACTCGATCAGCTCGCGGCGCCCCGCTTCCCGGATGTCGGCGGCCTGCGCCCGCAGTACGTCGGCCAGCGGCGTGCCGCGCTCGAGCGCCACCGCCAGCCCGTCCGCGAAGCGCGACAGCGCCAGCAATCCGGTGCGGTCCGCGAGCGCGTCGAGCGCGCGGACCAGTGACTCCCCCGCCCTGGTCTCGGCCAGGACCCGTTCCAGCTCGTCGGCCAGGTCGCCCCGGCATGATCGCGTCACCCGGTCGAGTGCCGCCGCCGGCCCCTCGCCTGCTGCGACCGACAACGCCAGCAGCTCGGCCACCGTCGGCAACTCGGCAAGCAGTCGCCGCTCGCGACGTCGCACCTGTGAGGTCAGATAGGTGTCGCGGCCAAGCACTCCGAGGACACCGAGAACCAGGCAGAACACCATCAGCGCAACCGGGTCTCCGGTGTTGAACGCCGCCGCGATGATCGAGATCACCAGGCCGGCGCCGAAGGCCAGCGCTCCCCACAGCAACTGCTCGATCCGGAACTCTTCCACCGTCCGCTGGATCCCGGCGCGCTGCAGTCGCCGCCGGATCGTGTTCGCCCCGCCGAGGATCCGCTCGAGCCGTGCGGCCGCCGATCGCAGCGACGGACCGAACAGCCGCAGGATCGCGTAGAACGGCGATCGCGAATCGACCACGCCGACAAAGACATCCGGCGCCCCGAGATCGCGTAGGTACGGCGAGATCCGCTCGTCGACCGTCGGTTTGCGAAGGAACGGCAGCCGCAGTACGACGACCAGCAATCCGGCGCCGAGCAATGCGCCGAGGAAACCGCCGACCAGCATCGGGCTCATCGCAGCACCCGCTCCGGCTCGGGCAGGCGGCCGATCCGCAGCATCAACCGGTACGCGAGCACGCAGACGACCGCGCCCGCGGCAATGATCAGCGCACCGACCGGTGAGTTGTACCGCTGGATCACATCGCCCTGGAACGACAGCATCGCCAGCACCAGCCACGGCGCGGCGACCGCGACCCGAGCGCCGTTGACCGACCAGGACTGCCGTGACTCGAGCTCGGACCTGGTCCGCGCGTCGTCGCGCAGGAACGTCGACAGCGATCGCAGCAGCCGGCCGAGATCGCCACCGCCGACCTCGCGCGCGATCCGCAGCGCCTCGACCACGCGGTCACCGACCGGATCGGCCAGCCGCGCCTTCAACCGGTCGAGCGATTCGGCGAACCGGCCCGTCGACGCGTAGTCCGCACCGAACCGCCGGAACGGCTCGCGCAGCGGCAACGGTCCGCGCTCACCCACCTGAGCCAGTGCCTCGGACAACGACAACCCGGCGCGAACCGCGGACGCGACGTTGTCCACCACGTCAGGCCACAACTCACGGAACTCGGCCAGCCGCCGACGGGCCCTGGACCGCACCAATGCGATCGGCAACCAACCCGCCATCAACCCGAACACCGCACCCACCGGCAATGCCCTGGACACCAGGAACATCAGCACGAACCCGGCCAGCCCGGTGATCACACACGCACCCATGAAGGCCCCGGGCGTCAGGCCCTCGATCCCTGCACTCGCAAGCAATTCGCGACTCTTGCGACGCAGCGGCCCTTCCGAGCCGACCACCGCCTCGGACGGCGAGACGAACGCAGCGATGATCAGCAGCAGCCCGACCCCGAAGAACAGCCCGATCAGGAGACCCATCAGCCCACGCCCCGCGGCAGCTCGGTGAGCAGTCCGGCCACGTTGTACCCGGCCTGCTGGAACCGCTCGGCATGCGGCAGATGCCCCTCGGCCCGGCGCAGATACCCGTCGTACGTCACGAACAGCGACTCGGTCTCGATCGCCTGCTCCTCGACCCGCCCGGTCACGGCGACGATCTCCCGCACCCGCCGATGCCCGTCCGCCGCAATCCCGAGATGTACGACGATGTCGACGCACCCGGCCACGGTCGGCAGCACGAACCGGGAGCCGATGTTCTCCCCGGCGAGCAGCGGGAGCGTGCACATCTTGGTCAGCGCCTCGCGGGCGGAGTTCGCGTGGATCGTGCACATGCCGGGCAGGCCGCTGTTCAGCGCGAGGAGCAGGTCGAGGCACTCCTCGCCGCGCACCTCGCCGACGATCAAGCGGGACGGCCGCATCCGCAGCGACTCCTTGACCAGGTCGCGCAGCCGCACCTCGCCGGTCCCCTCGAGACCGGCCTGACGGGTCTGCATCGAGACCCAGTCGGGGATCGGCAGCTTGATCTCGAAGACCTCCTCGCAGCTGATCACCCGCTCGCTGCCCGGGATCGAACCAGCCAGTGCGTTCAGCATCGTGGTCTTGCCGGCCTGCGTGCCGCCGGAGACCAGCACATTGAGGCCGACGGCAACGGATGCCTCGAGCACCGCGGCTGCGTGCGGCGTCAGCGAACCCAGCTGGACCAGGTCGGTCAGCCGGGTCGCCCGGACGGTGAACTTGCGGATGTTGATCGCCGCATACCGCTGGGTGATGCCGCCGAGGACGATGTGCACCCGGCTCCCGTCCGGCAGCCGGGCGTCGGTGAACGGCTGGGACACGTCGATCCGGCGGCCGGTGGTCTTCAGCATCCGCTCGACCAGGTCACTGACCTCTTCCTCGGTCAACACGGTCGTGGTCAGCTCGTGCCGCCCCTCGCGGGCAATGAAGACCCGGCTCGGCTCGTTGATCCAGATCTCCTCGACCGTGGGGTCGTCGAGGTAACGCTGCAGCGGCCCGAAGCCCGCGACCCGGTCGTGGACCTCGCGGCTGACCGCCTCGACGTCGCCGATCGGCGGGACGACTCCGGTCAGGCTGCGCTCGTCGTACTCCTTCACGACGAGGGCGACGATCGCATTCACCGCGCCGGGATCGCGGAGCGGATCGATGCCTTCGCGGCGCACGACGTCCCGCACCTGGGCGTCGATCAACTCGATGGCACCGTCCCAGCCGGATCGGTGCGCGTCGAGTCTGTCCGCTGTCATCGATCTCCCCGTGAGTGTCCCGTCTGGCGACCACGCGGTCACCATGCGCGACCATCCTTTCAACTCCTGAGCGGCCGGCGCCACTCGCGTAAGCGGCCCTGTGGATAACCGTGACACGCGGAAGGCTCACTCACCGTATCCATCGCCTCACCACCGGTCCAGGAAATTGCAGCTTGTTGCAATCCGGCGGTAACAGAACGCCGACTCGTGGCGTCGAACCGGGTGTAGACGACCTCGGGAGGGTGTTTTGACACGGTCTACACAGGACTTCGAGGAGTTCGCGCGGGCGCGGACACCGCAGCTGTACCGGTCTGCCTGGCTGCTCGCCGGCGAGCATCACCTGGCGGAGGACCTGGTCCAGGAGACGCTGGCCAAGCTCTACCGGGCCTGGCGGCGGGTGGAGCAGGCGGACAACCCGGCGGCGTACGCGCAGACCGTGCTGGCGCGGACGTACATCTCCCAGCGGCGGCGCAAGAGCTCGACGGAGCGACCGGTCGAGCGGACACCCGACCGTGCGGACCCTCCGGGCGACCACGCGCTGCGCCTGTCCCTGCTGCAGGCGATGGCAGAGCTGTCCCCGCTGGACCGTGCCGTGCTGGTCCTGCGGTACTTCGAGGACCGCAGTACCGAGCAGGTAGCGCAGGACCTCGGTAAGAACACCGGTGCGATCAGGACGCGTACGTCGCGCGCGCTGGGCCGCCTACGAGCGGTGCTCGGCGACGAAGCCGTCCACCTGACCGCACATTGAGCTGGGAGCACCATGACCAACCTTCACGACAGCCTCCCCGATCTGATGCGGCGGGCCACCGAGGACCTCCAGCCGGCCACTCCCGAGCTGGTTGCCCGGGGCATCCGTCGCGGCAAGGTCCTACGCCGCCGCCGGACCGCCCTGGCCGGCCTCTCCGGCGCAGCCGCTGTACTCGCGACCATCGCCATCGTCGTCGGCAGCACTCAGCTGCTCCAGCACGACGCAGCGCCCACTGTGGAGCCGGCCGGTACGACGAGCTCGCACCGCTCGGCGCCGTTGACGCCTGCGGAGACTCTGGCCGCAGTACTGCCTCAGAGCCTGCACCGCGGTCACACCACCACGTCTGACGACGGCACCCTGTCCGTAGTACTCGACGACGGCCGCGGCGCCGCACTGCTCACGGTCGACCTGATGACGGCGCAGGCGAACACCAATTGCAACGGCTCCCCTCCCGGCACGTGCACCGTGCAGTCAGACGGCACGGTGTACGTCGCCTACGCCAACCGGCCGCTGTACGCCGACCAGCAGAACCCCGGCGGCATCACGGTGACCACCGTGGAGCTCTTCTACCGGGACGGCAGGCAGATCAGCATCAGCAACTACAACGCGCCGAAGGACGAGGGCGTCGAGCACAGCCGGCCCGCTCCGATCCTCTCGATCGCGCAGCTGACGCAGATCGCTCGCAGCAAGCTCTGGGTGTACCCGCCGCGCGTCTCTTAGCGGTGCACCAGCGTGTGCTCGAAGGAGTACCGGCTCGCGCGGTACAGGTGGGAGCCGTACTCGACCGGCTGGCCGTGGTCGTCGTACGTGATGCGGGTGGTCGCGAGGAGCGGTGAGCCCGGCTCCTCCGACAGTAGCCGCGCCTGCTCGGGTGTTGCCGGGATGGCCGAGATGGTCTGGTGTGCGACCTTGAGGCGGACGCCCTCGGCGCGCAGCAGTTGGTAGAGGCCTCGCTCGGCCAGTGTGGTCGGGTCGGTCTCCAGGAGCTCCGGCGGCAGCCAGTTGCGCATCAGGGCCAGCGGCTCGCCGTCTGCACGGCGCAGTCGCTCCAGCCTGAGCACTCGGTCGCCCAGCTCGCACTGGAGTGCGGTGGCGACTTCTGCGGTCGCAGGCGAGATGCCGAAGCGCAGGATCTCGGTTTCGGGCTTGCGACGCGCGGCGGCGAGGTCGTCGTACAAGCTGGTCAGTTCGAGCGACCGGCGTACCTGGCCGGAGTTGCCGACCACCTGCGTGCCGACGCCGCGTTTGCGGACCAGGAGGCCCTGGTCGACCAGGCGGGCGATCGCCTGGCGCACGGTGGGGCGGCTGAGCCCGTAGGCCTCGGCCAGGTCCACCTCGTTGCTCAGCCGGGAGCCGACCGGCAGTTCACCGCCCTGGATGGCCGCTTCGAGCTGCTGCGCCAGTTGAACGTGCAACGGCGTACGGCTGTTCCGATCGACCTGGACCTGGACGGTACTCATGGGCACATCCTGAATGCTGGACCCGATTCCGTCGACCCACCACCCGGATTTGATCACACCCGGCTGGTACGCCGGTAGGCCGATGGTGACTGTCCGGTGTGCGAACTGAACACCCGACTGAGGTAGAAGGCGCTGCGATAACCAGCCTGCTCAGCGACGACCTGCAGCGTGTCATTGGTCTCGGTGAGCAGTTCACGCGCCTTCTGCAGGCGGAGGTCCCGCAGATAGGCGACCGGTGTGATGCCGCGGACTGCGCGGAACCGCCGGGAGAGCTGTGACGGGCTGAGCCCGAGCTCGGCCGCCAGCTCGTTCAAGGACACGTCCGGCGAGGCGTAGTACTCGTTGAGGTAGGTCATCGCGCTGTGAACCAGCTCGTCCTGTGAGGCTTGGGCCCGGTGCAGCATCAGGACGAGATCGGTGACTA
This sequence comes from Kribbella sp. NPDC058693, assembly GCF_042715335.1. NCBI lineage: Bacteria > Bacillati > Actinomycetota > Actinomycetes > Propionibacteriales > Kribbellaceae > Kribbella > Kribbella sp. NPDC058693. The sequence continues at coordinate 1,571,513 of NZ_JBHXSQ010000001.1, forward strand.
CGTGCCGGGCGATCGCGGTATCGGCCCTCTCGAGGAGGGCGAGGTTGCCGCGGAGGCGGTCGAGGTCGCGGACTCGGGTGCCGCCGGGTGGGGGATCCAGCTCTGTGGTGAAGCGGGCGTGGAAGAACGACGTCCGGGTGCGCATGCGGCGGTGGAGGGTGCCGCCGGGCGGGCAGACGACGAGGTCGCCGAACTTCGCGGTCCCGTGCGTGTTGCCGACCTCGTAGTCGAACGCGCCGGCGGTCGGGAGGAGCAGGCACCAGGTGTCGTACGTGTCGAACGCCAGGTTGAACTGCGCGCGGGGCGGCGCGAGCAGGTAACCGTCCAACTCGAGCATGGCAAGAAAGTACATGGGCGTGCTCAGAACCGCTATTTTGCGCGCGCGATGACTGTTGCAGGGTGCATGACATGGTGGATGTCTGCGTGTACGGAGGAACCGCCGCGGGCTGTGTCGCGGCGATGACGGCGCATCAGGAAGGCGCGTCGGTGGTGCTGATCGAGCCGAGTCGCTGGCTCGGCGGCATGCTGGGTGCGGGGATCAAGCCCGCGCAGGACTGCCCGGTCCCGGCCGCCGCCGGTGGGCTGACGCGCGACGTGGTGTTCGGCTTCGGCAATCACCCGCACGAGGTGATGCGCGCGTTCCACCAATGGATCGCGGCGGCCGGTATCGAGGTGGTCTTCGAACGCCGCGTGCGATCGGTGACGCGCTCGGGCAACCGGATCACCTCGATCCAGCTCGAAACGTCGCCGCCCGACCAGTGGGGTGTACCGGCCGCCGACTCGAGCCCGGACCGCGAGATCCACGCGGAATTCTTCATCGACGCGTCGTACGAGGGCGACCTGATGGCCCTGGCAGGAGTCCCCTACCGGACCGGACGGGAGTCCCAGGACACCTATGGCGAAGAGATGGCAGGCGTCCGTCCGGTGACCAACTGGACCCCGATCGACCCATATGTCGTTCCTGGCGACACTACGAGCGGACTGCTCCCGCTGGTCGAAGAAGACCACGGCCTGGCTGTCGGTGCAGCCGATGACTACACGCAGGCCTACAACTACCGCTTCTATGTCACCACAGACCGTGCCAAGCGCGTCGAGCTCACACCGCCCGACAACTACGAACCGGCCGACTACGAGCTGGTCCGACGGTACCTGGAGTACGCCGAGGACCTGTCCGGCATCTTCCCCGGCTGGATCAACTCGGGCGAGTACAACTACCAGCGTGGTTCGCTGATCACCAACGCCCCGCTCGGTCTGAGCCGCGAGTACCAGGATGGCAGCTGGGACGTCCGCTCGCAGATCTGGCGCCAGCACCTCGACTACCTCCGTGGACTCCACCACTTCCTGTCCACCGACCCGTCCGTTCCCGCAGCATTCCGTGCGGAGACAGCGGCGTACGGACTGGACGGCAGCGTCTTCCCGGAGACAGAGGGCTGGCCGCCCCAGCTGTACATCCGCGTGTGCCGACGGCTCGAAGGTCAGTACACGATCACTCACGCCGACGTCATCAACCAGACCGAGCCACCGGACACCATCGGCCTCGCACTGTTCGGCGTAGACGTCTATCCGGTACGACGCATCGCTAGCCGCAACGCATCCGGTCAGCTGGGCGTGGCCACCGAGGGCGACATGTTCATCGGCGGCCACCTCGGCACCGGCCGGCCGTACCCGGTCCCCTACCGGGCCATCACTCCGGAGCAGACCGGCAACCTCCTGGTCCCGGTCTGCCTGTCCGCCTCCCACATCGGGTACGCCGCCACGCGGATGGAACCTGTCTTCTGCGTACTCGCCGAGTCCGCCGCAGTCGCCGCAGTGCAATCGCTCCGCGCACAGACCGACGTACAGCAGGTGGATGTCAGCAAACTCCAGGCTCGCTTGCTCGAACGTGGGCAGGTGCTTAGCTGGACGTAGACCGAGAGGAGCCATCCTCATGTGGCTGAACCCCGCCGACGCCCGACTCGACGACCTGCTGGCCGTGCTGAAGGACCAGACCGACCCGGCCGAGTACCCACACGCCGCAACCATCGAGCAGCAGGTCCCGGTGTACGACGCCGCGCGGGTCCGGGCGGCCGATGCGCGGGCAGTGCAGACCGAGTTCGTCCGGGCGTTCGCCGACGGACCCGGGATCGTCGTCCTGAAAGGGGCCTTCAGCAACGATGTGGTCGATGCCACGACTGTCGAGTTCAACCGGCTGATCGACGATCAGCATCGGTCCGGGGTCGCGGCGGGAGATCACTTCGCGAAGCCGGGTGCGAACGACCGGGTCTGGAACGCGCTCGAGAAGCTCGCGGTCGGTGCGCCCGAGGTGTTCACGGCGTACTACGCGAACGATCTGCTCGCGCTGGTCGCGACCGCCTGGCTCGGTCCGGCGTACCAGGTCACCTCGCAGGTGAACGTGGTGAACCCGGGCGGCGAGGGGCAGACGGTGCACCGCGACTACCACCTGGGATTCCAGTCCGACGAGGTCGCGGCGCAGTACCCGGAGCACGTGCATCGGCTGTCGTCCGTGCTGACATTGCAGGGCGCGGTCGCGCACTGTGACATGCCGGTGGAGTCGGGGCCGACGTTGTATCTGCCGCATTCGCAGAAGTACGGGCTGGGCTACCTGGCATACCAGCGGCCCGAGTTCCAGGCGCACTTCGTCCAGAACCACGTGCAGCTGCCGCTGGAGAAGGGCGACGCGGTGTTCTTCAACCCGGCGCTGTTCCACGCTGCCGGGAGCAACCGTTCGGCCGATATCAAGCGGATGGCGAACCTCCTGCAGATCTCCTCGGCCTTCGGGCGCGCGATGGAGAGCATCGACCGGGCCCGGATGATCGAAGCGGTCTATCCCGCGCTCCTCGGGCTGACCGATCCGGTGGCGGCCGAACACGTGATCGCGGCAACAGCAGAGGGCTACGCGTTCCCGACCAATCTCGATCGCGACCAGCCGATCGGCGGTCTCGCGCCGCAGTCCCAGGCCGACGTACTGCGGTCCGCGGTCACGGAGCGTTGGCACCCCCACCAGTTGCACCAGGCACTTGTCGAGCACGCCGGCCGGCGTCAGAGTCACGACAGAAACGCGTGAACGTTGGGTGAACCACGTCCGGATCACGGGCAGCCGCTGTCGGGCCGGAGCGATCGTCAGGCAGGATGGCGCGTTCGCTGTCCGCTCCGGGAGCTACCCTTACCGGCGGAACACGCGCCTCGTGGACTGATCGCCGTACGCCGCCCGTGCGGCCGACCCTCGAAGGAGAAGGCATGGAACCGTTGCGGATCGGGATTCTCGGTGCCGCCCGGATCTCGGGCCGGGCCATTGTCGAGCCGGCCAAGCTGACCGGCGCCCGGCTGGTCGCGGTCGCTGCGCGCGACGCCGACCGCGCCGAGGCCTTCGCCGCCGAGCACGGGGTCGAGCGGGTGCACGCGTCGTACCAGGCGCTGCTCGACGATCCTGAGGTCGAGGCGATCTACAACCCGCTGGCCAACGGGTTGCACGGTCCGTGGAACCTCAAGGCGCTTGCCGCGGGCAAACATGTGCTGACCGAGAAGCCGTCGGCGAGCAACGCCGCCGAGGCGATGCAGGTGCGGGACGCCGTCCATTCCTCCGGACTGGTGTTCATGGAGGCGTTCCACTACGCGTACCACCCGGTGATGCGGCGGCTGCTGGAGCTGGTCGCGAAGGGCGAGCTCGGCGAGCTGCAGCACGTCGAGGCGACCATGGTGATGCCTCCGCCGCCGGAGGACGACCCGCGCTGGTCGCTGCCGCTGGCCGGCGGCGCGGTGATGGACGTCGGTTGTTACGCGCTGCACGCGCAGCGGATGTTCACGCCGTACGCCGGTGGGGCGCCTCGACTGGTGAGCGCCCGGGCCGGCGAGCGGAAGCGGCTGCCTGGCGTGGACGAGTGGCTGAACGCGGACCTGGAGTTCCCGAACGGCGCGACCGGCGCGGTGCGGACGAGCATGGCGGCGGAGGAGGTCGAGTTCAGCCTCAAGGTCGTGGGTAGTCGAGGTGAGGCGTTCGCGCCGTTCTACGTGCTGCCGCAGCGGGACGACCGGGTGGTGGTGACGACCAAGGAGGACACCTGGGTCGAGCACCGCGGCACGCGTACGTCGTACACCTATCAGCTGGAGGCCTTCACCGGAGCCGTCCGCAACGGCGCTCCGGTGCTGACCGACGTCGACGATGCGCTGGCGACGATGGAGCTGATCGACGCCTGCTACGTGGCTGCCGGGATGACTCCGAGGCCGGCGTCGGCCGTCTGAGCACTGCGGTCGGCGATTGCGTGCGCGAACGCCTGGATGAACGGGTGCGGTCGCGTGCCGTCGCCGGCCAGCTCCGGCTGGAACAGCGTGGCGAGATAGAACGGGTGGTCGGGTAGTTCGGCGATGCGCGGATCGCCGTCGTCGTCGTACCCGCTGAAGATGAGACCGTGGTCGCGGAGCAGGCCGAGCCTGGTGGTGTCGAGGCCGTACGAGCAGTAGTAGCGCTCCATGGATCGCTCTGCGCCCAGGAGTGCGGCCGCTCGGGTGCCCGGGGTTACCTGGATCGCGCCCTCGTGGCCGTCGAGTGAGCACGCCATCGGGACGATCAGCAGGTCGTCCGCGTCCGGGGTGCTCTCGCCGTGCTGGACGTTGGTGGCGCCGCAGACGTTGCGGGCGAACTCGAGCATCGCGTGCTGGAACCCGGCGCAGGTGCCGAGGAACGGGATGCCGTTGTCGCGGGCGATCCGGATCGCGGTGATCGCGCCCGCCTCGCTGCGGTACGGGCTGCCGGGGAGCAGCCAGATCCCGTCGAAGCCTTCGAGGGCCTCGTCGACCTGGTCGGTCGGGATCCAGTAGGCGTCGAAGTCGAGGTTGTCGCGGTCGCGGAGACGGTCGAGGAGGATCGGTATGCGGACGTGGGAGCGGACATGCGGCGAGCGGTCGGCGACGAGGGCGATGCGGCCGGAGTAGGCGTTCATGGGTCCATCCTCACGGCCGATCTGGTATCAGCGCCAACGATGATCTCTGCATTGTGCATAAGCAATACTGATCCGCGTGGATCCTCATCTGCTGCGGACGTTCGTGACGGTGGCCGAGTGCGGCTCGTTCTCCGCCGCCGCAGAACGACTCGGCTACACCCAGTCAGCCGTCTCCCAGCACATCTCCACCCTGGAGAACGACCTGGGTACGCCGCTACTCCGCCGCCGCCCCGTGACCCCGACCCCCGCCGGCGAACGCCTGCTCGAACACGCCTCCCCCATCCTCCTCCGCCTCAACGCCGCCCGAGCCGACGTACGCCGCGCCGTCAGCACGACCCCCACCCCGCTCACCGTGGCCGCCACACCACTGGCGTCCGGCGGCGGCAGGTCGAGCGGCGCGGCCGCTCCCGGGCCGCCTGGTGGGTTGTTGTCTGCTGCATTGCGGCAGGTGCGGCGGTTGCATCCTGGGACTGAGGTGCGGTTGACGGTTTGTGGGCGGGAGGGGGTTGTGGAGGGTGTGGCCAGCGGAGACTTTGCGCTTGGGTTGGTTGATGGTGTGGCTGCGCCGAGTGATCCGCTTCGGCTCTCGGACTCCATGCATCTGCGTACGACGGCGGTCGCGCACGACGATCTGGTCGTTGCCCTGCCCAACGATCACCCACTGGGGGGCCGGCGAGGTATCGCCCTGCGCGACCTCGCCGACGCTCGCTGGATCGACGCGCCCGACCTCGCCGCACCGCTCGCCGTCCTCCGCGCGACCACCGGCTCCGACGGCTTCCGGCCCGCCATCACGTACGCCGGCACCGACCTCCACACCCTCCTGACCCTGATCGCCAACGGCCACGGCCTCGCCGTCCTCCCGCGATCAGCGCCGGCTCAGGGAGCCGTCCCGCTCACCAGCCCGCGCCTGGTCCACCGAACGGAACTCCTCCACGGCCACCTGTCCGAGCCGGCAGCGACAGCCCTAGCCGCCGCACTCGCCAAGTAGCTCCTCGAGCCCAGCCCGCGACATCGGCCGAGCCAGCACCCCGACAGCCTCACGCTCCGCGAACTCCGCATGGTCAGAGTCCTGCGGATCGATCGCCTCGCAGATCGCGTTGTACGCCCAGTTGAGCCACGCCGTGATCGCCACACCGAACGACGACAGCTCCAGCGCCGGCCAAGCGCCGTACCCCTCGCGGAACGCCGCCACCGCTTTGGTGTTGAGCGTCGGCCGCATCACCCACTGCGTCAGCGCCGACCCCAGCTCGAGCGCGGGCGTCATCGAGCCGGCGAAGTCCCACTCCATCACGATCAGCTCGTCGTCACGCCCCAGCCGGACATGCGTCGGGATCAGGTTGCTGTTGCAGAGAATGAGCTCACCGGGATCGACCGCGGTCTCGATCGTCTGCAGATCGAGCCACACCGGCAGGATCGCCTCGAGCCGGTCCGCCCACGGCTTGCCCGCGACCCGAGCCCGCTCGAGCAGCTTGTCCCACTCCGACTCCGGCCGCCGCCAAACGACGTACGGATTCATCGGCTCTTCGGTCGGGATCGCGAGCGCATGCAACTTCCCGTACGCCGCTCCCGCCCGCCGCGCCACCGCCGCGGACACGGGCAGCGCCGGCGACGGGCCTACCTCGAGCCACTCGTGAACCCGCCAGTTCTCGCCCTGCACCGGCTCGATCAGAAGCCCTCGCGGACTCCGTACGGCGACCGGCGCCGCCACTCCGACCGCCACAGCGGCGTCCCGAAGCTTGGCGCCGAGCTCGGCCTGCTCGTTCGTGATCCAGTCGAAGACCGTCACCGCCAGCCACCGCCCGCGGTCGGTGGTCAGCTCCCAGCACCGCCCCATCGCGGTGAACGCGACAGGGCGGGGCGGGCGGAGCATCGTGCCGAGGCCGAACGATGCGGCCAGCGCCTCGGCCAACCCATCGGGTACGGCGGGTGTCGCCGCGATCCGGCGTTCGACTTCAGCTTTCAGTGCAGGCCAGTCCCGCAGTCCGTACTGGCCCGCCAGCGCACGCTGGGCGTCCGCGAGCGAGGCAGTCGGCGAGGTCTCACGCAGTACAGCCAGCAGATCCTTGGCTTCCTTGCGCAGGAACTCGATCGTCGGCCGATCCGGCAGCAACTTCATGACGCGTCCTCTCCGGCCCGGACTCGCACGGGCAGGCAGAGAGAGGAACGTGAGGTGGCTTCCAGCCTTCCGGCGAGTCTCGACGCGTCCTCACGACGCCCTCAAGAAGTTACCCAACCTCACCTCGCCGGTCAACGGCCGCTATTTCCGCCCCTGCTTGGTGGGCGGGATGATCGCGCTGTCGTTCGGGTTGGGTTTCGGCTGTTTGGGTTGCTTGGGTTTGCGGACTTCACGTCCGCCTTTGTTCTTCGCCATGATGCACTCCGGGGCTCGAGGATCGCGGATCTCGGACGGGCCGACGGCCCTGCCTGCACCGCGGTACTCCTCGTGCCCCGGGGGTCGTCTTCGACGCTACACCCAAAAGCCGGCTTTCAGTCGTGCGTCGGGAAGCCCAGGTTGATCCCGCCGTGCGACGGGTCCAGCCAGCGCGAGGTGACGACCTTGCCGCGGGTGAAGAAGTGCACGCCCTCGGTGCCGTGCGCGTGGGTGTCGCCGAACAGCGAGTTCTTCCAGCCGCCGAACGAGTAGTACGCCATCGGGACCGGGATCGGCACGTTGATACCGACCATCCCGACCTCGACCTCGTTCTGGAACCGTCGCGCCGCGCCGCCGTCGTTGGTGAAGATCGCCGTCCCGTTGCCGTACGGGTTCGAGTTCACCAGCGCGAGCGCCGAGTCGTACGACGCCGTCCGGAGGACCGACAGGACCGGGCCGAAGATCTCGTCGGTGTAGATCGACATCTCCGGCGTGACCTTGTCGAACAGCGTCGGGCCGAGCCAGAACCCGTCGGCCGCGCCGTCGAAGTCACCCTCGCGGCCGTCGACGACGAGCTCGGCGCCTTCCTCGACACCGGCAGCGACGTACCCGGAGACCTTGTCGCGGTGCGGACCGGTGACGAGCGGGCCCATGTCGCAGCCGCGCGTGCCGTCGCCGGTCTTCAGCTTGCCCATCCGCTCCTTGATCTTGCCGATCAGCTCGTCCGCGATCGGCTCGACCGCGACCAGCGCGGAGATCGCCATACAGCGCTCACCGGCCGACCCGAAGCCGGCGTTGACCGCGGCGTCGGCGGCCAGGTCGAGGTCCGCGTCGGGCAGCACGATCATGTGGTTCTTGGCGCCGCCGAGGGCCTGGACCCGCTTGCCGTGAGCGGTGCCGGTCTCGTAGACATAGCGAGCGATCGGGGTCGAGCCGACGAACGAGACCGACTTGATGTCGGGGTGCTCGAGCAGCCGGTCGACGGCCTCCTTGTCGCCGTGTACGACGTTCACCACGCCGTCCGGCAGACCGGCCTCCTTCCACAGCTCGGCCATCGCGTTCGCCGCCGACGGGTCCTTCTCGGACGGCTTGATCACCACACTATTGCCACAGGCAACGGCGATCGGGACGAACCACATCGGCACCATGGCCGGGAAGTTGAACGGCGAGATCACCGCGCAGACACCGAGCGGCTGGCGGATCGAGTACACGTCGACCTTGGTCGACACACCCTCACTGAACCCGCCCTTGAGCAGATGCGGGATGCCGCAGGCGAACTCGATCACCTCGAGGCCGCGGGTCACCTCACCGAGCGCGTCGGACAGCACCTTGCCGTGCTCGGCGGTGATGATCTGCGCGATCCGCTCCTTGTCCCGGTTCACCAGCTCGCGGTACGCGAACAGGACCTGGGCGCGGCGGGTGAGCGAGGTCTCCGCCCACGCCTTCGAGGTCTCGTGAGCCACCTTGACGACCTCGTCGACGGTCGCCGCCGACGCCAGGTCCAGCTCACCGGTGACCTGGCCGGTCGCCGGGTTGTAGACCTTGCTGGTCCGCTCGGCCACGCCGGTCCACGGGCTGCCGCCGACGAGGTGGGTGATGCGCTTGATCTCAGTACTCACGATGCTTCCTCACTGCCGAATTCCTGAAGGTGTTTCATCCGAGGACCTTGCTGCGGTCGGCCAGGGTGACGTCGACCGGTCTACCAGAGCTGAGCGACTCGATGCCTGCCTCGCAGACCGCGGCCGCGGCGTACCCGTCCCAGGCGCTCGGCCCGTCGATCTCGCCGCGCACGGTGGCATCGACCCAGCGTTGCACCTCGAGGTCGTACGCCTGCTCGAACCGCACCCGGAAGTCGGCCGGCATCGCGCCGCCCCATTGCCCGCCGGCCCGGGTGAACACGCCGGACCCGAGCCCGATCGTCGCGCTCCCGCGCTCGGCCACAGCCTCACACCGGACCTCGTACCCGACCTGGAAGTTCACGAACACCTCCACGTCGGCCATCGCGCCGTTCGCCAGCTCGAACAGGGCCAGCTGCGGATCGAGTACGCCGTCCGCCGCCAGGCTGGTCGGCTGCGGCGTGCGCACGGTGATCCGGGTGATCTCCGAGCCGAACAACCAGCGCGCGACATCGACCTCGTGCACCATCGAGTCCCGCACGATCATCTCGCTCCGGAACGTCGCGGGCACCGACTGGTTCCGGTGCACGTTGTGCAGCAGCAACGTACGCCCGAGCTCACCTGAGTCGAGCAGTTGCTTCATCGCGGCGTACTCCGGGTCGAAGCGCCGCATGAACCCGACCTGGATCAGCTGCCGCCCGAGCTTGTGCTCCCGCTCGACGACCTGCAAGGCCGAGGCCGCATCCATCGTCAGCGGCTTCTCGCACAGGACCGGCTTGCCGTGCTCCAGACAGGCGAACAGCTGCTCGGCGTGCGCGAACCCCGGTGAGGCGAGGATCACCGCGTCGACCTCGTCGCTCGCGATCAGCTCGAGCGGGTCGGCTACGACGCGAGCATCGAGCCTCGACGCGAGGCTCTCGGCCCGCGCCCAGTCCGGATCCGACACCGCGACCAGGCGCGCGCCCGCGGTCTTCCGCACCACTCGCTCGGCGTGGTCGGCGCCCATCACCCCCACGCCGACGATCCCGACCCGCAGATCGCTCATGTGTCCTCCTGCCGCTGCGTTTCATTCTCCACGACCAACTCGGGGTTGACGCTGCGCAGTTCGTGGCTCAGGGCCTCGAGCTCGGAGCCGCCCGCCATCTCGGTGGTCAGCTGCTCCAGCGTGATCTCCGACCGGTGCGTGTCCAGCGCCACCCGCCCCAGCTTCAGTACGACGAAGTGGTTCCCGACCAGGTAGGCGTGATGCGGGTTGTGGGTGATGAAGATGACGCCGATCCCGGCGTCGCGCGCCTTCACGACGTACTTCAGCACCACCCCGGACTGGTTCACGCCGAGCGCGGCGGTCGGCTCGTCGAGGATCAGCACCTTCGCGCCGAAATGGATCGCCCGCGCGATCGCGACGCACTGCCGCTGACCGCCGGACAGCTTCCCGACCGGCTGCTCGAGATCGGGGATCGAGATCCCCATCTTCGTCAGCTCCTCCTGCGCGATCCGCTTCATCTTCGCCGTGTCCAGCTGCCGGAACGGCCCCTTGGTGATCTCGTTGCCGAGGAAGAAGTTCCGCCAGACCGACATCAGCGGAGCCAGTGCGAGATCCTGGTAGACGGTCGCGATACCGCTGTCCAGGGACTCGCGCGGCGAGCCGAAGTGCCGCTCCTCGCCGTTCACCGACATCCGGCCCGACGTGTAGTCGTGCAGTCCGGCGATGATCTTGATCAGCGTCGACTTCCCCGCGCCGTTGTCGCCGAGCACACAGGTGATCTCGCCCTGCCGGACCGACAACGACACCCCGCGGAGCGCGTTGATGTTCCCGTAGCTCTTGCCGACGTCCTCGAGCAGCACGATCGGGCTGTTGGGACTGGCGACCTCGTCCGCGAACGACTCCGTGGTGGTCATCGTGCCTCCGCCCGGTTCTTGACGACCAGGTTGACAATGGTTGCCAGCAGCAACATGACGCCGAGGAACGCCTTGAACCAGTCCGGGTTCCAGCCGGCGTACACGACACCGAGCTGGACCATCCCGAAGATCAGCGCACCGACCGCGCCGCCGACCACCGATCCGTAACCGCCGGTGAGCAGGCACCCGCCGACGACCGCCGCGATGATGTACAGGAACTCCTTCCCGACACCCTCACCGGACTGCACGACGCCGTTCTGCACGAACAGCAACTGCATACCGGTGAACCAGGCGAAGAACCCGACCGTCATGAACAGCCCGATCTTCACCTTCCGGACCGGTACGCCGACCGCCCGCGCGGCCGCCGCGTCGCCGCCGACCGCGAAGATCCAGTTGCCGATCTGGGTCTTCAGCAGCACCCAGGCCGCGATCGCGACGAACACGATCCACCAGACGACGATGATCTTGATCGTCACGCCGCCGAGCTTGAACTCCGACGCGAAGATCGCCTTCGCCCCGCTGAACCCGTCCATGTCGCTGATCGAGTTCGACGCGACGGCGCCGGAAGCGAGCCGGGTGACGGCGATGTTGAGCCCCTGCAGGATGAAGAACGTGCCCAGCGTCACCAGGAAGCTGGGCAGTCCCGTCCGCATCAGCAGCCAGCCGTTGAACGCACCGATCGCCAGCGAGAGCGCCAGCGCGACGATCACGCCGAGCCAGACGTTCACGCTGAACTGGTACGCGAACAGACCCGCCGTCAGACCCGAGGTCGTCACCGCGACCCCCGCCGACAGGTCGAACTCGCCGCCGATCATCAGCAGTGAGACCGGCACCGCCATCACGCCGATCAGCGCGGCCTGGTACAGGATCGTGCCGGTGTTGTTGATCTCGCGGAACGGCGGCGCGGCGATCAGGAAGAACACCAGGATCACGGCCGCGCCGACCAACGAGCCGATCTCCGGCCGGCTGAGCAGTCGCGCTCCGAGGGACCGCGCAGAGACGCGGTCGTCGGCCGGAGCCGGTGAGATGATGGTCGATGCCATGGCGATACCTCAGCGCGTCCCGGCTTCGGCGAATTTCTGCACCGCCGCGATGTTGGACTTGTCGATGAAGGCCGGCCCGGTCAGCGTCGCCTCGCCGCCGCCGATGGTGTTGCCGTTGGTCCGGTAGAGCCAGATCGCGTCGACCGCCAGGTAGCCCTGCAGGTACGGCTGCTGGTCGACGGCGAACTGCACCGTGCCGTCCGCGACCGCCTTGGCCATCTCCTTGCTCATGTCGAAGCTGCCGATCTTGGCCGACGACCCGGCGTCCTTGGCTGCCTTGACGGCGGTCAGCGCGATCCCGGCGTTCAGCGCGACGACGTAGTCCGCGGTCTTGTCCTGCTGCAGCTTCGAGGTCAGCGTCGCTGACGTACCCGGCTGGTCGGTGCCGTTGACGTTGACGTTCTCGGTGGTCGGCAGCTTGTCCTTGATGCCCTGGCAGCGGGCCTCGAGGCTGACGTTACCCTGCTCGTGGATGACGCAGAGGACCTTCTTGGCGCCGAGCTGCTTGAGCTTCTCCCCCGTGGCCTGGCCGGCGATCCGCTCGTCCTGACCGAAGTACCCGATCGCCCCGGTGGTCTTCCACTGGTCGAGGCCGCCGTTGAGGACCGTCACCGGGATGCCGGCCGCGATCGCCTTCTTGACGTTCGGGATCACCGCGTCGGGCTTGTTCAGGGTCACGGCGATACCGTCGACCTTGGAGTCGATCGCGGTCTGCACGAGGTTGGCCTGCGCGGCGCCGTCCGGGTCTGCGGAGTACTGCAGCTCGATGTTGTCCTTCTTCGCGGCCGCCTCGGCGCCGCGCCGGACGATGTCCCAGAAGGTGTCGCCGGCCCCCGAATGGGTGATCAGGGCAACCTTCATGCGCGGGGTGTCGGCGACGTTCCCGCCGCTGCCGCCGGAGCTCTGCTCCGACTGCTTGCCCCCGGACGAACTACACGCCGCCAGTGCCGCGGCCAGCGCAACCGCGGCACCCGCGGCCACCGCCTTCTTCTGCCACCGAACCATGACTTCGACCAGCCTTTCAGATGTACCGCGGCGAGTCCGCGGACTTGCGTGGGACCAGAGAGTGTCACACTCCGCCGGTCGTCAGCTCGATACGGCACCCCCGAGTGCAGTGAGATATGCCAACGTCCGCTCGGCGATCGGCAGCGGCACGTCGGGCGGGCACGGATACATGTCCTGCTCGACGATCGCGAACAGGTCGCGGTCGAGCGCGGCCAGCGCGTCCAGCACCGGCGGCAGCTCGGGTACGCCGTTCGGCGGCTCGCACATCACGCCCCGCCGTACGGCCTCGTCGACGCTCAGGCCCTCGGCGTCGACCTCGGCCAGGACCTTCGGATCCACCTGCTTGAGGTGGAGGTAGCCGATCCGGTCCGGGTACTTGCGGATCAGCTCCAGGTTGTCGCCGCCGCAGTAGCTGATGTGACCCGTGTCCAGGCACAGGTTCACGTACGTCGCGTCGGTCTCCTCGAGGAGGCGCTCGACCGTGTCCTGCGTGTCGATGTGGCCGTCCGCGTGCGGGTGGTACTGCGTCTGCAGGCCGAACTCCTCCGCCAGCCGACGACCCAGCTCGGTCACCGCCCGCCCGTGCCTGGCCTGACCCTCGTCGTCCAGGCGCTCCTCGACGATCTCGCCGTTGTCACCGCGCCACATCGACGGCATCACGACCAGGTGCTTCGCGCCCATCGCGGCGGTCAACTCGGCTGTCTTGACGACGTCCCGCCAGGTCGACTCCCAGCCACCCGGGCGGTGCAGCTGCTCGAACGTCGTACCAGCGGTGATCGTCAGGCCGCGGCTGTCCAGCTCGTCCTTCAGCCGGGCGGGATCGGTCGGTAGGTAGCCGTACGGCCCGAGCTCAATCCGCGTGTAGCCGGCCGCGACGACCTCGTCGAGGAACCGCGTCCACGGGGTCTGCTTCGGATCGTCGGCGAACCAGACTCCCCACGAGTCCGGCGCCGTACCGATGCTGATCTTGCCCATCAGCTGTCTCCCTCGACCGGAGCGAGGTACGAGTGCTGGGCCTTTTTGCTCTCCTCGTACGCCGCCCGCGCCGCCGCAGTCGACTCGAGGGCCGACACCTCGCTGACCGGGACGTCCCACCAGGACTCGCTGTCCGGGGCGCCGATCAGCGGATCGGTGGTGACGTGGATCGCGATCGGGCCGGTGGCGGCCTTCGCGGTCTGGATCGCCTTCTCCAGCTCGGCCCGGCTGTGGACGTCGATCACCTCGACGCCGAAGCTGCGCACGTTCGCGGCCAGGTCGACGGGGAGGTAGTCGCCGTCGAGTCGCCCGTCGCCGGTGCGCTTGCGGTACGCCGTACCGAATCGTTGCGAGCCGAGCGATTCCGAGAGCGCACCGATCGAGGCGAACCCGTGGTTCTGCACGAGGACGACGATGATCTTGAGGTTCTCCTGGACCGCGGTGGCCAGTTCGCTGGACATCATCAGGTACGAACCGTCGCCGACCAGCACGAACACGTCCCGATCGGGTGCACCGAGTCGTACGCCGATGCCACCGGCGATCTCGTAGCCCATGCAGGAGTAGCCGTACTCGACGTGGTAGCCCTTGCCGTCGCGGGTCCGCCAGAGCTTGTGCAGATCGCCCGGCATCGAGCCGGCTGCGCAGACGACGACGTCGCGGGGGTCGGACAGCTCGTTCACACAACCGAGCACCTCGCCCTGGGTGAGCAGACCCGTGGCCAGCTTCTCGGTCACCTCGGCCGGTGGGTTGTAGGTCCGCTCGACGGTGGTGTCCCACTCCTGCGCCAGGCGGTGCGTCTCGGCGCGGTACTCGTCGTCGACAGACCAACCGTCCAGCTTGGCCGTCAGTGCAGCGAGCGCCTCGCGGGCGTCGGCTACGACCGGCAGACCGGCGTGTTTTCCGCCGTCGAACCTGGCTACGTTGATGTTCACGAACCGTACGTCGGGGTTCTGGAAGGCCGTGCGCGACGCTGTGGTGAAGTCGGCGTACCGGGTGCCGATGCCGATCACCAGGTCGGCGGACCTGGCGACCGCATTGGCAGCGGTGGTGCCGGTCGAGCCGACCGCGCCGAGGGACTGCGGGTGGTCGTAGGGCAGGGATCCCTTGCCTGCTTGGGATTCCCCGACCGGGATGCCGGTCGCCTCCGCGAAGGTCCGCAGTACGTCGTTCGCCCCGGAGTACGGGACGCCGCCACCGGCGACGATCAGCGGACGGCGGGAGTTGCGGATCAGCTCGGCGGCCCGGTCGAGGATGGTTGTCTCGGGCAACGGACGGGCGACGTGCCACTCGCGCTCGGCGAACAGTTCGTCGGGCCAGTCGAACGCCTCTGCCTGCACGTCCTGCGGGAGCGCGAGGGTGACCGCGCCGGTCTCGACCGGGTCGGTGAGGACTCGCATCGCGTTCATCAGCGCGGACGGGAGTTGCTCGGGGCGGCTGACGCGGTCGAAGTACCGCGAGACCGGGCGGAACGCGTCGTTCACGTTGATGTCGCCGGCGCCGAAGTTCTCCAGCTCTTGCAGGACGGGCGTGGCGACGCGGGTCACGAAGGTGTCCGACGGCAGCAGCAGGACCGGCAGGCGGTTCACCGTTGCCAGTGCGGCGCCGGTGATCATGTTGGTCGAGCCGGGGCCGATGCTCGCCGTACACGCGTAGGTCTGCAGGCGGTTGGTGGTGCGCGCGAAGGCGGCCGCGGTGTGCACCATGGCCTGCTCGTTGCGGGCCAGGATGTACGGCAGCGCCTTCGGGTCCTCGAGCTCGGACTGCAGGAGCGCCTGTCCGACGCCGGCGACGTTGCCGTGCCCGAAGATGCCCAGGCAGCCGGCGATCAGCCGCTGCCGGACGCCGTCCCGCTCGGAGTACTGGACGCTCAGGAAGCGTACGAGGGCCTGGGCGACCGTGAGGCGGACCGTCATGAATCTGCTACTCCTTGTCCGAAAGGCAGGCGCGGATCGATGTGCTGGGAGTTCCACAGCTCGCGGACCCAGGCATGTTGCGGGTCGTCGGTGATCAGCCACTGCCGCTCGGTGCCGGGGCCGGCCATCACGTTCAGGTAGTACATGTCGTAGCCGGGCGGCGCCATCGCCGGACCGTGCCAGCCGTGCGGGACGAGCACCAGGTCGCCGCTGCGTACCTCGGCCAGTACGTCGATCGGCCGGTCGTCGGTCCCGTAGACCCGCTGGTAGCCGATCGGATCGTTGCCCTTGACACCTTCCGGTACGTCGTCGGACAGCTGCAGCTCGAAGTAGTAGATCTCCTCGAGCTCGCTCTCCTTGCCCGGCCGATGCTCGTCATGCTTGTGCGGCGGGTACGACGACCAGTTGCCGGCCGGCGTGATCACCTCGCACGCGATGATCGAGTCGGCGTCGAGCACACCCGGTACGCCGAAGTTCCGGACCTGGCGGGAGGAGACGCCCGCGCCGCGGAGCTCGGTCTCGACGTCGTCGGCGGCGATTCGCTGGAACGGGACGTCCTTCGCGGCCTTGGCGTTCGGGAACGCGATCCTTGCGCCGCCGGCGCTGACGACGGCGAAGGTCGTGTTGCGGGGGACGTAGGCCAGGTCGGTCGGACCGGCGAAGACGTCGGCCCGGCCGGCGAGGGGGATCGAGTCGCCGTCGATGACGAGCTCGGCGGATCCGCTCAGCGGGAGAACGACGTACTCGCAGTCGCCGGTGTCGATCTCGACGGACTGGCCGGGGAGCAGGGTGCGGATCGACAGGCCGGTGTGGTGCCAGTCGGGCTCGCCCGGTCGGACCATCAGCTCGAAGCCTTCGTGCGCGGTCGACCCAGCGGGCCGGAACCATTCGGTCATGCGGCACCTCCGTGGACGAGCGTTGCGGCGTGGTCGACGGCTGCGGCGACGTCGCCGTCGGGTGGGAAGAGGAGTGCCCGGCCGACGACGAGGCCGCGGACCGAGGGGAGGCTGAGGGCCTTGCCCCACGAGGCGTACGTCGCTTCCGGTGCGACGGTCGGGTCGCCGCCGAGCAGGAGGGTCGGGAGGGTCGTTGCCTCCATCACCCGATCCAGTTCGTCGACGACCGGCAGCTTGAGCCAGGTGTACGCGCTCGTCGCGCCGAGGGCGGAGGCGATGTGGATCGACTTGATGACCGAGTCCGGGTCCAGCAGGTTCGTGACCCGGCCGTCCTCGGCGCGGGTCGACCAGAACGGTTCGACCATCGCCATCAGTTTGTGCTCGGCCAGACCGGTGACGGCGGCGGCGCTGGACTCCAGGGTGGAGACGGTGCCGGGGTCGCCGAGGTCGATGCGGGTCAGCATCTTGCCGCCGTCGAGGCGGCGGGAGGCGATCTCGTCCGCGGTCCGGTAGGCGGTGAAGCGGTCGTCGACCTCGAACGCTGCGCCTTGGAGGCCGCCGCGATTCATCGAGCCGATGACGACTTTGCCTTCCAGTGCGCCTAGCAGCAGGAGGTCTTCCAGGATGTCCGGGGTCGCAAGCACGCCGTCAACACCTGGGCGCTCCAGCGCGGTCATCAACCGAGCAATCAGGTCGGGCCGGCTGGCCATCGCCATCCGATCCCCTCGAACGCCCAGCGCTCCCCTCGCCGGATGATCAGCCGCCACAATCAGCAGCCGCCCATCCTCCCCCACCAACCCCCGAGTCCGCCGCCGCTGCCAAGCCTCAGCCAACCGCTCCGGATGCCGCACCCGAATCTCAGTCAACTCCGCCAACCGCTCCCCATACCCCCGCCACCCCACCTGAACACCCTGCTCCACAGGCCGCTGCCCCGCGAACTCCACGCCGGCTTGCTGTACGCCGGGCAGCTGCTCCGCGGACTGCTGCATGGGCCGCTCAACCGTCGGCTCATCCGACCCGACCCCGGAATGGGCCGCCCCCACCGGCCCACCCGTAGCTACAGGCCGAGAGGCGCCGACCGGAGCGCCCGGGTTGCCGGTGCCCGGCGTACCGGTGCCGGGAGCGCCCGAGGTGTCGAAGGCTGGCGTACCTGGGTTGCCTGGCTGCTGGGCGATGACCGTCGCCTCGTCCTGCCAGGCCGGAGCCCCACCCTGCGCGGGGTTGGTAGGCCCGAGGCGATCGGCGGCAACCGTCGGATCATTCGACCCAGCGCCCGGGCGCTGCGCGACAACTGTCGGGTCGTTCGCACCCGGCTGCGGCGCGAACGGGGAGTTGGTTGGGGGGTGGTGGTGGGTGATTGTGGGGTCGTTGGGGCCTGGGTCGTGGATGGTTTCTTCGTCGGGGGTGGGGCGTTGGATGGGGATGGCTCGGGCGGTTTCGTCGTAGTCGTCCTGGTCGCGTCTGGTCATGAAGGATCACCCAGCTTGGAGAGGACTTCTTCGGTGGTGGGCATGGCGGTGGAGCATTCGAGGCGGGACGCGACGATGGCGCCGGCGATGTTCGCGAAGCGGATGACCTTCTCGAGCGGCCATCCAGAAAGCAACCCGTGGCAGAGCGCCCCACCGAATCCATCACCGGCACCAAGCCCGTTGACCACCTCGACCGGGTACGGCGGGACCTCGACGCGCTCGTCGCGGGTCCGCGCCAGCGTCCCCCGCGGCCCCTGCTTCACGACGGCCAGATCCAACCCCCGATCCAGCAACGCCTGCGCCGCCTTGTCCGGATCGGTCTCCCCGACCGCGACCTCACACTCCTCACGGTTGCCCACAGCAACAGTGCAGTGCTCGAGCGCCCGAGACACCTGCTCATGCGCCTCATCAGGATCCGCCCAGAACATCGGCCGGTAGTCGAGATCCAGCACCGTGATCGGCCGCCGTCCGCGCGCCTCCCAGGCCGCGAAGTGCGCCGACCGCGACGGCTCCGCGGACAGCCCGGTCACCGTCGACCAGTAGATCCGCGCCTCCCGGATCGCATCCAGGTCGAGCTCAGCAGGATTGATCACCAGGTCCGGCGCCTTCGGGAACCGGTAGAAGTACAGCGGGAAGTTGTCCGGCGGGAAGATCTCGCAGAACGTGATCGGCGTCGGCAGCCCGTCCACCGGCGAAACGAACCGGTCGTCCACCCCGAGCTCACCCAGCGTCCGGTGGATGAACGTGCCGAACGGATCGTTCCCGGTCCGGCTGATCACCGCCGACTTCCGCCCGTGCCGCGCCGCCGCGACCGCCACGTTCGTCGCGCTCCCGCCGAGGAACTTCCCGAACGACTCCACGTCCTCGAGATGCGTCCCGGCCTGCAACGGATACAGGTCGACCCCGATCCGCCCGATCGTCAGTACGTCGTCCACCATCAGACCCGACCCGCAATCTCACGCAAATGCGCGACGCTCGTCCGTACGTCGACCACCGGCCCGTCGCCGGTCGGCCGGTCCGGGAGGATCGTGTCCTGCTCGAGCACGTACCAACCGTCGTACCCAGCCTGCTCCAGCGTCCCCACGATCGTCGCGATATCGATGTCCCCGGCACCCAACGGCCGGTACATCCCCTGCCGTACGGCGTCCGTGTAGCTGACCTCGCCCGCCTGCACCCGCCGCGCCCACGAGGCGTCGACGTCCTTCAGATGCGTGTGCCGGACCCGACGGGTGTGCTTGACCACGAGCGCGACCGGGTCGACCCCGCCGATCAGCAGGTGACCGGTGTCGAGCGTGAGCCCGATCGACGACCCGCTCAGGACACGGTCGACATCAGCAGCGTTCTCGACCATGGTCCCGACGTGCGGGTGGATCGTGGCGAGCACCCCACTCGCCGCCGCGAGCATGGCCAGCTTGTCCAGGTTTCCGAGCAGCGTGCTCCAGCCGGCCTCGTCGAGCACCGGGCGATCGTCGTACCCGTCCTGCCCGGTCGCGGCAGCAAGCACCAGCGTCGTCGCACCGGCGGCGACAAATCCCTCGAGCGCCGTCGCCACATCGAGCGACGGGTCGTACGACGGATCGTGCAGCACGACCGGCACGAACCCGCCGACCGCTCGAAGCCCCACATCTGCCAGGGTTTTCGCCTTCTCGGCCGGATCGTCCGGCAGGAACCCGTCCGGACCGAACTCGGTCGCCGCCAGGCCGACCTCGCGCATCTCGGCCAGCACCGTCTGCGGGTCGTACTGCCAGCCCCACCCGGGGACCTCGCACACACCCCACGAGATCGGCGCCCCTGCGATCCGGTGCACCAAGTCAGTCATCGGCCGCTCTCCTCCAGTCATCCGATCTCGTCCATCGTCACAACGCGATTCTCCCGGCGGGACAGTTCACAAGCGTCCGCCGTACGGAAAGCCTGGTACGCGTCCCGCACCGTGCACGGCACGTCCCGCCGACCCGCCACGACCTCGGTAAAGGCCGAAAGCTCGGCAACATAAGCCGGGCGGAAGCGATCCATGAACGTCGCATGCGGCTGACCGCCCGGGAACGTCACGCCCTCCTCGGCCGAGCGCAGCGCCGTGTGCTCGTCGAGCCCGACCGCGACCGATCCGAGGCTGCCGAGCACCTCCATCCGTACGTCGTGCCCGGCCGCGTTGTACCGCGTGCCGCTGACCGCGACGAACGTGCCGTCGTCCAGCGTCAGCAGCGCAGCCGCCGCGTCCACGTCGCCGTACTCACCGAAGAAGGACTCACCGCGGTTCGCGCCGGTCGCGAACGCGCTGACCACCTCACGCCCGGTGACGAACCGGATGATGTCGAAGTCGTGCACGGTGCAGTCGCGGAAGAAGCCGCCGCTGGTCCGGATGTACTCGGCCGGCGGCGGGAACGCGTCGTTCGTGTTCGCCCGGATGTGATGGACGAACCCGAGCTCGCCGGACCGGACCTGCGCCGCGACCGTCTGGTACCCGTGGTCGAACCGGCGCTGGAAGCCGATGTGCACCGGTACGCCGGACCCCTCGACCAGCTCCAGCACGCGCTTGGTCTCGGCCAGGTCGAGCGCCACCGGCTTCTCGCAGAACGTCGGGATGCCGGCCGCCACCCCGGCCGCGATCAGCTCCGCGTGCGCCGCCGTCGCGGCCGCGATCACGAAGCCGTCCGGACGGCTCGCAAGCAACGCGTCGACATCAGGCGCGAACTCGAGACCGAGATCCTTCGCGACCAGCTCCGCCCGGCCGGGATCCGCGTCGGCGACGACCACCTGATCCACCGCCGGCAGATCCTTGAGCGTCGCGGCGTGGAACGCCCCGATCCGCCCGACCCCGACCAACCCGATCCGCATCCCGGTCACCTCTCTGCTCGCCCAGCACGCCCCCGTCAGCTTTCCGGCAGGTGCCACCGGAGTCAAGCCTTTGTAAACACATTTTCACATCAAGACATACATACCTTCCTCATGTAACATCCCGGCCATGATTGCTCTCCCGGTCAGTATCGATCGGGCCAGTCCGGTGCCGCTCTACCACCAGCTGGCCGAGCAACTGACGTCCGCGATCACCGACGGCTCGCTCCGCCCGGGCGACCCGTTCGAGAACGAGATCGCGATGTCGGACCGGCTCGGCCTGTCCCGGCCGACCGTGCGCCGGGCGATCGCAGAGCTGGTCAACCAGGGCCTGCTGGTCCGCCGCCGCGGCATCGGCACCACCGTCGCGAGCCAGATGGTGCACCGCAAGGCCGAGCTGACCAGCCTGTACGACGACCTCGAACGCGAGGGCCGCGCGCCGCGCACCGAGGTCCTGTCACTCGACTGCGAGGCGCAGGACGATCGCGCCGCCACGATCCTCGAGCTGCCCGCCGGCACGCCGCTGGTCTCGATCGTCCGGCTCCGCTACGCCGACGACGTACCGCTGGCGATCATGCGCAACTGGTTGCCTCCGGCCCTCAACGACCTCACCCTCGAACAACTCACCCACGAAGGCCTGTACGCCGTCCTCCGCGCCCGCGGCATCCGCCCGACGGTCGCGCGCCAGCGCATCGGTGCCCGCAACGCGACCGCCGACGAACGCCGCACCCTGCACATGTCCAAGGCCGAGCCTCTGGTCACCATGACCCGCTCCGCGTACGCCGCCGACGGCTCCCCCGTCGAATACGCCACCCACTGCTACCGCGCCGACCACTACTCGGTCGACGTGGTCGTCTCCGAACGCTGACCCCTATCCCTGGTTGGCGATCAACGTCCGGACCAGCCGGAGGCCGACCGAGAGTTGGGCGAGTTCCGGGCCGTCGGTCTCGACGATCTCCTCGAGCATCGAGGAGGCGCGAGACAGGGCGACCGCGTTCTGGTCCTGCCAGGTGATGACCCGGTCCTCGGGGTCGGCCGAGGCGTCCGTGGTGGCCAGCACTTGGCGGGTGAGGCGCGAGTGGACGGCGTGCAGGTCGTCGCGGAGGGCGGCGCGGGCCATCGTCTGCCAGCGGTCGGTACGCGGCAGGCCGATGATCCGCTCCAGGAAGCGGCCCAGTTGCAGCCGCTCGCCCAGCGCGAAGTGGACCTTGGCGACCTCGAGGATGTCGATGTCGTCACGGGACGCGGTCTCGACGACGCCGAGTCCGGCGTACGCCGGGGGCAGCACCGCGATCCGGGTCGCGAAATCGTCCGCAACGCCCTTCTGCACAAGGCTTTCCCGGCGCTGCTCGAACAGGGCCAGCTCGCGACCCCGCAGTACGTCGGGCAATGCCGCGGTCAGCTTCGCGATCCCCGGACCGAAGAACTCGATCAGCTCCTCGATGTCGACCGGAGGCCGCCGGTTGCTGACCAGCCAGCGCGTCGCGCGCTCGACCAGCGTCCGGGTCTCCAGCCGCATGTGGGTCTGGGTCTCGGCGTCGACGATGTTGTCCAGCTCGGCGTTCCGCGACAGCAGCTCGGGCTGCGAGAAGATCCTGCTGGCCGCGAGATTCGCCCGTACGACGTCCTCGACCGTGCCGCCGGTCTCCAGCGAGAGCCGGTGGTACGCCGTGATGCCCGACGTGTTCACGAACTCGTTGACGACCTGCGTGGTGATGATCTCGCGCCGCAGCTGGTGGCTCTGGATCTGATCGCCGAACCGCTCCTGGATCGCCTTCGGGAAGTAGCTGGCGAGCTTGTGCTTGAGGAACGGGTCGTCCGGCAGCGTGGTCCTGAGCAGCTCGGCTTCCATCACGATCTTGGTGTACGCGATCAGCACCGACAGCTCCGGCGACGTCAGCCCGCGCCCCTCGGCCTTGCGCCGCTTGAACTCGGTCACGCTGGGCAGGAACTCCAGCTCGCGGTCGAGCAGGCCTTGACGCTCCAAGCGCCGTACCCAGTCCTGGTGGACGTGCATGAGCGCCACGGCCTGGGCGCCGGCGTTGGCGAGCGCGATGTTCTGCCGGTAGTTGCTCTTCAGCACCAGCGCGCCGACCTCGTCGGTCATCGACGCGATGATGTCGTTGCGCTGCTTCTCGGTCAGGTCGCCGTCGGCAACCACCTTGTCCAGCAGGATCTTGATGTTGACCTCGTGGTCGGAGGTGTCCACACCGGCCACGTTGTCGATGAAGTCGGTGTTGATCCGGCCGCCGGCCGCGGCGTACTCGATCCGGCCGAGCTGGGTGAAGCCGAGGTTGCCGCCCTCACCGACCGCGCGAGCGCGCAGGTCGGCGCCGTTGATCCGGATCGCGTCGTTGGCCTTGTCGCCGACGTCGGCGTTCGACTCGGCCGACGACTTCACGTACGTCCCGATACCGCCGTTCCAGAACAGGTCGACCGGCGCCTTCAGGATCGCGTTCATCAGCTCGGCCGGCGTCAGCGTGGTCGAGCTGCCCTCGATACCGAGTACGTCGCGCACCTCGGCCGAGATCGGGATCGCCTTGTCGGTCCGCGGGAACACCCCGCCGCCGGCCGAGATCAGCGAGGCGTTGTAGTCCGCCCACGACGACCGCGGCAGCTCGAACAGCCGCCGCCGCTCGGCGAATGACGACGCCGCGTCGGGCGCCGGGTCGAGGAAGATGTGCCGGTGGTCGAACGCGGCGACCAGCCGGATGTGTTCGGACAGCAGCATCCCGTTGCCGAACACGTCACCGGACATGTCGCCGACGCCGACGACGGTGAAGTCCTCGGTCTGGCAGTCCACACCCATCTCGCGGAAGTGCCGCTTGACCGACTCCCACGCGCCGCGGGCGGTGATACCCATCGCCTTGTGGTCGTACCCGACCGAGCCGCCGGACGCGAACGCGTCGCCCAGCCAGAACCCGTACTCCTTCGCGACCCCGTTCGCGATGTCCGAGAACGTCGCAGTTCCCTTGTCGGCGGCAACGACCAGGTAGGCGTCGTCACCGTCGTACCGGACCACGTCCTTCGGGGGAACGATGTCACCGGCAACGATGTTGTCGGTGATGTCCAGCAGTCCGGAGATGAAGGTCTTGTACGACGCGATGCCCTCGGCCAGCCAGGCGTCCCGGTCGACGGACGGGTCCGGCAGCTGCTTGGCGTAGAACCCGCCCTTCGCGCCGACCGGCACGATCACCGAGTTCTTCACCATCTGCGCCTTGACCAGGCCGAGCACCTCGGTGCGGAAGTCCTCGCGCCGGTCGGACCAGCGCAGACCGCCGCGGGCGACCGCGCCGAACCGCAGGTGCACACCTTCGACCTGCGGCGAGTACACGAAGATCTCGTACGCCGGCCGCGGCTGCGGCAGGTCCGGGATCGCCTTCGGCTCCAGCTTCAGCGACAGGTACGACCGCGGTTGCCCGTCGGGACCCGGCTGGAAGTAGTTGGTCCGCAGCGTCGCCTTCATCACGGTCAGGTACGACCGCAGGATCCGGTCCTCGTCCAGGCTCTGCACGGTGTCCAGCGTGGCCAGGATCTCCTTCTCCAGCTGGTCCACCCGCATGGCCCGGTCCGGGTCGTCGGCCGGGCCGCGGGCCGGGTCGAAGCTGGTCTCGAACAGCTGCACCAGCAGGCCCGCGACGTCCACGTGGTTCAGGAACGTGTTCTGGATGTAGTCCTGGCTGAACGGCGTACCGCCCTGGCGGATGTAGCGCTGGTACGCGCGCAGGATCGACACCTGCCGCCAGCTGAGGTTGCCACGCAGTACCAGCGCGTTCAGCTTGTCGGACTCGGCCCGGCCCTCCCAGACGGCCTGGAACGTGTCCGAGAACAGCTTGCGCAGTTCCTCGCGCTCCTGGGTGTCCTCGGGCGCCTTCAGGCCGAAGTCGTAGATGTAGGCCATCGTGCCGTCGTCGCAGCGGATCTCGTACGGCCGCTCGTCGATCACCTCGACGCCCATCGCGCTCAGATGGGGCAGCACCTGCGACAGCGACAGCGCCGTACCCCGCCGGAAGACCTTGAAGCGGCGCTCGCCTTCCCACTCCTCCTCGATCGGGCTGTAGAGCGACATGGCCAGACCGTCCTCGGCCGGCAGGCTCTCCAGGACGTGTACGTCGTTGACCGCGACGCGCGCGTCGAAGTCCTCCTTGTACGCCTCCGGGAACGCCTGCGCGTACCGGCGGGACAGCTTGGTGACCGCGCCGTCGCCGCCCTGCGCGTGCAGCGCCGCGGTGAAGTCGTCGGCCCACGCACGGGTCGCGTCGATCACCTGCTGCTCGAGCAGGTCCGGGTCGTACTCCCCGACCGTCTCGCCCTGCTTCATCCGGACGACGAAGTGCACGCGGGCCAGCACCGACTCGGTGACGTAGGCGGCGTACGTGACGGTCTCCGCGCCGATGGCGTCCTTCAGGATCTGCTGCATCTTCAGCCGGACCGCAGTGGTGTAGCGGTCACGCGGCAGGTACACCAGGCAGGACAGGTACCGGTTGTAGACGTCACGCCGTACGAACAGCTTGACCGCGCGCCGCTCCTGCAGGTGCAGCACCGACTGGACGATCGGCAGCAGGTCCTCCACCGGGGCCTGTAGCAGCTCGTCGCGCGGGTAGGTCTCCAGTACGTCGAGCAGGCCCTTGCCGCTGTGGCTGTTCGGGTCGAAGCCGGTCAGGCGGAACAGCTCCAGCGCCTTGCGCCGCAGCACCGGCACCTGCATGACGCTCTCGGTGTACGCCGTCGAGGAGAGCAGACCGATGAACCGGCACTCCCGGACCGGCTCGCCGTTCTCGTCGAACTGCTTGATGCCCACGTAGTCGAGGTAGGTCGAGCGGTGCACGGTGGAGCGCGAGTTGGCCTTGGTCAGGATCAGGAGCTTCCGCTCCTGCGCCTTGGCGCTCACCTCGGGCGGCAGCTTGCCGGAGCCTGGCTTCGGGTCCGGCCGGAGGATGCCCAGCCCTGTCCCGGGCCGGCCGCGCAGGATGCCCTGCTGGCCCTCCATGGTGAAGTCGTACTCGCGGTAGCCGAGAAACGTGAAGTGCTCGTCGGCCAGCCACTCCAGCAGCTCGCGGGCCTCCTCCACCTCGCTCTCAGGGACCGGTAGGTCGTCGGCCGTCAGCCCGGCGGCGATGCTGACCGCCTTCTCGTGCATCTTCGGCCAGTCCTCGACCGCCTCGCGGACGTCGTTCAGCACCTTCTGCAGCGCCTGCTCGAGGGCGCGGTGCTCAGCGACGTCAGCGATCCGCTCGATCTCCAGGTGCATCCAGCTCTCGCGGACCAGGTCGTGCCCGTCCGCGGCGGCGCTGTCGTCCAGGACCTCCTGCAGCGTGCCGGCGACATCACGGCGTACGACGAACTGCGGGTGGATCAGCAGCTGGAGCTCGAGGTTGTGCTCGGTGATCGCCATCGAGGCGCTGTCGACCAGGAACGGCATGTCGTCGATGACGATCTCGACCACGGTCCGGCCGCTCGCGGACCAGCCGTGCTCGTCGACGGTCGGGGTGAAGACGTGCACCTTCGCCGTACCCTGCGGGCGGCTCATCGCGGACTTGTAGTGGTGCCGCGCGGCGCCCAGGCAGTCGTTCGGCTGGCGCTCGGCGACGTCCTCGGCGGCGACGTGCCGGTAGTACTGATCCAGGAACGTCCTCAGCTTGCCCGGGTCGACGAGTTTGTCGTGCCCATGGGTGCCCGCGGCCACCGCCTTGGCGAGCACGTCTGCCTTCTGGACGTCCAGCTTGCTCTGCATTCCCCACCGTCTCCACACGTGACTTCGGCGTCGTTCTCGCCGGACCGCACGACGTTGTGCGGTCACTCAGAGATTAGTCCACCTTTGTCACTGGTGTGGTGTCGGGACGGGCCTGTCATCGATTGTTGAGGCGGAGGGCCAGAGCCGGACATGCGAGGACTGCGCGGCGTGCATCCGACAGTTCACCGGCGGTGATTTCGCGGCCGCGCAGCACCGGGAATCCCCACTCGTCGAGCAGGATGTCGTCGGGCACCAGACCTGCGCAGAGGCCGTGCCCGTCGCACCTGGTCCAGTCGATCTCGAGCTTGTTCATCGGGTACCTCCCAGGACTCCCAGAACCGGCCGGCCGCACCCCTGTCCGGAGAGGTGATGCTGTACGTCGTCGTCGAACACCTCGAGCGCGGACGTGAGGAATCTCGCAGTCCCGTCCGGGTGCGCACACGCCCCGCGCCCCGGAACCAGACCGAGGTGCCGGTGGGCGTCATGCCATCCCTGCGGATCGCCGACGGTCAGTCTGGCGAAGTCGTCGACCAGAGCGGCGAGGCCGAACACACAAGGCCCGCACTGGCCGGCCGACTGACTGGACAGCCACTGGGTGACACGGGTGATCTCACCGAGCGGGCAGGTGTCGGATCCGAGAGCCAGGATGATTCCGGCGGACACCTCCGGCCGCTGCAACGTCACGACCTCGGTGTGCTGGAGCCAGCGACCGTGGTAGCCGCCGAGTAGTACGGGTCCGGCTTGCGCACCGGCGTACTGCAGGACTGTGTCGAGTGGGATACCGGTCGGTGTCTCGATCACTCCGGGCCGCTGGACGGCGCCGTCGATCGTCAGCAGCTGCGTGCCGGGCTCACTGATCAGGCCGGTGCTGCTGAACCCGCGTGACCCGAGCCGCGCCAGTACGGCGAGCTGGGCGAACGTCTCGACGTTCGACAGGAACGTCGGGCGCCGGTGGTACCCCTTGCGCGTCGGCAACACTCTCCGGCCAGGCGGCACCGCCGTACCACCCTCGAGCACGCTCAACACCGCACGGGCCTCCCCCGCGACGAACCGCCCCGGAGTCTCCTGTACTTCGATCGCGAGCCGGTCGTCGCGCTCCATCAGAGCTTCACGGACCGAGGTGGCAGCTTGTGTGTCATGTACGGCGATCAGCACGTGCGGCGCGCCCAGTGCGTGCGCCAGACCGACCGCGCCGTCCAGGACGAGATGCGGTGACTGAGTGAGGAGCAGGCGGTCCTTGCGGCTGACCGGCTCGCTCTCCGACCCGTTGACCACGACAGCTTCCACTCCGCGAGCCGGGAGGTCCTGCAGCTTCAGCGCGACCGGGAACGCCGCTCCACCACGCCCTCTGAGTCCCACTGCTTCACACAGCTTCGTGTACTGGTCGCGGGTGAGCACGGGCACGCTGCCGTGAGTCAGCAGATGACGCTGCAGGTCCAGACGGCCCTGGCCTAGTCCGGCGAGGACTCTGGCCTCACCGATGACCCGGGTGTCGTCGAGGGTGATCATTGGGTCCTCCAGGCACGGGTGAGCTTCGGGGCGGCGTTGAGGCGGTACACGCCTGCAGTGGCGACGGCAGCAAGGCAGCTGATGGTGATCGCGAGCATCCACGGCGTACTGCGGTCTGTGCCGGCGAGCAGCGAGTGCCCGACGGCCAGCAGCCAGCCGACCGATGCCGCGATGTGGAGCTTGCGCCAGTACTTCGTGAACGTCGCGGACGCCGCCAACCGACCACGGGACGCTCCGACGAGGGACGCCAGTACCAAGCTGTAGAGGGCCAGTACGCCGACCACCATGGCGAACGGTCGATAGCCGGAGGCGAACGGCCACACCAGAACGGTCGGACTGATGGCCACGTAGCTGTCGGCGATGACTGCGACCACATGGGTCGTCAGCAGGACCAGTCCGGTCACTGCAGCCGAGCGGTGCACGTACTGCAGCCAGAACCGGCGCTCCGGTCGCCGGACGTTCGGCATGACCATGCCGAGGACGGCCGACAGCGTGAACATCACCATCGTGACCACGCCGGCCGCGCGGGCCAGGTACCACAGGGTCATCAGGCAGCCCTGCTTGCTGACGGCCAGCCCGACAACTCGGTGACCTCACCGTCGTCGGCGATCAGCCGGGCCGGGTGACCGGCCAGTTTCAGTCGACCGAGCGCGGCGTCCCCGGTGGCAACAAGCGCAGTACTGAAGGTGTTCGCGCGTACTGCGGTCGGAGCCCAGACCGATGCGGTCCGGTACCGGCCGTCCGCGGGCAATCCGGTACGCGGGTCGATGACGTGGTGCGCGTAGCCGGTAGGGGTCTGCCAACGCCGTACCGTGCGGGTTGACGTGGTCAGACCGCCATGGGCGAGCGTGACGAGGACGCCCTCCTCGCCGGCGCGTTCGGCGACAGTTATTACCCACGGCTTGGCCGGCGTACCGGCGGCCCTGAGGTCGCCGCCGATCTCGACCAGGACGGCGCAGCCGTAGCGCTTGCTGACGACGTTCGCTGCACGGTCGGCGGTCCAGGCCTTCGCGGTCGCGCCCAGGTCGAGCGCGCTGTCCGTCGGTACGCCGAGCAGGGCGAGCTTGCGGTTGAGGCGGACCTCCTGCCAGCCCGCGACCGGCTTCGGGTCGTCGGGTGCCTGCGGAAAGCGGCGCCGCACCGCCTCGATGTCGGCGTCGTACCCGGCCGCGACGACTGCCTGACCAACGGTCGGGTCGACCGCGCCGCCGCTCATCTGGGCCGCGATCAAGCTGACGTCGACGAGATCGACGAGCAGGCGGGACACCGGTACCAGTGCACCAGCGCGAGTGTTAACGGCCGACAGCTCGGAGTCCGGACGGAAGCGGCTGGCGGCCTTGTCGACTCGGTCCATCAGCGTCTTGAGCTCACCGCAGGCGGCACCGAGTACGGCGGGGTCGTCGACGGTCAGCCGGACCGTGCAACTCCACGCGGTCCAGGTCCGGGAGGCGGTCATGACCCGTTGCTCCCACCTTGCGACGTCGAGCCGGAGCTGGACGAGCCGAGCCCGCTGCTCGAGCTGGAACCGCTGTTGTCGTCGGAGCTGCTGCTCGAACTGGAGCCGCTGTTGTCGTCGGAGTTGCTCGAGGTGGCCGTCGTACCGGTGCTGTCGTTACTCTTCGACGACGCGACCGCGACCGAGATCCCGGTCGCGCCGACGCCGAGGACGGCGGTGGCTATCGCGGCTGCGGACGCCCGGTGCAACCAGCGCCGGCGGATGGACTGGGGTTTGCCTGTGGTGACCATGGCATCAGCCTCGGCCGAAGCCCCTCAGCCGCACTCCAAGAGAAGATCAAGCCACCGTCAAGTCTTGCTGAAAGCTCTCTGAGAGCACCTCTCAGGAGCGGTCCTCCAGCGGGCAGTCGGTGTCGCAGTGCTTGCCGATCGTCGCGACGACCTCGTCCGACACCTCGCCGAGCACCGACATCCGATCGGGGCCGAACACGTCGACGAAGAACTCCCGGACCCGGGCCGCATGGGCCGGCGCGCACGCCTTGATCGCGGCCATCCCCTCCTCGGTGATGGCGATCTCCGGGTACCGCGACTCGCAGGCCTCCTTGCGGATCAGGCCGCGCTTCTCCATCCGGGTCAGGTGGTGCGACAGCCGGCTCTTCTCCCACTGGGTCGACCGGCTCAGCTCGAACGCGCGCATCCGGCCGGACTCCGACTCGGACAGGTTGACCAGGATCTCGAAGTCCGACTTGGACAGGCCGAAGTCCCGCTGGAGGTGCCGTTCCAGGTGCGTCTCCAGCGTCCGGGTCATCAGCAGATAGCTGCGCCACGCCTTCTGCTCGTCGTCGTCGAGCCACGGTTCCTTGCTCACGAAACCCATCCTACCCGGTCGGGTTGACACATCAACCAAACGAGCTACGATCGGTCGAGTTGACACATCAACCTAACTCATCGAGGAGTGACTGGATATGACCAAGCTGATCGCTGTCGTCGGCGCCACCGGGAACCAGGGCGGCGGTCTCGTCCGCGCGATCCTGGCCGACACGTCCGGCGAGTACGCCGTCCGCGCGTTGACGCGGAACCCGTCGTCCGCGAAGGCCCAGGAGCTCGCTGCGGCGGGCGCCGAGGTGGTCGCGGCCGACCTCGACGACGAGGCGAGCGTGCGGGCCGCGTTCGACGGCGTGTACGGCGCTTTCGTGGTGACGAACTACTGGGTCGAGCGGACCCCGGAGGAAGAGGCCGCCCGCACCCGCGCAGAGATGGAGCTCGACCAGGCCGAGATCGCCGCGCGGGCCGCCCGCGACGCCGGCGTACAGCACGTGGTCTGGTCGACGCTCGAGGACACCAGGACGTTCTTCGCCGGGCGCGACGACGTACCGAGCCTGGACGACGGCCGCTACAAGGTCCCGCACTTCGACGCGAAGGGCGAGGCCGACGAGATCTTCACGAAGTACGGCGTACCGACGACGTTCCTGCGGACCACGTTCTACTTCGACGCGTTCATCGCCGGCCTCCCGCCGGCGCGCAACGCCGACGGCAAGCTGACCATCACGATCCCGATGGCCGACCGCCCGCTGTCCGGCGTCGCCTCCGAAGACATCGGCCGCACCGCCTTCGCCATCCTCAAGCACCCCGACCTGATCGGCGAAACCATCAGCATCGCCGGCGACCACCTCACCGGCGACCAGTACGCCGCCGCCCTCTCCGAAGCCCTCGGCGAAGAAGTCCTCTACCACGCCCCCAGCTGGGAAGAGTTCCGCGAATACCCGTTCCCGATGGCCGTCGAGATGAGCAACATGTTCCAGTTCTACGCGGAAGACCACACCCGCTTCACCGGCGACCGCGACGTCGCCAAGGTCCGCGAACTGAACCCCGAACTGGAGTCCTTCGCCGACTGGCTCGACAAGCACCGCGAAGAGCTCAAAGCCTCCCAAAACTAACGAACCCGCACTCCACCGCGGCGGCCTGAGGAGTGCCCCCCAGGCCGCCGCACATCCGACCGATCCACACTCATCAACTCGCGTCATTGACCGCCATTTCGCAGCACCTCACGGAGCAGTGACGGAGCAGGGCACACCTGACCGACAAGTACATACGTCCGAAGACCATGCACTCCGACGCCATGCTCGGTCGGTTGACAGTGCGCCCGTCCGACGACGGATACAAGACGTTCGGCGTCTGGGACAGCGCGGTAAACGGCTGGCGCGCAACACGCATCGCCAACGAGCCGAAGGCCCGCGAATTGGCCTCCGACCTCGACATCCGGTACGACGCCCACGGCCCGCGCCCTCCCGACGCGATCCGTCACGTCCATCCGTGCCAAGAGGTCCAACACCCCACCTGGTCCACCGGCGAACTCGACGTCTCGATCCGCAACAACGGCGAATGGCTAGGCCGAGTCCGCGACAAGAACGGCCACATCACCTGGATCCCAGGCACCGACCTCCGACCCCTCTGAAATCAGACACGCGGAACTCCGGCCGCAGCCGACGCATCGAGCCACCTCGAGAGCCCCGTCCAGGATCACCCCCCGAGCAGCCTGGTCGAACCGCGGTTTCGCTCTAGCCGGCCCTGAAAATCAGCCAGACCCTCGGTGAAGGCGTGTTCGTCTCCCTCGCGATCGAGGCTGCCATCAAGGCAGGTACGGCGCTCGTCGCCGACCGCCGCCACTCCTGGCCAAGGAGTAACGGATGCCCCGCAGGGAGCAGCAGCTCGGCCCGGTTGATGGCCCGGTGGCGCAGTTCGCGGTCCAGCTTCGGCGTGTCCGAAGCCGGGCCGACACGACGTACCGCGCGATGCCCGGGAGACGTGCGTTGTGCTGATGCCAGTCTGGCCGGCGCGAAGTACTGTCGACACGCGTGCCCCCGGGGACGCACCCAGTTGCGCGGCCCAGTAGGTGGGAGGCGAGGCATGGCCGCGATGGGGAGGTTCCCCCCCCCCGGCACTTCAACACAGGGAAGAGCTGGAAGCTGGTGGCAATAGCCTGCCAACACCGCGGGAGTGCAGTGGATCGGGAGGTGGAGCCGGTGCCGCAGGGACCGACGCCGCGCGAAGCTGCCGTCTATGAGCTAGTGAGACGCTGCTTACGTGCGGCCGAGATCGAACACTGGGATACCGCCTGATCCCGCATCAATTCTCAACCGGTTGACTTACTCGCCCCAGCGCTCGAACGGGAAGAGTTCGACCAATACAACTCGTCTCCCTGAGTCACGTCGACAGGCTCAGCGCGAAATGCCAGGTTGCGACACCACCATGACGGGCGTCATAAGGGGACCTCCATTCAAGGGTTGTCTGGTCCGGAGGTGGAGCGTGTCACCTGCGCTCCCTAGCCCCCACATCACCCGACCATCGGCAGAAAGATGTAGAGCACATGCTCACACAGTTGGGGTGGACTCGGTGAAGTAGCTCGTGCCGCCCAGGGCGGTGACATATCCGCTCGCCGCGTATACCGGGTAGGCGTAAGGAACAGTATGTCCGAAGCACACCGACCATGAATTCGCGGCCACTCCCGATTTGCCGCAGCCCCACGACCCTATGATGTCCCCGTGGGGCTGGTCCCAGAGCTCCGCGTACGCTACTGCGGTGACGAGGTCCCCAGAGTTGTTGCGCACGATCACTGCAGTCTGGGCACCGGGGCTGAACGCCGACCTGACCGCGCAGAGCTGCGCGTTGATCTTCCACCCCGCGCCGATGGACTTGGTGCACTTCCATGTGCTGCTACTCGAGGTGATCGGGTTGGTGTTGCCGTAAGCACGCCAGGCCCCGTCCCCGGTCCCGGGCGGAAACCCGGTTGCCGAGGCGATGTCGGCGGAGGCAATGCCGACGCTTGCCGTGCTCACCCCGAGAACTGATATGGCGGTTACGGCGAATACTGCGAACAATCGTAGGATTCGCATGTTGATCCTTTCTGATTTCTCTGTTTCCGTCGACTCAGCGGGTGTCGCTGATATCGCCGCTCATGGCGACGACCCGAGCTTTGTGCGCTGTAGAGTACGCCGCGCCCGTGCCGAGTCGCGTAAGTTTCGAACGGGGTCGAACTGAGGGACATTGCGGTGATCAGGCCACTGATCGCGTTGTCGTCGTATCCGGCCGTCAGGGCAATTGCTGACGCGCTTCTCTGGAAGCCTCTGACAGCCAGCAGATGATTCCAATTCGCGTGACGAACCGTGTCACGCCCAGCCATCACGGCTCCTGAGCGGGGATGACTCCTCTGTGCGACATCGTCCGGCGTTCCGGCTTCGATGTCGGCAAGCCAGGGGTACGCGCCCCATGGGCGTCGCGCAGCGGGCAGAGCCGATGGGTTGGCAACCGGTGCATATTCGAGGTGTGCGGTATTCCGGGCCCTTCGGGCTATCGAGGATCTGGCGCAGCGGTAGTGGATGACTGCGCCAGCACCTAGCGATGCTTCGGTTGCCAGGTGCCGTGCGTGTAGAAGTCGGGGAACGGTCCGCCTGGTGCGACGGTGCGCGGTTGTCCGCCCGCGGCGGGCAGGATCCAGAGGCTGCGCGTCGTTGGCGTCACAGCGGTGACCACGAGGTCCTTTCCATCTGGGGCGTAGCGCGGCTGGGTTGCCCGCAGTTGGTCGGTCCGGAGGTTGGTGAGCTTCTGCATCCGAGTGCCATTGGGGCGGATGCGGTAGAGGTTGGAGATCTGACAGCACTGAAACTCCGCCAGTGGGTACGTCGAAAACACGATCCACTGTCCGTCGGGTGACCAGGACGGCGAGCCCGCGAACATCGCCGGATTGGTGAGTCGATGCTCGCCCGTACCGTCGGCTCGGATCGTGAATACCGCGGTACCTGTCGGGCGGCCATCGACGTACGGATCACGCCAGTACGCCAGGTGCTTGCCGTCCGGTGACCACGTCGGGTTGTACTCGCGGTCGCACTCGGTGCCGCGGTTGCTGGTGATCTGGCGTACCGCGCCGGTGCGGCGATCGCCGATCCACAAGCTGCAGTCCGCCGGGAGTCCCTCGTCGCTGAACGGGCCCAGGTAGCGGATGAACGCCATGTGCCGCCCATCCGGGGAATAGGCGGGCTCGTCGTACCCCACGCAGGGACTGTTGCAGTCAAACAGTTGCCGCGACGTGTGTTTGATCGTGTCGTACTCATAGATCAGGTCGCCGTTCTCCGAGCGTGAGATGAAGGCGAGGTAGCGGCCGTCCGGCGACCAATCCGGCAGCAAGCGCTCGCCGGGAGCGTCGGTTGCCACTTCGTGGTTGTGGGTCCCGTCCGGGCGAATGAGCCACACACCTTCTTGGCCCGATCGGCTCGACTGGTAAGCGATCCACTGCCCGTTGCCAGACCGTCCACCGCCGGCCGATGCCGCGGTCGGAGCAGACAGAAGGCACGCTGCCACGACCAGCGCCAATACAGCTACAAGCCATCTCCTCATGGCCCCTCCCCCAATCGGACCCACCGTAGGTCCTGACTACGAGCGTGGGTAGAGCTGGCACCTGGTGCACGACGGCGGCCCGGCCTACAGATCAGCGCAGATCGTTGCGTCTGACCAGGAAGGTTCGCTCCGCAGTCGTGTCGAAACTCCTGCTCAGGCTTCGGGTTCGCACGGCCTGTACACGGCATCGAGGGGTCGGCACACTGATTGGCAGGGAATTGAGGGGTCGTGGGGGCGATGCAGATCTTTGGGGTGCAGGCCACCGGACGCATGGGGAGAGCAATGCTCGTGCTCGTGCTCGCCATGGGGATGATGAGCAGTACGCGTGCCGCTGAAGCACGCGCATCCGCGCCGCCTGCTAAGGCGCACGTGTACAGCCACAACGGTCAGATCGTTTTCGATCGTGTGAGTGCCGATGGCGAAGCCATCATTACGAGCAATCCGGACGGGGCCGGGCAACATCCGCTGGGTGTCGGGGGCTGTTGCGCCGATTGGTCACCGGATGGCAGCAGGCTTGCCCTGGCTGGGCCGGCCGGCTGGCCCACTCCGGATGGCCGGATCGGAACTGCGATCGTGAACCCGGACGGCAGTGGTTACCACGTCCTGCCTATTCCAGTTGCCGGATTGAACCTCGGCTGCTTTCCTTGGTCACCGAATGGGAAGCGACTGGCCTGCAGCGGCTGGGACGACAACGATCCATCTCGCAGCGGTGTCTACACGGTTCGCAGCTCGGACGGTGGCGGTCTGGTGCGCCTGGCCAAGAACCCGTACGGCGGGATCGACGACCCAGGTGACTACTCACCGGACGGTTCGCAGATCGTGTTTGTGCGCGAGAACCCGAACCTCGCCGAAGGACACAACAAGGCCCTGTTCGTTGTGGACACCAACGGATCCAGGAGTCGGCAAATTACCCGCTGGGGTCAGGGCGGCTGCTGTACCGCCAGCTGGTCGCCTGACGGGCGATGGATCCTGTTCGACGCACCAGCACCGGATAAGCACGCGCTGTTTGTCGTGCACCCGAATGGCGATGGTCTGCACAAGATCCCTCTCCGTACCGGCGAGAGTTGGTACGACGCGTTCGAACCCGTATGGTCGCCGAACGGCAAGCACATCGCATTCAGCATGTACCTGCCCTCCCTCGGGCAGGATGACATCTTCACCGTGCGAGCAAACGGAACCGGTCTGGTTCAGGTCACGAACACCCCCGACCACGAAGGACAAGTGGACTGGGGACGTCACCAGTTGGATCGCTGATATTGCCCAGATCGGCTTCCGACCCCGCCGTCAGTACACGACTCGACATTCGCGCGACCAGCTTTGTCCGCCTGGACAGCCCATTGGCTCAACGTGCAGCCGACGGAGCGTGACATGGATGCGTCAGAGCGATCTGTCGTCTGGATGAGCCGGGCCAGTTTGACCGGCAACCGGTGCACATTCGAGCTGTCCGGTATTCCGTCGTCTTTGGGCGGGCAGGGACTGTGATCACTGACTCTGGTTCGCGAGCAGAGTTGGGCCATGAGGACAGGGCATCGTCGTCGAGCTTCGACAAGTACGCTCAAGTGCGCGTGAGCTCGTACGCCTGGAATATTCGCTCTTGACCTGTGCACGAGACGACATCGGCTATGGCTGTATCTACGAAACCTCCACCGACGATTACCTCGTCGCCCAGGCGGCCGGCCATCTGTCCAGCTGCATCGAGCAGGGCGATAACACCGTCACGGAGTGCGACACTCCAGCCTAGAGGCCAGGCCACATCGATGTCGACGAGGCTGTGGACGCCGACTGCGAAGCTGATCTGGGTGCGGACAACCAGGCAGTTTGTGACAGTGTCGATCTCGAGGGTTCCGATCAACCCAGCCTGCAACGCCACGCTGGGGGTTTGACGTTGAACGGTCAGGCCAGGCATCGAAGCATCGTGGCTCTGATCCGCGTCGGGACTCATCAGATCATCTCCAGACCGTCTCTGCGCCGCCGACCAACGAGGCCGCATCAACCTCGAGCAGCGTACGTGTTCTCGGCTGCGGCCGAGGACACACACCTAATCAAGCCTTGCTAGGGCAGCAGAAGCCAGGCATGCACCTTGCTGCTGATGTCGGTGACCGGTACCCAGACACACGCCCCCGCGCACGGTCCCGAGTTGACGCCCTGCCGACCAGGCAAACGCCCAGAGCAGCACCGCCAACCCCCGAAGGGCCACGCTCCAACTCCAGAACCGCCGCCCCACGCCCACGCCATGATCGCCTCACACCAGCAGGCTAAGCCCCGGCACCGCCGCGACGCTTGCTTCTGTCGCTTGGACGGTCAGGACTACGCCCGTCACCTCGAAACAAGCGGCGGCGGACATCCGGATCGCTTTTGCCGTACAGGACCGACTGTCCATAAACGACCGTTCGCGAGCATCCGCCGATCACGGCGAGCAGATGATCCTTCGGCGCGCATTCAGTGGTCGATGCCGGGGTGTTCGACATGGGTCCTTGAAACGGGTTCTTCGTACCAGACGAGGTGGTTCCAGCGGGGTGGCGCAAGCACTCGCGGCTCGGTGGAGAACTCGGCGCCGAACGGGCGGAGCTGAAACCGACAGACCTTCCTGGTACACCGTCCTACTTCAACAGACCGTCAGGCGGGCTGACCCTGACCAACTGCGCGCGGCGCTCACTCGGGAGATCGCTGCCTATCGAGAGAGGTATGCGATCCACAGCCCTACGCTCCTCGGAACCCCGCCCCCAGAGAGTGAGCACACGCAGCACCATCATCACGCTGGACTGCTTGCAAAGGTTCGAGTTGTGCGCAACAGCCGGAATGAACCATCTGCCCAACGCGCGACCGCCCAGGCACCACCGATGAGCGTGGTCGATGTGACTCCTGGGTTTCGCGATCGTTGATCGAAGACCGTCAGGTCTACGGCCGGTTGTCTACTTTCGCGGCAGACAAGTTCACCATCTGGCCCGCCAGCAGCGGAGACGGCTTGAAGCCCTTGACGATGAGGTAGATGCCGAACGACAACTCCCAGAAGAACTCCGGGATCGTCGCGATCCCCTGGACCGTGCCGCCGCGTTCGATGACGTCGAACATCACCGCGATTCCCGAGACGACGATCAGCGGACCTCCGACGAGTCCCAGCATCGCCATGCCGCGCGGCACCAAACCAGACCGGTACATCAGGTAGCCCAGAACGATCCCGTTCGCGAAGCCGGCGCAGAAGCCCGGCCCGATCAGGAATGCCCGATCGTAGATCGCGACGAAAACCTGACCGAGAGCAGCGTCCGTACCAGCCGTTCCTTCTTGTCGCATCAACAGGAACGTGAGAAGGCTGACGATGCCGATAGCAATGAAGGTCGCCTCGACCAGGCGCGCTGCGACGTATCCCAAGGCCAGAGACTCGCTGAACCGCCGGTAGAGCGAATACGGCACTACAGCTGTGCCGATATTGGCGATGATGACAATGAGTTCGAGCGTGGCCCCCAAAGCCACGCTCGCGGTGGGATCGTTGCCCGCTCCGGTGATGTAGCCGGGATGATCCCGCACCGGCGCGTACAGCACGAAGTACGCCGGGATCGAGGCGACGAAGGTGACCACCATCAACCAACCCGTCAAGGTGGCGACCTTCCGCGCGTTGACCGTGCTGCTCCACCGATCTCTGTCGATGTCCATCTGAAACCTCTTTCTCCGATCAGCGTGTGGGACTCCGGACCGCGGAGACGACGTCGAGGATCGCTTGGGTGGTGGCGGCTGCGTATTCTTCGTTCCCGACCAGCGCCTCGTGGCTCGCGCCCCGGACGATGCGCTGCGAGCTGTTCGTCGACAAGCCGGCCAGGTCTTTCTGCTTCGCCTGCCAGGCGGCGTCATTTCCGCTACCGGCCGTCAGGACGACCAAAGGCTTGCCTGCGAAATCCTTGAAAGCGGCAGCTTGCTCCATCGAGCTGTTCGCCTGCACGTACTCGTCGATTGTGCTGCGAAGATTGCTCGCGGTCGCGCCGGTAGCACGCACCTCGTCGCGAGACCGCGGCGGCAGACTTTCGAAGGAAACTTGGTTGTACAGGCGCACCAGACCAACTCGGGCCGAGGCCGAAACCAGCGCGGAGACACGGCCTATCGGGTCGTAGGAGGCTGGATCCGCTGGTGATCCTGCCGACGACTTCGCTGCGGTGGAGTCGACCAGGACCATTCCAGCGACCTCATCGGGGTAGCTGGCCGCGAAGGTGCGTACGTACAGTCCGCCGAAGGAATGACCTGCCAGCACGTAGGGTCCAGGCACGTTTCCGCGGTGCAGCAAGGTGCGCAGATCGGTCGCAATCTGCTTGCCGTCCTGCGCTGCGTCAGCGGACTCGCTCCACCCGCGACCCGCGCGATCGTAGACGCAGACCCGCGTCGTTCCACTGACGGCCGGTGTGATCCAGCCGAGATTCGACGACATCTCGCCGCCGCCGGCTTCGAGCACGACAGTCGGACTACCTGAGCCGGTGCAGTTGAGATGCAGGCTGTGCCCGCCGACATCAATCAGCTGGCCGGGCGGCGGATAGGCCTTGGCATCCGCAGCTTCCCGCGCGGTCTCGTACCCGCCGCCGATCGAGGCGAGAGCCAGGATCGCGATCACTGGGTACAGCAGCCACCGTCCGCCTCGGCTGTGAAGCTCTCGCCCGACACGGACTGCCATCCAGATCGCCAACACCAGCAGGGCCGGCGGCCACACCCACTTGAGCACGTCGTCCACCCGGGAGCCGAACAGCACCAGAAGCAGACCGCTCAAACCCATGAAGAGCGCAGGAACCACAGCCCACCTCTGCGGCTGATCGGTAAACCGTACCGACAGCATCGCCAACAATGCCCAGCCGAGCGCGAATCCGCACAGCACTGCGCCGACCACCTCGCTGTCTTTCGCCGGCACGACTGGCGCCGCAACGAACAGCAAAGCGGCGAGTAGTCCAGCAGCCATCGAACCGGCCAGGACCAAACCGATCCGTCCCCTGCGCCCGGTATCAGGGCCAGACGGACGGCGCTGATCCGAGTCGGGTACGGCCGGTGACGTGGGGGTGATGCTCATGCTGAGTTGTCGGCGCCGGATGAAGGAGGCGGTACGGCGAGGACGGGGTCGCTGCCGCCTTGGTCGAGGCGGAACGGTGGGTACGCGTCGGTCATCAGGGCGGCATAGCCCGCGACCCGGAGCGCCCACCGGTTCATTCCCAGGATCAGGTCGTAGAGGGACCGAGGGTAGGCGCCGGTGAACGCCAGGATGATGGCGGCGATGATCACCAGGATGCCGACGAGGCCACCGCTGCCGCCGATGTTCCATTGCCAGTTGTCGGACCGGTTCGCGGCCCACGCTCCACCGCCGACGAAGATGCCGACGATGATGTAGTGCGGGATCGCGAGCAGCCACCACTTCACCAGCACCAGGCCGCGGGACAGACGCTCGGGGTAGTCCACCGACAGGTGCGCCGGGTAGTCCTCGACCTCGGCCAGCGTGAACGGCGGGTACTGATCGGTGCCGAGCGCACCATACGCGTAGTACGTCACCCGCCAGGACCACCGCATCACGCCGACGTTGTAGGTGAAGATGGCGCGCGGATAACGACCGGTGAAGAGAATCGCGAAGAACGCGGCCACCGAGGCGAGCATGAATCCGAGCCACAGGAACGCCAGTACGACGTAGTGCGGGATCACGAGGATCCACTTGACCAACCAGAGCCACCGCGACGACCTCGGATCCGTCGCCGCGTTCACATGTACCGGGTATGCCACAGATGTTGTCATTACAACCATCTCCCAAAGGGCTTGCTCACAGATGAAGCCGGGCGTCTCACCCAAGAGGCAGCGGCGTGTGCCCTGCTACCTCGGGAGACCTGATCGCCGTGATCGCTGACGGCTTGAAGCCCTTGACGATGAGCCAGATGGCGAAGCTGACCTCCCACGCGAACACAGGCAGCGCCAGGACGGTGTGGACACTCTGGCCATAGACGCCGAACAGCATCGCCGTCGCCGACAAGGTGACCAGTGCCCCGCCACTCATCCCCAGTACGGCGATGGCCCGCGGCACCAACCCTGATCGGTACACCAGGTAAGCAAGCAGGAAGCTGTTGAAACCAAGGACCCAGCTAGGTCCGAGCAAGAACGTCCAGTCGTGGATCGCCACCAGCGACCGCTCGATCGCAGCGACCGCGGGATTGCCGGCATCCGCCGTACCGCTCAGGTCCTGTCTGAGTGATACGGCAACCAGGACGCTGACAGCGCCGACGACGATGATCGCGGACTCGAGGAGCCGGCCGCAGACGTAGCCGAGCGCGATGCTGTGGTTCTGTCGCTTGACGACGGGATACAGCGTGACCGCGCTGCCGATACAGGCCACAACGAGTAGTAACTCGAGAAACCCTCCGAGTAGCACTCTGTTGTCCGCATCGGCACCCGTCAGGTAGTTGCCGTCACGCAGAACAGGTTGATAAAGCAACAGCGCCGGGATCGAGGTGATCTCCGTGGCCAGATAGAACACGCCCGCGACGATCGCGGTACGTCTCAGTGCGCTCAGATTCGCCATGCGAGTGCGCCCCTTGTAGCGGCCCCCCGGTCGCCCCTAGGTGTCTCCGACGGATACGCCTTAGACCACCACTCGCATACGCCCTATTGCGGCTCACCATCCTCTGCCGCGCAACCCCTGTCAACGGTGAACCCAATGCCCATAAACCCGCGGACCAGACATTCGGTATCGCACCTGCTTGTCGATCAAGCTGCCGGCTTCATGTAGCAGTTTGGTGTCGGTGAGTAGTTCTGGTGCATCCGAGTAGGGAGGTCCAGTCGCGGATGCGGCGTACAGCGAGGATGTGGTCTCGGTGGAAGGCAAGTGGGTCTGAGGGGGCGGCGTCGTCTTGGTAGCAGGATTCCCAGTAGGTGCGGAGGGCGGAGAGTTCTTCGACGATGCGCCGTGGTGGGGCCAGCAGGGTGGGATGACTTTGTGGTCGAGGTTGTAACGAATGGTTGCCCAGGACACCCATTCGGCGAGGTGCTCTAGTTCTTCGGTGGTGCTGGCGGGGTCAAGGTCGCGCCAGCACACGATGTAGGGGTCCGGGGGCGGAGCGAAGGCCAGGGCGCTGGCGAGTTCTTCATCGCGGTTCATCGGAGGGTGGCCTTGCCGATGCTGGCGCGGATTTGGTCGGCGTCGGTGCGGTCGGTCCAGGGGGTCATGGTGAGGAGGATGGGTGGGGCGGTGCGGGTCACAGGATGCCGGTGCCGAAGGGGAGGGTACGGATGACGCCGGGTGCTGGTGGAGGTGGTGCGGCCGCAGACGGCGGCGAGGTCTTGGAGTCGCGGGGTTGGGCGGAGCCGCCGAGGCTAAGGCGGAGGGTGGCGACAAACGGCGTCAGCTGAGAACGCGACTCAGCCGCCGTCGGATCTCGAACCAAGTCCCACGTCGAATGAATCACCGGGATCTGGTGACGCCCGGGCACGTCACCTGCGGTGACACTTAAAACGGTTCGTGTGGAGGGAGATCATCGGTGACTACCGAGCAGCGCTCGACCCTGGAGGCCATCCTGCGGCAGGCTGCATTTGTGGCCGATATCGCGCTGGACGAACAACGGGCCCAAACTCAAGGCACTGTTGTCGGCAGAGCCCCTGCCGGCCGAAGTCACCCTCGCTGGCATCGAGCCCCGGCGTTGATCGAACCACAGGAGTGCATATGAGTGACTGGAACACCCAGACCATCACCCAGTTCAGAGCCAACGGAGGCAAGGTCGGCGGCCCGTTCGAAGGCGCGCCGATGGTTCTGGTGCACCACCGCGGCCGCAAGAGCGGACGAGAGTACGTGACCCCCACGATGTACCTCGCACACGAGACCGACCCCGACACCATCTACGTCTTCGCAACCAAGAGCGGCGCCCCGACCAACCCGGACTGGTACGCCAACCTCACCGCCGCGGGCAACGCCACCATCGAGCGCGGGACCGAGACGTACAACGTCACGGTCCGCGAGATCACCGGTCCCGACCACGACCGGATCTACGCCGTCCAGGCCGAGCGCTACCCCGGCTTCGCCGAGTACGAACGCCAGACCGCGGGCATCCGCACTATCCCCGTCCTCGAACTCAAGCGCGGGTAGCCGGCGCCAGTTTGTCCGGTGTGGAGATGAGGGCGGGCCTTTGACGGTGGCTCCAGCAAGTGCACGGCTTATCGACCGGGGTGGCCTTGTCGCTGCCTTGGATCGCGCGGCGGCGCGGAAGGTAACAGTCATCTCGGCTCCGGCAGGGAGCGGGAAGACGTGCCTGCTGCGCGCGTGGGCCGACCGGCCGGGGCAGACGTCCCGGCTCGCTCTCGTGCAGGTGCAACGCGACGAGCGCGACGCCCAGCAGTTCTGGCTGGCCGTACTCGACGCGATCGGCCAGGGTACGGCTGCCGCTGGCCGCGTGGAACCGCAAGCAGCGACACCTGACTTCAATGCACGTGCGATGGTCGACCGGGTGCTGTCGGAACTCGCCGACGCGCAGGACATCACCTTGGTTATCGAGGATCTTCACGAGCTGACTTCGCCCGAGGCCCTCGCTCAGCTCACCCGGCTGCTGACGGATCTTCCCCTTCAGGCACACGCGATACTGACCATGCGCCACGACGTACGTCTGCGGCTGCACCAACTGCGTCTGGCCGGCGACCTGGCGGAGATCCGCGCGGCCGACCTGCGGTTTTCGGGGCGCGAAACACGCGACCTTCTCGCCGCCTCGGGCATCACACTGTCGGCCGCCGGGGCCGCCCTGCTTCACCAGCGAACCGAGGGGTGGGCCGCCGGCCTGCGGCTCGCCGCCCTCTCCCTGGCCGGTCGCCCCGATCCGGAGCGATTCGTCGCCGAGTTCTCCGGCAGCGACCGCACGGTCAGCGAGTACCTGATCGCCGAAATGCTGGAACGCCAGCCGCCAGACGTCCAGGACCTGCTTCTCCGTACGTCCCTGCTCGACCGCGTC
Organism: Kribbella sp. NPDC058693; assembly: GCF_042715335.1. Lineage (NCBI taxonomy): Bacteria > Bacillati > Actinomycetota > Actinomycetes > Propionibacteriales > Kribbellaceae > Kribbella > Kribbella sp. NPDC058693. The sequence continues at coordinate 1,615,497 of NZ_JBHXSQ010000001.1, forward strand.
AACGGCGCACTCGCCGACCTGCTGACCGACGGGTCCGGCTCGGAACGGACCCTGCTGGAGCTCGAAGATGCGAGCGCGTTCGTCGTCTCACTGGACCCCGAGCGCACGTGGTTCCGGTACCACCATCTGTTCGCGGATCTCTTGCGGCTGGAGCTTCGCCGGAGACTGGCCGAGGAAGTGCCGGCGCTGCACCGACGCGCCGCTGGATGGTTCACCGTGCACGGGCGCGTCGTCGACGCCATCAAGCACACCCAGGCAGCGGGCGACTGGCCTGATGCCGCCCGGTTGCTCGCCGATCAGTCGTTCAGCCTGACCCTCGACGGGGAAGCGCAGACCATGCAGGCGCTGGTGCAGAACTTTCCCAAGAATGCAGATCATCCCGAGCTCGCGCTGGTGCGCGCGATGGGTGACCTCTCGCAGGGACGTCTGGACCAGGCCGCCAGCGAGCTTGCGTTCGCCGAGGCACATGTGCAGGCGACGTCACCGGACCGCCGGCGACGCCTCCTGGTGGCGGTCGCGTCGCTGAGGCTGTCGCTGGCCAGGCGGCGCGGCGAGCTTGCCGGTGTGATCGAGCAGGCCGGATTCCTGGCTTCCCCGCTCACTGAGCAGCCCGACGGAGACGTTGCGCTAGGCAACGATCTGCGGGCGGTCGCGCTGATGAACCTGGGGACGGCCGAGGCGTGGACGCTCGGGCTGTCAGACGCGCCGGACGCCGAACGGCATCTGCGGGAGGGCGCCACGCTGGCGCGGGAGATCGGTCGCCCGTACCTCGAAGTCGGCTGCTTGGCGCAACTCGGGTTCGCATCGCTGGTCCTCCACTCGTTCGCCACGACCCAGCGGCGCTGCCGTGAGGCGATCGCGCTGGCCGAGCGATACGGATGGGGCGCAGAACCGATCATCGCGCCTGCCTTGATCATGCTCGCCGCCATTCTGATCTGGACGGGTGAGTTCGACGAGGGCGAGCAATGGCTGGAACGAACCAGACAGGCCTTGGAAACAGACACCGGCCCGGACATCACACTCCTCCTGCACCAGACTGCTGGGTTGCTGCACGCCGGCCGCAACCGCCATCAGGAAGCGCTCGAGGAGTTCACCGCCGCCGAGTACATGGGATCGCAGCTTGCAGACTCGCGGGCGTTGGCGACCCGGACCACCCGGTGGCTGCTCGCCACCCAGGCCCGCCTCGGAATGGTCGACGAGGCTCACGCCTTGCTGGCGGCGCTCGACGACGAGTTGGCCGGCTCCGGTGAGATCCTGAACGCCCTCGCGGTGATCCGCCTCGCCGAAAGCGATCCGGCTGGGGCTCTGACAGCAGTAGCCGACGTTCTGAATGGCACGGCCGCGGTCTTCGGGGACGTCACGGTCATCGAGGCACACCTCTTGGCCGGGCTCGCCCATCGCGAGGTCGGTGACCAGCGCGCGGCAAACCAGGCGACCGAGCGGGCGCTGGACCTGGCGGAGTCTGACCGGTTGATCCTCCCGTTCGCGATCACAGGCTCCCGCGAGCTACTCGAGGCGCTCCCCGGGCATGAAACAGCGCACGCCGCGCTGGCCGCCGACATCCTCGACAGCTTGCACGGCTCTCCTCCGCCGGCCAAGAGGGGATCCTCGTTGCCACCGACAGGAGAGCTCAGCCCCGGCGAGCTGAAAGTGCTGCGCTATCTCCCGACGAACCTGACCCGGCCTGAAATCGCCGACGAACTGTCCGTGTCGCAGAACACCGTCAGCACGCATGTGCGCAGCATCTACGCCAAGCTCCAGGTCGGCGACCGCTCTGCGGCGGTACGGCGCGCGCGGGAACTGCGATTGCTGTCGGCCCGCCGCACGAGGTAGCCCGGGTTCACCTCAAAGCAGTGATGCTCGGTCACCTGCCCGGCCTTGACCATGTGCTTCATGGACGCCATGCCCGCCTGGTACGCCATCCGGATCCACGGCCACCTCGGTGCCGGCGTGCTGTCTGCGTTCCCGGCGCTGGCGTCGCGGCGCGACGGCTCCGACACCGTGCTGACCGGGTTGCTGGACCGGTCAGCGTTGTACGGCGTACTTGCGGAGATCGAGGCCCTCGCCCTCGACCTGATCGAGATTCGTCAGCTCAGCCCGGACCACACATCAGCAGAATCCCGGGACGGATGGTCGGGCACGCAAGAATCACCGGCATCCGGTGACCACCTCCCACCGTCCTGACGGCAAACCTGGACTTCCTGGATCCCAGGTTCTGAAGCACAGGAGGGCATGACCATGAAGGTTCATCGCTGGAAGACGATCACCGCCGTGGCCGCCAGCCTGGCTCTCGCTATCGGCGCCGCGCCGCCTGCGATCAGCGGCACGCCGGCGCCGGCTGCGACTCTCGTCCAGAGTCCGAAGGTCAGCGCGACGTTGAGCGCAAGCGACCTGTCCAAGCTGCCGCTCACCAACCGCCATCTGACCAAGCGTGAGAAGGCCAACCTCGCCGTCGTCCTGCGTGCGTACCACGCGGGTGAGGGTGACGTTCTGGACGCCCAGGGATTCATGAACCTGTTTGCGAGGGACGGTGTGCTCAACGGCATCGGCGGCGTCGAGGGACAGTCGAGCTTGCGGGGTCAACAACTGGGCGGTCTGATCGTCTGGATGGGCACATTCCTTCCGGACGTGCACCGGGAGCTCAAGCACATCACCGTGAACGGTGACGTCGTCAGTATTGAACTGTCGATCCAGGGCACCTTCCTCGGCGGGTTCGAGACACCCGCCGGCGTGATCAAGCCCACCGGGGCCAAGGTCGACTTCCCGACCGCCGACTTCTGGTACCTGCGCAACGGCAAGGTCGAGGTGTTCGACTGCCACATTGCCTTCACCACCTTGTACGCGCAGCTCGGCATCCTGCCTGACTACGCGTCCGCAGTGGCGGCGTCACGCGCTGAACACAGTCAGCCGAAGGGAAATCCATGACCGTCATCAACCCACCGGCCGCGCGGGCCGGCTCGTACCTGGTCGGAGACCTCGAGCTGAACCGCATCGGCTACGGCGCGATGCAGCTCGCCGGCCCGGGCGTTCTCGGGCCACCGCGCGACCGCGCCGCCGCCATCGAGGTGCTGCGGACCGCTGTCGAGCTGGGCGTCAATCACATCGATACGGCCGACGCGTACGGGCCGTACATCACCAACGAGATCATCCGGGAAGCGCTCTTCCCGTACGACGGCCAGGTGCACATCGCGACCAAGGTCGGAGTGGTGCGCGACGAGAAGGGCGGCTGGCTGGCTGCCAACTCCCCGGAGGCGCTGCGTGCGCAAGTACACGACAACCTCCGCCGGCTCGGACTCGACGTACTCGACATAGTCAACCTGCGGACCCTCGTCGGGATCGATGACCGCGCAACGGTTACAGACACGCTCGTACCCCAGTTCGAGGCGCTCGCTGAACTGCAAGGGCAAGGTCTCATCCGGCACCTCGGCCTGAGCACGGTCAGCCTCGACCAGCTCGGTGCGACCACGACGGCGGTCGCCGAGTCCTGGCTGCTCCAGCACTCACCGAATCTCATGCTGATCCCGGGCACGTCGTCGGTCGACCACCTGCGCGAGAACATCGCGGGCGCAGCCCTGCCCCTGCCGCCCGACGCAGTCGCCGAGCTGGACACGATCTGAGCAGCGAAGCAGGCGCTGGGGTCAGCCGATCCGTCGGTAGCTCCATACAGACAGGGGGACGAACACGGCCAGCAGGCAGGCGACCCAGGCCGCGGCCGCGCCGAGGGACGCCGAGGAGCCGTACAACGCGAGGGAGCGGGCGGCGTCACCGGTGACGGTTACAGGGTTGAATCTTGCGAACGTCTGCAGCCACTCCGGAAAGGTGGCCACCGGCACGAACACCGAGCTGGCGAAGACGAGCGGGAAGATCACGACGAACCCGGCCGTTTGTGCCGTTTCCGCACCGCGCACCGTCAGCGCCACGAAGGCGAAGATCCAGCTGAGGGCCAAGCCGAACGCGGCGACGACTGCAACGCACGCAATCGCACTGGCAACCCCGCCGAGGAAACGGAACCCGACCAGGTACCCGACAGCGATCATCAGCCCGATGACCGCGATGTTGCGGACCAGGTCGGCAACGGTGCGCCCGGCCAGCACCGCGGAACGGGCCATCGGCATCGACCGGAAGCGGTCGACCACCCCGCGAGTCAGGTCTTCCTTCAGGCCGACCGCGGTCTGCGAGGCACCGAACGTGACCGACTGGACGAAGATCCCGGGCAGCAGGAAGTCGACGTACGCGACCCCATCCGGCAAGGAGCGGCCGATCGCGCCGCCGAACACGTAGACGAACAGCAGGACGAACAGGACCGGCTGGATGGTGGAGAAGACCAGCAGGTCCGGCTGGCGGATGAAATGACGCAGGTTGCGGATCGTGACGACGGCAGTGTCTGTCACTGCCGAGCGCACGGCCTGCGGCGATGGACGGCGGAGCCGCACGACCGGACGACGAGGCGCGGGCCGGCGAGGTGCCGGCCCGTTCGGCGGCGGCTGCTGGGCTCGAGGCCGTGGTGCAGGTTCGCTGCCGTCCTCACTGGGCGCGGCACCGGTCAGCTGCAGGAAGACATCATCCAGGGTGGGCCGGCGCAACCCGATGTCAGTGACGGCGATCTGCGCCTGGCGCAGCCCGGCGGCAGCCTCCTCCACCAGCGCAAGGCCGTTGCGCGGGGCCGGAAGAGTGAGACGGTCCGGCCGCTCGTCCGGCTGCGGCTCGCCGCAGCCGACCCTCGAGAGCACGGCCTGTGCGCGGTCGCGGTCCCCTGCGCTGGATAGTTCCACCTCCAGAATCTGGCCGCCGACACGCTCCTTGAGCTCGTTCCCGGTTCCCTCCGCGATCACCTTCCCGCGGTCGATGACCGCGATCCGATCGGCCAGCTGATCGGCCTCCTCCAGGTACTGCGTCGTCAGGAGGATCGTTGTCCCCTCGCGCCGCAACTCGCGCACGATCGCCCAGATCTCGTTGCGGCTGCGCGGATCCAGGCCTGTGGTCGGCTCGTCGAGGAACAGCATCCGCGGGCGGGTGACGAGGCTCGAGGCGATGTCCAGTCTGCGGCGCATGCCGCCGGAGTACGTGCCGGCCGACCGTTCAGCCGCCTGCGCCAGGCCGAATCGCTCCACCAGCTCCCCGGCGCGACGGCGGGCGTCCTCGCGGGACAGATTGAACAGACGGCCGAACATCTCCAGGTTCTCGCGTCCGGTCAACAGTTCGTCGACCGCCGCGAACTGACCCGTGAGGCCGATCAGCTCCCGGACGGCGGCAGGCTCATCCGTCACGTCATGGCCGAGGACCTCCACACGGCCGGCATCGGGCGCCAGCAGCGTGGCCAGAATCCGCACGAGCGTGGTCTTGCCCGCACCATTCGGGCCGAGCAGACCAAATACCATCCCCGCCGGAACCTCCAGCCCAGCGCCATCCAGCGCCACGGTCGTCCCGAACCGCTTGCTCACACCCTCGACCCGCACCGCGGGTACCGACGTACCAAGAGATGTGCGTGACGTCCCCTGCTCGTCGTCTGCAGTCATGTCGATCTCCTCCAGCGGGCCGGGCAGACGTTCGCAACAGACTCAGGTTTGCCACCCAGCAGGGGATCGGTCGTCACCGGATCGCGGTGATCCGCCCGCTCTACTCGCGAATCACCGTGATCCGGTGACGCTTCCTCACCTGCCTGACAGCAAGCCTGCTAGTGGCCCACATCCGGCAGGGAATGCCCGGCGAGTTCGAACCAAAGGGAGCTGCAGATATGCCAAAGGCAGTCAGGTACGACGAGTTCGGCGGCATCGACGTGCTTCGGGTCGAGGAGGTGGAACGCCCGGTACCCGGCGACGGGCAGGTCCTCGTCCGGGTGAAAGCGGCCGGCATCAACCCCAGCGAGGCGGTCATCCGCACCGGCGCAGTTGCCGAGCTGTTCCCGTCGACGTTCCCCTCCGGGCAGGGTAGCGACCTGGCCGGCGTCATCGACGAAGTCGGCGCCGGGGTCAACGGATTCTCGCCCGGCGACGAAGTCATCGGGTTCTCGGACACGCGGGCCTCCCAGGCCGAGCTGGTCCTGGTCGAGGCCGGCAACCTCACAGGTAAGCCGGAGAAGGTCTCCTGGGAAGTCGGCGGTGGGCTGTATGTCGCCGGCACGACCGCATGGGGGGCAGTTCACGCAGTCGAGCCCAAGGAGGGCGAGACCGTCGTCATCTCGGGAGCCGCCGGGGGCGTCGGCTCGCTCGCCGTACAGCTCGCACGCCGTACCGGGGCCACGGTCATCGGCCTGGCGAGCGAGAACAACCACGAGTGGCTGAAAAGCCACGGCGTGATCCCTGTCGCGTACGGCGCCGGCGTCGCCGACCGGATCACGGCCGCCGCGCCAAGCGGCGTGGACGCCTTCATCGACACCAACGGCGACAGGTACGTCGAGTTGGCCCTCGCGCTCGGCGTCGCGGCCGAGCGGATCGACACCATCGTCGACTTCGCGGCCGCCCAGAAATACGGGGTGAAGACCGAGGGCGGCGCAGCAGCCGGGCCGGGCGCCACGGTGCTCGCGGAGTTGGCCGACCTGGTCGCCGGCGGAGCTCTCGAGGTACCGATCGCGAGGGTCTATCCGCTGGCTCAGGTCCGCGAGGCCTACACCGAGCTCGAACGCCGCCACACCCGCGGCAAGATCGTCCTCAGGCCGTAGCCCGCTGATCATGACTTCAGACGCTGAGCGGGCCGACGAGAACCGGCTCGAGTCGCTCGGGGAAACGGTCGAAGCACCACCCAGCCATCGATGGTGGGCCCTGGCGGTGATCGCGATCGCTCAACTGATGGTGGTGCTCGACGGCACCGTCGTGACCATCGCGCTGCCATCGGCGCAACGCGACCTGGGCATCTCCGACGCCGACCGGCAATGGGTGGTCACCGCTTACACCGTCGCGTTCGGGGGCCTGCTGTTGCTTGGCGGACGGATCGCCGACTACACCGGTCGTAAGCGGATGTTCCTGGTCGGGCTGCTCGGGTTCGCCGCGGCGTCGGCGCTCGGTGGTGCGGCGCAGAACGGCGCAACGCTGTTCGGTGCCCGGGCCCTCCAGGGCGCGTTCGCAGCGCTCCTCGCGCCCGCAGCGCTGTCACTGGTCTCGGTGACCTTCACCGAGGTGAAGGAGCGGTCCCGGGCATTCGCCGTCTACGGTGCAATCTCAGGCGGTGGCTCCGCGATCGGCCTGATCCTCGGCGGCACGCTGACCGAGTACGCATCGTGGCGCTGGTGCCTGCTGATCAATGTGCCGATCGCGATCGCCGCCTTCATCGCCGGCACGATCCTGGTCACCGAGAGCAAGTCCGCGGGCGGAGGCTCGTACGACATCCCGGGCGCGATCCTCGGCACGGCCGGACTGGTCGCCCTCGTGTATGGATTCACCCAAGCGGCCAAGACCGGCGTCGGCTGGCTCTCGATCGAAGTGATCGGCTATCTCGTGGGCGCCCTCATCCTGCTGGTCGCGTTCGTGCTCGTCGAGTTGCGTACGACGAGCCCGCTGTTGCCGATGCGGGTGGTACTCGATCGCAATCGCGGCGGCTCGTACCTCGCCTCGCTGCTCGTCTTCGCCGGGCTGTTCGCAATGTTCCTGTTCCTGAGCTACTACTTCCAGTACAACCTGGGCTACAGCGCACTCAAGTCGGGCATCGCGTTCCTGCCGTTCAGCATCGGCATCATCGTCACCTCGGGCGCAGTGTCGGCCGTGCTGCCGCGCACCGGCCCCAAACCACTCATGCTGATCGGGCTCGCCATGGTTGCAATCGGCCTGGGCACCTTCACGTTCATCTCCGACAACAGCAGTTGGGCTCCCCATGTTCTGCCCGGAGAACTACTGATGAGCATCGGCCTGGGCCTCGTGATCGTGCCGCTGTCGAGCCTCGCGCTCACCGGAGTGAACAACAATGACGCGGGAGTCGCCAGCGCGGTCCTCAACTCAACCCAACAAATCGGCGGATCCCTAGGTACCGCACTGTTGAACACCTTCTACGCGAGTGCGGTCACGTCCTATGTCGTTGCCCATCACCTCCCACCCTCCGCATTCAACCCACCCGCCGCAATCCACGGCTACCACGTCGCCTTCTGGATCGGGGCAGCTCTGATCACCGGAGCCTTCGTGGCCGTCCTACTCCTGGTCAAGGCCAGCAAGGACGACATCACCACCCAGCCCGACCCGGAGAGCAGCAGCACCTAGCCGGCGGGCGGCGGGTTCGGCGGAGAACCGGACCCGCCGCATAGTGCTACAGCGACTCTGCGGCCTCGCGGATGATGTCGAGGGTGGCCTTCGGCTGCGACAGCATCGGGACGTGGCTGGAGTCCAGCTCGAAGGTCTTGGCCCCCATCCGCTTGGCTGAGTCGCGCTCGAGCTGCGGCTGGACGGTCTGGTCGTTCGTGCCGACGATGGCCCAGCTCGGCTTCGTCCGCCACGCCGTTCCCTCGACCTTCTGGTCGAACAGGTCCGGAACCGGCGGCATCGCCGTCGCCCATACCAGCGCCTGCTCGGCCTCCGGCAGGTCGCCGGCGAAGAACGGTACGCCGGACTTGAGCAGCCAGATCCGGTCCTCGGCCACCTCGATGTGCTCGAAGATCGGGGTCTTGGGGTAGTTGTTCTGCTGACCTTGTGACGTCTCGTTCTCATCGGGTCCCAGCGCGGCGATGTAGACCAGCCCGCGAACTCGTTCGTCGATACCCGCGTTGGTGATCAGGGTGCCGCCGTACGAGTGGCCGACCAGCAGGACCGGATTCGACGCGCGCGCGACGTTGCGCCGTACGTTGGCGACGTCGTTCGCGAGGTTGTCGAGGGCGTGCTCCGAGGCCAGGCACTCGTAGCCCTCGGCCTGGAGCGGCCCCATCACCTTGCTGAAGCACGAGCCATCGGCCCACAGACCATGAGCGAACACAATGCTTACGTTGCTTGCCATGCCGACTCTCCTCTCGAGTGCTGCGGCGGATGCCGCACCCTTCGAAAGTCGTCCTCCAGCGTTGCCCGGCATATCGCACAGGTAGGCGATCTCTTGTTCTAGGTTCCGTTGTCGTGCCGGTTGGCGAGCCGGGCCAGTTCGAACCGTGAACGAACCTGCACCTTCTCGAAGATGTGCCGAACGTGGGTGTTCACTGTGTGCAGAGAGACGAACAGCTGCTCGGCGATCTCTCGATTGGTGCAGCCGTCGACCACCAGTTGAGCGACCTGGGACTCCGTGGGAGTCAGCGCGTCCCATCCGCTGTGCACACCTGTTGACGGCAGAACGCGACGCCGTACTCCGTGTTCGCGCAGGCGACCGCGGACCCGCCCGGCGAGCCGGGTCGCGCCGATCCCGACCGCGAGGTCGAGTGCTTCGTTGAGCATCTCGATGCCGTCCGCCGTCGAGCCCTCTGCGAGCAGCGCGCACGCGTAGTCCTCCAGCAGGCTGGCAAGGGCCAGTGGTCTTCCCGCGGAACGCATCAGCGGCACGGCCTTGGCCAGCTCGGCCGACGAATGGGTGATCAGTCCTTGCAGGTGGTGAACGCAGGCGGCGATCGAGCTGACATCGGGGTTGAGGCGCAGGCGTTCGATCGCGCCGGCCAGCGTTTCGGACACGAGTTCGTCATCGCCGACAGCGAGTCCGATCCTCACGACCTCCGCGTCACTCGCGATGTCGTGCGGGTACAGACGTCGGGAGTACGGCGCCTCGGCGTCCCAGACCAGCCTCAGCCACTTGTGGGGTTGCCCGATCTGCCCGTGAGCGTTCGCGTGCGCGGCGAGGCCCCACGCCGCGTGAGCGCGGATCGCGGGCGAGGTCGAGTTGATCATCGCCTCGCACATGCGGACCGTTTCGCGGCTGCCCCACTCGTCGGCGGTGTGGACCCGGAGAAAGGCCAGACTGGACAGGTTGGCCGCATCGATGACGCCGCCGACAACGGCTCCGTCGACCAGCGAGACATGGCCCTCGAGAGCCGCGACGGCGTCCGGCAGCCGGCCTGACTGAAGCTTGACGATGCCCGTCAGGGTCTCGAACGTGGACAAGGCCCAGTGCTGCCGATCGCGACGGGCAGCGCGCGCACCCTCCTCAGCGACGGCGATCGCTTCATCAAATCGGTCCATCGCTGCGAGCAACCAGCCACGGAAGTACGCCGCGAGCCGTGCCCGGACATCCTCCGAGGTACCACGCACGATCGCCGCATCGAGCCGGGCCAGCCCTCTGGAGAACTCGAGCTGCTGGTAGTCCAAGCCTGCACTGGCCAGATCCATCGCGAACTCGGCTTCCTGGCTGCCGCATTCTCGCGCTGCCGCCTCCGCCGCAGACAGCTTGCCGACCGCCTCGGCGACTCGGCCACCAACCACCAGGTTGTGCACCTCTGCGGCCATCAGCTCGGCATGGAGGTCGCTAGGCAGATCGGGCAGCGCCAGCCCGTGCCGTGCGTTCTCCACCCGAATGTCCGGCGACAACCCGAACATGCTCGCAATCCGCAGCCGCATCTGGGCTTGTTGAGCGGGCGGAAACGTCTGACGCAGCACGGTATCGACGTACCGCTTCGCCTCGTCGCGGATGCCGGCGGCGAACAGCGAGACAGCTCGCCGACCGACCAGCGGTCCTCGAAGTTCATGACGCTCCGGCATGAGCAGCAATGCGCGCTCGGCCAGCTCAGCCGACATCGCGGGGTCGGTGATCCCCAATGCTTCAGCTGCATCGGCCAGCACTCCGATCGCAACTGAGTCTCCGAACGAGGCGCTCTCAGCCACCTGTGCCGCCACTTCCACCGGAAGCGCTCCGCGACGAAGGAGAACGTCGGCCCCTTCACGATCCAAGGCCCGCCTGACGGCTGTAGGCACGCTCGCGCGTACGGCGTCACGTACCAGATCGTGCACGAACGACAACCGGTCGTCGCTCTCGGCGAGGATGTCGGCCTCCATGAGAACCCGGATCGGCGTCACCAGGTCGGGGACAGACATACCCGTCATCGCCGCGATGTCGGCCACCGTGAACCGGCGCCCCAGGGCCGCGGCGCAGGTCGCAATCCGCTCGGAGACCTCGGACATCCGGGCCAGTCGCAGTCGCATGCCGTCGCTGACTCGGCTCGGAAGTCGGTCCTCGACCAGGGTCACCTGCCCCTCCGCGGTCGAAAGGTTGCCCTCGGCAGCTAGTCCACGGACGACGTCGACCAGAAGGAACGGGTTTCCGTTGACCGACCGCAGCAACTTCAGCAGCGCCTCGTCCGGCGTGGCGTCCAGGAGGTCTGCGGCGATGGAGGCGATCGCGTCGTAGTCGAGAGGGCCCAGATGAAGGGTGGTGGCGCCGGCGTCCACGAGGGCAACGATCGTGGATTGAAGAGAAGCCGACTCTTGGCCGGGTCGTAGCGTGAGCACCCACGCGATCGGCGTACCCGCGAGTCGAGCGGACAGCACTCTCAGAGCCGCCGCCGTACCCGAGTCGGCCCACTGCAGGTCGTCCAGCACGATCAGCACCGGCGCCGATGCGGCCACTTCCTCGAGCAGCGTCTGAATCTCCTGGAGCAGCCAGAATCGCTGTTCGGGAGCCGCGTAAACCTGTCGGAGACTCGACCGGTCCAGCAACGGCGCATCGTGCTCGAACAACGCCTCGAACAACGGCGCGAGTTCGACCACCCGCTGGGTCGGGTCGGCCATGCCCCGCCCCGTGCGGAACCCCCGGGCGGCGGCCCGGACCCACGCGGCCTGCAGCAGCCGGGTCTTGCCCATGCCAGGACCGCCCTCGATCACGGTCACCGAACCACGGCCGGACACGGCATCGGCAAGCGCCTGGTCGAGCACGGCGAGTTGATCGTCCCGGCCACGAACTGGAAGCGATGGAACAACAGTCACGCCTAGCGCCTCGCTTTCACCGAGGGACAATCCTCCCGCCGCTTAGCGGAGAGTGTCGAGCTTCTGCCTGGGCCCGTCAGACACCCAGCCGAGCTGCGAGGCGGCAACGGCATCAGATCGGTGGTCGGACTGACAAGCGCTCAACCACGGCGTACACGAATTGTGACTAAGCCATCGCGCGTAGCCGCGATCTGGCTCCCCTCTCGACGAACAACGGCACGAAATCCCGAATCGGAACATCGTCGAACTCGGGGCGCGACTGACTGACGACCTCGGCGACCTCATCCACGGACACCCGCGGGAACTGCTTGGCCAGCCGGTCGATCACCTCGGTGATTGCACGGTCCTCATCTGACCTATCCATCTACACACCATGTCGTCTCAGCCAGACCCAGACAAGCCTCATCCACATTTGACCGACTTGAAGACCGACAAGGGTCGGCTGGTCGTGGATGAGTACCTCCAGGTGCCCGGCCATCCTGAGGTGTTCGCGTGCGGTGACGCGGCCGCCGTACCGGACCTGACCCGGCCCGGTGAGGTCACCCCGATGACGGCACAACACGCCCAACGACAGGGCAAACAGGCCGCCGACAACATCGCGGCAAGCTTCGGGACCGGAATCCTGCAGCCTTACCGCCACGAAGACCTCGGCTTCGTCGTCGACCTCGGCGGCACCCAGGCAGCCGCCAGCCCGCTGCACGTACCGCTGGCCGGCCTCCCCGCGAAGGTCGTCACCCGCGGGTACCACCTGCTGTCGATGCCCGGCAACCGCGTCCGCACCGCCACCGACTGGTTCTTCGACGCCGTCCTGCCACGCCAGACCACCCAACTCGGCGTCATCCCAGCCGACCAGGTACCACTCGAGACCGCCTCACCAGAACAGGCCCACAGTCGACCCATCGTGCCGCTCGCTCAGATGTTGTTGCCATGTCGTCTGATTGGCCTGCAGTGGGACGGGAACCGGAGCGGTATGACCGTCAAGCTGAATGAGAAGGCGTTCGAACACGCGAAGCAGCTGGTCCGCAAAGGGCAGACGACCAAGGACGAGCGGGACGACTGGAGCGAGCACGCCCCGACCGCGGCCGAGCGGAACGCTTACCTGGACAAGCACGGCTGGAACGACTACAGCTTGTGGTTCCTCGGGGTCGACGACGACATGGACGAAGAGACCAAGGGGCACTACGAGTTCCCGTACGGCGACTTCCGCCGCGTCCACCGCTGCGGTGTGATCAGCGCCGAATCCCGCGCCGCGCAATACAAACACCCCGAAATCCAGCAGGCTCTGGAAAAGATCCACAAACTCCTCGACGGCGACCACGCCTGAGAATCGACGTCGCGCGGTCGCATCCTCACCCACGGCTGGCGCGGGTCCGTCGTCGAGGTCCTGGACGCAATCGAGCCGCCCGCCGTCAGCGAGCCTGCATGGCCGGTCTCGCCGCGCCAAGCGCCGGTCTCGGCGCCGTGGCTCTCGATGAACGCCGTTGCCCAGAGCGAACTCACTCACATCCGGTGCCCACCAGTCGCATCAAGCCGGGAGTTGGCGGAGAGTCTCCTTCACCACCTCGGTGAGGGCTGGGTGGATCCAATAGGGGCGCTCGGCAAGGGTCTTTGTATCGATGTCGAGTGCCATCGCCACGACGAGCGGCTGGATCAGTGTCGCCGCCTGTGGACCAATGATGTGTGCGCCGAGCAGGCGGCCCGTGGAACGGTTGGCGAGCAGCTTGCAGAAGCCAGTCGTGTCCTCCATCGCCCACCCGTACGCGACATCGGCGAACCGGGTGCTGGCGGCAACATAATCGCTTCCCGCGTCGCGAAGATCCTGCTCCGTCGAACCGACCGACGCGACCTGCGGATCGGTGAACACGGCCGCCGGTACTACCTCATGGTCCGTCGCACACAGATCGTCGGGATGACGCAGGTTGTGCGCAACCACCTCGGCCTCCCGGTTCGCGACATGCTTGAGCGGGTACGCCGAGCAGACGTCGCCCAGCGCGTAGACCCCGTCGACCGTGGTGCGCTGGTACTTGTCCACCACGATGCGGCCGTCGTCGTGCGTGCTGATCCCGGCCTCGGCCAGCTCCAGCTTGTCCGAGTTCGGCGTACGGCCCACAGCGACGAGGAGAGCATCCGCGGTCAGCGTCGTACCGTCGTCAAGGTGCAGCAGTAGCGCGCCGGGTTCGCCGTCCAGCTTGGTCAGTTCGCGACCAAGGTGCAGCTCGAATCGATGCCGCGCAAGATCGGTGTAGGCCTGCGCCACGGATTCGTCCTGCGGTCCGAGCAGCTGGTCCGCCTGCTCGATGATGACGATCTCGCTGCCCGCAGCAGCGAAGACGTGCGCGAACTCCGCCGCGATGTAGCCGCCCCCGAGGATCGCCAGCCGCCGCGGCGGAGCCTCGATCCGCATGATCGTGTCCGACGTCTCGTACGGCAGACCCGACGCCGCAACGGGCGGCGGTACCAGCGGACGCCCGCCGGCCGCGATCACGATCTGATCGGCCTCCACCGAGACCGACTCCGCACCCAGCTCGATCTGCAACCTTCTCGTCCCGAGGAAGCGAGCGTGTCCCGGATACACCGTTACGAAGTCGCTCGCCTCGCGACCAGCACGCCCCTTCGCCTCATCCGCATCGATCCGTGCGAAGACGCGGTCCCGAAGCTCGGTCCAGCGCAATCCCAGCTGCTCGGCATCGACGTCGTACCGCGCTGCCCCGCGGACGGTATCTGCGACCTCGGCCGCATAGGCAAGCATCTTCGACGGGATACACCCGAAGTTCAAACAGGTCCCACCGAACCGACGCTCCTCCACGACGGCGACATCGAGCCCGCCAAAAGAGTCTCCGACAACCATGTTCCCGGACCCGGCCCCGATGACAACCACATGGTGATGCCTCATCCTCGGAGTCTAGATTGTCCGTTCTGCTGCAATCGTCGAGTTCACGTCATGGCGTGGGCGCCGAGAGTGACTTCCTTGATCAATCGCGAAGGCGCACTGTCCTGGCGACGAAGTACTGCTCGAACTCCCGGCTGGTCAGTGGCGCCTCAACGATGCGCTTCTCACGAAGCGCAAACCTGATCGGCCCTGCCCTCCTCGCATGAGCGCGCTCGCACGGCCATCGACTCGCGGCTCGGCCGGCTCTTCTCGCTCGCGACTTACGGAGCAGCGACGGAGCAGACGCCGAAATCGTACTCAGCTGACCTCGCCGAACAGCTGCCCGACCCAGACCACGAACTAGGCCCCTGACCTGCGGAAACACCCTTCCTAAGACGCTCTCCGCAGAGCGCTAATCCAGGTGCCTCAGCGGCCATGGCGTACATGTTCCAGTTCTACTCCGAGGACCACAAGCGCTTCACCGGCGACCGCGACGTCGCCAAGCATCGGGATGAGTTGAAGGCTTCGCAGGGCTGAGGTCAGCGGGGTGGGCGGAGTACGGCGAAGGGGTCTGTGACGGTTAGTTCGCGGGCAGCGAATTTGTAGACGGTGGCGGGGCGGCCGCCGCTTTGGCCGGGGGTGGCTCGGCGGTTCGTGGGGGCTATTACGTGCCGCCGGGTCAGGACCCGGGTGAGGTTGGTGGCGCCGAGCTCGTAGCCCAGGGCGGCGCCGAAGAGGTCGCGCAGCTCGGCGATGGTGAACTCCAGCGGAGCCAGCGCGAACCCGATGTTGGTGTACGACAGCTTGGCGCGCAGCCGCGCAACCGCGGCCTCGATGAAGAAGTGATGGTCGAACGCGGTCGGCGGCAGCTCGTCGACCGCGTGCCAGACCGTGTCGGCCGGCAGTACCGGGCGTACGTCGGACGGGACCAGGCCGAGATAACCCGTCGCCAGCACGCGGGCCCGCGGATCACGGTCGATCGCGCTGTGCGTCGCCACCTGCTCGAGGTGTGCGACGTCGCGTACGTCGACCTTCGCCGCGAGGTGCGCGGTGATTGCCTCCCGCAGCCGCTGCGCGGGCTCGACCCCGCCGCCGGGAAGCGCCCAGCGGCCGCGGAACGGGCTCCGGGCGCGCTTCCACAGCAGGACGCACAACCTGCCGTCGCGGACCGACAGAACGATGGCGAGCGCTTCGTGCGGGTAACTGGGGAAGTTAACCGGATCACCTTTCTTGGCTGCGGGCACGCCGCCGATGGTAGCGTGCACCTAGTTATCGCCTGTCAGGCGAAAACATGGCTGACGCAGACGGAGATGAACCCGTGCAACTGACGACAGAGACGATCCGGACCGCAGTACTGGCCGCACTGGCCGAGGATCAGGCGGCGGACGACGTCACCACGCGATGGAGTGTCCCGGCAGACCTGCGGGTCGAGGCCACGATGATCGCCAAGCAGTCGGGCCGCGTGGCCGGACTTCCGCTGGTAGAAGGCGTGTTCGCGGCCGTCGACCCCGACGTCTCGGTGGAACTCGTGGTCGCGGACGGCGATCCGGTCGTCCCGGGGCAACTGCTGGCAAGGTTGAGCGGGTCAGCACGGTCGATCCTCACCGGCGAGCGGGTGGCGCTGAACTTCGTCCAGCGGATGTCGGGTATCGCGACCCTCACGGCGGCCTTCGTGACTGCGATCGGGGCGCACCCGGTCCGGCTCCTCGACACCCGCAAGACAGCGCCCGGCCTCCGGGCCACGGACAAGTACGCCGTGAGCTGCGGAGGCGGCACGAATCACCGCCTCGATCTGGCCGCGATGGTGCTGCTGAAGGAGAACCACCTCGCCGCGGCCGGCGGCGTCCTCCCGGCCGTTCGCCGGGTCCGCGACGGCATGACCGCGGAAGGCCGGGAGATGGCGATCGAGGTCGAGGTCACGACCGCCGAGGAAGCCCGCCAGGCGCTGGACTGCCAGGTCGAGTGGATCCTGCTCGACAACATGTCGGCCGAGGAAATGGTCCAGATCGTCGAGCGGCGCAACGCCTCCGGCTCCGACGCACGGCTCGAGGCCTCCGGCACCGTCACGCTCGACACCATCACCGGCGTCGCCGCCACCGGTGTCGACGCCGTCTCGGTCGGCGCCCTGACCCACTCCCCCGCCGCACTCGACATCAGCCTGCTCGTGGCTTAGTCGTCCCCAGTTATCGCCTACCAAGCGAAATCTCTCGAGAGAAGGACCTGTTGTGACCGTTGGCACAGCAATCACATGGCAGGAAGAGGTACGCCGCCTCGCCCGCGAGCGGGATGCCGTCGTACTCGCCCACAACTACCAGGAACCGGCGATCCAGGACGTCGCCGACCACGTCGGCGATTCCCTCGCGCTGTCGCGGATCGCGGCGAGTACGGACGCGTCCACGATCGTGTTCTGCGGCGTGCACTTCATGGCGGAGACCGCCAAACTGCTCAGCCCGGACAAGACCGTGCTGATCCCGACTGCCCAGGCGGGCTGCTCGCTCGCGGACACCATCGACGCCGATCAGCTGCGGGCCTGGAAGGCCGAGCACCCCGGCGCTGCGGTGGTCGCCTATGTCAACACCAGCGCCGCAGTGAAGGCCGAGGCCGACGTCTGCTGTACGTCGTCCAACGCGGTGGAGGTGGTGAACTCGATCCCGGCGGACCAGCCGATCCTGTTCCTGCCCGACCAGTTCCTCGGCGCGCATGTCCGGCGGCAGACCGGCCGGGACAACATCGAGGTGTGGATGGGCGAGTGCCATGTGCACGCCGGCATCACCGCGGCCGACCTGCGCGCTCAGGTGGCGGCCGATCCCGAGGCCGAGGTCCTCATCCACCCCGAGTGCGGCTGCGCGTCGTCGGCGGTCTGGCTCGCGGGCGTCGGTGACCTGCCGGCCGAGCGGACCCACATCCTGTCCACCGCCGGCATGCTGGACACCGCTCGCGAACTGACCTCGAAGACGGCCCTGATCGCGACCGAGATCGGCATGCTCCACCAGCTTCGCAAGGTCAACCAGCAGACGAACTTCGTGCCGGTGAACCCGAAGGCCTCGTGCCGGTTCATGAAGATGATCACCCCGGAGCTGCTGGTGCGGTGCCTGCGCGAAGGACGCGACGAGATCCAGCTCTCGCCCGAGATCATCGAGCGGGCCCGGCAGTCGGTCGAGCGGATGGTTGCCATCGGCAAGCCTGCGGGTGCCCGATGACGCGCGCCGTGGACGTCGTCGTCATCGGCTCCGGCGTCGCGGGCCTGTCGACCGCGCTCGGTCTCGCGGCGACCCGCGAGGTGCTGCTGCTCAGCGCGGGCGACGGCAGCACCCCCTGGGCGCAGGGCGGCGTTTCGGCGGCGTACGGCGAGGACGATCCGCTAGACCACGCCCACGACACCGACGTCGCCGGCGCGGGCTTCTGCGATCCCCGCAACGTACGGGCGTTGGTCGAGGAAGGACCGCAGCGGGTTGCCGAGCTGATCGCCCACGGGGCGCGCTTCGACCGCAACGCCGACGGATCGCTGTCGAGGACGTTGGAGGGCGGTCACAGCCGTCCCCGGATCGTGCACGCCGGCGGTGACGCCACCGGCGCGGAGGTGCATCGGGCGCTCCGTATCGCCCTCGAGCGGACCGGTGTACGGACGATGACCGGACGGACCGTCGGGCTGGTCCAGTCGAACTCCGGGAGCATCGTCGGCGTGCTGGTCGACACCGGCACGCAGACCGAGCAGATCGACGCGCGCGCCGTCGTGCTGGCCACCGGCGGTATCGGCAACGCGTACCTGGCCAGCACCAATCCGTCGACGGTGCGCGGCGACGGCATCGCGCTGGCGCTGCAGGCGGGCGCGTCGGTGGTGGACATGGAGTTCGTCCAGTTCCACCCGACCGTGCTCTACACCGGCGAGACCAGTGGCCAGTTGCCTCTGGTCACCGAGGCGGTCCGCGGTGAAGGCGCCGTATTGCGCGACATCCACGGCCGCCGGATCATGGACGGACTGCACCCGCGGGCCGACCTGGCCCCGCGGGACATCGTCGCGCGGGCGATCGAGTCGACGATGCGGCGGGACGGATCCAATCATGTCTGGCTTGATGCGACCGGGGTCGCGCCCGACGTACTGCGCCGGCGGTTCCCGACCGTGCTGGCCTCCTGCGCGCGCATCGGCGTGGACCTGCTGACCGAGCAGATTCCGGTCGCGCCGGCCGAGCACTTCCTCTGCGGCGGCGTTCGGACCGACCGCAACGGCGCCACCGAGGTACCGGGCCTGTACGCCGTCGGCGAGGTCGCGGCGACCGGCGTACACGGGGCCAACCGGCTCGCGTCCAACAGCCTGCTGGAAGGTCTGGTCTTCGGTCGGCGGGTCGCAACGGCCCTGACCCTCGACCTCCCGGCGCGGGACCGCGGTCGCACGCACGAGCTCGCACTCGGCGAGGATCGCGACTCGGAGCGGATCCGCACGATCCTGACCAAGTACGCCGGTATCCGCCGCGACGGCGCCGGCCTGAACGCTGCCGCGGACGAGCTCGAGTCCGCGGGCACCGGGCCGCTCGCGACGGTGGCACGATCCGTCGTCGCGGCAGCAACAGCCCGGCAGGACAGCCGCGGCTGCCACTGGCGCTCCGACCATCCGCACCCCGACGACCGATGGGACGACCACATCGCCGTACGCCTCGACGAAGCCGGGACGACCCCGGAAATATCCAACATGTTTCTGTCCTACGCCGCCCAAAAATAACAATGCACGAGCAATAGGAAATGTATTCTCCGGCTCACCCTAGGTGATATTCGAGGCTATTCCGAGACGGTTCCGTTCTGCTATTTATCACTGCCGGTACGAGCGCGATCGGCGTCGAGTAATCGATTGATTCGATTAACCAGAAATTCGTGCGAGACATCGTGGAGGCGTCTGGCCGTACCCGGGTACAGCGGTTAACCTCTCCGTCGTGTCAGGGGTTTTGCGGGGCAGGTGGGGGAAACTCTGGACGGCCGTCGTCGGGCCGCGGAGCAGGGGGAGGGATTCGTCGGTGCGCGACCCAGACGTCGAGTTCAAAGTTGTTGTCACCGGCCCCTTCGGGGTAGGCAAGACGACTTTTATCCAGCACATCTCCGGCGTCCCCGTCGTCGGCACCGAGGAGGCGACGACGGGTGACGAGGCAGAGCTGAAACCGACGACGACCGTCGGGCTGGAGCACGGGCATTTCGACGTACACGGTGATCAACTGTCGACCCGGCTGCTGCTGTACGGCACCCCCGGCCAGGACCGGTTCCGGTTCATGTGGGACGTGGTTGCCGAGGGCGCCGACGCCTGCGTGGTCCTGGTCGATGTCGCCAATCCCTCGACCTGGCCCGACGCGGCACGGATCCTGGACTTCTTCCACGACAAGCCGATCACCGCGCTCGCCGTCGGCGCCAACCGCGGGGTCGAGATACCGGTGGCGGTCGACATGCTGCGCGAGTTCCTGGCGACCGACGTCACCGTCGTGCCGTGCAATGTCATCGACGAGCGTTCCGCGCGGCACCTGCTGGTGTCGCTGCTGACGTCGCTGGCGCGGAGCGAGAGCCGCTCCTGCGCATGAGTGCCGAATCCTTCACGCCGTACATCGGCGACACCGCTACCGTGCGGAATCTGCTGGACGCCAAGCTGCGCTCGATCACCGGCGTGACCGGCCTGCTGCTGGCCGGGGCCGACGGCCGGCCGGTCGCCCATGTCCTCGACCCGGAGCGGGCCAACGCGGCCGCGGCGGTGTGCGCGGCGTCGGTGTCGCTCGGCCAGCGGCTCGCCGACTTCGTCGGCCCGGGCCGGCTGAGCGAGCTCACCGTCCGCAGCCCCGACGGGTACGTGCTGCTCTATGCGGTCGGCGACCGGCACGTGCTGATGATCATTACCGTCGCGAGCGCGAACATCGCGCGCATCCATCTCGCCTGCCGGGACCTGCGTCAGGAGCTCACCGGCGAGGCCGTCCCCGACCCGACCGAACCCGACTGATCCACCAGTCGGCCCGTCCAACGATGCCGGCCGCACCGTGCTGCCGGCGTGACAACCGCAAGGAGAACCGATGCTCTCGGAGCAGCAGACGATCCAGATCCTGGCCGACCTCGGCGCCTCGATGCCCGGCTTCATCGCCGCGGCACTCGTCGACCTCGACTCGGGAATGACGATCGGCATGTACTCGAAGAACGACGGTTTCGACCTGTCGGCGGCGAGCGCCTACAACAGCGAGATGGTCAAGCAGAAGCGCAAGATCATGGCCGCGCTGAACCTCGACATGCAGCTCGAGGACATGCTGATCACGCTCACCGACCAGATCCACCTGATCCGGCTGGTCAGCCCGACGTCGTTCGTCTACCTCGCCGCGGACCGGTCGCAGGCGAACCTCGCGATCGTGCGTGCCGGCATGGCCCGCTACAACGACGCGCTGGCCGCCTGACTCGCCCGCGAACCCAGGAGGGGCACGTGCACGACGATCACGATGCGGGCGGCGCCAGGCTGCCGTACCAGCTGCGCGCGGACACGCCCGACCACTTCGTGATCCTGGACTTCGAGGAGTGGAAGCTGATCGCGACCGCGTTCGGGGGTGCGCCGCAGCTGCTCGACGCCGGCGCGGACGAGACCGTCGTACGGCGGCTCGTCGAGCGCGGCGTGCTCGAACAGGTCGACCGGCGGACCGTCGAGCGCGGACCGGTGGGGCGCCGATCGCGGGGCTTCTCCCGGGAGGACACGCCGATGGAGGCCGCGACGGGTCTCGGCGGCGAGCAGCCGGCCGCCGTACCGCCGGCTGCTTATCCAGAAGTGCCCGCCGACGATCCGGGCTACTCGACACCGGACCCGGAGGACGAGCGGTGGGCGCCGGGGTACGACTCGGAGGAGCCGGAGACGCCGCCGGCTCCATGGGCCCTGACCGACCCGCCCGCCGAACCGACTCCGGCGGCCACGGCCGAGGACGACCGCCGTCGCGCCCTGGAAGACCTGCTGCGCATCCTCTCCAGGTGAGAGACCGGGGCCGGCCTACTCGGTGAACTTCTCGTGGGCGGCCATCGCGGCGCCGACGATGCCGGCGTTGTTGAGCAGCTGGGCCGGCTTCACCGGGGTGTTGAGCTCGAGCAGCGGCACCCATTTCTCGGCGTTCCTGCTGACCCCGCCGCCGACCACGAACAGGTCGGGGGTGAACAGGTTCTCCACGTGCCGAAGGTAGCGCTGCACCCGCTTGGCCCAGTGTTTGTAGGACAGACCCTCGTTGTCCTTCGCCGCCGAGGAGGCCTTCGTCTCCGCGTCGTGCCCGTCCAGCTCGAGGTGACCGAGCTCGGTGTTCGGCACGAGCTGACCGTCGAGCAGCAGCGCGCTGCCGATACCGGTGCCGAAGGTGAGCAGGATGACCACGCCGTCGACGTCCTTGGCCGCGCCGAACCGGGCCTCGGCGATGCCGGCCGCGTCCGCATCGTTGAGCACGGTCACGTCGCAGTGGGTGCTGTCGGTGAGGACCTTGTCGACGTCGGTCCCGATCCAGCTCTTGTCGACGTTCGCGGCGGTCTTGGCGACCCCGTGCTGGATCACGGCCGGGAACGTCGCACCCAGTTCACCGGTCCACCCGGCTTGCTCGACCAGTCGCGCCACGACCTCGGCGACGAGCCGAGGGCTGGACGGATTGGGCGTCAGGTACTTGATCCGCTCCGTGGCCAGGTCGCCTTTCTCCAGGTCGACGACGGCTCCCTTGATCCCGCTGCCGCCGATATCGACCCCGAAAGCGGTCGACCTACTCGTCCTTGGCACCCTGATCTCCCCTCGCCCGTCGCACCGGAAAGCATCGCCAGTCTGCCATGCGCCTCGGACACAGTCGGCGACTGAGTAGTTGTACAGATCCGGCGCGGCGACCGCCGGCGGCAGGCTGCAGGCATGTCGAAGGTCTGGGTGTTGTGCGGAGCAGTGGTTGTCACCGTCGTCGCTGTCGTGCTCGTTGTGATCGCCGACGTGTCCCTGCAGGAGATCCTGTCGTTGTTCCTCGCCGTACTGTGCCTGCTCTGGCTGGTCCTGCTGCTGACCGTGCCGTGGAACCTGTCATTCCAGGCGCAGGCGCTGATCCACGAGATCCGGACGAGCCGCGCGCGCGGCATCGACGTACCGCCGGAACGGGAACCGGAAGCCCGACGTATCGCCGTCCGGATGCGCTGGTTCGCGATCGGCGCCCATCTCGTGTCCGCGGGAATCGTCGCCCTCATCACGGCTGTGTCGGGCGGCGCCATCGGGTACTACCTCGCCGGCCTCTACCTGGTCAGCACTTTCTTCCGGCCGGCCGGTGCGTACTTCGCCTACCTGCGCGACCGCATGACCAGCATGCTGCGCGACGTCAAACATCCCCGCGACGACCTGATCGAGACGCTCCACCGCCTGGAGACGCTGAAAGCCGACGTCGAGCTGCTGACCGACGAATCCGCCTGCCAAGCCCAGCGGCTCACCCATCTAGAACAGGCCTTGGCCGCCGCCGACACTCGCGCGACCGACCGAGACCGGGCGTTGAACGCCAAGGTAGACGCCCACGCCCGGCAGTTCGAACACTCCATCACCCGACTCACCGACAACCAGGAGGTCATCGCCGGCCTGAAAGCCTTCCTCCGGCTGGTTCGCGAGGAACCAGCCGGAGGACCTGGGCTATGAATTCCAGATCTGGAATTCGGAGAGTTGGGCGGCGGGCCAGCCGGAGTTGGCGGTGACGTTGAGGCGGAAGTAGCGCTGGGTGGTGGGGGTGATGGTGATGGTGACGGTGTTGTTGTTGCTGGGGGCAAGGGTGTAGGTGGCGGATTTGGCGACGGTGGTGAAGGTGGTGCCGTTGGTGCTGCCCTGGACCGAGAGGGTTTCGGTGCGGGCTCCCCAGGTGGCGGGGAGTTGGATGACGATGCGGCCCGCGGTGGCGGCGGAGCCCAAGTCGACCTGGACCCATTGGGGGAAGGCGTTGTTCGCGCTCTCCCAGTACGTCGACTGGCTGCCGTCGGTCACGTTGCTCGACGGGTAGACGTCGTTGTGGCTGGACTCGCTGGTGGGCTTGCCGGCGGCGAGGTTGGTGTTCGTGGAGCCGGCGCCGGTGCCGGACAGGGTGACCGCGGTCGGGCTGTTGGTCGCGTTGCTGTTGATCGTCAGCGTGCCGTTGCGGGTCCCTGAGGCGGTCGGCCGGAAGCTGACGTTGACCGTGCAGGAGGCGCCGACGGCGATCGTCGAGCAGTTGTTGGTCTGCGTGTATTCGCCCGAGACCGTGACGCCCGAGACCGAGGCGGCCAGGCTGCCGGTATTGGTCACGGTGACTGCCTGGGCGGCACTTGTCGTGTTGAGCGCCTGCGACGCAAAGGTGAGCGACGACGGGCTCGTGCTCAGGATCGGAGTGTTGATCGGGCTGCCACCGCTCGGGTACACCTCGAACTCCGACACCTGCCCGGCCGGCCAACCGCTGTTGCCGGTGATGTTGACCCGCACATACCGCGCGTTGGTTGCCGGGACGGTGATGTTCACGACGTTGGCGGGCGAGGTGAAGGTGTACGTCGCCGACGCGACCGGCGTGCTGAACGACGACCCGTCAGCGCTCGTCTGCACCGACAACGTCTGCGTCCGCGTGCCCCACGCGCTCGAAGGCGGCAGCTTCAGCGTCACCTTGCCGATGCTCTGCGCCGTACCGAGGTCGACCTGCAACCACTGCGGGAAGGCGTTGTTCGTGCTCTCCCAATAGGTGTTCGCGTCGCCGTCCGTCGCCGCGGCCGGGGTCTGCGTGCCGTTGACCTGGCTGCTGGCCGTGGCCGGCTTGCCACGCGCGAGGTTGGTGTCGGTCCCGATGCCGTTACCGGTAAGGGAAATCGTCGTCGGGCTGTTGTTCGCGTTGCTGGTCACCGCCACCGAGCCGGCCCGTGCTCCGGACGCGGTCGGGCGGAAGGTGACCGTGACCGTGCAGGATGCGCCGACGGCGAGCGTCGAGCAGTTGTTGGTCTGGCTGTAGTCGCCCGTGGCGGACACACCCGAGACCGACGCCGACGCCGTACCCGAGTTGGTGATCGTGACGGACTTGGTCGCGGACGAGCCTCCGACCGGAGTGTCCGGGAAGGACAGGCTGCCAGGGTTCGGGTTGAGGATCGGCCCGGGTGCGACGCCCGTACCCGAGAGCGAGACGGTGCTGGCCACGCCGGCGGCGGTCACCGTGAGGTTGCCAGACCGGTTCCCGGCGGCGGTCGGGCTGAAGGTCACGTTGACTGTGCAGGACCCACCGGCCGCGATGCTCGACCCGCAGTTGTTGGTCTGGCTGAAGTCACCGGTGACCGCGACCGAGCTGACGGGCGCCGCCGCCGTACCGCTGTTCGTCACGGTGACCGCCTGCGCCGCACTCGTCGACCCGGTCGCGACCGAGCCGAAGCTCAAAGCAGTAGGGCTGATCGAGATCTGCGATCCGTTGTCCGGCAGGTACGGCGGGAACGCCGGCGAGGTGATGTTCTGGCACTGACCGGGCGCGAAGATGCCCGAGTTACCGCCGCCATCGGTGAGGGTGAAGCCGACCCCGCAGCTGTAGATCGGTCCGGGTGCCTGTGTCCCGGTGGCGGTGCTGTTCGTGATCGTCGCCGAACCGCCGACCTGTTCCTGGACCACCCAGGTCCCGGTGTTCTGGATCGTCGCGTTGTTGATCTTGACGTTGCTGATGTTCGATCCGGAGACGAACTGGATCGCCTCGTACGGGCTCTGCTGGATCAGGATGTTGTCGACATTGGTCAGGCCCGACATCGCCCCGTCGCGCGCGTCGAACCAGAGTGCGCCGACCCCGAACTGCCAGTTCGGGTCGAGGCTCCCGGACCGGATGATCGTGTTCCGCAGTACGTCGGTCCGCCCGAGCGTTGTCGAACCGAAGCGCTGCGCGACATGGATCCCGCCGCCCTGGGTGAGGCCGGCGTCGATGACCCGGTTGTCGGTGACGAAGTTGTCGTGGCCGCCGTAGATGGCGATGCCGTTGGCAAGGATCGGGTACTGCACTGTGTTGTGGTCGAACGAGTCGTTCGCGTCGGCGTTCTGCTCAGCCCAGGTCGCGAGGCCGTCGTCACCGAGGTTGCGCAGATCGCTGTTGGTGACCTTGGAGTTCGTGACGCCGTTGTGGAAGTTCACGCCGTCGGCGGTGACGTTCCGGATCCGCAGCCCGCTCATCACCAGGTTGGTGAACGGCCCGTCCATCCAGGCGCCGACCTTCTCGTGCTCGATCCACACCCGGTCCACGGTCGAGTTGTTCAGCGCGCCGCCGATGCCGTTCACCTGCGCGCCGTCGTTGCGCTCCTGGACGTCACCGAAGATGGCGAAGTCCGACAGGTGTACGCCGCTGCTCGCGTTCGGCGCGTAGTTGCCGTAGAAACCCGGCGCCGCACCGACGACCGTCGAGCGCCACATGCCCGCGCCCTTGAAGGTGATGTTGTTCAGGATCAGGTGACCCGGGATCTTGAATGTTCCCTCCGGGATCCACACGGTGCCGCCCGCGCCGGCCGCGGCCATCGCCGCATTGAACGCGTTCGTGGAGTCCGCGGCACCCGTCGGGTCCGCGCCCTGACTCGTCACCGAGACCGAACCCGCCGGCTGGCTGAGCGCGCCCGCAACGTTCTCGAAGTCGGCGAAGTCGATCGTGTACGACGACGCCGTGTCCTCGGCGTCGACCTGCAACCGGAACTTCGTGCCGGCCGGATAGGTGGTCGTGAACAGCCGGTGCACCTCGTCGTAGAAGTGGTGCGGGTTGCTCCCCGGCGAGTTCGTGAACGGATAGCCGCCGTAGTACCAGCTGTACGCGTTGGTCAGGGTGAAGTTGGGCTGCTTGGTCCCGTTGACGTAGAGAGACAGCTGCGGCGTGTAGACCGACCCGGATCCGGTGTCCGGGATGCTGTAGCGGAAGACGATCGAGTTCGTCGCCGCGGGCGTCGTGAACTCGACGAACTTGCCCGTGCCCTGCAACGTGACGGCCTTGCGATACGACGCCTCGGCCGCCAGCGTGTTGTACGCCGCACTCGGGCCGATAACCGTCCCGTTCGTAGCAGCGTTCTCCGCCTGCACCTCGACGTACGGCAAGCTCGCGCCGACCCCGCCGGACGCGGCGGCCCACGCTGTCACGGGCGCGATCACCGCAAGACCGGCGGCGACCAGCCCACCGGCAGCGGCGAACACGCCGACGCGAGCCCTCCAGGACTTGATTGACCGGAACATGCGCTGCTCACTCTCGACGGGGGCGGATAGTCGATCGCACAGCCCGAATAGGACGGTGGGTGGCCAGACCGTAACGCAGCAGATACATCCACGCAATATCTCGATCGATCTCTGCAAGAAATCAACCTGGGGTAGCTCGGCGACCGGTCAGGCCGGGGCGCCCAGCCAGGTGGTCAGGGCCGTCCGGAGTTGGGCCTCGTCCGGGGATTCGCCAGGAGCGCAGGCCCAGGCGATGACACCGTCCGGGCGGACGAGGACGGCGGACAGGCGGTCGTCCTCGATCGAATCGACCTCGACGAGCTCGAGGCGATCCCGCCAGCCGTTCGCAGCCTCCGGCACGGCGGAGGTGACGAGTACGGCGCGGCCGGTGGTGGTGAAGTCGCTGAGTCGGGACAGACCGTTCGTGACGAAGGCGAGCTCCGGGCAGTAGCAGCCGATCAGCTGGTGGTCGTCGGGTTTGACGTACGAGAACGGGTAGCGGGTCGCGAGGCCGCCGAGGAGCCGCCCGAAGTACTGATTGACCTCGCGGATGTCCATGAGTTCGGACACGATGTCGCGCAAGGCGTCGGTGTGCGGGCCGGGGCGCATCAAGGCCGACTGCGCACGCGTGTTGTCGAGTACGGCGGCGCCGGCCGGGTGCCGCTCTTCGGAGTAGCTGTCGAGGAGCCCTTCCGGCGCATCGCCTCGTACTTCGGCCGCCAGCTTCCAGCCGAGATTGACGGCGTCGGTGAGGCCGAGGTTGAGCCCCTGCCCGCCGTTGGGCGAGTGGACGTGCGCCGCGTCTCCGGCGAGAAGGACCCGGCCGATCCGGTACGTGTCGGCCTGCCGTGCGTTGTCGGTGAACCGGAGCGCGTCGCTGACCTCGGTGATCGTCACCTCCACGCCGGCAACCCGCCGTACGCTGGCCTGCAGTTCCTCCGGCGTGACCGGGCCTCGCGGAACGTCCGGGCCTTCCAGGAAGTCGAACGCGCCCAGCACGCCCGGACCGTGGATCAGCATGCCGCCTTCGAGCCGGCCGGACGGCGGGAGCTTCTCCGGGTCCTCGAGCTGCACCTGCGCCTGGCGGGCCGTCATGATCGGATCCGTGCCCGGGAAGTCGAATCCGGCCAGCCGGCGGACCGCGCTGTGGCCACCGTCGCAGCCCACGACGTACGCCGCCTCGAACTGCCGCTGACCATCGGGCGTGGAGACCGTGAGCGCGACCTGCCCTTCTCTCTGGACGAGTCCGGTCACCGTGTGATCACGCCGTACGTCGATGCCGAGGGCAACGACTCGCTCGGCGAGGATGCGCTCCAGGTCCGGCTGCCAGATCAGCCGCCCGGTCCGATCGGGCTCTTCCTGCAGATCCGGGTCGATCTTGTGGATCCAGGCGAAGTGGTTCTTCGCGCTGCCGTGGTCGCGCTTCTTCTCGTCCTGCCGTTCGGGCTGGCAGGCCTCGAGGGCCGGGCCGAATCCGCGCCGCTGGAGCGCCTCGAAGGCCAGCGGACCGACGCCGCGGGACTTGCGCTGCGGAGCGGGCTCGGCCAGCCGCTCCAGGACGACGGGCTGGATACCGGCGAGCTCGAGCTCGATCGCGAGCGTCAGCCCGACCGGGCCCGCTCCGACCACGATCACGTCGTAAGACATCGCAAAACTCCTTCTTCTAGGTGCGGCAAAACGCTATGCTCGACATAATTTTATGTCAAACCTATTTATAGGTCGATCCCAAGTAAGCTAAGCTGCGGTCCATGTCCGGACTGCGGGAGCGGAAGAAGCAGCTGGCCAGGCGGCAGATCTCGGACGTGGCGACGGGGTTGTTCCTGGAGCGCGGCTTCGACGAGGTGACGATCGCCGAGGTCGCGGACGCGGCCGGAGTCGCCAAGATGACGGTCACCAACTACTTCGCGCGCAAGGAAGACCTGGTCTTCGACCAGCACCTCGAGCTCGTCTCGTTCGCGGCTGTCGCGATCGCCGAGCGCGAGAGCGGAGAGTCGGCGCTGGCCGCTCTCCGTCGTGCGTACTTCGCGGCGCTCGACGGCCGGGACGCGGCGGTCGGGCTGGCAAGCACCGGGTTCGTCACGATGGTGACCGGCAGTCCCGCGCTGCTGGCCCGGCTCCGCGAGATCGACGAACAGCGCGAGGCGGCCATCGCCGACACGCTGGCCGCCGAGGCCGGCTCGTCGCCCGACGAGATCGGCGTGGCGGTCGCCGCCGCACAACTCGCCGCGGTGGTCCGCGTCCTCTTCCGGCGAGCGTTACGGATGACTCTCGAAGGCAAGAGCCGGGCCGAGTCGATCGACGAGCTCACCGGCCTCGCTGAGCAGGCATTCGACCAGCTCGAACCCTCACTCGGCCGGTACGCGATCCGCTGATCTGCTCGCCCCGGCGAATTGATGTATCTGGCGGCCTCCGGCTGCGGTCCGACCAAGTAGAAGCGCCCTGTTGAGTGGGGCGCCGACTTGGGGGGAACCCGAAATGACAGCAGATCCCAACTTCGACGGCCTGGCCGGCCTCGAAGGCTCGGTGACCGCGGTGGCGATCATCGATCACGACGGCAACCCGAACCGCGTCCTCGACGACGAGTTCCCGTTCGACGTCACGATCAACTGGTCGGTCGAGCCGCCGGCAACCGCCGTACTGCTCGACGGCAACTGGATCGTCAAGGCGTACGCCGAATCGATGGGCCCCGGTCCCGAGGTGCTCATCGGCAGCAAGGTCGTGCCGGCCAACGGCGGTCCGGCGTACGCCGCGACGATCACCGTCCCGGCGAACACGCTGCCGCCGGACAAGGCGCCGGACTCCGGCGTGTACAAGCTCGTCGTCGTCATCACCTACCGCACCGCACTGAACGTGCTGACGGAGATGGCCGCGTTCAGCGAGGGTCCGACGTTCCTGCTCCGCGAGCCCTGAGGCTGCGGACCGGCACCCACGGACGCACGCCATCGATGGGGGGATCGGTGGCGTGCACACCCCTCGCGCATCTGCATCACGTACCAACCCGGGAGCGGGAATGGAACAGGATGTCTCACCAGTCACCGCACTTGTCGTCGCCGCCGCCACGGGCGATCAGCAGGCGTGGCGGGAGCTCGTCGACCGCTACGCACCCTTGCTCGTATCGGTCATTCGCGGATTCCGGCTGACGCCGGCCGAGACCGAGGACGTGGCCCAGACGGTCTGGCTACGGCTCGTCGAGCACCTGGACAGCCTCCAGGAACCGCGAGCGATCCCCGGCTGGCTGGTCACGACCGCGCGACGGGAGTCGATCCGCTACCTGTCCTCCCAACGCCACCGGAGGATGAGTGACCCGTTGAACGACGATCAGCTTCCGGTCGCGGCCGAGGTCCCCGATCCGGACGAAGGACTGGTCCGGTCCGAGCGGCACCAGGTGCTGCTCGCCGGAATGGCCGAACTACCGAGCCGGCAACGCCAGCTGCTGTTGCTGCTGATGACCGACCCACAACCGTCGTACGACGAAATCCGGCGGCGCACCGGGATCCCGGTCGGCAGCATCGGTCCGACGCGGGCCCGTGCGCTCGAGCGGCTCCGCAGAACTCCAGCAGTCAGAGGGTACGTCGCATCCGACCCGTCAGGAGGTGATCGGCATGACACGGCATCGTTGGGATGACGATGACCATCTCCTCGAAGATCTCGCGGCGGCCGTCCGTGCCACCGAACCGTTGGCACACACGATTGCCGAGCACGCCGAAGGCGCCCTGTCCTGGCGCACGATCGACGACGACCTGCTGCTGGCGAGCCTGACCTTCGACTCGTCGATGGCCTCGTCCGACCCGGCCCAGGCCGAGGTCCGGGCCGAGTCGAACGCGGACCGCGTACTGGTGTTCACCTCGACCCCGCTGTCCGTGGAGCTGGAGGTGGTGCACTCCGAAGTCTTCGGTCAGATCCTGCCGCCGAGTGCGGGCGAGATACGGGTCGAAACCGCGGAGGGTACGACGCTGACCGTTGTCGTCGACGAATCGGGCTTCTTCGAGCTGCCTGCGCTGCCCGCCGGCGCGATGCGGTTGCGCTGTGACACAGCCACCGGCCGCGTCGTCACGGACTGGGTCCAGTTGTGACCGGCGCTCACGCACCGAGGGCGATGAAGGATTGCGAGGTCGCGTCGGCCGAATCATGTGTCCTGGCCAGCGCTTCGGCGAGCCCGTCGCCCGCCCGCAACTGCTCGTGCAGCCGCAACATCAGCGGGACCGTCGCAGGGTCGGACACCGGTACGACGCTCGCCACCACACCCGCTGATCCCAGCGCCACCAGCGCACTGACCAGGCCCACCAGTTCGTCGGCACCACTCGGCCCACCGAGCGCCGAACTGCAGCTGGACAACACCATCCGGTGTGGCGCCCGCTTCAAGCGTTCGAAGTCGTACACCGTCAGCGGTCCGTCATCCAGCTCGATCGCGGAGAACAGTGGACTGTCAGCGCGGAAGGTGCCGTGCGCCGCCACATGTACAAGCGATGCCCCGTCGATCGCTTCGAGTACGGCGTCCGCCGTCGCGCTGCCGTCCGCGAGTACGACGGCATCTGGATACAGCTCGGCAAGCCGCCGTACCTCCTCTCGTCCGGCCGACAGGTGCGGTCCGCCGACCAGTACGACCCTGTCCACCGCAGGAGGCTCGGCCCGCATCGCGCGTACCCATGCCGCTGCGGACGGAACGACCGACGTCGGTCGGGTCCGCAGCGAAGGCAGAAGGCTCCAGGGAACCGCGTGCAGCCGGCCTGTCGGTACGACGACCACAGCGCCGTCGCCGAGGTGCTGCAGCGTGTCGCCGAGCAGCGCTGACTCGAGCCGCGCTCCGATGGTGTCGAGCTTGAGCTCGTGCCGGCCACGCCTGGCGTTCTCGCGGCGGAGTGCGAACAACGCATGAGACAGGGCATGAGTGGCCACCGCGGTCGGCCCGATCGGCCGCAGACGGACCTGCCCGTGCGATGCGACCACGGCGTACAACTGGTCTTCGAGGTCGACGAGCTCCACCAGAGTCCGGTCACCCAGCTTCTCGAGCAGCTCCGTGATCCCGAGCCGCTCGCGCCGTTCGTCGAATTGTCCTGGCGTCAGCAGGACCCGCTGTCGTACGGCGGACTCGAGCCGTTGCCGTTCGCGTTGTTGCTGACTGGTGCCCGGCCCGCGATCGCGGCTCGACACCATGCGCTGCGTGAGATCACGCAACGCGGCCAGGTCCGCGACGAGCCCGTCATCGGCTTGCGGTCGCACCGGTGGAATCGCGAGAACCGTCGCACGCCAACGCTCGCTCCACTCGAGCACTTGACGTCCGCTGCCGCGCTCGACCGCGTACCGAAGCGCCATGGCTGCCAGTTCGGCACCTTGGGCTGTCGCGAGTGCGCGCAGCTCGGTGGCGCCAAGGGTCCGCACGTAGATCTCGATGAGGCTCAAGCCCTGCCGGCACGCGCCAAGCATGCCGCGCGACCGCCCGCCGTCCTGATGCAACAACGCTTGAGCAAGCCAGCCGGCACCGCGAGTTCGCAATCCACCATGTCGCGCACGGGCCGCGATGCTCAGGTGGCGTACTGCTTCGGCGCTGTCCTTCCGTGCCAGCGCGATCCGGCCGGTCAGCAGGTGCGCCTCGGCGGCGAGGTCCCGATCGAGCTCGTCGAGCACCGCGCTGATCCGTTGGCCACCCCGAAGCAACGGCGCAGTCCGGCCGCCGTTCGCGAAGCGAGTCTCCAGCAGCGCCAGCTCTGCCTTTGCTGCCCACCACGGACGCTGCTGTCGCTCGAACAGCCTCATCGCGTCGCGGTCACGCCGCTCGGCCAGCTCGAACGCGCCGGCCGCGTGCGCCGCCAGCCCTGCACACATCAACAGCTCCGCATGCCGCGCACGCGAACCGCCCTGCTGCTCGCTCCGTTCGAGTGCGCTGTTGACCTCCAGCAGGGCCTCGCGGGTCAGACCGGCCGCCAGCAGCACCAAGCATTTGTTGGCATACAGATCGGGCTCCAGCACGCCGAGGTCCTCGACGATCCGCTGCGCATCGTCCAGGAACTGCAGGGCGGCAGGAAGATCACCGCGGGCGAGGGCTACGGCGCCGCGTGCCTGTCGTGCGTCGGCGTACTCGACCTCCTGACCGGCCTTCGCGAACAGCTCCTCGCTCCGTGCGTAGTCGTCGTCGGCAGGATCGATCATCCCCATCGCCAGCAGCGCCATGGCTCGCATGCCGAACGCACGAGCCTCCCAGACCAGGTCGCCGGTACCGGTCAGCGCGTCGACCGCGCGCTCGAAGTCTGCGAGTGCCTCGGGGAACCGCGCGAAGACCGCTCCGAGCACCCATCCCCGGCGGATGAACAACCTGCCGGCGAGAACCCCGGTCTGGCCGGGTACGACGGCATCGAGCACGGCCAATCCACGACGGGTCTGACCGCCCATCACCAGAGCCACCCCGAGAGTCGCCAGAATCTCGGCCTCCCGATCGCGATCCGCTGTCCTGCGGATCGAGCGGTACGCCGCTCTCAGCTCGGCCACCGCCTCACGGATATCGCCGAAATCCCGATGGACCAGACCCGCCGCATGGTGGGCTGCAGCAGCCTCGGCGTCGGAGGGTGTTCCCGCGAGCACGTCACGTGCGATTCTCAAGGCGTCAGCGGGCCGCGACAATGCAAGCGCGTGCAGCTCGTCGGCATCCACGGCAGCCCTCCCCTCACGCGGACCATTCCGATCGTAGTACGGCAATTTCCAGTGCTAGGGAGGGAACATCGTGTCTGAGCAACAACGCCTCGAGGAAGCTGTCGACCTCATCCTGCAACAGGACCCCCGCGCAGTCGCCTACCCGCCGAAATGGCGGGAGGACGGACGTGTCCAGTACTTCTACCGGCGCAACAGCATCCTCGTCCGCACGAGGGACGCGGATCGGGTCGAAGTATCACTGCGATCCATTCTCGATCAGGCCCAGGGAGACCGGCGAGACCAGGGCAACCAGGGCGACCAGGAGACCGACAGGCCCCGGAGCGAACGTTCGTCGGTGGTCTCCGGAGTCGTCAAGTTCGAATGGTCCGGCAATGCGGTGGGGACGCCGGGGGTTCTCGACCTGCTGGACGCGGAGTACGGCGTCGGGACGGCGACCCCGGTGCACGGGCTGTCGTTGTCCCCCAACAGCGGGCACCCCTGCCCGGCGACCGATCCGGCCGTCGTACCGTCCAACTCCTTCGGTCCGGTGCCGCCGGTGAGCGACGGGATCCGCTGCGGGACGCACGGCTGGGACGGTGACGGTGTCGTCGTCGGCGTCGTCGACGGCGGGCTGATCGACTACGCGCCGGGGATGTGGCCGTGGATGGCGGGTGTGTACGGCGATCGGGACAACCCGCTCGACGGATCCAACATGATCAGGCCGTACGCGGGTCACGGGACCTTCGTGGCCGGCTGCGTCCGGACCGTCGCGCCCCGCGCCGAGGTGTACGTCAGGCGGGCCGAGGAGATCGCCGGCCTGATCTACGAGGACGACGTCGTCCGGGCGATGAGCGACGCCATCGACGGCGGCGCGGACATCATCGTCTGCGAGTTCGCCGGGTACTCGCGGCTGCGGCTGCCGATGCTCTCCTTCGGCGCCTTCTACGACGACGTTTTGCGGCACCTCGACATCGTCGTCGTCGCTCCGGCCGGCAACGACACGAGCCGGCTGCCGACGTACCCCGCGGCGTACTCGTGGGTCGTCGGCGTTGGCGCCTTGTCGGCAAACGGGAACCAGCGGGCGGACTTCTCCAACCACGGTGGCTGGGTCGACGTGTACGCGCCCGGTGAGGATCTGGTCAATGCTTTCGCGATCGGCGACTACAACACGATCCACGATCCCAAGCAGCGCCGGCACTTCGACGGGATCGCCAGCTGGAGCGGTACGTCGTTCTCGACGCCCTTGGTGGCCGGGATGATCGCGGCGCGGATGTCCGCGACCGGCGAGGACGCACCGCAGGCGGCAGACGTTCTACTGCGGTTCGCCCTCAGCCAGGCAATCCCCGGAGTCGGACCGGCTCTGTTGCCTCACCAGGTGTGCGGTGCTGTCATGAAGGATGGCTAGAACGCATCGGATGGAGTGCACGGCGAGCCCGGCCGGCTTGCTCTTCGAGTGTGTTGACGGTTGCGGCCGTCGCGTCGTGGTCGACGGGGTGAGTGGAGAACTCACGATCATCGACCACGGCGACCGAAGCGCGTTGCATCAAAGCTCGAACGGAGGCGTCAGGCTCACCGCCACGTCCGTCGACTAGCTCAGGACTGCTTGGCGGATCGGAGGGAGAGGCTCATACCGCCGCCGCTCTCGAACTGCACATAGACGTCGAGCCGCATACCGTCGTCGACGTACACGCTGCCGTGGCCGCTGGCGCTTGCTTCCTGCCGGACGCCGTAGTCGTCGAGCCAGGCGACCCTGCCGTCGAGGACGTAGTCGTAGTTCCCGGGCGTCGTGGCCGTCACCTGCTGCGTCACGATCGGGTCGTCGATGCTCGCATACAGCGACGCGACCCTCGATCCCTCGAGGACGACGTCGATCCGCTCCTCCAGCGCGCCTTCGGTGAGCTGGTCGGAGACGGTGAGAACGATGTCCTCGTCCACCGGCCCCGACGACGAGCTAGTCGGCGACGTCGGCGCGGTCGTGGGCTGGGTCGTCGGTTGGGTCGTCGGCTGGGTCGGTAGGACCCGGATGATCTTGTCGCTGCTGCCCGCGTCGAACGCATCGGTCGCCACCAGCACCGGCACCAATGCGGTCACCAGGCCCAGCACCGCGGCCAGGACCTGGCCAAGTGTCCCCATCCGGCTCCACAGACCCTCTTTCCGAGGATCGGCCGGAGCCGGCTCGTGAGTGTTCACGTTGCCTCCTGCGGTCGAGAAAAGTGCTCGCTATCTCGGACCGCAGGGCCGCCGGGCGTGATACCTCAGCGGCGGGCGACCGTGAGGCTGCGGACGTCGGCGTGGCCGTCGGCGACGAAGAAGCCGAGGTGGCGTCGCCCTTGGTCGTAACGGCGGAAGGACAGGGCTACTTGGTCGTCGACGATCGCCTGGCCGGTGGTCCCTCGTAAGAGGACCTGGATGGTGTGGCGGCCGGGCGGAAGGGGGCAGGGGCGTTCCAGTTCGACGGCGTGGGGGACGTCGCCGCTGACCTGCCACTGGGCAGGGCCGGTGCGAGCTCGGGGCCAGGTGTCCAGGACTACGCGGTTCTGCTGGGGTTCCAGTCGGAGGATGGTTGCCTGTTCGCCGTCGGGCGAAGCGTGCAGCAGGAGGCCCAGGGATTGGGTGCCTGGGGCAACGTCTACGATCAGCTCGACGAGGCTGTCGGCGGGGATCGGGTCGCCCATCCACGCGGCGTACCGGTCGGCCGCACCCTGACCCGGCTCCGATGCGGCGCCCTCGACCGGTTTGAGTGAGACGTGCTGTACGTCGGAGTACGCCGCGCGCAGCTCCGCCGGCAGCGTGAAGGCGAGCGAGCCGTCAGGCGCCTGATGCGCTTCAAGTACGGCGAGGTCGCCGGCCCACTGCCACGCATCGTCTTGTTTTGTGGGGATCCAGCCGACGAAGAAGCGGCGTCCGTTGTGTTCGACCGACTTTGCTGCGTAGAACGCGCGCCCATCGACGGTATCGCGGGCGGGTGCCAACCACGGACCGTCCGGGTCGCGCGAGATCCGGTAGCGGGTCTGGAAGGCGTCGCTGAACTCGGAGTACACCAGGTACCACCAGTCGCCCCATTGGAAGACGTCCGGGCACTCCTGGGTGATGTATCGGTGCGGCTCCCAGAGCGGTTCCGCCAGAGTCCACCGCTCCAGGTCGGTCGAGGTCAGCCGAGCAACGACACCAGATCGGCGATCCGGTCGGTCGGCGTACCGCGCCGCGAGCACCATCTGCCACGGCTGATCCGGCGCCACCCGATAGACGAAGGGATCTCGCCAGTCCTGCGGCACGTAACCATCAGGCGCACCGAAGGTCAGATCAGGCAGCTTGGTCCAGCGCGTCGGATCCCCGTCGCTGACAGCATGACAAACCAGTTGTACGCCGTCCCGCCGCGGATTGTGCCCCGTATAGAACAGATGCAGCCGCGACCCGTCCGCGACCACGCTTCCCGTGTAGCAGTCGAAGTCCTCCGCATCGCGGTCACCGCCGGGCAGTACGACGCCATGGTCGGTGTACTCCACGAAGTCGGTCGTGGATACGAGCGCCCACGGCATGCCGGCGGGAGCGTCGGATCGCTCGTCCAGCAAGTAGAACAGCCAGATCCGGCCGTCATAGCTGAACGGGATGACGTCGCCGACGTACCCGCTCATCGACGCCTCTTCGGCGGGGCGCCGACCGAGTCGCGCTCGATCAGTTCACAGTCGACGATGATCCGCTCCGGCGCATCGTTGGGGTCACCAAGTACCAGTTCACCGGCACGGCGGCCGAGCATCAGGTGCGGCAACGCCGCCGTGGTCAGGCCCGGACGGACCTGGTCGGCGACATCAGGCTGATCGTCGAAGCCGACGATGCTGACGTCCTTCGGGCAGTCCAGCCCGAGAGCATGCAGGGCAAGCAGCGCGCCGATCGCCATCCGGTCGTTCCCGCAGACCAGTGCGGTCGGCTTGTGCTCGGTCACCACCTCGGTCGCCAGGTCGTACCCCGATCCAATCTGGTAGTTGCCGTACCGATGCACAAGATCGGCCGGGCGCAGGTCGGCCGCGCGGGCAGCGTCATCGAACCCGCGACGACGTTCCTTGCAGGCATAGTCGTTCCTCGGACCACCCAGGAACGCCACCTCGCGATGCCCGCGATCGAACACGGACGCGGCCGCGGCGCGACCACCGGCGTACTCGTCGGCCAGCAGGACTGTGTCGGCCTTGCCCTCCTCGGGCCAGCAGTTGACGAAGATCGTCCGGATCCCGTCGAGCCGCGGGCTGCGATGCAGCGGCTTGGGCTCGAGCGATGCGTACACGATCGCGGCAACGCCCTGCCCTACCAGGCTCGCCACGGCGTCGTCGCCCTCGCCTGGGTCGCCGGTCGTGTCGACGACCATGCAGACGTAGCCAGCCGGTTGGACGACCTGTTGCAGGCCGAGCACGATCAGGCCGGCGTACGGCTGGGAGACGATCCCGCTCGTCACGACGCCGACCGTGAACGACTTGTTCGACCGCAGCGACTGGGCTGCCCGGTTCGGCACGAAGTGGAGCTCGGCTGCGGCCTCGAGCACGCGCCGCCGCGTCTCCTCGGCCACCGCGACGTCGCGGCGGTCGTTGAGGACGAACGACACGGTCGGCTGGGACACCCCGGCGCGCCGCGCGACATCGGTCATCGTCACGCGCTTCGGCCGATCGGCCGGCTGCTTCGCCATGGTCCCCCTTAACGATCGACGGCCTCGTCGCCGCCGTCAATTTACTATCACAGCTGGACCCAATACGTATTGCGCCCCACCGTACACCACTGCTACCGTCCCGGGTCAATACGTATTGGGTGGCTCGCCGGGCCACCTGAGCGGCCAAGGAGGAACCCATGACAGGCATCCATCCCCCCAGTGGCCCGATCGCTCGCCGTACCGTGCTGAAGGCCGGGGCGGCCGGTGGACTCGGGCTGGCAGCGCTGGCCGATCTGGCCGCCTGCGGCAACAGCGGCGGCGGCTCGTCGTCGAAGTCACTCAAGATGCTGTACTTCGGAGAGCAGGCGGCAGCGACCCAGCTGCAGAACCGGTTGCAGCCGCAGATCACCAAGCTCGACCCGAGCATCAAGTTCGAGATCTCGGCCATCAACGGCACCGACTGGAACGACTTCCTCGCCAAGGTGCTGACCCAGATCGCGGCCGGAACGCCGCCGGACATCATCAGCGTCGCCACCGAGGGCCTGCAACTGATGGCGTCCAAGGAGCTCGCGGTCCCGCTCGACGACTACGTCACCAAGGACCTCGCCGCGCTGAAGGAGTACTTCGCCGACATCCACCCCGCGCTGGTCGAGTCGATGATGTACCAGGGCCACCTGTGGGAGCTGCCGGACAGCTTCAATGCCGGGAACATGTTCTACAGCACCGAGCTGTTCCAGCGCGCCGGCGTCGTGCCGCCGAGCGAGGGCTGGACGATGGACGACTTCGAGACCGCGGCGACGAAGATCGCCAAGTTCAAGGGCATCAACGCCTTCGGCTGGGTGGTCCGCCTCTGGGGCAGCTGGACGTCGTTCATGTACGCCAACAACGCCAACCTGCTCGAGGAAGGCAAGTACGACGGCGGCGACTGGCTGTGGAACAAGGCGTACGCCGGTGACCCGGCCGCCGCGGGCCGTAAGGGCGGCTGGAAGTGGGGTGCGCCGACCGCGAACTCCGACGGCACTGTCGAGGCGCTCAACTACATGATCGAGCTGACCAAGAAGGGCCTCTCGCCGTCGCCCGACGTCGGCGGTGGCGGCACGCTCCAAGGCTTGTTCGCCTCGAACCGGATCGGCATGTCGATCGGCGGCGGGTTCTGGGCCGGCGGTCTGACCAACGCCGGGATGAAGAACGGCAGCTTCGACGTCCAGCTGTTCCCGAAGTGGAAGAGCCAGCGGCACCTGTTCGGCGCCGGCGGCTACGCGATCTTCAAGTCGTCGAAGAAGAAGGACCTCGCCTGGGAGGTCCTGAAGCTGCTGGTCAAGCCGGACACGTTCGACCTGGTCTTCCCGGGCAACGTGACCACGCCTGGCCGCAAGTCCCTGGTGACGGCCGCGCGGTACGCCAAGACCGGGCCGAAGCACTGGTCGGTGTTCTACGACACGCTGACCAAGCACCCGGAGACGGCTCCGATCCCTGCCCCGCCGTACTACAACGCACTCGCGACCGCGCTCAACCAGCGCACGACGCAGGCGATCTCCTCCGGGAACGCGAAGGCCGCGCTGGACGGGTTGCAGTCGGACCTCGAGAACGCAGCGGGGGCGAGCTGATGTCCGCCGCCGCCGCTGAGGTGCCGGCTGCCATCACCAAGCGCCGCCGGCATCCGTCGTCGCATCGGGAGGCTCCGTTCGGCTTCGCGATGATCGGGCTGTCGTGTCTGTTCGTCGCGGTCTTCACGGCGATTCCGATCCTCGCGTCGCTGGGGTTGTCGTTCTTCTCCTGGGACGTCATCTCGAGCCCGCAGTTCGTCGGGGTGGAGAACTACCAGCGGCTGTTCACCGACGGACCGGTGCTCAAGTCGTTCGCCGTGACGCTGGGCATGGCGCTGGCGATCGTCGTACTCCAACTGACACTCGGCCTCGCGCTCGCGGTACTGGTCAACCAACGCAAGCTGGTGTGGATCCGGACGATCTTCCGTACTGCGTTCTACCTGCCGCTGCTCGCATCGACGGCCGCCGTGTCGATCTTCATGGGCTACCTGTTCGACTACAAGTTCGGCGTCGTGAACTACTACCTCGGCCTGCTCGGCATCCCGAACGTGCCGTGGCTGACGAGCGGTATCGGCGCGGCCACGACGATCGTGCTGATCGCGGTCTGGCAGCAGGTCGGGTTCACGTTCGTGCTGTTCGTCGCCTCACTGATGTCGGTGCCCACGGACGTCCTCGAGGCCGCGCAGATCGACGGCGCCGGACCGTTGCGGACGCTGTTCCGGATCAAGGTTCCGCTGATCAGCCCGACCATCCTGTTCGCCGCGGTCGTTGCCTTGATCAACGCGATGCAGCTGTTCGACCAGCCGTACATCATGACCAAGGGCGGCCCGGGGTCGGCGACCACGACCGTGACGATCTCCATGTACCAGAAGGGCTTCCAGAACCTGCAGTTCGGGTACGGCTCGGCGATCGCGATCGTGCTGCTGGTGGCGATCCTGATCATCACCGGCCTGCAGTTCCTGGCGGCACGGAAGTTGGTGTTCTACCAATGACATACTCCACCGGAACCCTCGCCCGGATCGGCCGGATCATCGGCATCCTGGTCCTGGTCCTCGCGGCGATGGTTGCCCTCGGCCCGCTTCTCTGGACGGTCACCACGTCGCTGCGGACACCGGCCGAGGCGTTCAGCAATCCACCGCAATGGATCCCGTTGCATCCGGACTTCTCCAACTACAGCGCGGTGTTCGACCGGATCCCGATCGGCCGGTTCTTCTTCAACAGCGTCATCGTGACCGGGTTGATCGTGATCGGCCAGACCATCACCTGCACGCTGTCCGGGTACGCGTTCGCGATGATCAACTTCCCCGGACGCTCGGTGATCTTCGGGATCTTCCTGGCCACGATGATGGTGCCGCTGCAGACGATCATCATCCCGGTGTTCGTGATCATCCGGTACCTCGGTCTGTCGGACAGCCCGTTGTCGCTGGTGGTCTCGGCGCTGGGCAGTGCGTTCGGCACGTTCCTGATGCGCCAGTACTTCATGCAGATGCCGAAGGAACTGGGAGAGGCGGCCAGGATCGACGGCGCCGGCCACTTCCACACCTTCCTGCTGATCTACGCCAAGATGGCCGGTCCGGCGATCGCCACACTCGCGATCCTGAACTTCTCCGGCTTCTGGGCGGAGTTCTACCGGCCGCTGATCTTCCTGCAGACCCAGGACAACTTCACGCTGCCGCTGGGCCTGGTCGGTCTGCAGGGAAACCTCGGCACCGGTTCGATCTCGGTGGTGCTGGCCGGCGTCGTGCTGGCGATCCTGCCGAGCGTAGCGCTGTTCATCTTCGCCCAGCGGTACTTCATCGCAGGCATCACGGCAGGAGCTTCACGGTGACCCAGACCCAGTCCGCACACCGGTCGGCCGGAACGGTGGCACACCTGCGTCCCGCGTACCACGTCCGGCCGCCCAGCGGATACCTCAACGACCCGAACGGGCCGATCG
Organism: Kribbella sp. NPDC058693; assembly: GCF_042715335.1. NCBI lineage: Bacteria > Bacillati > Actinomycetota > Actinomycetes > Propionibacteriales > Kribbellaceae > Kribbella > Kribbella sp. NPDC058693. The sequence continues at coordinate 1,657,076 of NZ_JBHXSQ010000001.1, forward strand.
AACACGGCAGCGACGTACACCTGTTCTTCCAGTCGCGGCCGACGCTCGATCTGCACGTACCGGTCGAATGGGGGCACGCCACCTCGACCGACTACGTGCGCTGGACCCTGCACCGGCCGGCGATGGCGCCGATGCCGGGCGGGCTCGACACCGATGGCTGCTGGTCCGGCAACACCGTGCTCGACGACGGCCGGATCCGGGCCTTCTACTCCGGGCGAGTGGAGGGCCGCCCGTACCAATCCGTCCTCACGGCTGTGTCGGACGACGGCGGCGCGTCCTTCGGGCCTGCGCGGCAGGTAGTGCCGGATCCAGCTGAGGCGGTCATGTTCCGGGATCCCTTTGTCTGGAAGGAGAACGGGACCTGGTGGATGGCAGTCGGAGCCGGGTACGTCGACCGCGGCGCGAGCATCGCGCTCTACCGGTCGGACGATCTGGAGAACTGGACCGCCGCCGGCCCGCTGGCCGAGCTCCCGCGCTCACGGGTCGGAGGGCACGACACGGGATCAGCTTGGGAATGTCCACAGATGCTGACGATCGACGGCCGGCGGATCGCCGTGGTGGCGTCGTGGTCGCCCGAAGGCGGGCCCGGGGAGGTGTTGTCGTTCGATGCCGACGCCCCACCGGTTCCACAGCGCGTGGACCACGGGACGAACTTCTACGCGGCGTCCGCCGTACGCGAGAGCCGCTTCGGGCCGTTGCTGTTCGGCTGGCTGACCGAAGGACGCGACCGGCCCGGCTGGACCGACGGCTGGGCCGGGGTCATCTCACTCCCCCGCGTCGTCTGGCTCGGCGCTGACTCGTCGTTGCGCAGCGCGCCCGTACCCACGATCGATACGCTGCGCACGGACTCCCCCGGTGCCCAGTGCGAGATCGTCGTACCAGAAGGCTCAGGCCGCGTCGTCGTCCACTTCAGCGACGAGGAGTACCTGACGTTCGAGCTGGACGCCGACACCTTCGCGATCGACCGCAGTCACGCCAGCCTTTCGCCGTACGCTCACGGCGGGCGGATGGAGGTGACGGACGCCTTCGATCCGGCCTCGGGCCGGCCGGCAGTGCGGATCTTCATCGATGGTTCGGTGGTCGAGGCCTTCACCAGTGCGGGTCGGGTGCTCAGCACCCGCGTGTACCCGACGACCCCACCCCCGTGGCGAGTCGAGGCCCCAGCGAACTCGCAACACTGGGGCCTCGCGCCGTGATGGAACTACTACTCGCCGACCAGCTGGTCGTAGTGCGTGGTGATCGAGACGTGGTCCACACCGTTGAACACGGCCGGGATCTTGCCGTAGAACGTCATGGCGGTCCCAGAGCCGTTGAACTTGCTGAACGCGTACTGGAACCCGGACTGCGTGGCGTTGTCGACGGCGGTCACCAGGGTGCCGCCGCGGGTGCCGCAGCCCTGCGCGACCAGGGATTCGTAGTCCGCGAAGCCCGAGGAGCGGATCAGCTTCATCACCGGCTTCGCGCCGGCCGCGATCGGGATGTGCGCGGTCCAGAGCGCACCGGCGGTGGTGGTCATCAGCAGCGTGTCGTACGTCGCGGACTCGCTGACCACCGTCAGCGTCTTGAAGCCCTTGAAGCCCGGGATCGGACCGAGCGCCTTGAAGCCCGCGCCGACGATCTGGTACCGGTACAGGCTGTTGTTGGTGTTCAGGCCGTACAGGTACGCGTGCCGGGGCTGCGCGACGCTGTAGTTGGAGGTGGCGATCGCCTTGAAGCCGCTCCACCCGTTACCGACCTTCGTGAAGGTGGGCACCGGCGGCTTCTCGTCCGGCACGTAGGTCGTGTGGCGGTAGAGGTTCGCCCCCTGCAGCAGCAGGCCGTAGTAATAGGTCTGCGTTTGCGACGCGTTCACGGCGCCGTACCAGGTCGCGTTGGCGCGGGTAGCGACGTAGCCGAACGGTTCGAACGCCACCGCCGTCGGGCTGGTGCCCGGGGTGACGTCGATCTCCTGCATGGTGCCGGCGGCGGTCGGCACACCCACGTAGTTGATGCACGGACCGCCGGCGGCCAGTGCCTTCACCGGCGACGGGTGGGCAACCTTGTCCGACGTGTACGGCTTCGGGTCCGTCTTTCCGGCGATAGCCGGAACCGACGAGACAGATGCGGCGATGAGGCCTAATCCGGCCAGGGCGAGCGCATAGCGCTTCACGTTCATAGGAGTTCCCCCTCCATTTTGACTCGATCAACTCGAGGTCGGGCCGACTATAGCGGAGGGAGAGGATCAGTAGTGCATAGATCGTCGGTTGATGCAAATCCGTGAGCCCGACGCCCTCCAGCCCGTCAGCTGGAGGGCGCCGGAGCTTGTCAGGCCCTCGTCCGGCGACGCGAACGGGCGGCCGCGATGAGGCCGATGCCTGCCGCGATCAGGCCTATCGCGGCCAGCAGCAGGCCGGGGCCGACCGGGCTGCCGGTGTCGCCGAGTTCGCCGCCTGGCTTGCTGGGCGGCGGGGTCGGACGGGCCGGCTGGTGCGGGGTGACCTTGACGGTGACCGAACTCGAGTTGTCACTCGGATCCGGGTCCGGCGTGGTCGAGTCGACCTTGGCAGCGTTCGTCACGGACGAGTTCCGGTAATTGGGGTCCACAACGACTTCCAGGGTGACCTTTGCGGTCGTATCCGGATCGATCCGGCCTACCGCACAGGTGATTTTCTGCCCGTTAGTGCAACGATCCGGCTTGCTGACCAGGCGGAGCCCGGCGGGCAGCTCGTCGGTGATCGTCACGCCGACCGCTGACGACGGTCCGGTGTTGTGTACCGCTATCAGGTAGCGCAGCTTGTTTCCGGCGATGACCGTGGTCGCGGACGCGGTCTTGTGGACGCTGAGGTTCGCGGATTGCGTCGTACGGCCGCTGACCTTCGCCTCGTTGTTCGCGATCACCGGGTCCGGGGTGGCCGAGCTGACGCGGGCGATGTTCTCCAGCGTGCCGCTGAAGCCGGGGACGACGGTCGCGGTGATCGTGACAGTGATCGTGGCTCCTTCGGCGAGCAACGGCGTACCGCACTCGACCCTGCCGGCCTCGGGCGCGTCCGGTGCTCCTTGGGCTACCGGCGGTAGGAGCTTGCAGGAGCCGCTGTTCGTGCTCACCTTGGTCAGACCGCGTGGCAGTTCGTCGATGATCTCGACCAGGCGGGCATCGGACGGGCCGTTGTTCTTCACGGTCAGCGTGTATTTCACTGTCTGACCGGACACCGGCTCGGCCGGGGCCATGGTCTTGGTGATCGCCAGATCCGCCAGCGCGGTCACCGGCGACACGGCGGTGTCCGTGTTGTTGTCCGGGTTCGGGTCGGGTGTCGAGGACGTCTCCGTCGCGCTGTTCGTGACGTTCGCGCCGTCGTACCCGGAGGCCAGCCGGACGCGGAGCGAGACGATCGACTGCCCGATCGGCAGATCGCCCAGGTCGCAGCGCACGCTCTGACCGTTGATCGTGCAGCCGTTCGACGCCGAACTGACAGTCAACCCGGCGGGCACGGTGTCGGACACCACGACCGCACGGGCCGTCGACGGACCGGCGTTCGTCACGAGGATCGTGTAGTCGAAGGTGCTGCCGGGCGTGACGCCGGCCGGATCCGAGGTCTTCGTGACGCTCAGATCAGCACGAGTCTCGACCGGGATCGTCACCGTGGAGCTGTTGTTGCTCTGATCCGGATCGGTCACCGGTGAAGTCGCCGTGGCCGTATTCGCCAACGACTTCCCTTGGTACGCCGGATCGAGCGCCGCCGTGATGACTACGGTCGCAGTGTTGCCCGCGGCAATCGTCCCGAGCGCACAGTTGACGGTCTGACCAGTCGGCGTGCATTGGCCCTGCGTGGGATCGGCCTTGGTTAGGGTCAGGCCCGTCGGCAGGGTGTCGGTCGCGGTCACCGTGGTCGCGTCCGACGGGCCGTGGTTCACGACCGTCAGCCGGTACGTCACGCCACCACCCGCCACTGCGGATGCGTCGTCGCTCGTCTTGATGACCTCGATGTCCGCGACCTGCTGGACGTCGGTCGTCACCGAGTCGTCGTTGTTCGACGGATCCGGATCTGTCGTCGTACTGGTCACTGAACCGGCGTTGGTGACCGCCGCCGTCTGCGATGCCGCGACCGCAACCCGAATCACGACCACCGCATTGCCACCGGCGGCGACTGTCGCGAGCGCGCAACTCACGTTGGCACCGGAGACCGTGCAGGTGCCGTCGGCAGTCGTTGCCTCCAGCACCTTGAGGCCGGCTGGTACGTCGTCCGAGACCTTCACGGCCTGAGCGGTCGAGGGACCGGCGTTGTGGACGGTGAGCGTGTAGACCGCCTCTGCTCCGGCAGTCAACGGCGACGGCTGCACGGTCTTCACCATCGACAGATCGGCGGCCGTGGTCACCTTGGTGTCGGCGGTGTCCTTGTTGTTCTGGTCGTTCGGGTCCGGAGTCTGCGAGCTTGTCGTCGCCGTGTTGACGAGGGTCCCGGCCGGCTGGTCCGGCGAGACCTTCACGACGATGGTGGCAGTCGCATCGTCGCCCGGAGCCAGCTGTCCGACCGGACAGGTGACGACGGGCTCGGAGAGCGCTGGGTTCTGCGTGCAGTCGCCATCGGGTCCAGTTCCGCGGACGAACGTCGTACCTGCCGGAAGGGTGTCGGAGACGATCGCGCCGACGGCGTCGGAGGGACCGGTGTTGTGCACGGCCAGGGTGTAGGTGAGTTCATTGCCTGCGACAACCGCTGCGGCGGCCGTCTTGGTTACGGAGAGGTCGGCCTGAGCCTCGACGGTTGGTGTCGTGGTCGAGGTGTTGTCGGACCTGGTCGGATCCTCCGGCGTGGTGGCGGTGGCTGTCGCCGAGTTCCGCAGCTCGCCAGGCGTGGTCGAGGCCGCGACGGTCCCGCTCACAGTGACGACCAGGCTGTCCCCGGCGGCGAGCGTCGCGGCCAGGCAGCGCACCTGGCCGTTGGCCGTCGTACAAGTGGCGCCCCCGGTCGCGCTTGCCGAGATCCCGGTCACGGCGTCGGGTACGTCGTCGACCACGGTGACGCCCTGCGCATCCGACGGACCGGCGTTCCTGACCGTGAGCTTGTAGGTGATCGGCTTACCGGCCACCACCGGGTCGGGCGAGGCCGTCTTGGTGATCGTGAGGTTGGCCTGGGCACCGGTCATCAGCGTGTACGTCGCCGAGTTGTTGTCGTCGACCGGATCGGGCGTGGGCGACTTGACGGTTGCCGTGTTGTCGAGCTGGTTCGGCGGGGCGCCCGACGGGACGGTCGCGACCACGCTCACCGTGACCACGTCGCCAGGCGCCACCGTGCCGACCTCGCACTTGACCGTGCCGGCGGCCTCGGTGCACGACCCGGTCGAGGGCGTGGCCGAGACGTACTGCAGCGGCGCCGGGACCGGGTCGGTGATAGTCACCGATTGCGCCGCGGACGGGCCGTTGTTCGTCACGGTCAGCGTGTAGGTGACCGGTCGGCCCGCCTGGACCGGGGTCGGCTGAGCGGTCTTCGTGATCGCCAGGTCTGCGCTGGCCGTCAGGTCGTCCGTGGTCCGCCCGGTGTTGTTGCTGCTGTCCGGGTCGGGCGTCGTACTGGTGGCTGTCGCGGAGTTCGTGAGGTCACCGATCGCCTTGGCCGACACGGTCCCCGTGACGGTGATCGTCGCGGTCGATCCTGCCGTCAGATCGCCGAGCGCACACGTGACCTGCGGAGAGCTGACCGTGCAGGCCCCGGCGGACGAGTCTGCGGTCACTCCGGTCACGGCACTGGGTACGTCGTCGGTCAGCTGGACCTTGCGAGCGTCGGACGGGCCGTCGTTCCGCACGCTGATCTTGTACGTGATCGGCTGGCCGGCAACCACCGGCTTGGTCAGCGTCTCCTTCGTGACGACGAGGTCGGCCTTCGCCGCGCCTGGCGTCACCTTCACGGTGTCGGTGTTGTTCGACGCGTCCGGGTCCGGGGTGTCGCTGCTGACCTTCGCGGTGTTGGTCAGCGCATCACCCTGATAGCCGGAGTCGAGGGTCGCCGCGATCTTGACGGCGACGCTGGACCCGGCCGCCAGCTTCGGTAGTGAGCAGCTGACGTCCTGGCCGGCCGTCGTACAACTGGCCGCGGACTGTACGCCGGTGATCGCGAAGCCGACCGGGATCGAATCGGCGGCCCGGACGTTGACAGCGTCGGACGGGCCATTGTTGCGGATGGCAAGCGTGAACACGACCGGCTGTCCCGGGGCTGGAGTCGCGGGCTCGACGGTCTTCTCGATCGAGAGGTCCGCGGTCCGGGTCACGTCAGTGGTGACCGACGACGTGTTGTTGTCCGGGTTCGGGTCGGAGGTCGAGGTGGTGACAGTCGCCACGTTGGTCAGGCTGGTCGCCGTACTCGCGGCGGGGACGCGGACCACGACGGTGATCGTGGCGGTCGCGCCGGACGCGATCGTGCCGAGGGTGCAGGTGGTGGATTTGCAGCTGCCTTGGGTCGGTGTCGCCGAGACGAGCTCGACGCCATCCGGCAGCGTGTCCGTGACCGTCACGTCCTGCGCCGGACTCGGACCGTTGTTGCGGGCAACCAACGTGTAGGTCAGTTCACCGCCGGCGGGGACCGGGTCGGGCTTGGCGGTCTTGGTGATCGACACGTCGGCCGACGCGGCGACCGCCGTGTGTACCTCGTCGGTGCGGTACGTGTACTGCTTGTTCAGCGTCTCGGCTGTGTAGTCGAGCAGACCGGTGTTGTCGATCGTCGTACCAGCGGCCGCTTGATCGACGGTGACGCGGAAGCGGATCGTGCTGCTCTGGTTCTTCTTCAGCCGACCACCGGTCATGGCGTTCGCGCCGGTGCCGATGCGGACACGGACCAGGCGCGCGTTGCCGTCGTACTCGGCCTGGTCGTCGCCCGGACGGTCCGTCTTCGCGCCGGATCCGGCGCCGGACACGATGCTGAGCGATCCCGGGACATACGTCGTGTTCGCCGGCAGCGGATCGCGGACGGTCGAGCGGAGCGCATCGTCGTCGCCGGTGTTGCTGTAGCTCAGCGTGTACTCGAGGGTGTCGCCAACCTTGGCCGGATCGTTGCCCGCCAGGTTCCGTACCGTCTTCGTGCCGACGATGGTCGGGGCGTACAGGTCGATCTGCGTGGTCAGCGCGGCCGGGTAGTACACGTCGCCGGTGCTGGCGAAGGTCAGGTCGGCTTTGGTCGCGTTGTTGGGCACGATGCCGGCCGCGTCCACGACCTTGGCGTCCATGCCCAGGTTGTTGAGGGCTGCGGGCGTCCGGTTGGTGAGGTTCGCGCCGGAGTCGGTGATGCGGCTGCCGTAGAAGTTCGCCGACGGGCTCTGCGCGTCGGCGAGCCGGGTGCCGTTGACCGCGAAATAGTCGCCGCTGATCCCGGCGTCCCCTTCGTACGTGACGCTGCCGAATCGTGCGTTGACCGCACCGCTGGGCGGCGCGAGGAAGCCGGAGATGCTGGTCCGCACGGGCTCGCCGCTGCTGACCTTGGCGTACCCGTTGAACACGCTCAGATCGCGGAGCGGCTCACTCGCCTGCTCGTATGCGATCACCAGACTCCACCCGGCGTACCGGTCCGCGCCGGTGCCAGTCGGCACGTCGGCGCCCCAGTACTCACCGTTGCCCCCGGCACGCACCAGGTCGGTGACGTCGAGGTACGACGAGTAGTCGTTCTTCGAGCCCGTGTTCAGCAGGTCGGTCTTGGTCGCGGTCACATTGCGGTACGCCGTCTCGCCGGGCAGCCGGAGCTTCATCGTCGTACCGTCCTCGGTGGAGGCCGTACCGCCTCGGCCGGCTCCGCGGGCAGCGCCCCAGAACAGGCCGGCGTACAGAACCTGAGCACCGGACGGCAGGTCGACCGTCGCACCGGAGGAGGACTTCGTCGACGGATCGGAGTCCGTGTCGAGGAGCTCCATCGTCCAGTCGTTGTTGTTCGCGCTGGAACTCCCGCCCGCGAGCGCCGCGCGGCAGGCCGCGGACGTCCGGTCGCACGTCAACAAACTGTTGCCGGTGATCCGGATCGCACCGTTCGTCTGCGCCCCGAAGACCTTCCCGAAATCCCGCACGGTCTCCGCCCGAGCAGTTGCCGGCAGCACCAAACCGCTGACCACCACGAGCACCAACGCGATCAGGCCCCGCAATCCCCCGACCCGCAACCCACCAGCGGCCATCCCGAAGTCCCCGTTTCTATTGACAGTCGCCCGCAAGGCATACCACATGAAGCACCCCAGAGTAACCAACCAACTACCGGGTGTTGCAAACAACTGTTGCCAATGGCACGTAGTTCCGTGGGATGCGTCGGCCCATCGCGGTGCTACGCGCGACTCCTTCGTCGCCGTGCTACGCGCCGCCCCACCCACCCCCGGGCTTATCGCCCGGAGCATCCTCTCCGGCTACCGCCGGGACTTTCCGGCTGCCGCCGGGATCTTCCGGCTATCGCCGGGGGTCTGCGGCTGCCGCCGCGGTCGACCGACTCGCCGACGCGCCTGAATGTGCACGGCGGGGCGGATCGCCCGTCGGCCTGGGCACTTCGGGTGGGCGTGGTCGGACTGGCCTGCAACCGGGGCTCTGCTCGTCAACACACAGTTGACCCGAGCAACGAATCGAGCCAACGGACCAACCACGGTGAGGTCAGACCACGAACACACGGGTGCTCTCGCACCTCACAAGTAGGCGTCACCACGACGTACGCATGCGCGGCAGCACACAGGACGCGGAGGCGGAGGCGGACACCTACGGGAGCGTGCCGATCACCAGCTGCGAGTCCATCGGTGCGGCTCCACCCGACCACGCGGGTGAGCCGCACCGCGAGCAGTCGCACCCTCGACGGCGCTCACACCGGATGCGGGCCAACCGACCGGCGATAGCCGCACACCGCGGGCGATAAGCCCGCAAAACGCCGGCGATAGCCGGCAGGATCCGGCGGCAGCCGGCACAGTCCGGCGGCAGCCGGCACAGTCCGGCGATAGCCGGGAGATCCCGGCGATAGCCGGAAAGGATGCTCCGGGCGATAAGCCCGGGGTGGGCGGGCAGCGTGCGGAGCGGCTGCGGTGAGGAGCGGAGCGACGAACGGAGCGGCTGCGTAGCACGCGGGGGGCTTCTTACACGACGGGTGCTGCCGTGGCCTGTTCGAGGTCGGCGCGGGTTACGCCGGGGGCCAGCTCGACCAACCGGAAGGTGCCGTTGGCAACATCCAGGACGGCCAGGTCGGTGATGACTCGGTGGACGACAGCCCGACCGGTGAGGGGGAGGGTGCAGGAGGTGAGGAGTTTGGGGTCGCCTTTGCGGGTTCGGTGTTCCATCAGGACGACCACCCGGCGGGCGCCCGACACGAGATCCATCGCGCCGCCCATCCCCTTCACGACGGCTCCCGGCACCATCCAGTTCGCCAGGTCGCCGTACGCGGAGACCTGCATGCCGCCCAGGATCGCCACGTCCACATGCCCGCCGCGGATCATCGCGAAGCTCGTCGCAGAGTCGAAGTAGGACGCACCGGGCACGACGGTGACGGTCTGCTTCCCGGCGTCGATTAGATCCGGGTCCACCTCATCGTCGTACGGGAACGGTCCGACACCCAGCACCCCGTTCTCAGCCTGCAACGTGACCGACGAGCCAGCCGGCAGGTGGTTGGGGACGAGGGTCGGAAGACCGATGCCGAGGTTGACGTACTCGCCGTCGTTCAGCTCCGCCGCCGCACGAGCAGCCATCTCATCTCGGGACCAGGCCATCTCAGCCCTCCTCGTCTCGGGCCGAGGGCATGCCGGACCCCGGTGACGGCACGGGTCGCGGGCGCGTGGTGCGCTTCTCGATGCTCTTACGCTCGGCCTGCTCAGAAGTCAGCGGTACGACGCGCTGCACAAACACCCCCGGCAGATGAACCGCATCGGGATCAAGCTCACCCACCTCAACCACCTGCTCGGCCTCGACGATCGTCAGTCGGCCGGCCATCGCCGCGACCGGGTTGAAGTTGCGCGCGGCGGCGTGGAACACGCAGTTCCCAGCCCGATCGGCGACCGCGGCGCGCACCAGCGCGACGTCGGTGACGATCGCCTCCTCGAGCACCATCTCCCGCCCCTGGATCGTGCGGACTTCCTTGGGCTCCGACGCGACCGCGACACTGCCATCCGGCGCATAACGCCACGGCAGCCCACCCTCAGACACCAACGTGCCGACCCCGGTCGGCGTAAAGAACGCACCGATCCCAGCACCGCCGGCCCGCAACCGCTCGGCCAGCGTCCCCTGCGGCGTCAGCTCAACCGTCAACTCCCCCGCCAGGTACTGACGCGCAAACTCCTTGTTCTCCCCCACGTACGACGCGATCACCCGACTGATCCGCCCCTGTTCCAAGAGCAGCCCGAGTCCCGCGCCGTCGACGCCGCAGTTGTTCGAGACCACGGTCAGATTCCGCGCACCCTGCTCGAGCAACGCCCCGATCAGGAACCACGGGATCCCGGCCAGACCGAATCCGCCAACCGCCAGACTGCTCCCGTCCGGGATGTCGGCGACCGCATCGGCCGGTGTCGCGAAGACCTTGTCCACACTCATGCGTGGTCCTCCAGAAGGTGGGCGATGACGGCCGGCGTCACCAGGTCGGGTCGTTCGGCGGCAGCCAGGTGGGCGGCGTCGGGTACGACGAGAAGCTTGCCGCTAGCAACTGCACTCGCGATACGCGACAGCTGCCACGGCGGGGTGGCGGGATCGTCGGCGCCCGCGATCGCCAGCGTCGGCGCGGTAATCGCGGGGAGGTCGTCGATCAGGTCCATCGTGGCGATCGCGTCGCAGCACCCGGCGTACCCCTCGGCCGATGTCGAGGCAACCATCTCCTCGGACGCAGCGCGAACTTCCGGATGCTCGGCCAGCCAGGTCGGCGTGTACCACCGCCGTACGACGGACTCCGCCACGGCGGCCGTACCCTTCGCGCGGACGAGCTCGGCCCGATCGGTCCAGCCGCTCAACGGATCGAGGCGGGCGCCGGTGCAGAGTACGACGAGGCGGTCGACGTGGGACGGGTTGCGCGCGGCGAGGCGGAGGCCGGTCATGCCGCCGAGTGAGAGTCCGACGAAGTGGGCGCGCTCGATCGCGAGTTCGTTGAGGAGGGCAACGACATCGTCGGCGAGATCGTCGATCGTGTACGGGCCTGGCGGGACCGGGGAACGTCCGTGGCCGCGGGTGTCGAAGCGGACAACCCGGAAGTGCTGCTCCAGGTCGGCGAGGTTTGCGTCCCACATCTCCCAGGTGGAGCCGAGGGAGTTCGCGAGTACGACGGGTGGGGCGTCGGGTTGCCCGGTGACGACGTACGCGGGAGTCATCTGACGGCCTCGAAGATTGCGGCGATGCCTTGGCCGCCGCCGATACAGATGGTTTCCAGGGCGTAGCGGCCGTTGCGGCGGTGGAGTTCGCGGGAAAGGGTGGTGAGGATGCGGGCGCCGGTGGCGCCTAGCGGGTGGCCGAGGGAGATGCCTGAGCCGTTGGGGTTGAGGCGGTCGTCGGTGAGGTCGAGCTTCCATTCGCGCAGGCAGGCCAGGACCTGGGCGGCGAAGGCTTCGTTGAGTTCGATCAGGTCGAGGTCGTCGAGCGTGAGGTCAGCACGGGCGAGGGCCGCCGCGGTGGCGGGGACCGGGCCGATGCCCATCACCTCGGGGCCGACGCCGGCGACAGCCCACGAGCGGAGGGCGACGAGGGGTCGGAGGCCCCGGCGCTCGGCCTCGTCGCGGGTGGTGACGACGCAGACCGCGGCGCCGTCGTTCTGACCACTCGCGTTGCCGGCGGTGACGGTTGCTTCAGGGTCGCTCTTCGACATCACCGGACGAAGAGCGGCAAGCCCATCGAGAGAGGTGTCAGCACGCGGGTGCTCATCCACGGAGACGAGTGTGGTCGCGGCCTGGGCCGCGCCGGGGCGAGGCGCGGAGGCGCCGCGGGGTGTTGAGGGAGTGCCTCGGCGACTGCTCGGGACCTCGACGGGGACGAGTTCGTCCGCGAAGCGGTCTGCGGTTTGGGCGGCCACCGCCCGCTGGTGGGATTGCAGGGCGAACTCGTCCTGCTCGGAGCGGGTGATGCCGTACTTGCGGCGTACGTTCTCCGCTGTCTCGACCATCCCGCCGGGGACCGGGTGGTACTTGCCGCCGGCGGTTTCACGGGCTCGGATGAGTCGGTCGTTCAGCTCGACGTTGCCGCGGACGCCGGTGCGCAGACCGAGCGCGTAATGCTCGACCTGCGACATCGACTCGGTGCCTCCGGCAACGACCACGCGGGCGGCGCCGGTGGCGACCATGCCCGCGGCGTACAGCACCGCCTGCAGACCCGAGCCACACCGGCGGTCGATCTGGACACCCGGCACCGAGACCCCGAGCCCGGCATCAAGGGCGGCGATCCGGCCGATCGCGGGGGCTTCGCCGTTCGGGTAGCACTGGCCGAGGATGACGTCGTCGACATCACCTTCGCCCAGACCGGTACGCCGTACCAGCTCGGACAGAGCGGCGGTGGCGAGGTCGGCGGCCGACAGCGTGGACAGTGCCCCGCCGAAGCGGCCCACCGGCGTACGGATCGGTTCGCAGATCACCACATCGCTCATGCCCTCGACGGTAGGCCGTGCGGACCGATATGGAGAAATACTCATTTACGCTCGATTCAGACTCTGAGAGTATGAGTAGGTGGAGCTGCGTCACCTGCGGTACTTCGTCGCCGTCGCCGAGGAGCGACACTTCGGGCGCGCCGCGGCCCGCCTGCACATGGCCCAGCCGCCGCTGTCGCAGCAGATCCGCCAGCTGGAGAGCGAGCTCGGGCTTGAGCTGCTCCGCCGTACGACGCGCCGGGTCGAGCTGACCCCGGCCGGTGAGGCGTACCTGGTGCGGGCGCGGCAGATCCTCGCCGCGGTTTCGTCGGCGACCGGCGAGGCGCAGCGGGTCGCGGCCGGGCTACAAGGGCGGCTGGTCATCGGGTGCGTGGGCTCGGCGACGTACAGCCTGCTGCCGCAGCTGGTGCGCACGTTGCGCGAGGAACTGCCGGATGTCGAGGTGGCGGTGCAGGGCGAGATGCTGGCGCCCGATCAGGCGCACGCGCTGGTCGAGGGGCGGATCGATCTCGGGCTGCTCCGGCCGCCGGTCGACGAGGAGTCGCTGCAGGTCCACGTACTGCGGTCCGACCGGCTGATCGTGGCGGTGCCGGACGGGCATCGGCTGGCCGAGCGTCGTCGGGTGCGGCTGAAGGACCTGGCCGGCGAGGACTTCGTGATCCACGCCGGCGGTGGGCGGTCGGTGATGCACGACACCGTGCTGGCGAGGTGCCGCGCGGCCGGATTCGAGCCGCGGATCCGGCACGAGGTGGCTGAGACGTCGACGCTGGTGACGTTCGTGGCGGCCGGGCTCGGGATCGCGGTGGTCCCGGAGCCGGTCGCGGAGCTGATGGTCCCGGGCGTGGCATACCGGCCACTGACCGGCCAGGCCGCAGTGGAGCTGGCCGCCGCGACACGAGCCGACGACGAGGCCCCGCACCTCCGCCGCGCCCTGGCAGTCGTCAGCGCCCTGGTCTAGCCAGGCCGATCCAGCCGCAACAGTCCAGCCGCTCCCGTCCAGCCCCAGGTTGGTCTGCGAGGGCTCAGTAGAACCCGTCGCGGGCCGGCGCATCGAGACGCCGGGTGCCGCCGAGCAACCTGAGGTCCTCGCCGATCGCCGCCGCCGTCTCCTGCATCAGCGGGATCACCTTCTCGACGATCTGCTCCTCGGTCCGCCGCCCGACGGTCGTCGAGTACGCAAGAGCCGCGAGCACCCCGCCATCCGGCGTACGCACCGGCACCGCCGCAGACAACAGCCCATCCTCGAGCTCCGACTCCACAACCGCGTACCCGTCCTGCCGCACCCGATGCAGCGCATCCCGGAACACCGTCGGATCGGTGATCGTCCGCTGCGCCAACCGCGGCAACCCAGCCGCCAGCACCGCATCAACCACCGACGCATCGGCCCAAGCAGTCAGCACACGCCCCATCGACGTCGCATACGCCGGCACCCGACTCCCCACGTCGACGGACACCGCCATGATCCGCCGCACCTGAACCCGCGCGACGTACACGACATCCGTCCCGTCGAGCTGCGCCAGCGACGCCGACTCCTGCGTCTCCTCCGCCAACCGCAGCAGATGCGGCTGCGCCGTCTCCACGAAGCTGTGCGTCGCGGCGAAGTGCTGCCCGATCGTCAGCACCCGCGGTGTCAGCATCCACCGGCTCCCGACGGCCGCGACGTACCCCAGCTTCTGCAGCGTCAGCAGGATCCGGCGTACGGCGGGACGCGACAAGCCTGTCGCCGTCGCGACCTCGGCCAATGTCGGGCTCGGCCGGTCGGCATCGAACGCGAGCAGTACGGCGAACCCGCGCTCGATGCTCTGCACGTAATCGCGCTCGCTCCCCTCACCGACCATGCCGGCCATCCTTCCACGAAAAGTTGTTGAGCCCTTGACAGTCGCCGTCGAGGACTTCATGGTCTTGTCGTACGCCAGGCGTACTCAATGTACGCAGAGCGTACATCGGAAAGAGGTGACGCAGATGGACTCGCGAGAACTCCGGAACGCGTTCGGCCAGTTCGCCACCGGCGTGACCGTGGTGACCTGCACCAGCGAGGAAGGCCGGCCGCACGGCGCGACCGTGAACGCCTTCACCGCCGTCTCGCTCGAGCCCGCACTCGCGCAGGTGACGCTGGGCCGGACGTCGAAGGCGTGCCAGTACCTGGACGGCAAGCCGTTCGCGATCAACGTGCTCGCCGACAACCAGCTCGACGTCGCCTGGCACTTCGCCGGGCGACCCGCGGACCGCGTACCCGGATGGGTCGACGGTCCGATCGCACCGCTGCTCGAAGGCGCGGCCACGACGATCTCGTGCCGCCCGTGGCGGACGTACGACGGCGGCGACCACCTGATCGTGATCGGTGAGGTGGCCGCGGTCGAGATCACCGCCCGGGACCCGCTGCTGTTCCACGGCGGCCGGTTCCGCAACCTCGGTCCGGTCGAGACCCATTGGTCGGGATCGCTGGACTGCCCCGAGCGCGGCTGGTTCGACGCCGCTGCCGTCTTCACACCCCTTGCCCTTGCCTGAAAGGACTTCTCATGACCACCACCGTCGAGCCCCAGACGACGACCAAGCGCCCGATGACGGGTGCGGAGTACCTCGACTCGATCCGCGACGACCGCGAGATCTGGATCTACGGCGAACGCGTCAAGGACGTCACCGAGCACCCGGCGTTCCGCAACCCGGCCCGGATGACCGCCCGGCTGTACGACGCGTTGCACGATCCCGCGACCAAGGACGAGATCACCGTCCCGACCGACACCGGCAACGGCGGGTACACGCACGCGTTCTTCCGTACCCCGCACAGCGTCGAGGACCTGCAGAGCTCACGCCGCGCGATCGAGCACTGGGCCCGGCAGACGTGGGGCTGGATGGGTCGCAGCCCCGACTACAAGGCCAGCTTCCTCGGCACGCTCGGCGGCAACACCGACTTCTACGCGCCGTACGAGGAGAACGCGAAGCGCTGGTACAAGGAGTCGCAGGAGAAGGTCCTCTACTGGAACCACGCGATCATCAACCCGCCGGTCGACCGCAACCTGCCGCCGGACGAGGCCGGTGACATCTTCATGCGGGTCGAGAAGGAGACCGACGCCGGCGTGATCGTGTCCGGCGCGAAGGTGGTGGCGACCGGTTCGGCGATCACCAACTACAACTTCATCGCGCACTACGGGCTGCCGATCAAGAAGAAGGAGTACGCGCTGATCTGCACGGTCCCGATGAGCGCTCCTGGTGTGAAGCTCATCTGCCGACCGTCGTACACCATGCAGGCCGACGTGATGGGCAGCCCGTTCGACTACCCGCTGTCGAGCCGGCTGGACGAGAACGACACGATCTTCGTCTTCGACAAGGTGCTGGTGCCGTGGGAGAACATCTTCCTGTACGGCGATGTCGACAAGATCAACGGGTTCTTCCCGCAGTCCGGGTTCATCCCGCGGTTCACCTTCCACGGCTGCATCCGGCTGTCGGTGAAGCTCGACTTCATCGCGGGATTGTTGCTCAAGGCCCTCGAATGCACGGGCAGCAAGGACTTCCGCGGTGTGCAGACCCGGGTCGGTGAGGTGATCGGCTGGCGCAACCTGTTCCGCTGCATGGCCGACGCGATGGCGCTGAACCCGGACCCGGGGCCGAACGGAACCGTACTGCCGAAGCTCGACTACGGCCTGATCTACCGGCAGTTCATGATCACCGGATACCCGCGGGTGAAGGAGATCATCCAGCAGGACGTTGCCTCCGGCCTCATTTACCTGAACTCCAGCGCGGTCGACTTCAAGACGCCGGAGGTCCGGCCCTACCTGGACCGCTTCGTGCGCGGATCCAACGGGTACGACGCGGTCGAGCGGACCAAGCTGATGAAGGCCCTGTGGGACTCGGTCGGCACCGAGTTCGGCGGCCGGCATGAGCTGTACGAGCGGAACTACTCCGGCAACCACGAGAACGTGAAGGCCGAGATCCTGTTCGCCGCCGAGGCCCAGGGCGAGACCGCGGCAATGAAGGGCTTCGCCGAGACGATGCTCGCGGAGTACGACCTGGACGGCTGGACCGTCCCCGACCTGATCAACCCGACCGACGTCAGCCGGATCCTAAACCGCTGAAGGAGCGCATGATGACTACTGTGCAAGACTCTCCCACCGCTGCTGGCTCCGGCGCGAACGCGAGCTCGAACTTCAAGTCCGCCGACCGATCCGGCCCGGACGTCTCGCCAGAACGCGTCAGCGCGGTCGTGACGGCCGTGCTCCAGGGCGTGCACGCAGCAATCCGGCAGCATGGCGTCACGTACCCCGAGTTCCAGGCCGCGAAGGCGTGGCTGATGGAGGTCGGTGAGGTCGGCGAGTGGCCGCTGTTCATGGACGTGTTCGTCGAGCACGTCGTAGAGGAGGTCGCAGCCGACCAGCAGCAGGGCACCAAGGGCTCGATCCTCGGGCCGTACTACCTGCCGGACCAGGTGCGGTTGTCGTCCTCATGCGAACTCCCGCACCGCGCGGACGAGAAGGGTGAGCCGCTGGTGCTGTCCGGGCAGGTGCGGGATGTCGACGGTACGCCGTTGGCGGGCGCGGACGTGGACATCTGGCATGCCGATGCCGACGGCTACTATTCCGGCTTCGCGCCGGGTATCCCGCTCGGCAACTTGCGCGGTGTAGTGACAACAGATGCCGAGGGCAACTTCGAGATCAGGACGGTGCAGCCCGCGCCGTACCAGATCCCGACCGACGGGCCGACCGGCAAGCTGATCGAGGCGGCCGGGTGGCATCCGTGGCGGCCGGCGCACCTGCACCTGATGGTGCGCGCCGACGGGCATCGCACGATCACGACGCAGCTGTACTTCGCCGGTGGTGAGTGGCTCGACTCGGACGTCGCCGAGGCGACGAAGCCCGAGCTGGTCCTCGACCCGGTCGACGACGGCAGCGGCGTACGGCGGGCGTCGTACGACTTCGAACTCGAGCAGGGCTGATGGATCTCACCATCGACCGGCTGGAGACGGTGATCATCGACGTACCCCTCCGGCGACCGCACCGGTTCGCCCGCGTCACGATGACCGCCCAGCCGGTCCTCCTGGCCTTCGTCCACACCCGCGGCGGCGTCGTGGGGGTGGGCGAGGGCGTCGTCCCGGGCGGGCCGTGGTGGGGTGGCGAGTCGGTCGAGTCGATGAAGGTCACCCTCGACACGTACGTCGCCCCGCTGCTGCCCGGGCGTCAGGTGTCGGACATAGCCGCGCTGTGGGACGACATCTCAGACCACGTCAACGCGAACCTGTACGCGAAATGCGCGGTCGAGGTAGCGCTGCATGATGCGTGGGCGCGGTCGCTCGGCGTACCTGTGCATGTGTTGCTGGGGGGAGTTGCGCGTACGTCGGTCGACGTCACGTGGGCTTTGGGCGCTGAGCCGGAGGAGGTTGTCGTCGAGGAGGCGCTGGCGAAGCTGCGCGAGGGGCACCGTTCGTTCAAGCTGAAGATGGGTGCACTGCCTCCGGAGGAAGACACACGCCGCGTGTGCGCGATCGCGGAGAAGCTGGTGGGTGCGGCCGGGGTGCGCGTGGATCTCAACGCCCGCTGGGATTTCCTGACTGCGCAGACCTATCTGCCCCGGCTCGCTGCGGCCGGAGTAGAACTCGTAGAGCAGCCCGTCCCCGGCGAACAGGTCGAGGCCCTCGCCGAGCTGAACCGCCTCCTGCCCATCCCCGTGATGGCCGACGAGTCCCTGCGCACCCCCGTAGACGCACTCCGCCTGGCCACAACCCGTGCCGCCGACATCTGGTCGATCAAAACCACCAAACTAGGCGGCCTCCGCCGCTCCCGCGACATCACCGCCATCGCCGCAGCCGCCACCATCCCCTGCCACGCCGGCACCTCCATCGAAACCGGCATAGGCACCGCGGCCTCGTTGCAACTAGCCTGCGCCGCCCCCGGCGTCACCTGGGGCAGCGAACTCTTCGGTCCTCTGCTCTTCACCGAGGACATCCTCCGCACACCCCTGTCCTACACCGACGGCTCCCTACATCTCCCCGACGGCCCCGGCCTCGGCGTAGACCTAGACCTAGACGCGGTCCACGCCCTCCGCCGCCCCCACCTCACCAAGGAACCCTGATGCTCTTCCACGTCCGCATGGACGTCCACCTCCCACCCGACGTCGACGCAGCTCCCCTGGTCGCACAGGAGAAAGCCCGAGCCATCGAACTCCAACAGTCAGGCGAGTGGACCCACCTCTGGCGAGTTGTCGGCGAATACGCCAACTACAGCATCTTCAACGTCCCCACCAACGACGACCTACACGACATCCTCTCCACCCTCCCCCTCTTCCCCTACATGAAGATCCACGTCACTCCGCTGGCCACGCACCCTTCAAAGATTTAGCTGGAGGCGAGGGTTAGTTCTACTTGGTTGCGGTGGATGGTTAGGTGGCCGCCGGTGGATTCGGCGTAGCGGCGGGCTATGTCTAGGCCTAGGCCGGTGGAGCCTCGGTCGGAGCGGCCTCGTTCGCCTGCGCCTAGGGGGATTCCGGGGCCTTCGTCGGCGACGGTGATGTGGATGTGGGAGGCGTCGCGGGTGAGGGTGATGTGGGCGGGTGTGCCGTCGGGGGTGTGGGCGACGACGTTCTCGACCAGTGCGTCGAGGGCGGCGGCGAGGTCCTCGGATGACGAGCGGACCGTCGCAGCAGTCGTTGGCAGGTCCAACGTCAGCTCCCGGCCTTGGTCCTCGAAGAGGGGCTCCCAGAAAGCCGCTCGGGCGCGGGTCACCTCGACGGCGTCACAGTGGGGGACGCGACCTTCACGTTGTGGTCGTCGCGCGGCGCTGATGACGGCGGTCAGCGTGCGCTCCAAGTTCGTGACCTGCGTGTTCAGTTCCTCGGCACTCTCACGATCGCCGAGAGCCTCGACCTGCAGCCGCAGCGCGGTCAACGGCGTACGCAACCGATGCGACAGATCCGCCACTGCCTCCCGCTCAACGGCGATCACCTCGTCGATCCGGTCCGCGAGCCCGTTCAACGCAGATCCGACCTTCGCCACCTCCGCCGGACCGGTCGTCGGCGCACGCGCTTCCATATCGCCAAGAGCCAGGCGTTCCGCCGTACTCGCCGTCTCCTCCAACGGCCGCGCCAACCGCCGCGACACCAGCTCCGCGCCGACGATGCTGAGCAACAGCACCAGCAGACTCCCGCCGATGAGGATCAGCAGCCGCGGCACCAGCCCGTCGTACAGCTCCTCCGCGGTCAGATAAAGACAAACCGAAGCCGGCCCGGTAGGCGTATCGACGGCGACATCAACAGCCATCCCGCCGTTGACATCGCGATAGTCCGCGTCGCCCAGCTTCGGCGGCCCCTTGTCATCCCCGTCCCCGTCGCGATACTCAGCCGGCATCGATTTCGGCGCCGGTACACCGCCCGGCGGCGGGTTGCCCAGCGTCGTACCGTCCGGCATCCGCACCGAGATGTTGCCCGGCCCGTCCTTCAACCCGTCGATGTACGCCGTGATGTCGTCGGCCGTGTGATCCCTGTCGCCAACGTAGTACGCGACTGTCTCGGCCCGGTACAGCGCCTTGTCCTTCGCCTCGCTGGCCGTCGTACTCCGAAGCAGAATCACCAGCGGCACCGCAAACGCGAGCACGACCAACGTAGTCATGCCCACCGACAGCAGCAGAATCCGACGGCGCATGCTCAGCCGTCCGCCGCGAGCTTGATCCCGACCCCGCGAACGCTGTGCAGGAACCGCGGCTCGGCCGCCGTCTCGCCGAGCTTCCGACGCAACCACGACAGGTGTACGTCGACAGTCCGGTCACCACCGCCCCACGGCAACCCCCAGACCTCCGCGAGCAGCTCGCGCTTCGTCACCACCGCACCCGGCCGCCGCGACAACGCCAGCAGCAGATCGAACTCCTTCCGGGTCAGCTCGACCGCCGCCCCGTCCACGGTCACCTCCCGGCTCCGCGGATCGATCCGCAACCCGCCGACCTCGACGGTCGACTCACCCTGCTGGTCCTGCCCGAGACGTCGCAGTACGGCGCGAATCCGCGCATCCATCTGCGCCGCACTGAACGGCTTGATCACGTAGTCGTCGGCACCGGCATCGAGCAGGCGAACCACGCTCGCGTCGTCGTCCCGAGCGGTCGCCACGATCACGGGTACGTCGCTGACGGACCGCACCATCGCGAGCACGTCCCGCCCGTCGAGATCCGGCAGGCCGAGATCGAGCAACAACACCTCAGGCTTGTCGCGGGCGACGGCAGCCACCCCGTCGGCGCCGGCCGCGACCGCCGAGACGACGTGTCCGGCCGCCGTCAGGGCCTTCCCCAACGACGTCCGAATCGCATCATCGTCCTCGATCAGCAGCACCCGCGCCATGCACCTGAGCGTAGCTTCAGCCTCGTCAAGGGAGCGTCAAGCGGCGGTTAAGCGGGTGGTTTGATGCCGTTGGAGCGCAGCTCGAGTCTGGCCAGCTGGGCGATGACGGCCTGGTCGCGTTCACGCCACGCGGTGACGGGGTCGTCGGAGATCTTCGCGAGCTTGTGCATCGGCTGATTGGCCATCGCGCGCAGGGCGAACAGGTCCAGGTCCGCCGCACTGTCGATGAACCGCTGCGCCGCCGTCGCCCGCCGCGAGAACCGGATCCGCGGCGGAAGCCAGATCAGTACGGCGAACAGCACGGGCAGCGCGATCGTCACGCCGGCGAGCAGGTACGCCAACTGCTCCACGGCGTGCGACATGTCCCGCCCCGCCTGCGCCATCTGCGCCGCAGCACCCGCGGCCCCGTCGATCGGCGACCGCAGCTGGTCCCCCACCGCCGGCACCTTCCCGATCGGCTCCGACAACCGCCGCAGCTGCCCCTCCAACCCGTCCCCCGCCGAGGCGGCCTTCCGCCCCGGAAGCCCCAACGCGTTGGTGATCTTGAAGACGATCAGCCCAAGCTCGACACAAGCCCAGATCCAGACCACGAACAGCAGATCCCCCACCACTTGCCCAACCCGCCGCACGCCCACATCCGAGTAGAGCTTCACGCCCCAGACCCTTCCTCACGCCGATCAAGCACAACCGTGCGTGGCGACCCTAGCGCTGGAGGTGACGACCCACGAGCCCTTCCGGAAAGAAAGATCAGAGGGCGGTGCGGAGGTTCCAGAGGAGGGGGTAGTAGCGGAGGTCCAGGCGGCTTCGGAGGTAGTTGGCGCCGGAGGAGCCGCCGGTGCCTGGTTTGGTGCCGATCATGCGTTCGACCATGACTACGTGGCGGGCTCGCCAGGCGGCGGCCAGTTCGTCGTGTTGGAGGAGGGCTTCGGCGAGCTCCCAGATCGCGGCGTACTGCGAGCGGTCGCCGGCGACCTTGCGGAGCGCGTGCCGGATCGCGTCCTCGGAGTCGGTGTCGAAGCCGGCCTTCCGGAGTACTTCGAGGTACGCGTCCCACAACGTCGGCTCGTCCAACCGGCGGTGCAGGCGGGCGGTTTCCGCCTCGGTCAGGCCGCGGAAGCGGCGGACGAACGAGGGATCCTTCGCGCCGGACAGGAACTCGATCTCGCGGAACTGCACCGACTGGAACCCGGACGCCGGCGACAACCGGTGCCGGAACTCGCCGAAGTCCTGCGGCGTCATCGTCTCCAGGATGTCGACCTGCTGCGTCTGCACCCGCTCGATCGTGTGCACCCGCCGCAGCAGATGCTCGGCCAGCCACAGCTCCCCGGCGAGCATCGCGTCGCGGGACGCGGTCAACTCGTGCAACACCTGCTTGAACCACAGCTCGTACACCTGGTGGATCGTGATGAACAGCAGCTCGTCATGCGCCGGCGGATCCGACTCAAGGTGCTGCTGGTCCAGGAGCTGGGGCAGGCGCAGGTAGCTGCCGTACGTGAGCCGCCCGCCCTCTTCACCGAAATGTACGTCGGTCCCGCCCCACTGCCCCGCAACCCCGTCACCAGTGCTCATGACACGGAGACTAACCGACCAGGGAGGGGCTGGCGGCTCCGCGCCGTAGCGAGCAGGTGCTCGGTGCGGTGCATCGGCGCGCGGGGGCGAAGGGGTCGATGCGGAGCATCGTTCCCTTTGCACCCGTGCGGCGAGGTGCCGTGCCGAGTGCCGCGCAGTAGGCGCGGGGCCGCCAGCCCCTCCCTTTGTCCGTGACGGGTCAGAGATTCGTTCGTTGGAACGTAGGTACGCCGAGTTGAGGAGCCGTATGACCGCCACGATCGAGACACCGATCGTCCCGGGTCCGATTCAGGGGCCCACCAGGGAAGAGCCGTTGATCGAGGCACTGCTGCTCGACGACTATCGCTCGCTCGTCCACCTCGCCTATCTGATCCTCCCGCCTGCGATCAGCCGGGCGAGGCGGGTGGCGGCGGCGCACGCCGTGGTCCAGCGGGCCCTCCCGCCGGACCTCACGCTCCCGTACAGCCCCACCGCCCAGGCCACCCGGCACCGCGAGTTCCTGCGGCATCGCGTCGTACAGGAGGCGACCCGGCAGGCAGCCGAGCGCTCGCTGCTCGCGCGCCTCGGCAGTGCGATCGCGCCGGCCGACGGCCTCGAGTTCGACCCGTGCACGATCCGCCCGGACCGTACGGCGATCCATCGCCGCTGCGCCCGCGGCCGCCGGCTGGCGATCGCCGCCACGCTGCTGCTGACCGCCGGCATCATGGTCGCCCTGCTGACATCTTGACGGACTGAATCCGGCCACCTACCTTCGGTGACACCGCTCTCTTCCTACCGCCCCAGGGAGATTCGTGATGTCAGTTGGAATCGTTTCCAGCCTTGCCCTGCTCGTCGCACCCCTCGGCGCGCCCCCACCGGCGCCAGCTACGCCGGAGGTGAATATGTCCACCCAGGCAACGATCTGCAACAAGTACTGCGATGCCCGCGACCCCGGACTCGCGCCGAAGGATCGCACGCCCGTCTCCACCTCCCTGTTCGGCCGGACGATCACGCTGCACATCGACGATGACGACGCGATGGGCTGGGCCTCGATCGACAACGGCAACCCGGGCGACGAGATCTGGCTGGACCGCTCGATGGACGGCGGCCGCACCTGGTCCGGCGGCAGCCGCCTCGGCAACACGGCGATCCCCACCGGGCAACGCGGCTGGCGCACGCTGATGTACAACGTCGACGACTGGAACAACCTCGGCGTCGGCGCCCTGCGCGCCTGCGGCAAGGCCGGCGACCGCGCCGACATCGCCTGTACGCCGTGGGCACGGACAACCTGGAACGCCTGGGACCGTCGTACGGCGGCCGCGACCGCGCTCATGCAGGACTACAACTTGTCGACCGGCCTGTTCGACACCACCGGCTGGTGGAACTCGGCCAACGCACTCAACGCCCTGATCGACAACATCCGGATCAGCGGCATGCACAGCTACGAGTACGCGATCGCCCGCACGTACGACCTGAACCTCAACGCGGCCGAAGGCCAGTTCCGCAACGACTACATCGACGACACCGGCTGGTGGGGTCTCGCCTGGGTCGCGGCGTACGACCTGACCGGTGACGCCCGCTACCTCCAGACGGCACGCGCCGACGCCGACCACATGGCGGCGTACTGGGACAACACCTGCGGCGGCGGGGTCTGGTGGAGCGAGGCGAAGACGTACAAGAACGCGATCTCGAACTCGCTCTACATCCAGCTCAACGCACAGTTGCACACGCGGGTCGCGGGCGACACGACATACCTGCAACGCGCGCAGGCGGGCTGGACCTGGTTCCAGCAGACCGGGATGATCAACGGCTCGAACCTGGTCAACGACGGCATCGACCTGTCCACCTGCAGGAACAACGGCGACACCGCGTGGACGTACAACCAGGGCGTGCTGATCGGCGCCCTCACCGAGTTGTCCAAGGCAACGAACAACTCGGCGTACCTGACCTCCGCGCGCCAGCTCGCCGACGCGTCGACCACCGCGGCCTCGCTGCACACCAGCGACGGCATCCTGCGCGAGCCCTGCGAGAACGGCGACTGCGGCGGCGACGGCCCGTCGTTCAAGGGCGCCCACGTCCGCGGCCTCGGCAAACTCAACGCAGCCCTCCCGGACCACCCCTACACGTCCTACCTGCAACGCCAGGCCGACCGCGCCTTCACCGCCGACCGCACCCCGATGGACCACTACGGCCTACGCTGGTCCGGCCCCGTCGACAAACTGGACGCCGCCCGCCAGCAATCCGCCCTCGACCTCCTCAACGCCGCCCCGTGACCTTCACCCCGGTGACCGATGAGTAATGCCATGATGAACGCATGGAACTGAAGCTGTCGGCGTCGTACGACGCCACCCCCGAGGAAGTGTTCGCGATCGTCACGGACACCGCCTTCCGCGAGCAGGCGTGCGAGAAGACCAAGGCGCTGTCGTACGACGTCCAGGTGAACACGTCCGGCGGCGACACGATCGTCCGGGTCAGCCGGAAGATGCCCGCCGTCGACATCCCCGACATGGCGAAGAAGTTCGTCGGGGACACGCTGACCGTCGTACAGACCGAGACCTGGCACGCCGCCGCGGCCGACGGTTCGCGGACGGCGGATGTGTCGGGCGAGATCGCCAACACGCCGGTCACGCTGAAGGGCAAGGCGAGTATCGCCAAGAACGGGGCTCAGACCGTCCAGGCGATCGACCTGGACGTGAAGGTCGCCGTACCGCTGATCGGCAAGAAGCTCGAGCCGACCGTCGTCGACGCGATCCGGGCCGGCCTGGTCAAGGAGCATGACCTCGGCCGCGAGTGGGCCTCGAAGTAGCCGTGTCGCTGCACTGAGCGGGTCACCTCCGGTGGCAACCTGAGAACAAGGTTGCACCCGGAGGTGACTCGTTTCATGCGAAGTTCCAAACGGAAGAAGACCCCGCCTGCCACGGAGGTCGAGCAGTTCTGCGTGTTCTGCGCGACCACGATGCCGTTCGAGTGCATCGAGGCCCCGGACCACCTGGTCGACGAGCCGGACGAGTGGATCTGCATCAAGTGCGGATACGCCCTCCTCGTCGACCCACCGCTCCAGACGAGCCAGACCGCCTGACCTACAGCGGCGGCCCGAACGCGCAGACCACCCGGCTCGCATGGGCCGGGTCGAGCGCATTCGCGACCAGCTGAGCGACCGTCGGGTCGAAAGCCAGCCCGACATGGCCGACCGGATCCAGCGGGCACGTGTCCTGGACGTACTCGTTCGTCACGCCAGGCTCCCGGATGAACGACGTCTCGTGCGGAGTCACGAGCGCGTCGAAGCGCGACGCGATCACCGTGTACTTCGTTCCTGCCTGCGCGATCGGCCCGGTGGTCAACGTCTTCACCGCTGATCCGCCGACGATCAGCTCGTCGCACGCCGCGCAGCCGAACTGCTGCAGCACCTGGTCGACGAGCGGTCCGAGCCCGAGGTAATCCCCCACGCTCACGAGCCCGGCGAACGTCGTACCGTGCGTCGGCGGTGCCAGCGCGATCACCTTGCCGATCTGACCGGAGTACCCGCGGACCTTCGGACCGTAGAGGCTCTGGAACGCGCCCTCGGAATGACCGACGAGGTCGACCTTCGCGGCGCCGGTCGCGGCGCGGACGCGCTGCACGAACGATGCGATCTCGACCGACGACCGGGCGATCGAGACCGTGCCGCCGACCGGGATGTTCGGGTCGGCCTGGCCGTACGTGAGCGTGAAGGCGCAGTACCCCTTCGCGGCCAGGAACGGGCCGAGGTACGAGTAGTTGCCGGGTCCGTTGCCGCCGAGTCCGTGCAGCAGGACGAGCGGGTCCGGATGGGCGGCCGACGGCTTGCAGGACCAGTTGTCGAACCCCGACGACGGCGCGGCGTTCGCCGTGCTCGCGGACGTGACCGAGGCGGCCAGCAGGACGGCGGCGAACAGGCCGGCAGCCGTCCGCCGGAAGCGATTGCGCATGACAAGCTCCCCGTGATGGTTTCAGTCGGTGACCAGTAGACCACGGTTAGTTGAACATGCTCGCTGGTTACAAACAAGAGGTCGGGTTCGAAACAAGTTCCCCTCGGTTACGATCCCGGCACCCGGGGTAGTGTCCAGCGCATGAGCAGGACCATACGGGGACTCGACGCCGACCAACGCCGGGCCGAACGACGCGAGCAGCTGCTGGATGCGGCGCTCAAGCTGTTCGCCGCCGAGGGTTATCTCGGTACGTCGATCGAGCAGATCTGCAGTACCGCGTTCATCGGGACGAAGAGCTTCTACGAGCTCTTCGCCAGCCGGGAGGAGTGCTATCTCGCCCTACTCCAGCGCACATCCGAACGTCTGGAGGAGCAGGTGGCCGGCGCCGCCGCGCAGGCCATCGGCAACGAGCGGCAGGAAGCGCCGCGGTTGCTGGCGACCTTCGTGCATGCGCTGGTCGACGACCCGCGGATCACCAAGGTCACCTTCGGCATGGCGTCGGGCATCTCGGCAGCGGTCGAGCGGCAGCGCCGTACGAACCGCCGCTGGGCCGCCGGATTCCTGGTGCAGCTCTGGGACCGGTACGACGGGCCGCAGCCGGAGGAGCAGCGCGCCGTACGGCACAGTGTCGCGATCGGGCTGGTCGGGGGCATGTTCGACCTGATCTCGGACTGGCTGCTGGAGGCGAACCTGTCCGACCAGGGCCAGATCGAGGCCCTGGTCGACGACCTGACGACCTTCTACATCACCGTCCGCCGAGGCCTGGTGCGCTAGCCCTGGTGCGGGTACCTGTAGTCGGTCGGCGGGGCGAAGGTCTCCTTCATCGCGCGCGGGGACGCCCAGCGGATCAGGTTCCACATCGAGCCGGCCTTGTCGTTCGTACCGGACGCACGCGCCCCACCGAACGGCTGCTGCCCGACGACCGCGCCGGTCGGCTTGTCGTTGACATAGAAGTTGCCCGCCGCGAACCGCAGGTACTCCGAGGCCTCCGCGACCGCGTGCCGGTCCTGCGCGATGACCGCACCCGTCAGCCCGTACGGCGCCGAGTGCTCCATGCCCCGCATGACCGCGTCGTAGTCCGCGTCGTCGTACACGTGGACGCCGAGGATTGGGCCGAAGTACTCGGTCGTGAAGATCTCGTCGGTCGGGTCGTCGGAGACCAGCAGCGTCGGGCGGACGAAGTACCCCTCGCTGTCGTCGTAGGTGCCACCGGCAACGACCTCGATGGAGTCCGTCGCGTTGGCCCGGTCGAGCGCGGCCTTGTGCTTGGCGAAGGCGCGGTCGTCGATCACGGCGCCGATGAAGTTCGACAGGTCGCTGACATCGCCCATGGTCAGCGAGTCGGTCTCGGCCACCAGGTCGTCGCGGATCCGGTCCCAGACCGAGCGAGCGACGTACGCCCGGGAGGCGGCCGAGCACTTCTGGCCCTGGTACTCGAACGCGCCGCGGACCATCGCCGTCTTCAGCACCGCCGGGTCCGCCGACGGGTGCGCCAGGATGAAGTCCTTGCCGCCGGTCTCGCCGACCAGCCGCGGATAGGTCTTGTACGCCGAGATGTTCGTGCCGACCGTGCCCCACAGGGACTGGAAGGTCTTGGTCGAGCCGGTGAAGTGGATGCCGGCCAGGTCCGGGTGGGTGAGCGCGGCCTTGCTGACCTCGATGCCGTCGCCGGTGACGAGGTTGATCACGCCGGCCGGGAGTCCCGCGGCCTCGAGCAGCCGCATCGTCCAGTGCGCGGCGAACTGCTGCGTCGGCGACGGCTTCCAGACCACGGTGTTGCCCATCAAGGCCGGCGCGGTCGGCAGGTTGCCGGCGATCGCGGTGAAGTTGAACGGCGTGATCGCGTAGACGAAGCCCTCGAGGGGCCGGTAGTCGACCCGGTTCCACACGCCCGGGGACGAGATCGGCTGGTCACTGACGATCTGCCGCGCGAACGCCACGTTGAACCGGAGGAAGTCGATCAGCTCGCAGGCGGCGTCGATCTCGGCCTGCTGGATCGTCTTCGACTGACCGAGCATGGTGGCCGCGTTCAGGGTGTCGCGCCACGGGCCGGCCAGCAGGTCGGCGGCCTTCAGGAAGATCGCGGCGCGGTCGTCGAACGACAGCGAGCGCCAGGACGGAGCCGCCGCGAGCGCCGCGACGACGGCCGCGCGGCCGTCCGCCTCGGTCGCGTTGCCGAGCGTGCCGAGCACGTGCCCGTGCTTGTGCGGCTGCACCACGTCGACCGGCGCGCCGCCGCCCAGCTTCTGCTCACCGCCGATCGTGCAGGTCAGGTCGATCGCGCCCGCCGCGTTGAACTCCTTGAGCTTCGCCTCGACACTCGCACGCTCGGCCGAACCGGGCGCATACCCCTTGACGGGCTCGTTGGCAGGCGTCGGAACGTCGGTGACGGCATCCATGGTGGCGAAGCTCCTCTTCTGGGGGTGGGGCCGGTGCGGGTGGGCGGCCTGCCCATTGATGACACAAGCATGGTGCCATGACTCACCGCCGGAAACGAACCTGACCACCACCTGACCACCCGACCTACTGGTCCACCCCCGAACCCGCCACCCGGGTAGGCTCGATCAACTGACGATGGACGTGGCCGACCGGATTGCGATTACCGATCTGATCAATCTGCACGGGCATCACGTCACCAACATCGTGCTGACCGAGGTCGGGCCGGACGAGGTGACCGCTCGGTCCAAGGCGATCGGGATCACGGCTGCCGGCAGCTGCGCCAGCCTCGTCTACGAGGATGTCGTGGTGCGTACGCCGGACGGCTGGCTCATCAGCCGCCGGAAGGTGGTCCTGCGACGCCGCCCGCTGGGTCGCTGACGCTGCGCGCGCCAGCGACCCACAGGTAGCCGGCTACTTTCGCCAGGGCATGTGTTGGAGGGCCCAGGTGTTGCCGTCCGGGTCCGCGAACCAGGCGTAGAAGACGCCGCCCATGTCCACGGTCTCGCTGACCTCGACGCCCCGGCCGATGAGCTCGGCGCGGGACGCCTCGATGTCCTTGACGACCAGGTGCAGACCGCGCTGGGAGCCGGGCTCCATCGCCATCTGGTCCAGGCCCGTGGTGAGGCTGATCGAGCAGTACGAACCGGGTGGCGTCAGCTGCACGATCCGAACGCCGTCGGCCGGGCTGACATCGACGTCGGCAACGAACCCGCACTGCTCCACGTAGAACTGCTTGGCCCGGTCGAGGTCGGTGACCGGGATCGGGATCAGCTCGAGCAGGTACGAGCCCGGTGTGACCAGCGCATGCGCCGGGTCCACCGGGATCTCTGACTCGTCGGCCGGGATTTCGGTGCGCTCGGTCATGCGGACTTCTTCGCGGCTTTTTTGGCCGTCTTCTTGGCGGGAGCCTTCTTGGCCGCGGCAGCCTTCTTCGCCGGAGCCTTCTTCGCCGCGGCAGCCTTCTTCGCCGGCGCCTTCTTGGCCGGCTCGGACTCGGCCGAGCCACCGCCCGCGCGCCGGGCCTTCGCCGCCTCGACGGACGCACGCAGCGCGGCCACCAGATCGACGACCTCGGCGCCCTCGGTCTCTTCGTCCTCGGACTCCGGCAGCGGCACGCCCTCCGCCTTCGCCTGGACGACCTTCTCCAGCGCCTCGCGGTAGTCGTCGTGGTACTGCTCCGGGTCGAACTCACCGCGCAGCGTGTCGATGTACGACGACGCCATCGCCTTCTCCTGCGTCCGGATCTCGACGTCCTCCGGCGGCGCCGCGAACGACTTGTCCCGGATCTCGTCCGGCCACAGCATCACCTGCAGCACGAGTACGTCGTCGACCGTCCGCAGCAGCCCGAGACTCTCCCGCGACCGCAGCGCGACCTTCACCAGCGCGTACAGCTCGGAGCCATCGAGCGCGTCCCGGAGCAGCACGTACGGCTTGGCGCCCGGTCCGCCGTCAGCGGCGAGGTAGTACGACTTGCCCAGGTACAGCGGGTCGACCTGGTCGGCGGGCACGAACTCGAGGACGTCGATGACCTTCTTGCTGGACAGCGGCAGGTCGGCGAAGTCGTCGGAGTCGAGCACGATCATCCGGCCGTCGGGCATCTCGTAGCCCTTGCCGATATCGGAGTACGGCACCTCTTCGCCGTCGACCGAGCAGATCCGCTTGTACTTGATCCGACCGCCGTCGGCGACATGCACCTGACGGAACGAGATGTCCTTCTCCTCGGTCGCGGAGAACACCTTGATCGGGATCGTCACCATCCCGAACGAGATGGCCCCCTTCCAGATCGCCTGCATCGCCATCAGCTCCCGTCAGTTCGATCCGTTCGACCCGTTGCGCCCCCGCGGCCCCTCCGCCGCGAGCAGGTCGGGAATCTCTTGCGTCGCGTACCACAGCAGGTCTTCACCCTCGCACGAATCCAGGGCGAACACCGCGTCGTCGTCACCGTTCTGTGCGGCTTCCCAGAGGTCGGCCGCCTTCCTGACCACCGGGATCGCGTCGGTCGCATCCATGTGGACGGCTGCCACCGACCGCCACGGAATCACCACGTGCAGCTCCAGCCGGGCGTCGCCGAGCTCCACCGATCCGTCCGCCGGCGGCACCGCGCTCACCTCGGCCGCGATCACCACCCGCCGCCGCGCGATCCCGGGATCCGCGGCGAGCAGTCCGACCGAGGCGCGGGCCGCCTGCGCCATCGCGGCGTACTCCAGCTCCTCGTCGTCGCCCTCGGAGTACCACTCCCGCAAGGCCGGCGTCACGGCGTACGCCGTCAGCGGGGCCGGCCCGATCTCCCCCGCGTTGCAGGCCACGCTGAGCAACCGCAGCGTGGATGGGATGTAGACCCTCATGAACCCGCCTTCTTCTGTGTCTGGCCGCGGGTCTTCTTCCGGCCCCGGGAGGCCCGGTTCCGGCTGCCCTTGGTGGTGTCCAGTAATTCGTCGAGCGCGTCGGTCACACATTGGGCGAAAACAGCGAGGTCCGGCATCGCGGTCCGGTCCGCGTTCAGACCGTAGTACACCTTCCCGTCGTACGACGTGACGCCGACGGACAGGCCCTGCCCGGGCATCAACGGGACCACAGGGTACGACGCGAGCATCGGCGCACCCTGCGCGTACAGCGGGAACTGCGGACCCGGGACGTTCGTGATGACCACGTCGTCGATCGGGCGGACCGTGGTGGTCGCGACCCGGGCGGCCAGCGCGTGCAGTGTGGTCGGGGCGAACCCGGCGATGCCGACCAGCGAGCGGGCGCTGACGGCGCGACCGGTGTCCTTGTGGACCTTGGTCTGGTACGAGATCTGGTGCAGCCGCATGACCGGCGAGTTCTCGCCGACCGGGAGGTTCACGGTCGAGGCGATCACGCGGGAGCCGAGCGAGGTCGGCTCGTCGTCCTCGTCGTCGCGGATGCTGACCGGGATCACCGCGCGCACGCTGCGGGTCGGCCCGACGCCTTCGCCGCGGGTCATCATCCAGGCCCGGAACGAACCGGCGACCACGGCGAGGATCACGTCGTTCACCGTGCCGCCGTGGGCCGCGCGGACGGTCCGGTAGTCCTCCAGGTCGGTCTGCACGGTGGTGAACCGCCGCTGGCCGGACGTCTTCACGTGCAGTGAGCTCTCCTGCGCGTGCCGCTGCGCGACCAGCGAGCCGACCACGTCACCGAGCACCTCGCGGACGGACGTGGAGCCGGTCAGGCTGGCCATCTCGGCGCGGGCCAGCTCCAGGACCGCGGTCGGATGCTTGGTGGCGTCGGAGAACACGCCGGCCAGGAGCTCCAGCGCGGACGGCGGGTGCTCCGGCTGCCAGGTGTCGGTCGGGGTGTCGCGCGGGTGCGCGGTCGAGTCCAGCACGACCTGGCCGATGTCGACCGTGCTGTTGCCGTCGACAAGCGCCTGGTGGGACTTCGAGATGATCGCGAACCGGTCGCCCTGGAGGCCCTCGACCAGGTACATCTCCCACAGCGGGCGGGCGCGGTCGAGCCGCCGGGACATGATCCGCGCGACCAGCTCGAGCAGCTGCGCGTGGGTGCCGGGCCGGGGCAGGGCGGAGCGCCGGACGTGGAAGGTGATGTCGAACTCTTCGTCGTCCACCCAGACCGGACCGGCGAACCGGCCGGGCACCTGCTGCACGCGCTGCCGGTACCGCGGGACGAACGCGATCCGGTCCCGGATCAGGGCGACCAGGCTCTCGTAGTCGAACCCCTCGTCGCCGTGCACCGGCGGCTCGAAGATGTCGACCGTCCCGACATGCATCGGGGTCGCCGGCGACTCTGCCTTCAGGAAGGTGAGATCGAGCGACGTCAGCCGATCGGGCATCACCGTCACCTTCCTCTCTCTACTGGATTACCGTCTTGTCACCCTAGCGGCCGGGTCCGACAGTGGGCTGCGACACTGCTTGTACGGGAACACTGAGCTATCCGTGTTCGTCAGGCAAGAGGGTGTGTCCCGCACCCTGAGAAGTTCACCACCCCTCGAAAGGCTTCTGGTCCGATGCGTTCGACGCTCACTCGCGGTGCCGCCACCGCCCTCCTGCCCACCCTCGGCATGCTGGTCCTGGCCGGCTGTGGTGGAGGCGACTCGAACAGCGGCTCGAGCACCCCGTCCCCGAGCGCCCCGGCCGGTACGCCGACGTCGACCCTCCCGACCAATACCCCGACCCCAGGCTCGCCGAACACCAGCTCCCCGTCGAACACCGCGGACCCGTCCGGCGAGCAGGCCGACGTGACCATCGACGTCACCGTTGCCAACGGCAAGGTCAACCCGAGCGGCGCGACGATCAAGGTGAAGGCCGGCCAGACCGTCCTGGTCAAGGTGATCAGCGACGCCGACGACGAGCTGCACATCCACGGGTACGACAAGGAGCTCGAGCTGAGCCCGGGCAAGCCCGCCTCGGTCAAGTTCACCGCGAACATGAAGGGCACCTTCGAGGTCGAGACGCACAAGAGCGGCAAGCTGGTCGCCAAGCTCGTCGTTTCGTGATGATCCCACTTCATGGGATCGGGGGTCGGCAGGATCTGCCGATTCCGTTCGGGTTGGCGGTGGGCGGCGCCGCGGTTGCGGTAGCGCTGTCCTTCGTCGTCCTCGGGCTGGCGTGGCGGAGTCCGAAGTACCGCGGGAACGCGTCCGGGAAGCCGTTGCCTGCCGCAATCACCCGGACGGTCGACGCGGGCTGGTTCCGGTGGATCGTTCGCGTGGTCGGGCTGGCGACCTTCCTGTACGCGATGGTGTCGCTGATGTTCGGCGTGGACCGGCTGACGAACCCGATCTTCGGGTTCATCTACATCCTGGTCTGGGTCGGGCTGGTGCCGATCTCGATCGCGCTCGGCCCGGTCTGGCGGACGCTGAACCCGCTGCGCACCATCCACCTCCTGCTCTCGAAGCTGCTTCGCCAACCGCCGTCGAAGGGCCTGCTCGAGCTGCCGGCGTGGGTGGGCCTATGGCCGGCCGCGCTCGGCATCTTCGCGTTCACCTGGCTCGAGCTGGTCGCGCCGGACCGCGCGACGATCCCGGTGCTGCAGGCCTGGATCGCGCTGTACGTCGTGATCACGATGTTCGGGGCGATCCTGTTCGGCGACCGGTGGTTCTCGCAGGGCGACCCGTTCGAGGTCTACGCGACGCTGATGTCCCGCCTGTCCCCGTGGGGCCGGCGTACCGACGGGGCCCTCGTCGTACGACGTCCGCTGGAGAACCTCGACGGCCTGAAGCCGCAGCCGGGCCTCGTCGGCATGGTCGCGGCCCTGCTCGGCTCGACGGCGTACGACGGGTTCTCGAACTCGTCGACCTGGATCGGCTGGGCGCAGAACCAGGACATCTCGATGACGTGGCTCGGCACGGCCGCACTGATCGTCTTCATCCTGGTCGTGCTGGGCACGTTCTCCGGCGCCACCGTCCTCGCGGGCCGGCTGTCCGACAGCTCGCGGACCTCATTGCCGGGCCTGTTCGCCCACTCCGTCGTACCGATCGCCTTCGGGTACGTCGTCGCGCACTACCTGACGCTGTTCATCCTGGAAGGGCAGCGGACGCTGATCTACCTGAGCGACCCGCTCAGCAACGGCGCGAACATCTTCGGCACCGGTCTCCTCGCGGTGAACACCGGCATCACCAACCACAGCACGGCGATCGCGGTCATCCAGGTGCTCGCCGTGGTCTGCGGCCACCTCCTCGGCGTCATCTCGGCCCATGACCGCGCGGTCGCGCTGTTCCCGCGCGCGAAGGCGCTGGCAGGACAGATCCCATTGCTCGTCGTCATGGTCGGTTACACGTGCGGCGGCCTGCTCCTGCTGTTCTCGTCCTGATGTACACGCCTGCCGACCGCTCGGCCCTGCGCGATGCTTTGGTCGCGCAGGCCCGAGCGGATGCACGAGTTGGCGGCGCCGCCCTCACTGGATCAGCAGCGGTTGGCGGCGAGGACGTGTGGTCGGACATCGATCTGGCCCTAGGCCTCGCGCCTGACGCCGATCAGGCGGCCGTGCTCGCTGACTGGACGGCGACGATGTATGCCTCGCATGGCGCCATCCATCACACGGACATGTGGGCAGGACCAACCATCTACCGCGTCTTCCTCCTGCCCTCCACCCTCCAGGTGGACATCGCGTTCGCCCCGGCCGACGCGTTCGGCGCCCTTGGTCCCACCTTCCGGTTGCTCTTCGGCGAAGCAGTCGAGCAGCCCTCGCGCGGTGCGCCCGATCCCGTCGACCTGATCGGCATGGGCTGGCTCTACGCGTTGCACGCGCGGTCGAGTATCGCGCGGGGCAGGGCGTGGCAGGCGGAGTACATGATCAGCGGCGTGCGGGATCACGTGCTGATGTTGATGTGCTTGCGCCACGGCGTACCGCATGCGCAGGGTCGCGGGCTGCATTTGTTGCCTGGGGCTACCACCTGGGCGGTTGAGCCGACGCTGGTGCGGTCGCTCGACGCCGCCGAGTTGAAGCGGGCGTTCCGTGCGAGTGTCGACGTACTGCTGGCCGAGATGGGTGAGGTCGACGGCGAGCTGGCGGTCAGGCTGACTCGGACGTTGCGGGAGCTGACGGCTTATGCAGGCTGCGGCTGGTGATTGCGAGCAGGATGAACGCAATCATGCCGACGATCAGGTGCGAGTTGCCCGGGATCGACTGCCAGAAGGACCAGCTCAGCTCACGGTCGTCGCGATACGGGACCCACCAGATCGAGCGCAGTACGAACAGGCCGTAGAACAGTACGCCGGTGATCACGGCCGGGTTGAGACCCCAGACGCGGTTGACGCCACGGATCAGGCTGACGCCGAGCGGGATGATCCAGACCCAGTGGTGGCTCCACGAGATCGGCGACGCGTACAGCACCGCCAGCGCCATCACCGAGATCGCGGTGACACGCTCGTCGGCCAGCCAATAGCGCCGCGCCAGCCACAGCACGAGCAGCCCGAACACCACCGAGACGACGAACCAGGTCGGCTGCACCCAGCTCGCGTCGTTGCCGATCCGGTGCAGGAATCCGTTGAACGACTGGTTGCCGGTGTATGCGATCCCGCCGACGCGGTTGGCGTCCAGGATCACGTCGGTCCAGTACCGCCACGACTGGTGCGGCACGATCGCGAACCCGATCGCCATCGTCGCCAGCAGGCCCAGTACGGCGTTGCGCAGCGCCCGCCACTGCTTCGTCACGATCAGCAGCGCGAGGAACGGCAGCGGGGTCAGCTTGACGCCGATCGTCACACCGAGCCAGAAGCCCCGCAGCCGCGCGTTGTTCGGCCGGACCAGGTCCAGCAGGATCATTGCGGTCAGCAACAGGTTGATCTGGCCGAACTGGATCGTCTGCCAGACCGGCTCGAGCAGCAGCGACAGCGCGGTCAGCGCGATCAGCACCGCCGTCCGCTTCCGCTGGGTGAAGAACGACCAGAACGTCTTGGTCAGGCTGGCCCGCCACAGCGCGGCGATGCAGAGCACCGAGATCGTCGTCCACGCCACCAGCGCGACACCCCACGGTACGGCGGCCAGCGGGACCATCGCGATCGCGGCGAACGGCGGGTACGTGAACGGGAGGTTCGAGCCGCCGGGGAGTTTCGCGTCGTACAGCGAGTCGCCGTGCAGGAGGACCGAGCCACCCATCCGGTAGACACGCAGGTCGATCATGCCGCCGTACAGGTGCGCGATCCAGGCGCCGACGGCGACCAGTGCGGCGCAGGCGAGAACGCCGATGACGATGCTGCGGCGGCCGGCCGGACGAGTCGGGGAGGAGGGAGGGGTGGTCACGGTCACGTCAGGTCGGCTCCGAACAGGGTTTCCAGCGCTCGCCGGGTCTCGTCGTACTCGGTGTGAAGAATCGCGGTCATGCCGACCGCGCGGGCGCCGTCGACGTTGAGTTGCAGGTCGTCGATGAAGACGCACTCCGACGGTTCCAGGTTCAGCCGGCGGGCGGCGAGCAGGAAGATCTCCGGCTCGGGCTTGCGCAGGCCGACCTCGCCGGAGATGACGATGTCGTCGAACATCCCGTCCCAGGTGTCGCGTGGGTAGGTGTTGCCCCAGGAGTTCGACAGCAGGGCGGTCTTGATCCCGCGCTGGTTGGCGCGACGGACCAGTCCGGACATCGCCGGCTGGTGCTCGAAGTGCGCGAACATCCGCTCGATCAGGCCCTCGGCCGGCACCGGCGTACCGTCGCGGCGGACGAGCATCGAGGCGAGCTTCCGCTCGAAGTCGGGTACGGCGATCTGGCCGCGTTCGAGCGCGTGCACCGGGTTGAGCTCGGCCTCCGCGGCCGCGTCCTCGGGCGACGGCGCAGGCAGCCACTTCAGCACTGCTTCGAGGTAGGAGTCGAAGTCGAAATCGTCGACCTCGGCCCAGCGCCGCAGCGCCGGTTCCAGCCCGGAGGTGAGTACGCCGCCCCAGTCCACCAACAGACCACGCGGCACCACCTGCACCTCAACCATGCCCGCAAGCCTACTCAGACCGGGGCCGTCATCACGCTTCCGGCCCCGGCCCTCACTCCCCGTGGTCAGTGGTTGTACTCGATGGTGACGTCACCGGAGGAGGTCTTGGCCTGGATGGTGCGGGTGGCGTTCGGGTCGATCTTCACGTTGGCGGATTCGTCGCCGGACGAGGTCTTGGTGTCGACCTTGTACGACTCGTCGCCGGACGGGATCTGGATCGACAGGTCGCCCGAACTCGTCTTCGCGTCGACCGACTGCGGCGCCACGGTGAAGTCCAGGGTCGCGCTGCCGGAGCTGCTGCGCGTGATCACGGACGTCGCGGTCAGGCCGTCCGCCTCGAGATCTCCCGAGCTGGACTCCATCCGCAACGGCCCGCCGACATCGTGCACCTCGATGTCACCGGAGCTGGACTTCACCTCTGCCCCGCCGGTGAACCCGGAAACCGTCACGTCCCCGCTGCTGCTCTCGACCGTCAGCTTCAGGTCCCGCGGCACGGTCAGCACGTAGCTGGTCTTGCACCCGAACGACAGGAACCCGCACCCGCCGCTGTTCAGCTCGAGCTTGCCGCCGCCCTCGTCGTACTTCTCCTTGGGATCGGAGCCGAACACGTTCCGCTCGGACTGCCGCTCGACCTTCAGCTCGGTGCCGTCCCCCGGCCGTACTTCGAGCGTCGCGGCGCCGCTCTTGACCAGCAGCGAGTCGCCGCCGACCGTGTAGGACTCCTGGCCGCTCTTGGTGCCCTCGGTCAGCCCGGTGAGCGCCCAGTACGCGCCGCCGAGGATGAGGGCGACGGAGATGGCAATCCCGTACCGACGGTTCGTGCTCATCGAGCTCGACGGCCGGCCCTGGACATCGGACATGACACTCCCTGCGGGTCGAAGTACTGCCAACCCTGGCACATCGTCGGCAGGCTGTCGGCGGGGTTATCCCCTGGTTCCCCACCGATCCGACCCTGACTTCCGTCGTGTTTGCTCAGGCCGGCACGAGCTCGTTGACGACAGTGGCGGCCAGTTGCTGGAAGGACTTGCGGAGCTTGCTGGACTTGGCGGCCTCCGCGAGGCTGCGGCCGTGGGACATGGCGGCGTCGACCGCGTTCAGGTCGTACGGGAGGAGGGCGGCGGGCTCGATTCCCGCATACTGACCCAGGGCCTCCGCGGCGGCGTCTCCGGGTGAGCCGCCTAGTGCTCCGGAGCGGAGACGGTTCACGACGACGCGGACGTTCGTCGACGGCACGACGGCGCGGACCTCGTGGACGGCCCGGATCAAGCGCGTGAGGCCGACGGGATCCGCAGTACCGACGATCATCACCTCGTCGGCCTGCTCCAGCGTCGCGACGGTCGCGCCGTTGCGCCGCGGGGCGAGCGAGTCGAACGAGATCTCCTCGTCCGTCTCGATGCAGAAGCCGACGTCCACCACCGTGACCGGGGCGAGCTCCCGGGCCGTTGACCAGATCGCCTCGATCGCCGCGGGACGGAGCTCCGTCCAGCGGTCGGCGCGGCTGAGGCCGGTAAGCACGAGCATGTGCGGCGCGACCTGCCGGGCGTGCTTCGCGAGCGTGATCATGTCGAGCGAACCGTTCGACGCCGAGCGTGCCGCGGCGGCCAGGCCGGAGGTCTCGTCGAGCATCCCGAGCATCTGCGCCACGGTCCCGCCGTACACATCGGCGTCGGCGAGCAGGGTCGGCACCCGCTTCGCGGCGAGCTCGGAGGCGAGGTTGACCGCGACCGTCGTCCGGCCCGGCGCCCCGGTCGGGCCCCAGACGGCGATCAGCCGGCCGGCGCCTTGGGAGTACGGCGGGGGTTCGTAGTTGGCGGCTGTTTCCGGGGTGATCGGCACGAATCCGCCCGCGAAGTGAGCCGTCGAGATCTCCGGGCCGGACTCGACGGCCTCGGTCACCGCGCGCCCGAGGTCGGTCGGGCTCACGTCGGCGGGCAGGATCCGCTCGATGCCCATCCGACTGAGCCGGTCTTCCGGGCCGAAGGGTGCGCCGTTCTCGGTCGGGTCGACCAGGGCGAGGACGGCGATGCCGCGCGCGTGCAACGCCGCGACCGCGTCGGACGAGAGCCTCGCCAGGGCGTCGGCGAGCAGCACGGCGCGGGCCTGACCGCTCGCCGCGGCGGCCATCACGTCGGCGATGTCGACACAGCGCCGTACGACCTTGATCCCTGGCGCGCGCTCGGTCCGCTGGACGACGTCGGCCTCCCAGGGCGCGCCGGTGACGGCGAGCAGGACCGGGATCGACATCAGCCGGCCTTCCGGACCAGGGTCGGCTCGCCTGCGCCGATCGCGGTCAGCGCGGCGGGGATGCGGGGCAGGTCGGCTGTGGTGAGCCCGATCAGGACCTGCCGTCGCGCAGTGCTGCCCGAGACGCCCTTGACCGAGTCGATCTGCAAGACGCGGACGCTGCTCCACAGCGGTCTGGCCGGCTGGCCTTCCTCCTTCGGCACCACCCAGACGTCGACGATGTCGCCGACCGCGGTGTCGGACGGCAGGCGGCCGGTCGCCACCGAGAGCGGGAGCTCGGTGCGGTCCTGGTCGGACTTGGCGACCGCCGCGTCCTTCGGCAGGAACTCGCCCTCGTCGATGGCGCGGCCGACGACCAGGCCCTTCACGTTCGCGTCGGCGGCGAGGTATCGCTCGGCGTCGTTGCTGCTGGTGAAGCGGACCCGGACCGTGGTCAGGTCGTCGTCGGTCAGCGGGACGCCGACCTTGAGGTCGTGCTTGGCGGCCCAGATCGTGGTGGTGTCGTCGGCGGACGACAGCAGCTTGGCGCCGGCCAGCGCGGTGACGGCGACGAGCAGCACGCCGAGGACCAGGCGGCCGTCCTTCCACCGGGCCTTGCGGTTGCGCTGGGCCGGGGCGGACGGCGCCCCGAATCCACTTCGCACGGCTGTCTCGACCACGTCGTCTCCCCAGTCAATCGATCGTTCTCGGGCGACATTCTGCCTGGTTCGCGCTCGCGGCGTGAACGGTCATTCACAGGCAGTCACAGGCTGGGGACAAACCCGGTCATCCATCCGCCAACCGTGGCAAACTGAAACAACCAGCCACTATGTGAAGGAGTCCGACGGATGCCGGGTCCCCGCTTCCTCCAGCTCGCCGACGTCGCCGAGGTGCTCAACATCTCCGCCAACCAGGTCTACGCGCTGGTCCGCCGCGGCGACATCCCCGCGGTGAAGATCGGCGGCCGGGGCCAGTGGCGGGTCGAGGCAACCGAGCTGGAGAAGTACATCGAGCGGCTCTACACCGAAACCAAGGACTTCATCAACACCCACCCCTTCGGCGAAGAAGCCGAAACCCCAGAGGACGCCCAGCTCTAGCTCCCAGATCTGCCCCGACGAGCTGGCGTCGAGACAGACAAGCCACATCACATCCGCCCCGGGCTGGAGGCGGGGGTCATCGGCGGCGGAGGGCGGCTGCTGCCGGGGCGGCGGGGTTAGCGGCGGCGCGCGGCCGCGGGTTAGCGGCGGCGGAGGGCTCGGAGGGATTGGGTGGGGACGAGGCGGACGTTGTAGACCTCGGAGCGGCGGCGGGGGGCGTCGAGGGGGTGCTCGGCGAGCTCGAGGAAGTCGGCGCCTACGCGGTCGATGGTGCCGGTGACGGGGCCCCCGCCGCTGCAGAACAGGGTGACCGGTGAGCGGTCACGCGCGATTCCCCGGAGCAGGTGGGCGAGCCCAAGCTTGCCTTCGACAGCGCCGGCCGGTTCGGCCCACGGTCCCAGCCGGTGTACGGCGACCAGCGCGGTGACCGGGATCAGCCACTCCTCGTAGCGCTCGGTCTCGAGCAGCAGACAGTCCTTCCCGACCCGGCTCAGCATGCCGCGAACGGGCTCGGCGTCGTTCAGTTCGACGCGTACGACGGTGTTCACCGCGCCGCGGAGCCGGTCGAGGACGGTGATCTTCCCGACCTCGGTGCGGATCCGATCGGCTACTTCGCCGTACAGATCTGACTCCTGGAGCGCCTCGAACTGCGACTCCAGGTCCGCGAACAACGCATCCCACCGCATGACCGCGAACCTACCGGTCCCGGGGTGCCGGCTGACGGTCGGTGGTCACGCTCCGCACGGGAAAACGACGCTGTGTGCGTTAAGGACTTGCAAAGTGCGCCTAGAACC
This sequence comes from Kribbella sp. NPDC058693, assembly GCF_042715335.1. Taxonomy (NCBI): domain Bacteria; kingdom Bacillati; phylum Actinomycetota; class Actinomycetes; order Propionibacteriales; family Kribbellaceae; genus Kribbella; species Kribbella sp. NPDC058693. The sequence goes on from NZ_JBHXSQ010000001.1 coordinate 1,698,357, forward strand.
GGTCTATAGTGGTCAAGCCAAAGCAAACTAACGCAAACTCATAGGTCGGGAGCGAAGCGGGATGAACGCGATGATCCGAGGGCTGAAGGGCACTCTCGCGGTGCTCGCGCTGGTCGGTCTCGGCCTGCTGCTGCGGTGGATGACCGCCGGGTCGATCGACGGCGCGCGGACGTACGACCTGGACTCGCTGACCGTGCTCGCGGTCGGGACGGTCGCGTGGATCGCGTACGCGTGGCTGGTGCTGGCGGTCCTCAGCACGGCGCTGGAGCAGATCCCCGGCGTCGTCGGGGAGCTCGCCGGGGTCGTCGCCGGCCGGATCACGACAAAGACAGCACGAGCCCTACTCCGCTCCGGCCTCGGCGTCGCCGCCGTCACCCCCCTCACCGTCGGCGCAGCCCAAGCCACCCCCACCCACAGCACCCAAGTCCTCCACGTGAACCAACCCGCCCCCGCCATCCACCTAAACGACTCCAACTGGCGCCCCACCGAACCCACCTCAAGGGCGCAGCTCGCCGGAGCCAACACCCACCGAACAACCGCCGCCCAGCCACCCACCACCAGGACCCAGCAGCACGACGCCACCACCAACCCCCGGCACGAGTCCGCCAACACCTGGCGCTCCACGGAGCCCGCATCCCGTGTGCAACTCGGCGCCGCCGACGCCCACTGGTCAGCCGCGGCCCAACCACCCACCACCAAGACCCAACGGGACTCCGCCACCGAGGTCGACCAGGACGCCGCCACCACCAACTCGCAGCAGCAGTCCGCCAACACCTGGCGCTCCACCGAGCCCGCATCCCGGGTGCAGATCGGCAGCGCCGACGCCCACCGGACCACCGCAGCACAGCCGCCCACCACCACGACTCAGCACGCCACCGCCAACTCCCAGCAAGACGACGCGATCACCAAGTCCCAGCGGGAGTCCGCTGGCGGCTGGCGGGCCGTGGAGCCCGCCTCGGAGCTGCAACTCGGCGGCGCCGACGTACACCGGACAGCCAGCGTCCAGCCGCCCACCACCAAGTCCGAGCAGGACAACACCATCACCGGGTCCCAGCAGGAGCCCGCGACCACCAGGTCCCAGCAGGAGTCCACGACCACGAAGTCCCAGCGGGAGTCCGCCGGCGGCTGGCGGGCCATGGAGCCCGCCTCGGAGCTGCAACTCGGCGGCGCCGACGTGCACCAGACAGCCGCAGCACAGCCACCCACCACCAAGTCCCAGTACGACAACACCACCGACTCCCGGCAGCAGTCCACCAACAACTGGCGCTCCACCGAGCCCGCGTCCCGGGTGCAGATCGGCGGCGCCGACGCGCACCGGACAACTGCAGAACAGCCACCCACCGGCAAGTCCGAGCAGGGCGACGCCAGCACCAAGTCCCAGGAGGACTCCGCGACCACCAACTCTCGGCAGGAGTCCGGCAGCGCTAAGTCGCAGCGGGAGTCTGCTGGTGGTTGGCGGGCTGTGGAGCCGGGGTCGGAGTTGCAGGTTGGTGGGTTGGAGGCGGGCGCTAAGAGCCCGACCGCGGCTGGTCGGCCGGCGGCTGAGCGGCCGGCGGCTGAGCGGCCGGCGGCTGACCGAGCGGCGGCTGAGCGAGCGGCGGCTGGGCGGGTGCGGGTGGGGGTGCCGGATCGGCCTACTGATGGGGCTCCTACTCGGTATACCGAGGTTCGGGCCGGGGGCGCGGTGCGGGTTGTGGTGCGGGACGGGGACTCGTTGTGGGGTCTGGCTGCTCGGGAGCTGGGGGCGGGGGCCTCGGATGAGGCGATCGCCGCGCGGTGGCCTGAGTGGTACGCCGTGAACCGGCATGTGATCGGGGATGACCCCGACCTGATTCTTCCCGGGCAGGTACTCCGTGTGCCGCCCGTGTCTACCGGCCACCTCCCGCCCACCCATCAGGAGCCGTGACATGAGCCAGTCCCAGAACCTCGCCACCACGAACGCGACCTCAGCACCGGAACCGATGGAGGCTCTCATGGCCGTCACCAACCCGACGTCCGCGGCGAACGAACCCACCGCGACCCCGGATGTGCTTGCGTCTGTTGCCCGTCCGCGGCTGCGGTCGGTGCGCGGTGAGCACACCGTCCCGGCGACGGCTCGGTACGCGGCTGAGCTGACGGATGGCGCGCTGGCGCTGCGGTTGCAAGCGATCACCCGGCTCGGCGTCGGCTCCGCGCCGCGGCGGTCGTCGAGCATCACGGCGCTCACCACTCACCAGCCGCAGGCCCGCAAGCTCACCGTCGTGCCGGCCGCCGACAAGCAGGCGGCCGGGCAACCTGACGGAGCCCAGCCGCCGCACGCCACCAAGCCCGCCCACACCAGCACGACCCCCGAAGAGCAGACGAACGAGGTCGCGCGTGTGCTGGAGGGGCGGACCAACGAGGACGCACCCCGGGTCCCCCAGGCCCAGTCCAACGAGGTTGCACCGCGGGTCGCCGACGCGCGGACCAACGAGGTTGCACAGCAGGTGCCCGAGGCGCAGACCAACGAGGACGCACGGCGGGTCCCCGAGGCGGAGACCAGCGCGGGCGTGCCCCGGGTGACCGGGGCGCAGGCCGGTGAGCATGCGCCTCGGGTGCCGGGGGCTCGAGTTTGGGGTGGGCGGTTGGCTCAGGCGGTTTCTGAGGTGTTGGCGGGGGATCGGCCGATTTCGCAGTTGGTTCGGTTTACCGATGATGAGGTGTTTATGGAGTTGAATCGGCGGGTTCGGTTGTTGGGGTTGACCACGACTGCGACGACCCGCGGGGCTAAAGAGAAGAGCAGTGTGCAGTCGGTGCGGGTGTTCATGCCTGAGCCGTTGGTGGCCGAAGTGGCTGCGCATGTACGGCGGGGTGACCGCTCGCGGGCGATTGCGTTGCGGATGGAGATCCGGCGCAACCGCTGGGTCTGCACCGCGCTCGAGATCGGCTGAGGGTCGAACTCTTCAGGCGCAGGAAGCGTCATATCGAGCGCAATCGGATCGTGCGGTTGCTGTCATCTGAATGGGCTCGCGGCGGCGTACGGTAACCGAGGTCGGCCGCGGGGCCGGCCAACTCGTTCGGGGGAATGATGTCCGAGACCACCATCGCCACCTCACTGCGCGCGCCGGAGTCAACTGGGGCGACGCCGGGTACGCCGTGGCGGGTCGAGGTGCACGAGCTGAGTGACGCGGAGCGGGCCCGGGTTCTGCCCGCGGTGCATCATCGCCGGTGGAGCGAGCGGATGCCGCTGCTTTACCCGTTGGCGGTGCGGTACCACCGTGTGCTCAAGCGGCTCGAGTGGATCAGGTCCAGCACGCCGTACGCCGAGATCCGGCAGGCCGGCGATCTTCCGGTGCGGGTGAAGCGGCACAAGTCGCTGCTGCTGCGCCAGCTCGGTGAGACCGAGATGTGGATGCAGCACAACAAGGTGACCAACCTGAAGCTTGCCTGCGCGCAGGTCGACGGACTGCTGATCCGCCCGGGTGAGACGTTCTCCTTCAACAAGCTGGTCGGCAACGCGACCCGTCGCAAGGGTTATGTGAAGGGCATGCGGCTGTCCAACGGGCAGGCCCGGCCGGGTATCGGCGGCGGCATCTGCCAGCTCGCCAACCTGCTGCACTGGATGGTGCTGCACTCGCCGCTGACCGTGACGCAGCGGTCCACGCACAGCTTCGACCCGTTCCCGGACAACGGCCGGGTGCTGCCGTGGGGCGTGGGCTGCAGCATCGTCTACAACTACGTGGACCTGCAGTTCCGCAACGACACCGACCAGACCTTCCAGCTGCACGTCGACGTCGGCGACCGCTACCTCGAGGGCGAGATCCTGGCCGACGTCGCCGGTCCGGAGTCGTACCGCGTGTTCGCGAAGGAGGAGCGGTTCCTCCGCGTCGGCGCGGACTACTTCCGCCGCAACGAGATCTGGCGGACGGTCATCGACCGACGCACCGGCACACCGCTCCGCGACGAGCTGATCCGCGAGAACGTTGCCCTGGTCAAGTACCTCCCGGTCGACGTACCGGTGCTCGACGTCGTGGTGCCACGCTGAACAAGAAACTGTCGGCGGCCCGTAGCAGACTGGCGGTATGACAGTCACGGTCGAGCCGTACCGGGAGCGTCCTGCACGCGTTCCGGACGCCGATCTGTGGACGCGCACGGCCGAGGGCGGGGAGTACCGGATCCTGCCCGACGGCTGCATGGACATCCTGCTGGTCGACGGTGACCTGATGGTCGCCGGGCCGGACAGTCATGCCTGGACGGGCAGCGCCGCACGCGGGACGCAGTACGCCGGGATCCGGTTCGCGCCCGGTGCCGCGCCCGGCTTCCTCGGCGTACCGGCTCGCGAGTTGCTCAACGAGCGGGTCCCGCTGGCCGACCTGTGGTCACCGACCCGCAGCAGACAACTACTGGACCGGATCAGATCGTCACCCGACCCGGCCGTCGCGTTGGACGTAGAGGTCGCCAACCTGGTCGATGAGCCGCCGGACCGTTTGATCAGTTACGTACTGCGCAATGTCCGCGGCGGACTGCTCCGCGGCAGCGCCGGCGTCTCCAAGTTGGCAGGGACAATCGGCCTGAGCGAGCGGCAGCTGCACCGACGCTGCTTGGACGCATTCGGGTACGGGCCGAAGATGCTCGACCGAGTGCTCTGGATGAACGTCGCCCTCGACCATGCCCGCACCGGTCTGGCCCTCGCCGACGTCGCCACCCTCACCGGGTACGCCGATCAGGCCCACTTCACCCGCGACGTCAAAGCGCTGACCGGTCTACCACCTAAGACGCTGCTGGGCTGAGCCACCGCTGCATGTCAGCATTGCTCTTCATGACCGGTCACCCGGAAGTCGGTACGGCGACTCTGCGCCACAATCCGCTCAATGCGGTGACGGCGACCGTCGAGCGCATCACGTACGCCGACGGCCGCACCGCCGTACGCAAGCAGCTCCAGAGCACGGCCGACTCGACCGGTCCGTGGGCTGCGTCCACCGATCCGCGGCACTGGAACTACTGGCGCCGCGAGCTCGAGGTGTACCGCGACGACGAGCTCCGCGGACGGCTAGCAGACGCCGGGCTGGTGTTGCCCGAGGCGCAGGTCGAGGAGTGGCCGGACGGCGCCGTACTGCTGATGGAAGACATCGGCGGCACGTCCGGCACCCAGTTCAGCCTCGCCGAGCACGCGGCACTCACCCGGGCCTTCGGGCGCTGGCAGGCACAGCCCGCAACCAACAGGCCGTGGACGTCGACAGGATTCCTGCGCGACTACTCGACGACCCGCGAGGTGCCGTGGCAGGTGCTGACCGACGACGCGGCCTGGCGGCAGCCGCTCATCCGCGAGACCTGGCCGAGTCAGCTGCGCCAGGCCTGGACCCAGCTGATGGTTCATCGCGACGCACTGCTCGATCTCGTCGCGAGTCTCCCCCGCGCCACCTGCCACCTGGACTTCTGGGTCTCGAACGTGATCCAGCGCCCGACCGGTGACCTCGCCCTGTTCGACTGGGCGTTCACCGGTGACGGTGCGCTCGGCGAGGACATCGGCAACTACATCCCGGACGCGGTCTTCGACATGTTCTGGCCGGTCGAACGCCTCCCCGAGCTCGCCGAGACCTGCATCGCCAACTACCTCGACGGCCTGCACGAAGCGGGTTGGCGCGGCGATCCCAATCAGGTCCGACTGGCGGTGATGGCGTCCGGGGTCAAGTACGCGTGGCTGCTGCCGGGTCTGCTCGGCCGCGCGTCCGATCCCGCCCACAACGCCTATCACCGCCAGGTCGACAGCCGGCGACTGTTCCACCAGCGCGGTCAGGCGCTGATGTTCGTTGCCGACTGGTGTGCCGAGGCGCTCAGCCGAGCACGACGGTGAAACCACCCGGTACGACGAGCGCCCGCGAAGCGTTGCCCCGGGCAACTAGCTTGCCGGACGGATCGTAGCTGTAGGAATGCTTACCCGAGACACTCACGACGCGAGCGTGCGTGTCCACACTGGCCAGCAACACGGCGTCCCCGATGCGCAGACTGCTGACAGTCGGCAGAAGCAGCAGCGCATCCAGCTGCGCCGTGCCTTGTGCCCTCACGCTGAGAGCGGTGGCTCCGGCTGGAAGAGGGTTGGCAAGCGTCAACGGCAGGAGAGCGCCGGGTGCGGCGGAGATGCCTTGCGGTCCGCAGACGTGTGTGAGCGTGCCAAGCGCTCGCGAGCCTGCGGTCCAGTTCGTGCGAGCCGGTGTCGGACTGTCTACGAGGTTGACGACCGGAAGCACGAGCCGCGGCTGCGATGACGCCGGCACGGTCCACGTCGCCGTACCGTCGAGGGACAGGTAGGAGCCGTTGCTCCATTGGGATTCGCCGGTCCAGGCCGAAGGCGGTGTCACGACCTGTCCGCCGGTGCCGGATTCGGCCTCGACGATCTGCAGGCCGTCGTACGACGGAGTGCCCGTCAGGCGGGCCACGTCCGGGTGGGCGTCGAGGGCGAGCATCGAGAGCTGGCCGTGGATGCTGGACTCGGCCCCGGAGTTGCGGTTGATCGTGCCGTCGCCGGAGATGCCGTCGTACGTGCGACCGGTGCCGGCGTCGTACATGGGCTGGCCGGCGCGGTTGGCACCGAAGTACCAGGCGGCTACGAAGGCGGCGACGTGCTTCAGGCCGACGGACAGTACGCCCTGCAGGCGGGCGTCAACGCCGTACGCGATCTGGGTGCGGTCGATCGGCACCGGCAGCCAGCCGTTGTCGGGACCGCCGGCCGTCATCAGGAGCGGCGTGAAGCCTGCGGCGTCGCCGAGTGCCGGCGCCAGCAGCTTCCGTGAGCCGAGAGCGTGAGAAGCGGCAGCGAGGGCGGAGGGCATCTGCGCGCCCCAAGCGTGCCAGTCGGAGATCGATTCGCCCCACGGCATCAGCGCGCGGAACGGCCACTCGCGCGTGGACCCGGCCGCCATCGCCGCGATGCCGTTCGCGAACTGCGTCAGCGCACGCCGGGCCCGGGGTGAACCGCCCGCTTCCACATAAGCCGACAGTCCGAGAACGGCCTCGCTGGTCGCATCCGCACCGTTGACGATCAGCCAGGCCGGGAGGCGGCGCCCGTCGACCACGTTGTACTGGCCGTAGCGGACCAATACCTGACGTTCCAGCGCGGCGATCGCGAGCTCGAGACGATCGCGCAGGAAGCTAGCGAAAGCACGGTCGGTCTTGCGGAAGACGGCGTACCCCTCCCCCAGCGCCCAGACCGTTCGGGCCAGCCAGTACGACGGGCCGGAGTCGGACGGGTCCGGGAGCTCGACGGGGTCGGCGCTCGGGTTCAGCGTGCCGTCCGGCTGCATCCAGAGGACGACGTTGCCGCTCCCAGACTGAAGGAACGTGAGACTGCGCAGAAGCCCACGGGCCGCGTCCAGCGACGCCGTCTCGTGGAACTGCTTCCAGTGCCGCAGGTAGACGACGGCGGCCCGGGCGATGTCGTCGGCGTTGAACGCACCCTGCGCATAGGTGTTCGTCGAAGCGTCACAGCTGCCCCCGCCGATGCGCTTGTACGAGCCGTCCGGCTGGCGGTCGGCGTACGTCCAGAGCACGCCGACCGGACCGCTGCCGAAGGTGGTGTGACCGGGAGTTGCCGGAGGGGTGACGGACGCGCGGAGGAAGTCGAGGTGCGCGAGGTTGGAGAGGCGGCCGGATGTTGCTGAGGCGGGGAGCGTGACGCTTGAGGCGGCGGCTACTGCGATGGCTCCGCCGATGACGGTGCGGCGGGTCGGGTTCATGGCAGACGGTCCAATCTGGCCACGCCGATGGCGGCGTCGGCCATACCGTAGAAGACGTACTGGGTGCCGTTGACCTGCTCGATCGCAGTCGGGAAGACGACGTTGCCGACCGTGCCGATCTTCTCCTCGTCGGTCTCGGGGACCATGAGGGGTTCGGTGGTACGGGTGATGACGCGGGTGACGTCCTCCGCGTCGAGGATGAGCGCACCGGCGGCGTAGCAGACCTTCTGCGTGGTCGGGTCGAAGCCTTCCGGCTGCTCGCCGGTCACGCCGTGGTGGATCACGAGCCAGCCCTCGGGGATCCGCAGCGGTGCCGGTCCGGCGCCGATCTTCAGCTCCTCGAACGGGTACTCCGACATCGCGACCAGCCGGTGATTACGCAGGTGAACGAGGTTCCGCAGGTCGGCCTCGACGGCTGCCACGGGCACGAACGAGACCCAGATCCCCGGCCGGTCATCGGTCACACCGGCGGGCAGATGCACGCCTTCGCCTTCACGGAACCAGCCGAGGTCCCACATCGGCCGATGCAGCATCGCGTACGACGGTTCGCCGTCGGGGCCGGGCACTGGCTCGGGGAAGAAGACCGTGTCCTTGTTGGGGAACAGGTTCAGGTCCGTGTCGAGATCGGGCTGGTACTCGAAGTGCAGCGGACCGAGGCGGCGCCAGTCCCGCAGGTCCGACGAGACCGCGAGCGCGGGCTTGGGGCCGAGCGGGCCGTAGGCGACGTACGTCATCACGTGGAGGCCGAGGGACGGGATGAAGGTGACGCGCGGGTCTTCGACGCCGGCGTTGTTCTTGCCTCGCTCCCAGCCTTCGTCCGGCGCGAGGACCACACCCTCGCGTTCGACGCCTACCGGCACCCCGTCCTCGAGCTCGACGCGAGCCAGGCCGACACGGGAGATGTTGCCAGTAGCAACCAGACGGGGAAGCAGGTAGAGCGCACCGTCCGGAGTGTGTCCGGTCGCCGGGTTCAGCACGCCCTCGGCCTCGAGCTCGTTGCCCGGCTCGGCGGTCATGAGCACGCCGACGCGAGTGAGGGTGTAGGGAACAGTCACGAGAAGCCTTTCTAGCCTTTGACGCCGGACGAGATGTTCGTCGAGATGAACCGGCGCTGGAAGATGATGAACAAGGTGACCGCCGGCGCCGCGAGCACACACGCCCCGGCCAGCACCGCACCGAACGGGTTGGCCGCCCGCGCCGACACCGTGGTCAGGTAGTTGGACAGCGAAACCGCCAACGGCTGCAGGTCCTGTTGTTTGGTGATCAGGAACGGCCACAGGAACTCGTTCCACGGCCCGATGAACGTGAGCAGTACGCCGGTCAGCAACGCCGGCCGAACGAGCGGTACGGCGACACGCCACAGGATGCTCAACTCGGACGCACCGTCGATCCGGGCCGCATCGAACAGCTCGGCCGGCAGCTGCAGGAAGTACTGCCGGAACACGAAGACCGCGGTCGAGTTGATCAGGAACGGCAGGATCATCCCCATGTACGAGTCGGCGAGGCCGTAGCTGCGGACAATCAGCACATAGAGCGGAATCGTCAGCAGCTGGAACGGTACGACCTGGATCAGCAGCATCAGGTTGAAGACGAGCCCACGCCCGCGGAACTGCAACCGTGCCAACGCATAGCCCGCGAGCACTCCGAAGACGAGCGTTCCGAGGATCACGCCGCCGGTGAAGATGCCGGAGTTGATCAGGGACCGGCCGAGATGGATCGACTTGTTGATCTCGCTGTAGTTGTGCAGCGTGAGGTTGTCAGGGTTCGGCACTGCGCCGGCCACCGACGGGTCCGGCTCGGTCTGCAGCGAGCCGATCAGCATGTAGTAGAAGGGAAACAGGAACACGAAGGCGCCGGCGAGCAGCCCGACGAACTTGAGCTTCATCAGTCCTCCTCCCTCCCGACGAATCGCCGTTCGATCAGTGCAAGCAGCAGTACGCCGATCACCAGCAGCACTCCGATCGCGGACCCCACGTCCGGGTTGCCTTGCTCGATGCCGCGCTGGTACATGATCAGAACCGGCGAGGCAGATGCTCCGTCCGGTCCGCCGCCTCCGGTCAACAGATAGGGCTCGGTGAAGAGGTTCGCGCCGGTCACCGTCGCGAGCAACACGACCAAGGTGGTCGCCGGCCGCACACCGGGCACCGTCACGTTGAGGAACGACTTCCAACGACCGGCGCCGTCCATCGACGCCGCTTCGTACAGGTCCTTGGACACGTTCTGCAGCGCGGCCAGATACAGCAGGATGAAGAAGCCGAGCTGTTTCCAGGTGACGTAGATCGCGACCGTCGGCATCGCGAGCTTGGAGTTCACCAGCCAGGACGGATCCGGTGCGAGCGGTCCGAGGATCGAGTTGACCAGGCCGTTGGAGTTGAACAGGAACAGCCAGACTCCGACGACGGCGACGCTCGCGGTCACGTACGGGACGTAGTACGAGACCCGGAAGAACGTGCGCCAGCGGATCGCCGCGTTCAGCGCGTTCGCCAGTCCGAGCGACAGGATGACGGTGAGCGGGACGTTGATGACCAGGAAGATCAGCACGTTCAGGAACGCCCGCCGGACCGCGGGATCCGACAACACTGCGACGTAGTTGTCGAACCCCACGAACGGGCGGTCCACGATCGCGCCCGGCGCCGCGAAGAAGTAGTCGTGGAACGACATGTACACGGCGAACCCGAGCGGATACGCGAACACCGCGGCCAGGAACACGACGTACGGCGTCACGAACGCCGAGCCGATCGGATGCTCACCCATCACGCGGGTGAGCGGTCCGCGCCTCATGATTGTTTGACGAGCTGATCGACCTTCTGTGCGGCCTCGTCCAATGCCTGACTTGGGTCTTGCTGACCGAAGATGACCGACTTGGAGTAGGCGTCGCGGAAGGCCTGCCAGATCGTGATCGAGTTCGGCACGTTCGGCACCTCGACCGTGCGCGAGGCCTGGTCGGCGAACACCTTGTAGTCGGGGTTCTTGGTGAAGTAGTCCGCGTACGTCGAGGACACGTCCTTGCGCAGCGGCATCTGCCCGGTCGCGGTGAGGAACTTGCCGTCCTGCTCCTGGCTGGTCGCGAACTTCAGCACATCCCACGCCGTCCCGCGGTTCTTGCACGCGGAGTACATCGCGACGTTCTTCGCATCGCTGAAGGTGTGGATCTCGTTGGCCGGCTTACCGGACGAGGTCGGAACGGGTACGACGCCCCAGTCGACCTTGCCCTTGTACGTCGCGATCGCCCACGGACCGACCACGGCCATCGCCGACGTCCCGTCGACGAACGCATCCCCGGTGTACTTCTCCGGCGAGGCCAGCTTGTCCTGATACATCGTCCGCCAGAACGTAGCAACTTTCTTGCCCTCGTCCGACGCGAACGTCGACTTGCCATCGGCAACCAACTGCTTGCCGCCGCTCTCAGCGGCGTACAGCGGGTAGAAGTCGAACCAGGACTGGTAGAACTCGTTGCTCGGCGCCGGGTAGATCGCCACCTTCGCGGCCTTTGCCGCGACCACCTTGCGCGACGTCGCGAGGAACTCGTCGTACGTCTTCAGCGGCGGGTTGGCGGTGTCGATCCCCGCCTTCGCGAACGCCTTCTTGTTGTAGAAGATCATCACCGGGTTCGACTTCCACGGCAGCTGGTAGTACTTGCCGTCGGCCGACTTGTACTGCTGCGCGATGTCTCCGGACCGGTCCTCGATGTAGGACTTGCCATCGGAGAAGCTGTCGAGCGGCACCAGACCGCCCTGCTTCTGGAACTGCGACACCGACGCCGGCGAGGTGTTGAAGATCAGGCATGGCGCATTTCCCGCGGTGATCGCCGCGCCGATGACCTCCTCGGAGCTCTTGCCGGTCGGAATCTCCTGCGCGGTGATCTTCTGATCCGCGTGCTGGGCGTTCCAGGCCGTGACCATTTGCTTGCCCCAGGCCACTTCTTCGGCGTTGTTCGAGTACCAGATCGTGATCGGTCCACGTGCCTTGGCCGCGGCGTCGGCGTCACCAGAGCCGCCGCCACTGTCGCCACACGCGACGAGCGAGCCGGCCATGACCACGGCCAGCAGTCCAGCTTGCAACTTCATGTTTCCTCCAGGGGACTACGCAGGGGGCGAGGCGGTGGAGCCGCGTACGACGAGCTGCGCGGGCGGGAGCTCGGTGTCAGGTACGTCGGCGGCACCGTCGACGAGCTGGTTGAGAGTGAGGGCCGCTGCCTCGCCGAAGCGGTACGGGTCGGCGCGGACAGTGGTCAGACCGGGATGGACGTACTCGGCGAGCTCGCTGTCGTCGAAGCCGGCGATGCTCAGGTCGTCCGGCACGGTCAGGCCGGCGGCCTGCGCGGCACCGAGACCGGCGATCGCCATCCGGTCGTTGGCGTAGAAGATCGCGGTCGGCGGCTCCGGGAGCGCGAGCAGCCGGCGCGTGGCCTCGATCCCACCGGCGGCAGTGAAGTCACCGGTCTCGGTCAACGGCTCGAGGCCGGCCGCAGTCAAGGTCTCGACGAAGGCTGTCGCCCGGGCGGTCGCGTGCACGAAAGCAGACGGCCCGGCGACCTGGGCGATCCGGGTGTGGCCGAGCTCGACCAGGTGCTCGACGACGGCGCGAGTTCCGGGCCGGTCGTCCAGGATGACCGCCGGGAACGGCGACTCCCCGTCAGGCCGGTTCAGCGTGACCGCGGGGAGACCGAGCTCGACCAGCAGGTCGATCCGCGGATCGTCGTGCCGGAGGTCCGACAGGAACACTCCGTCGACCCGAGCATCCTGCGCCAGCCGCCGGTACCCGTCCTCCTCGGACTCGCCGGCCATGACGACCTGCAGCACCAGCGCCTGACCACGCGTCGACAGGACGCTCTCGACCCCCGCGATGAACGCGGGGAAGAACGGGTCCGACGACAGCACGGCTGGGTCCCGCGTGATCACCAGGCCGAGCGCGAACGCCTTCGAGACGGACAGCGACCGGGCCCGGTTGCTGGGCCGCCAGCCGAGCTCGTCGGCGGCCGCGAGGATCTTGTCAACGGTTGCCTGCGCCAGCCCGGGCCGCCCGTTGAGCGCGAACGACACCGATCCCTTCGACACGCCGGCCCGGCGAGCCACATCCGCGATCGTCGGCCGCTTGCTCACTCGATCCTCCATTTAAACCGGTTTAAACAGAACTTAAACCGGTTTAAATCCATCCGTCAAGGCATGGGCTCAGACTGCGAGGATCGTGCTGACCGCACCCAGTTCGCGGAGCTGGCGCAGTCCCCGCGCTCGCGCCGTACGGTCGGGAGCGGTCGCCAGCACCACCGCCTGTTCGTACCGCTCACCGAGGCGCCCCCACGCATCGGCGGCCTTCTCCCAGTCGCCGGCCAGCGTCGGTGCCCACGGCCCGGGCGCGTCGATCGGAGCCGGTACGTCGATCCCGGCGCGGCGCAGATACGCAGCCAGCTCGGCGTGCACAGATCGGTGTCCGGTGGCCAGCGCGAGCGCCCGCCGTACCTCATCGGTGAGTGAACCGAGCGAGCCGTCCAGCCAGCCGAGCTCGGCCTGCGCCACGGCCAGTCGCGTCACCACGAAGCTGTCGTCCGCAAATGCCTCGTCGGCCAGAGCGGTCGCGAGGACCTCACCGGCCTCCGGGTCGCCGCGCCGCGCGAGCAGCCGGGCGAGGAGGCTCCGAGCGAGCGCCGCCATCGCGCCTGGTTCGCCCGGCGTGTCCAGCAGGTCTCGAAGCTCGGCGATGGCGCGGTCCCAGTTCCCGCGGCTCCCCTGCACCGCCGCCGTGGTGAGGCGCAAGCGGTACTGCCCCGCGAAGAACTCCCCGTCGGCCGCAGCCCGGAGTCCACCGGCGACGTACTTCTCGGCGTCGTCCAGGCGGCCACTGCGATAGGCGCCGCCCGCCGCGTTGACGTAGCACCGCACGAGCGTCTCGGTCCTGCTGTCCGCGCCGGCCAGCGAGATGGCGAGCTGCAGGTCCGCCTCGCCGCGCGGGTCTCCGCGCGCCAGGCGGGCATCGCCGAGATAGCAACTGGCCTGTGCCTCCAGTTCGGGCCGGCCGAGACGCTGCCCGAGCTGCAGCGCCCGCTCGGCCGCCGCCTCTGCGCGCTCGCTGGGCTCAGCGACAATGCTGACCGTCGCCAGGTTGCTGTGCGCGCGGCCCACCTCGATCAGCGCGGCGGCGAGCCGGGCATCGTCACCGAGCGGTTCGAGTACCTCGACGGCCTGGTCCGCCGCCTGCCTCCCGCGCATCGGACCACGCGCGAACATCGCCACGCGGGCGAGCACCAGCAACGCCTCGGCCCGCAGTACCGGATCGCCGGCTTCCGCGGCAGCCCGGACGGCCGCCTCGGCGGATTCCAGCCCGGCCGCGAACCTGTTGACGACGTACAAGGAGTAAGCCCGCCGGGTGAGCAGCTCGGCCGCAAGGCGCGGGGCGAGCAGCTCACGATGCCGCAGTACGACGTCCAGTACGCCGACCGCCTGCCGATGCGCGCCGAGCCGCGCGGCCTCGCGCGCCGCCTCCGGACCGTACTCGAGGATGACGTCGATCCGGCCGGACCGCTCGGCGTGGTGCACCAACCGGGACGGCTCCACCTCAGGACGCCCGAGGAGTACGTCGACCACTTCCTTGTTGGCCTGGATCCGCTCCCCGGCGGTCAGCGCGGACTCGATCGCCTGCCTGGCAAGCTCGTGGCGGAAGGCAACGGTCGCGTCGGTCCCGGTCACGATCCCCGACCGCTCGACCTCGAGCAGCACGCCGTGATCCGCGAGGTTCTCGGCCAGCCATCGCTCGGCCCGGGTCGGGATGACGGACAACCGTTCAACCAGCGTCCGCGCCGGAACCGACAACGTGCCCAGCCGCGCGAGAACGGCGTCGAGGACGGTGTGCGGTACGCCGGTTCCGCCGCCGGCGAGCACTTCCGTGACGAAGAACGGATTCCCCTGCGTCACGCGGTGAATCTCAACAGCCTCGCCCGGAGCCACGGCCCCAAGTCGCCGTACGGCCTCCACGCTCAGCGGCGGCAGGAGCACTCGCTTGACCGACGGACCGGTGAGACTGCCGAGCAACTGCCGGAGCGGATGACCGGCATCGATCCCGGTATCGCGGAACGTCAGCACCAGCACCGCGGGGATGCCCGGGAACCTGCGCGCGAGGAAGCGGATCGCGTCCAGGGTGGCGTCGTCGGCCCAGTGGATGTCTTCGACCACCACGACCGACGGACGCTCGGAGAACACCCGCAACAGGGCAGCCGGCCGATCGCCGGACAGCGCCGCCGCCAGCTCGGCATCGTTCTCGGCCATATCGCGGAACGGCCCGAGACTGCGCGGCGCGAGCAGGTCGTCGCACCCGCCAACAGCCACCCGGATCGCCGGGCTCAGCCCGTCGAGGAAGGCACGAACCAGAGCAGACTTCCCCGCACCCGCCTCACCCGAGACCAGTACGACGACACCACGCCCCTCGTCGACGGCCAGATCGCACGCCGCACCGAGCTGCGCCAACTCCGCGTCGCGCTCGACCAAGTGCGTCCGACCCGCCGCCCGCGGCGCTGCGGCGACCGGGGAAGGCTGCGGTCCAGGATCGACGGCCAGCAAGCGATCACGGAGTACGACGGCTTCGGGCCCTGGCGCCAGACCGAGCTCGGTGTGCAGGACTCGTTCCATCCGGGCGTAGCGCCGCAGCCCGTTCGTGCGATCTCCGGCGACGACAGATTCGCGGAGGAGTTCGACATGTGCCTCTTCGTTCGCGGGGTCCAGCGCCAGGAGCTCCTCCCATCGACCGGCGCAACGGAGCAGTCGCAGGACCCGGAGACGCAGACGCTCGCGGGGTTCGTCCAGCCACGGCTCGGACAGGTCGTCGGGCAGCAGCTCACCGGCCAGCTTCAATGCCTCGGCGCAGGATTCGAGTACGGGCGGTTCGGCGGCGAGGGCCTCCTCGGCCGCCGCTTCGAAGCTGGTCGCGTCGACCTCGAGCCGCGCGCCCGGGAACAGCGCGATCACCTCGCCCTTCAGTACGACGGCATCCCGATCGCCGAGAACACCGCGGGCATAGTGCGCGGCCTTGTGCAGCCGGGGCAGTGCGACGTCCAGCGTGAGCTCCGGCCACAGGGCGTCGACGACCCGGTCCCGGTGGAGCCGGCCGTCAGGCGCAAGGGCCAGCAGTTTGACCAGCGCGGCCGCACCCCGCCGGGTCCACCGGTCCGCGGTGATCGGCGCACCGTTCACGACGACGACGAAGCCGCCCAGCAGCTGCACGCTGACCTGCACATCTCGGATCGTAGGCGTCAGCGGAATCCCCTTCTACAGCGCGAACTGCGCGACCTCGGCTTTCATCGCCGAGCTGACCTTCCGTAACAACACGCGCGCCTCGTCGAGACTCCACGCGTACGACGCAACCGACTCGGTCACCTCGAACAGCGCGGTCGAGAGCTCATCGCGAGTGGCCTGGTACTTCGCCAGCGCCGCGGACTCAGGTCCCGCTCCGGTCAAGGCGTCGCTGAGCAGCTCGGCGTCGCGCAGGGCGTCGGTCATTCCGTGCGTGGTGATCGGGTCCTTGTAGTAGCCCGCGTCCCCGACCAGCGCCCAGCCCGGTCCCCATGCCTGCCGGAAGAATCCAGCTGCGCCGGCCCAGCCGTGCATCCGATCCACTGGCGTCGCCGGGATCAGCAGGTCGGTCAAGCTCGGCGCCATGTCCGCGAGCAGGGTCGCGAAGGCCTGCTCGGTCCCGCCGCGGCGCAGCGATCGCATCCGCTCCGGCGTTGTGGCGACGAAGACGCAGGTCGCCCCGTCGGTCGTGGGCAGCAGCCCTGCGCCCCCGCCCGGTGCGTACGCCCACTCGTAGCCTGTCGACTCCACGCCGGCGTAGTACCGGTAGAGGACTGCGCTGCGGGATCGACCCCGGCGTACGACGGGAGCGCCGGTCGCCGATGCGATGGTCGATCGAATTCCGTCGGCGCCGATCGTGATCCCAGCGGTGAGCTCCGAACCGTCCCGCGTGCGAACGCCGGTGACCCGGCCGCCGTCGTCGCGAAGCAACGAGGTGACGACCATTCCGTGCCGGACCTCCACTCCCGCCTCGGCCGCGGCATCGACGAGGACCCGATCGAGGAGTTGACGACGTGGTGCGTACAGAGCCCGGATCGGCACCTGCTCTGGCTCGCGGTCGCTGTAGTGGAACGTCGTACACCGGATCGGTGGCGTGCCTGTGAGCCGGTCGAGCAAGCCCCACCGCGACAACTGCATCACGCCGGTGCGCATCAGGCCGTGGGTCGAGACGGTGTCGCTGCCATAGGCGGACCGCTCGACCAGAGCGACCCTGGCGCCGGCTCGCGCCAGCAGCATCGCGGTCGACGCGCCCGCAACCCGACCGCCCACGACGAGTACGTCGTACTGCGCGCTCATGCGGCCGGCTCCGCCCTGCACGCCAGCAGGTGCTGTACGACGTACGCCGCGTCATGACGGGCTCCGTCGATGAACGCCGAGTCGCGTCGATGCTGGAACCGCTGGCCGACGACGTACACACCAGGTGCTGCGCTGATGCCGCGAACCTGCTGGATCTGACCGTCCGGACCCGTGATCGGCAACTGGAGCCAGGGGTATTCGGGTCGGTAGCCGGTGGCGACGAGCACAGTGCTGATACCTGCCCGGTGCAGATCCACACTGCTCGGGATCGTCGGCGGCACCAGCGCAGGTGGCCGTCCCTCACGTGAGTCATCGAATGAGTCGAGCAGGCGGTACATGCGCACATCGGCTGCGGCAGCCGTCTCGGCGAGGTCCGGCCGGAAGCGTGCCCGGCTCCCGTCCATCCCGTCGAAGCGGCCGAGCAGCCGGACGCCGTCGGCCTGAAGCGTCACCAGGTCGAGCTCCCCGGCTCGGCCGGCCAGCTGCATCGACGGTTCACGCCGAGCCGACGCCGGATCACGAACCTCGTCGATGGTGCGGGCCAGCCGCCCGGTCCGCTCCAGCCACCAGAAGACATCCTTGCCGCGGTACGAGCGCGGTACTCGGGTATGCCGGCCGACCGACAGATACACCTCACGGCCGGCCCGGTTGAGCTCGTCGGCGATCTGTACGCCGGAAGCCGAGGCCCCGATCACCAGAACACCTCCCGGCGCGAGCTGCGCCGGGTTGCGGTAGGTGGCGGCGGTGACGACCTCACGCAGCCCGGCCGGTACCCGGGGGACTCCCGGTCCGGTCGCGATGACGACGTGCCGGCTGCGCCAGGTGCCTCGGTCCGTGACCAGCCGATACGCACCGCACCCTGCAGCGGACAGCTCGAGCACCGTGGCGCCGGAGACGACTGGCGCGCCGAACGACTCCGCGTACAGCTCCAGGTGCCGGACGAATCGACCGGCCGGCAGGAACCCGTCGATGTCCGGCCCCTGGTAGTTCCAGTCCGGGAGGCGCATCATCCAGTTCGGCGAGAGCAGCCGCAGCGAGTCCCAGCGCGCACTGCGCCAACTCTCGCCGATCCGGCCGCGGTCGATGACCGCGTGATCGCGACCCGCCCGGGTCAGCAGCCGGCTGACAGCCAGACCGGCATGGCCGGCGCCGATCACAACGGTGTCGATGGTGGTCATCCCGGTCCCCCTCGGCTCGTACGGCGTTGGTCAGGGGCAGGTGACGTCGATGGCGACGGGCGTCGCGTTGACGAGGACGTCGTACACGGCGGACCGGCGCCGGGACTGCTCGACGATGCCGCGCAGGGTCTCCTCGTCCGCGTCACCCTCGATCGAGAACGCGACCCGGATCTGCTCGTAGCCGTTGCGGACCGAGCCGTCGGACAGCCCGAGGATCCCGAGCAGGTCGATGTCGCCGGTGACGGTCGAGGTGACCTTCGTGAGCTCGACACCCCGCGCGGCGGCGATGTTGGCGACGCCGGCCGTCATGCAGGCGGCGATCGCATGCAGCAGGTACTCCACCGGCGTCGGCCCGTGGTCCGTGCCGACGAGGACCTCGGGGTGGTCGAACTCGACCACGGTGTCGGACTTGTGCCGCAGCTCCTGCATGGCGCCGAAGAAGTCCGACGCGGTGGAGCGGCTGTGCGTCCCGGACACCCAGGTGTTGCTGGCCCGGAACTGGAACTTGGCGATCTCGTTCTGGGCCTTGACGGCGTCGATCGTCGCGAACAGCGTTGCAGTGTCGACGCCGTTGCGGCGCGGACTCTCGGTTGCGGTGGTCATGGTCCCCTCCTCGGTGAGTGGTGTCTGCCGAGGACGGTAGGAGGGCGACCTTCCCTGGCTCTTCCCTCGCCCTTCCCATGCGCAGTGCCGCACTATCAGGCGGAATTCGCGCACTTGTTTGCAAGTTTCCCTTGACCGCACGGTCATCTCGTCGCTTAACTGGTTCGGCAGTGACGCACCCAGCCGGTAGCAGGCCGAGGGCCTGAAGTCCGGTTTTCCGGCGCCAGGGTTCAGGTGAGGCCCGAGGCGGGGTCGCGTCCCCGGGACCGATGGAGCAAATCGTGTCCAGACTCTCTCGCCGCCTCCTCGCCGGCATGGCGGCCACCGCCCTAGCAGTCACCGCAACCGTCCTCACCCGGACCTCCGCCGACGCGGCCGTCACCCTGCCGCCGACGCACGCCAAGTTCGACTACCAGATCGGCGGGGCCTACACGCCGCCCGCCGGCGTCCAGGTGGTCACCCGCGACCGGACCGCCGCACCGGCGGCCGGGCTCTACAACATCTGCTACGTCAACGCCTTCCAGGTCCAACCCGGCGAACAAGGACAGTGGGATTCCGACCTGCTGCTCCGCGATGCCAAGGGCAGACTCGTGATCGACCAGGACTGGGGCGAACCGCTGCTCGACTTCCGTACGGCGGACAAGCGGAACCGGATCGCGGCCAAGGTCAACGGCTGGATCGACGGCTGTGCCGCGAAGGGGTACCAGGCGATCGAGCCGGACAACTACGACAGCTACACGCGCTCGAAGAAGCTGCTCACGGCGGCCAACGCGAAGGCGTACCTGACGCTGCTCGCCACGCATGCGCACTCGAAGAACCTGGCCATCGCGCAGAAGAACACGGTCGAGCTGGCCGGTTCCCGGCAGGCGGTCGGCCTGGACTTCGCGGTCGCCGAGGAGTGCGGCCAGTACGACGAGTGCGGCGACTACGTCGATGCCTTTGGCAACAACGTGATCGTGATCGAGTACACCAACAGCGGCCGCGCCACGGCCTGCTCGCAGTACGGCGGGACGTTGACGATCGTGCAGCGCGACGTCGACGTCTCGACTCCGGGTCAGCCCGGATACGTCCGTAAGACCTGCTGAATCCCTCCTCCATCGCTCTGGAGACCCTCATGCATGCTCGAAACCTGTCCCGCCGCGACGTCCTCCGGGCCGCGGCCGCCGCCACCCTGGCCGGCTCCCTCGCCGCGTGCGGCAAGAACGACGACGAGGGAGCCGACGCGAACGGCGTCGTCACGCTCGACCTCTGGCACGGTCAGGTCGACACCGGCAAGGCCGCGATCGACTCCTTGATCACCGCGTTCAACAGCAGTCACCCGAAGATCAAGGTGGTCGGCGGCGGTGGTGGGGTCACCGCGGACAGCATGCTGCAGAAGGTCACCGCCGGTCTGGCGGCGGGGTCCTACCCGGATATCGCGTACATCTTCGGGTCGGACCTCGCCAGCCTGACCAAGAGCCCGAAGGTCGCCGACCTCACCGGCCAGCTGAAGATCGACGACTACTGGCCGGCCGCGAAGGACGCGGTCAGCGTGAAGGGCAAGGTCCGGGCCGCGCCGGCCCTGCTCGACTCGCTCTGCGTGGTCTACAACAAGAAACTGTTCGCCGCGGCCGGCGTGGCGGCGCCGAAGGACGGCTGGACCTGGGACGACTTCGTTGCCACCTCGAAGCAACTGACGAACCCGGCGAAGGGCATCTTCGGCACCGGCTGGCCCGGCGTCGGCGACGAGGACACCGTCTGGCGGATCTGGCCGATGATCTGGGATCTCGGCGGCGACGTCGTCAGTGGCGACGGCAAGAAGGTCGGCTTCGACTCGGTCGGCGCACAGGCGCTGGGCACACTGGACAAGCTCCGCACAGACAAGTCGCTGTACGTCGACCCGAAGCCCGGCAGCGAGCAGCTGTACCAGGTCTTCCTCGGCGGACGGATGGGAATGGTTGCCACCGGCCCCTGGCAGCTGCCGGAGCTGAAGGACGCCGGCCTCGACTACGGCGTCGTACCGCTGCCGTCGTACTCCGGGAAGCCGCTGACGATCTCGGGGCCGGACACCTGGACGATCTTCGACAACGGCAAAGCGAAGGTGAAGGCGGCGACCGAGTTCGTCGCCTGGCTGGCTGAGCCGGCGCAGGACATCCAGTGGGACATGAAGGGTGGCAGCCTGCCGATCACGAAGGCCACCGCGGACCTGCCGCAGTGGAAGAAGCATTCGACCGAGACGAACGGGCTGGACGTGTTCGTCAAGGCGCTCGACACCGCGAAGGTGCGGCCGACGATCACGACGTACCCGCAGATCTCGCAGCACGTCGGCGAGGCGATCGCCGCTGTACTGCTCGGGAAGCTGAGCCCGGCGGACGCGTTGAAGCAGGCCGTTGATCAGTGCAACCAGGTACTGGCGGTGCCGAACTGATGGCCAGCGTGGTCGGCACGTTCACGGTCGACCCGCGGAGCCGGGCGGCCGCGAGACGGCGGGCCCGGAACGAAGGGGCGACCGGGTGGGCGTTCGTCAGCCCGTCGGTGGTGATCATCCTCGGGCTCAGTGTCGTACCGGTGTTGTGGTCGTTGCTGTTGTCGTTCCAGGTCAACGATCTGGTGTCGCCGTCGGAGTGGGTCGGGCTGGCCAACTACAAGGCGTTGCTGAAGGATCCGACGTTCGGGTCGGCGGTGTCGCACACGCTCATCTACACGGTTCTGTATGTGCCGTTGAGTGTGGTCGCGGGGTTGGCGATCGCGATCGCGCTGGATCGGAAGATCGCGTTCATCGGGTTGTACCGGACGCTGGTGTTCGTGCCGTTCGTGGTGTCGGCGGCGGCGCAGGGCGTGCTGTTCTCGTTCGTACTCGACCCGGAGTTCGGCGTCGCGAACTCGGTGCTGCACAAGCTCGGGCTGCCGGCGCAGGGATTCTTCAGCGATCCGGGTCAGGCGCTGTACCTGCTGGTCGCGATCTCGTTGTGGAGCGGGACCGGGTTCTGCGTGATCGTCTACCTGGCCGGCCTGCAAGGGGTTTCGAGCGAGCTGGTCGAGGCGGCGCGGATCGACGGCGCCGGACGCTGGGGCGTACTGCGGCACGTCACGCTGCCCGCGTTGACGCCGGTGACGATCTTCCTGGTGCTGTTCCAGACGATCAACGCGTTGCAGGTGTTCGACCTGGTGTTCGTGACCACCAAGGGCGGACCGCTCGGGTCGACGACGGTGATCGTGTACTTCATCTGGGAGAAGGCGTTCAAGACGTTCACGGCCGGCTACAGCGCGGCGGCGGCGTACACCTTGGCGGTTGCGTTGCTGGTGATCGGTGTGGCCTTGCAGATCTACCGGCGGAGGGTGGCTTCCCGATGAAGCGTTTGCCCTTCAGTGCTTGGCATTTCGTCCTCGCGCCGCTGGCGTTACTGTTCGCGTTGCCGTTGATGTGGCTGCTGGTGAGCTCGGTGATGAGCAACGCCGAGATCAACCGGTTCCCGCCGGCGTTGTGGCCGCACGGGATCAACCTCGGCGGGTACCGGTACGTGCTCGGGAACGCGTTGTTCCCGCGGTGGTTCCTGAACTCGTTCATCGTCTCGGCGGTCGCGGTGACGGCGAACCTGGTGCTCGGGTCGCTCGGCGGGTACGCGTTCGCGCGAATCCGGTTCGCCGGGTCGAAGGTCGTGCTCGGGCTGATGCTGGCGACGATGGTGATCCCGTTCCAGCTGACGATGATCCCGACGTTCCTGGTGATGAAGGAGCTCGGGCTGATCGACACGCTCGGCGCGCTGATCGTGCCGTCGCTGGTCACGCCGCTGTCGGTGTTCCTGTTCCGGCAGTTCTTCGTCTCGCTCCCGCGCGAACTCGAGGAGGCGGCGTGGATCGACGGCTGCGGTCGGCTGCGGATCCTGATCTCGATCGTGCTGCCGTTGGCGCGGCCGGCGTTGAGCACGGTCGCCGTCCTGACGTTCCTCGCGACTTGGAACGACCTGACCTGGCCGCTGATCGCGATCAACAGCGACTCGACGTACACCCTCCAGCTCGGCCTGACCACGTTCCAGGGCCAGCACCACACGCAATGGGCCGCGGTGATGGCCGGCAACGTGATCACCGTGCTGCCCGTACTGCTCGGTTTCCTCCTTGC
The DNA here is from genome assembly GCF_042715335.1 of Kribbella sp. NPDC058693. Lineage (NCBI taxonomy): Bacteria > Bacillati > Actinomycetota > Actinomycetes > Propionibacteriales > Kribbellaceae > Kribbella > Kribbella sp. NPDC058693. The sequence continues at coordinate 1,721,284 of NZ_JBHXSQ010000001.1, forward strand.
CCAGAAGGCGTTCATCCGCTCTCTGGCCTCCACCGGACTCAAGGGCTGATATGACTTTCGATCTTCTCGTGATCGGTGATGCGAACCCCGACGTCGTCGTCGGGCCGGTCGCTCAACCGATCCTCTTCGGGCAGAAGGAGCGGCTGGTTCCTTCCGGCTCGCTCGTGCTCGGCGGCTCGGCTTCGATCATGGCCTGTGGCGCGGCTCGACTCGGGTTGCGAGTCGCGTTTGCCGGCCGGGTCGGTGACGATGCGGCCGGGGCGTTCGTGCGTACGGCGCTCTCGGACCGGGGCGTCAATGTTGATGCTCTGGTCACCGATCCCACGCTCCCCACCCCTCTCACGACCATCCTGACGTCGGGGGACGATCGCGCGATCCTGACGTCACCGGGATGTATGCCCAGTACCGCCGCAGAGGATGTGCCCCGTTCGTTGCTGCGATCGGTGCGGCATGTGCATGCGGGGTCTTTCTACCTGCTGCCGGAGTTGGCGATCGGGCTTGCCGGACTGTTCAAGGAGGCGAAGGCCGCCAAGGCGACCACCTCGCTGGATCCGAACGACGACCCGGCCGGCAAGTGGGACCGGGTCATGCTCGACCCGATCCTCCGCGTCACCGACTATTTCCTCCCCAATGCGGCGGAGGCGCTCGCGTTGACCGGCCACCATTCGGTCGTCGACGCCGCCGGCATCCTCGCCCGTCGCGGCCCGCTGGTCGTGGTGAAGAACGGGGCTGAGGGCGCGCTCGCTCACAACGGTTCCAAGGTCATCACCGCACCGGCGTTGAAGGTCGAGACCGTCGACGCCATCGGCGCGGGTGACAGCTTCGACGCGGGCTGGGTGGCCGCCGTACTCAACGGCATGAAACCGGACCGCGCACTGACCATCGCGGCGGCCTGCGGCTCGCTGTCCACGAGAGCCGCCGGCGGCACCGCGGCCCAACCAACCTGGGAAGAAGCCACAGCATGACGAAGATCGCTTTCATCGGTGCAGGCAGTGTCGTCTTCACCCAAGGACTGCTCTCCGATCTGTTCGGGCTCGACCTGGGTCCGCTGCAGATCGCGCTGCACGACATCGACCCCGAGCGGCTCGACACGGCGGCAGCGGCTGCGTCGTACCTCGCTCAGGACCGGCCGGTGGAGATCACCGCGCACCTCGAGCGGCGGGCCGCCCTGGAGAACGCCGACTTCGTGATCAACATCGTCCAGGTCGGGATGAGCGAGGCGACGAAGATCGACTTCGAGCTCCCCGCGCGGTACGGGATCCGGCAGACGATCGGCGACACGCTCGGCGTCGGCGGCGTGTTCCGCGCACTCCGGACCTTCCCCGTACTGCGGGGGCTCGCGCAGGACATCGCCGATGTCTGCCCGGACGCGTGGCTGCTGAACTACACCAACCCGATGGTGATGAACGTCTGGTACCTGAAGGCGCTCGGCGTGAAGAACGTCGTCGGCCTCTGCCACTCGGTCTACTGGACGATGCAGGGCCTGTCCGAGCTCGTGGGCGTTCCGTACGAGGAGGTCACCTACCAGGCAGCCGGCGTGAACCACCAGTCCTGGGTACTGCGTTTCGAACGCGCCGGCGAGAACCTGTACGACCGGCTGGACGAGGCGATCGCGGCGGACCCGGAGCTGCTCCGGCGGGTACGCGTCGACATGTACCGACGACTCGGCTTCTACCCGACCGAGACGAGCGAGCATTCCTCGGAGTACGTGCCGTGGTACCTCGGCCACGCCTCGGAAGTCGACCGCCTGCGGTTGCCGATCGGCGCGTACCTGGAGATCGTCGCGGAGAACCTCGCGTCCTACGAACAGACCCGCAGTGCGCTGAAGGCCGGCGAGCCTCTCGAGGTCGACCCCACGATGGAGTACGCCCCGCAGATCATCCACAGCATGGTCACGGGCACCCCGCGCACGATCTACGCCAACGTCCCCAACACCGGCCTGATCCCCAACCTGCAGTCCGGAGCCACCGTCGAGGTCCCCAGCCTGGTCGACGCCTCGGGCGTCCAGCCGACCGCGGTCGGCGAACTCCCACCCCAGTGCGCCGCCCTCAACCGCTCGTACCTCAACGTCGCCGAACTCACCGTCCACGCCGCGATCAACCACGATCCTCGCGCCATCCGCCAGGCCGTCATGGTCGACCCGGCGACGGCCGGGACGCTACCGGTCGAACAGATCTGGGCCCTGTGCAACGACCTGGTCGTTGCTCACAACAACTACTTGGACCCGTCGCTGAGGGCGGCCCTCAAGTAGTCGCGGTACGACGCGAAGCCGGCCAGCACCTCGGCCGCGGTCGGCTCACCGGTCAAGGCGCCGACGCCCTCGCCCGCGTAGATCGACGCGCGGGCGGGGTCGGCGGCCTTGCTGCCTTCGACGTACTCCGCGTGCCCGTCGTCGTCGGACTTGAGCTCCTGCTCACGGCCCTCCCACGCGTCGAAGTACGCGTTGCGGAGGGCCCGGCCGCCGAACTCGTCCGGCCAGCCGGCCCGCGACGCCGCGTCGAAGACGGTGCCGTAGACGGTGGCCGTCTCGTCGGCCGCGATGATCGCCTGCCGCGCCGGCTCCTTGGTCTGCGCCTCGACGCAGGTGAGGAACGCCGTACCGATCCAGCCGCCGGCGGCACCCGCCGCCATCACAGCGGCCAGGCCGCGTGGGCCGGAGATCCCGCCGCCTGCGAGGACGGGCAGATCGGTCAGCTCGAGGATCGCCTGTAGGAGCGGCAGCGATCCGACTGCGTTCCGCCCGTGGCCACCTGCCTCGGCGCCGCGGGCGACGATCACGTCAACGCCGGCGTCGATCGCCTCGCGCGCGTCCGCGACGATCCCGGCCTGGGTCGCGACGACGATGCCCGCCTGTTGCAGGGGTGCGACGTACGGCGTGTAGTCGCCGAAGCTGAGCGAGACGAGCGCGGGCTTCAGTTCCAGGACGGCTTCGAGGTGCTCAGGGCGCTCCTGCACGGACCACGCCATCAGACCGATGCCGTACGGCTTCCCGCTCGCCGCCGCGATCGCGCCCTCGGTCCGGATCCAGTCGGCCGTCACCGCCGAGCCGGCGCCGAGCATCCCCAGCCCGCCAGCGGCCGAGATCGCCGCGGTCAGTCGGCCACCACTCACATTCGCCATCGGCGCGCCGATCACCGGCACGGACAGCCCGAACGTCTCCGTCAGCCACATGTGCTCATCATCACCCATCACAACCTCGCCACTCCTCTGCGCATCGAGGGAGTGACGAAAGGAACCTGACGTGCGGTTTGTGCGGAGTTGGTGTGCTCTCGCGGGAGTGCTGGCTGTGCTGCTGGTGGTAGCAGCGCACACCTCACTCGTGCCGGCCACGGCTCGGCAGACACCCCCTGCGTCACCGACGTGGCGTACGGCATGGATGACGGCGCTGCAGCCGCCCAACGCGAACCAGAACTGGTCCGGGCAGGGATTCGCCAACCAGTCGGTCCGTCAGGTGATCCGGCTGGGCTCGGGTGGCTCTGAGGTACGGATCAGGATCAGCAACCAGTACGGCGTACAGCCGCTCGAGCTGACCGGGGCGACCGTCGCTAGGGCTGCTAAGGGCTCGGCGGTCGTTCCGGGATCGGTTCAGTCGGTGCGATTCGGAGGCGCTTCGTCGGTCAGTGTGCCGACAGGCGGGGAGGTCGTGGGCGACGCGGTGGCGCTCTCTGGGCTGACGAGTGGAACGCAGCTCGCGGTCACGCTGTACTTCGCCCACGCGACCGGTCCGGCTACTTTCCACGAGTTCGGCGCCGCCGGGGCGTCGTACCGGGCGGTCGGTGACCAGCTCGAGGCTGGTGGGGCGGCGTACCGGGAGACGAGTGGCGGCTGGTACTTCCTGGCCGGCGTCGACGTGACTCCTGGCACGGGTTCGATCGTCGCCTTCGGGGACTCGATCACGAACGGCTACGCCGCGCCGCCCGGGCAGCGGTACCCGGATCTGCTGGCCGCACGCTCTGGCCGGCCGGTCCTCAACGCCGGGCTCGGCGGCAACCGGCTGCTGAACGACTCCGCCTGCTACGGCGAGAGCGGTCTGACCCGGTTCGATCGCGACGTGCTGGACCAGCCCGGTGTCAGGACCGCGATCGTCCTGATCGGCGTCAACGACCTCGGCTACCCCGAGATCGCACCGACGTCCTGTACGACGCCGAACCCGCCGATCACGCCTGCTCAGCTCATCGCGGCCTTCCGCACGCTGATCCATGACGCGCACTCACGCGGGATCCGCATCGTCGGAGTGACGCTGACGCCGTTCCGCGGCGCCTCGGTCTACACCGCCCACAGCGCGCAGCTGCGGACGGCGGTCAACGCGTGGATCGCGACGAGCGGCGAGTTCGACGCGGTCGCCGACTTCGCCACGGCACTCGCCGACCCGGCCGATCCGGCCCGGCTGGCGCCGAAGTACGACAGCGGCGATCACCTGCACCCCAACGCGACCGGCTACCGAGTGATGGCCGACGCCGTCGGCCTCAACACGCTCTGAAAAACCAAGGCCCGGTCCATGCGGACCGGGCCTTGGCTATCTGGCGCTTCAGAACTTGTAGACGTCCGACTGCGGGTCGCCGTGGCAGCGCTTGTACTTCTTGCCCGAGCCGCACGGGCAGGCCGCGTTGCGCGGAGTCCCGGCGTACTCGAGCTTGCCGTTCTCGACCGCGTCCTCGTGCATCGCGACCTCGTCGTCACCGTCGATCGTCGGCGCGGAGTACGACAGCCGCTGCGGGCGGCTCTCGGTGGTCAGACCCTTCGCGCGCAGACGCGGCGTGTCCCGCGGACGCGGCGCATCCTGCGGCCGCTCCTCGCCCTCGGTCCGGCCGGGGAACTCCGCGACCGGCGCACCCGGGGTGAGGATGTCCTCGATCCGGCGGCCGGTCAGGTTCTCCTCGTCGGCCAACTGGGCCTCGTTGGCGAGCTCGATCTCGGCGCGCATCGCCTCGATGTCGACCTCGACGTTGAAGATGAACCCGACCGACTCTTCCTTGATCGACTCCATCATCGAGGCGAACATGTCGTAGCCCTCGCGCTGGTACTCGACCAACGGGTCGCGCTGCGCCATCGCGCGCAGGCCGATGCCCTCGCGCAGGTAGTCCATCTCGTACAGGTGCTCGCGCCACTTGCGGTCCAGCACGCTCAGCACGACGCGCCGCTCCAGCTCGCGCATCGCTTCCTCGCCGAGCAGCTCCTCGCGCCGCTCGTACGCCGCGGTCGCGTCCTCGATGAACCGCTCGATCAGGAAGTCCTGGGTCAGACCGGCCTTCTCGCCGCCGGCCTCCTCGATCAGGTCCTCTTCGGTCAGCTCGGTCTGGTACAGCGTCCGCATCGCGGTGAACAGCGCGTCCAGGTCCCAGTCCTCGGCGAAGCCGTCCGCGGTCGCGCCCTGCACGTACCCGGTGACGGTCTCCTCGAGCATGTCCTGCACCTGGTCGCGCAGGTCGGCGCCCTCGAGCACGCGACGGCGCTCGTCGTACACCACGTGGCGCTGACGGTTCATCACGTCGTCGTACTTGAGGATGTTCTTCCGGGTCTCGAAGTTCTGCGCCTCGACCTGGCCCTGCGCGGACGCGATCGCCTTGGTGACGACCTTGTTCTCCAGCGGCTGGGTGTCGTCGTTGTTGCGCGACATCGCCCAGTCGACCATCTCGCGCTTGAACAGCCGCATCAGGTCGTCCTCGAGCGACAGGTAGAACCGGGACTTGCCCGGGTCGCCCTGCCGGCCGGCGCGACCACGCAGCTGGTTGTCGATCCGGCGGGACTCGTGCCGCTCGGTGCCGAGGACGTAGAGGCCGCCGAGCTCGCGGACCTCTTCCTGCTCCTCCTTCACCTGCTTCTCGAACCGCTCCAGCAGCGCCGGGTACTCCGACTCGTACAGCTCGATGTCCTCGACCGGGTCGATGCCGCGGGCGCGCAGCTCCTTGTCGGCCAGGAACTCCGGGTTGCCGCCGAGGATGATGTCGGTACCACGGCCGGCCATGTTGGTGGCCACCGTGACCGCACCCTTGCGACCGGCCTCGGCGACGATCGCCGCCTCACGCGCGTGCTGCTTCGCGTTCAGCACCTCGTGCTTGACGTTCTCCTTGAGCAGCTGCCGGGACAGGCGCTCGGACTTCTCCACCGAGGTGGTGCCGACCAGGATCGGCTGACCGGCGGCGTGCACCTCGACGATGTCCTTGACCACAGCGTCGAACTTGGCGTCCTCGGTGCGGTAGATCAGATCCCGCTCCTCGACCCGGATCATCGGCTTGTTGGTCGGGATCGGCACCACGCCGAGCTTGTAGACCTTGGAGAACTCGTTCGCCTCGGTCATCGCCGTACCGGTCATGCCGGCGAGCTTGTCGTACAGCCGGAAGAAGTTCTGCAGGGTGATCGTCGCGAGGGTCTGGTACTCCTCTTTGATGTCGACGTCTTCCTTGGCCTCGATCGCCTGGTGGAGACCCTCGTTGTAGCGGCGGCCGTGCAGCGTGCGGCCGGTGTGCTCGTCGACGATCAGGACCTCTTCCTCGCCCTGGCCGCCGACCACCACGTAGTCCTTGTCCCGGTGGAACAGGTCCTTCGCCTTCAGCGCGTTGTTCAGGTAGCTGATCAGCGGGGTGTTCGCCGATTCGTACAGGTTGTCGATACCGAGCCGGTCCTCGACCTTCTCGATACCGCGCTCGAGGATGGCGACCGTGCGCTTCTTCTCGTCGACGTCGTAGTCGGCGACCCGGCGCTTGGTCTCGTCGATCTCCAGGTCGGTGACGCGGGGGTTCTTCCGCTTCAGCTCCGCCTCGTCGGCCAGCGTCCAGGCCTTCAGCTGGTTCGCGATCCGGGCCATCTCGACGTACCAGCGCTTGGAGTCCTCGGCCGGGCCGGAGATGATCAGCGGGGTCCGCGCCTCGTCGACCAGGATCGAGTCCACCTCGTCCACGATCGCGTAGTTGTACTCGCGCTGGACGCAGTCCTCGATGCTCTGCGCCATGTTGTCGCGCAGGTAGTCGAAGCCGAACTCGTTGTTGGTGCCGTAGGTGATGTCCTTGTTGTACGCGATCCGGCGCTCGGCCGGCGTCATCTCCGGCAGGATCACGCCGTAGTCGAGGCCGAGGAAGTGGTACACCCGGCCCATCCACTCGGCCTGGTACTTGGCCAGGTAGTCGTTCACCGTGACCACGTGCACGCCCTTGCCGGACAGCGCGTTCAGGTACGTCGGGAGGGTGCCGACCAGGGTCTTGCCCTCACCGGTCTTCATCTCCGCGATGTTGCCCAGGTGGAGCGCCGCGCCACCCATGATCTGGACGTCGTAGTGGCGCTGGTGCAGCGTCCGCTTCGCCGCCTCCCGGACCACCGCGAAGGCCTCCGGCAGCAGCGCGTCGAGGGACTCCCCGTTCTCGTGACGTTGCTTGAAGTCCGCGGTCTGGCCGCGCAGCTCCTCGTCGGACATGGCGACGAAGTCGTCCTCGATGGAGTTGACCATCTTCGCGATGCCTTGGAGCTGGCGGAGGATCTTGCCCTCGCCGATCCGCAGGACCTTGTCGACAACCTTCATGGTGGGGAGTTCTCTCCTTGCTGCTGCTGCCTGGAAGCGGGCGACGCCGCATGGCACGGCCGACCCAGTGGGAAGGCGTGCGTCCCCCATCGTACGGGGCCGGGTGTGCCAAGCCACGCCCGCAGCGTTATCCGACCCACGCTCGGGCGGGCCGGAAAGTTCCCAGCAGTCTTTCAGAAACCTCGCAGCGCGTCACTGAGCGCTGGCGACAGGTCACCACCACCGGCCACCCGGACCTGGTCCAGCCCGAGCCAGCCGGCCAGCTGGACGAGCTCGGCGGCCAGCTCCTCGGCGGTCTCCACCGGCGCCTTCGGCTCCGCGTGCGCCGACTGGACCAGCAGTACGCCGCCGGTGCGGTCGGCCTTGAGGTCCACGCGGGCGACCAGTCGGTCACCGAGCAGGAACGGCAGCACGTAGTACCCGTAGAGGCGCTTCTCGGCCGGGACGTAGATCTCGATCCGGTACCGGAAGTCGAACAGCGCCTCGGTCCGCGTGCGCTCGAACACCAGCGAGTCGAACGGGCTGACCAGTGCCCGCGTGTTCACCCGGCGCGGCAGCCGTGCGTCCTTGTGCAGGTACGCCGGACGCTTCCAGCCGTCGATCCGGACCGGGACCAGCTCGCCCTCCTCGACCAGTTCGGAGATCGCCTGCTGGGTCGGCTCCACCGCGGTCCGGAAGTAGTCCCGCAGGCACTGCGCCGTCGCGACGCCGTGCGCCCGGGCCGCGATCGAGATCAGCCCGCGGTGCGCCTCGTCGAACGACGGGGTCGGCGTCTCCACGACATCGCGGGGCAGCACCCGCTCGGGTACGTCGTACATCCGCTCGAACTGCTGGTTGCGGCGCGCGACCGTGATCTCGCCCGCGAAGAACAGGAACTCGAGCGCCCGCTTCACGTCGGACCAGTTCCAGCCCCAGTTGTCCTTCGTGCGCTCGACGTCGTCGTCGATCTCGCGGGCGGTCAACGGTCCGTGGTCGCGGACGTCGGCCAGCACCTGCTTGACCAGATCCGGCCGCTCCTTCGCGATCGACCGCGGACCACCCCAGGCCTCAGTCGTCGCGCGTGCCATCCGCCAGCGCATCAGCGGGTGGGTGTCGACCGGGATCAGCGACGCCTCGTGCGCCCAGTACTCGACCAGTCGTCGGGGCGCCTTCCCCGCTGCCCGATCGAGCAGGTCGCGCGGATACGGCCCGAGGCGGGAGTAGAGCGGCAGGTACTGCGTCCGGCTCAGCACGTTGACCGAGTCGATCTGGATCAGCCCGATGCGACCCAGCACCCGGCCCAGGGCTCGCATGTCCGGCACGCCCTTCGGCCGGGGATCGATGAACCCCTGCGCCGCCAGCGCCACCCGGCGCGCCTGAGCGGTCGAGAGCTGTAACTGCGTCGTCATACGCGGAATTCTGCCGGAGGGCACCGACATAACTCTGAAGTTACCGAAAGTGGGAGGTGCGCTACGCATGGTGTTCGGGAGAACCTGCGAGCAGGCCACCCGCCCGCGTGGCCCCTATCTCCCTGGAGTGAGGCATGACAGGAAAGAAGCATGTGGTCCGCGCTGCCCTGGCGGCCGGCGTACTGACCGCGGCGTCCCTCGGTGCGGTGGCCGTAGCCGGCTCCGCATCGGCCGCGCAGTCGCCCGACGGACCCAAGACCCGGATCGTCGGCGGCACCATCGCCCACACCGCAGACACCCCCTGGGCCATCCAGCTCTCGAACAGCGGCTCCCCCGACCCGACCGGTGAGTACTGCGGGTCGACGCTGGTGGCGGCGAACAAGATCGTCACCGCGGCACACTGCACCACCGAGCCGGCGTCGACCTACACCGCGATCCAGGGCCGGGATGTGCTGAGCGACAAGTCCACCGGCAAGGAGTCCAAGATCAGCAACATCTGGGTGGACCCGGAGTACGGCAAGTCGCCGGGCCACGATGTCGCCGTGCTGACGCTGGCCACGCCGTTCGACGGCGTACCGACGCTGCCGCTGGAGACCGACAAGGCCGCGGATGCGGTGGGCGCGGCCTCGATCGTCTACGGCTGGGGCGACACGGAGGACACCGGTCCGGCGGACACCTTCCAGAAGGTCGACGTGCCGGTGCTCGGTGACTCGTACTGCTCCGACGTCTACGCGAGCGAGGGCTACATCCCCGACGGCGAGATCTGCGCCGGTTACGAGGACGGCGGCAAGGACTCCTGCCAGGGCGACTCCGGCGGCCCGCTGGTCCTCAACGGCCGCCTGTTCGGCGTCGTCTCCTGGGGCGTCGGCTGCGCGGACGCCGGCAACCCGGGTGTGTACGCCGAGGTCGCGACGTACGCCTCCGAGCTGCAGGCACAGATCGACAGCTGATCCATCGGGGAACAGCGGAGGGGCCGGGCGATCGCCCGGCCCCTTCGTCGTTCCTCCCGAGGTCTAGTTGGCCAGACGGATCACGCCGTAGTCGTAGCCGCGGCGGCGGTAGACGACACTCGGCTGGTTCTCGTCCGCGTCGACGAACAGGTAGAAGTCGTGCCCGACCAGTTCGAGCTCGTAGAGCGCCTGGTCCAGGGTCATCGGCTTGGCGGTGTGCGTCTTCTCCCGCATCACCAGCGGTCCGTCGCCGGTCACGAGGACAGATCCGTACTTGTGTGTCGCCACCTCTTCCTCGGCGACTGGTTCCTCCACTACGGGTGCATTGCCGTTGAGCGGCTGCTTCGCGTTCACGTGTCGCAGGCCTTCCGGACCACGCTCACCGCGGTGCACCCGGCGGCGATCGGCCGCCTTGCGGACCTGGGACCGGAGTCGGTCCAGGCAGACGTCGAACGCCGCCTGCTTGGTCTCGCCGCAGGCTTCTGCGCGGACCACCGGACCCTTGGTGTACATGGTGAGCTCGACACGCATCGCTCGATCGTGCTGTCGCGGGTTCTTTTCCTGGCTGACTTCCACCTCGCAACGCAGTACCCGGTGATCGACCTTCTCGATCCGCTCGAGTTTTTCCTCGACGTACTGCCGGAAGCGGTCACTGACCTCGCAGTGATGACCCTTGACAACGACGTCCACGGAAACCTCCATCGATCGGCGACTCTCTGTTACGTCAGCGGGCCCCCATCTTTCGTGTCCTCGCTCTGTCGGTGGCGATTGGGGCGCCCGAAACGAGAACACCCGCGGTCGAGCCGGTCGGACTCCGCGGCCAGGAATCCGGCTGATCCGGTCCTGCGCCACTCCACTGCCCGACAAGCCCCTGCGGGTGTCATAGGCCAACGCTAGTCGGCTTCGGCGAAAACCGGTAGGGAAGTTCTCATGAACCAGACGCCGAAAGCCGTTGCGTCGCGGCCAGAACGGCACAGCCGAGGACCGGAATCCCCCGGGATTCCAAGGCACGGCAGGCTTCGCTGAGCGTGGAACCGGTGGTGATCACGTCGTCGACCAGCAGGACCGGTTGATCGATCAGGGTTTCAGCCCAGCGCGAACGCAGCCCGAAAGCCCCGTCCAGGTTGGCGGTACGGCGTTCCGCGGACAGCCCGGCCTGGTCCTCGGGACGCCGTACGACGCGCAGCGCGTCGGCCACCCGGGCGTCGATTCCCTGTCTGCGCAGGGATCTGACGGCAGCCTTCGTAATCCGCCGGAGCGGATCGTGCCCGCGCTGCCGGACCGTTGCCGGCGACGACGGCACCGGGCACAACCACGCCGCCCGCCGGTCCCCCAGCGCGGTCCGGACGACGCTTGCCAGCAGCCGGCCGAGCGGCTTCGCGAGGGCGTACCGGGCGTGCTCCTTGTGGGCCAGGATCAACGCGCGGAGTTCCCCGGCGTACGGCGCGGCGGCGGTCGGCGTACGGAGTCCGGGCGGGCGCGGGTCGGGCCATGCACGGAACGGAGTCAGTGTCGTCAGTAGCCCCTGGCAACCATCACAGAGAGTTACGCCGGGCCGGTCGCAGCCCGCGCACCGGCCGCCCAGGACGAGATCCACGAACGCGTCCCGGACCGGCACCGCACCACCATCCGCGAACCGGCCGCCGACCGCAACCACCCGGTCGCCGGCCTGTGGACAACTGTCAGCCGGGGTACGTCGGGGTGATCGCCGCCGGGCCGCCGCCGACAGAGTCCGGCGAGACCCAGATCAGGTCCCGGCTGAGCCAGTGGATGCGGCCGGCGTCGTCCTCGATCACCGGCAGGGTGTCCTTGTTCGGGTTCGAGGCGACGTACTGCGGCCGGAAGTCGGGCGTCGATCCGGGCAGCAACTGCAGGCTGGAACCGTCGGTGTTGACCAGCCAGGCCTGCCGGGCCGAGTTGCTGACCGCGCTGCTCGCGCCGATGACCACGATGCCTTGTTTGTTCCAGGCCGCGTCGGTGATGTTGGTCAGCGCCAGTCGGAGCGGACGGAGCTGTGCGAGCACCAACTGCTTACCACTGCCGGTGGTCTGGATCGTGCCGGTCTGCACGTACGTCTGGCCGCCGGACTTCGGCTTCATCACCAGCAGCGCCCGCACACCGTCAGGTGCCATCCGCAGGTCGAGCGGGATATCGCCCTTGAAGTCGACGGCCACCAGGGTCAGCCGGCCGTCGTGATCGCGGACCCGCAGCCGCGGATGAGGAGTGTCGGTCCGGTCCAGGATCCACAGGTTGTCCTGGTTGTCGAAGCTCGGCTGCCGCGTCGTCCCCTCGACCTTGATCGGGACGGCGTCAGCGTCCTTGTCCGTCGTGTCCAGCGGCCCGTACAGGACCTCGTTGCCGGCGGCGGTGACGATCGCTCCTGCCTCGCCGCGCAGGCTGACGGCGAACGACTGGGCCTTGTGTGCCCAGAGCGGACTGGAGTTGAGCGGCTGGGCGGCGATCTCCGTGGCCCCGTCCAGGCCGGCGATCCGCTGCACCTTCTGGTGCTGCAGGCCGTAGAGCTTCGTCTGCGATCCGGCCGACACCTGCGGGTCGAACTGGCTGAAGTTGGCGAACGGCAGCACGTCCGGGTCGTCCGGCAGCAGCGGCGCGCCGCCGACGGTGATCTTGGCGCGCAGATTGAGCTGGTTGAGCGTCCAGACGATCTGTGCGGCCAGCAGCCGCCGGTCCGGATCTCGCAATGCACCTGCGCTGTCGTTGAGCGCCACTGTGGCCACGCCGAAGTCGACCGGCACAGACACCTGTACTTCGGTGCCCGGTGGGGCCAGGGTGACCACGCCGTTGCCAAGGCGGGTGGTCGGGCCCTTCAGCAGCTCCTGGATCAGCTGCGTCGCGCCCTGGCCCGGTGAGAGGTTCTGCGGCAGGTAGACGGGGTCCGGCACCAGGATGTTGCGGCTCTGGTTGAAGAAGTACAGGTCGCGCGGCGCGAGCTTCAGGTCGACCTGGTTGCTGCCGAGGTACGCACCGGGCGGGACCGAGTCGACCCGGAACTGCCCGTCGATCCTCTTGAGCTTGAAGAAGAAGTCGGCCCGCTCGGTCGCCGCGGCGGGGATCCACTCTCCGCGCTCCCCGATGGTGGCGATCTTCAGGGCGGTCAGCTGGACCCCGTCGCCGACGCGGGTGAGTGACTCGGGACTCTGGTCGTACACCACGGTCTGCGCCTCGGGCTGCCACTTCGCCGCGGCCTCCGGCGTCATGTACTGCCGGGCGACGTCGAACGCCTGCGAGTCCGACATGGCCTCGAGGAACCCGCTGACGATCGCCATCTCGCCGACGTTCGCCCGCGGTGGCTTCGCCTCGACACCGACACCGCCCAGGTCCTGCGCACGCCCCTGCCGCTCCCCGCTGCGGATGGTGCCCTTGGTCGGTACGGCGGCGCAGCCGGCGAGCAGTACTACGGCAGCCAGCAGGACCACGAGCAACCTGCGCCTCATCGGTCCTCACCGCCGCTCAGCTTCTGGTACGGCGCTCCGACGTCGACAAGCTCGGTGACGACCCGGGACGCGTCGGGCGGCCGGGGCGGCAGCGGCGAACCGGTCAGCGCGGTGTCCGGCCGGCGCGGCAGCGTGAGCCGGAAGTACGCACCGTCGCCGGGCGAACCCCAGGCGTCCAGCCGGCCGCCGTGCAGCCGGGCGTCCTCGAGCGCGATCGACAAGCCGAGGCCGGTGCCACCGGTGGTCCGGGCCCGGGCCGGGTCGGCCCGCCAGAACCGGCTGAACACCATCTCGGCTTCCTCGGCGCGGAACCCGACGCCGTGGTCGCGGACGGCCACGGCGGCAGCGTCCTCGTCGTACGCCGTGCTGATCCGGATCGGCAGGCCCTCGCTGTGCTCGATGGCGTTGCCGATCAGGTTGCGCAGGATCCGCTCGATGCGGCGTGAGTCGACCTTGGCGCGGCAGGGCTCCGGCATGTCCAGCTGGACCTCGCAGCCCTTGCGGTGCAGCAGAGTCTCGTGGTTCTCCAGTACCCGGCTGACGATGTCGCGGAGGTCGACGTCCTCCAGGTCGAGCGCAGCAGCTCCGGCGTCGAACCGGCTGATCTCCAGCAGGTCGGCGAGCAGCTCTTCGAACCGGTTGAGCTCGTTCTGCAGCAGTTCCACGGAGCGGCGGCTGATCGGGTCGAACTGGTCGCGGCTCTCGTGCAGCAGGTCAGCGGCCATGCGGACGGTGGTCAGCGGCGTACGTAGCTCGTGGGAGACGTCCGAGACGAACCGGCGCTGCAGGCGGGACAGCTCCTCGAGGCGGCGGATCTGGCGCTGCAGGTTGGAGGCCATCTTGTTGAACGACACCGCCAGGCGGGCCAGGTCGTCGGTACCGCGGACCTGCATCCGCTCCTCGAGCTTGCCGGCGGCGAGCCGCTCAGCGATCCGCCGTGCCATCCGGACCGGCGTGACGACCTGTCGGGTGACCAGCCAGGCCACTGCGCCCAGCAGAACGATCAGCAACAGACCTGCGGTCACCAGAGCGCGCTGTACGACATCGAGCGTCTCCTGCTGCGCTGTGAGCGGGAACAGGAAGTAGATCGCGTACCGGTCGCCGGTGGAGTTGATCCGGATCTGCGACCCGATCACCAGCCCTGGCACGCCGGGGGCGTCGCGGTAGTTGATCTCGGTGTAGGTGTCCCACAGCTTGGAGTCGTCGCTCATCACCGAGGACGCCAGCGCCTCCGGGATCGAGTCGCTGTCGACCAGACCGGTGTAGCGGATCGCGTTGGACGCCGCCTGGTCGGTCGGCACCAGCAGGACGTCGTACAGGCCAGGGCGGTTGGAGCCGAGGACCAGCTCGGACAGCTGCTGGTTGATCGTGTTGCGGTTCGCGGCGTCGATCGTGATCGACAGCTGGGCCAGCTGGGCCCGCACCTCGGCCTGCGCGCTGCTACGACGGGACTCCAGGACGCCGTCGGTGACCTGGCTCATCATCACCCAGCCGACCAGGATCAGGACCAGCGTCGACATCAGCAGGGTCCCGGTGACGATCCGGGCCTGGATGGAGCGACGCCAGATGTCCGGCCAGTGCTTGGGGTGCGTCCGCCAGATCGGCTGCGGCTGGGCAGACCAGTCCGCCGCGGTGACGGTCAGTTCCAGCTCCGTCCCGCGGGACTCCGGCACCTCCTGCTCCGGAGGTGCCGTCGACTGCCCCTGCTGTTGCCCGGTCTGACGACCGGTCTGCTGCCCGGAGTGTTGTCCGGTGTGCTCCTCGGCTACCGGGTCGGTTGCCGGGTCACCAGAGGCAGCCTGCGACTCTTGGCCGCGTCCGTACTCGATCAGTCCGCACCCGCCTTGTATCCGACCCCGCGGACCGTGACCACGATCTCCGGGTGCTCAGGGTCCTTCTCGATCTTGGAGCGCAGCCGCTGGACGTGCACGTTCACCAGCCGGGTGTCGGCCGCGTGGCGGTAGCCCCAGACCTGCTCCAGCAGCACCTCGCGGGTGAACACCTGCCAGGGCTTCGACGCCAGGCAGACCAGCAGGTCGAACTCCAGCGGCGTCAGCTGGATCGTCTCGCCGGCCCGCTTCACCGAGTGGCCGGCCACGTCGATGGTGAGGTCGCCGATCGTCAGCGACTCCGGACCGGGCTCGTCCATCCGGCGCAGCCGGGCCCGGATCCGGGCCACCAGCTCCTTCGGCTTGAACGGCTTCACGACGTAGTCGTCGGCACCCGACTCCAGGCCGAGCACCACGTCGACGGTGTCGCTCTTGGCGGTCAGCATCACGATCGGCACACCGGACTCGGCCCGGATCGCCCGGCAGACGTCGATCCCGTCCATCCCGGGCAGCATCAGGTCGAGCAGCAGCAGATCGGGTTTGAACTCCCGGAAGGCCGGCACGGCCTTGTCACCGGTTGCGACCAGATAGGTGTCGTAGCCCTCGTTGCGCAGCACGATGCTGAGCATCTCCGACAACGCGGTGTCGTCGTCGACGATGAGGATGCGGCCCCGCATCGTCCGGTTACCGTCTGCCACGCCCTACTCCTTGCCGTCCGATCGGTGTGCGGCCGGCGGGTGCAGGCCGTACGCACTACGGATAGTGTCCCATTCCCCGGTAGTGCACACGCCGGATCGCCGTGTGACCCCGAGTTGGGCTGTGATCATCCGGGATCATGGTGCACTTCGAGGGTTCACCACAACTCACGTGCCTGACCGCACGGCGGTTCAGACTGTTCAGACCGGGCTTCGGGGAGGAGGGGGCGCGCAGTGGCCGACCAGAACATGCAGCTGCACGACGACGTGGCCACTGAGCCGCTGCGGCCGTGGCTGCCGGCGGATCTGCTCGACAACGCCGCCCGGACGATCTCCGACAACAAGACGATCATGCTGGGCCTACCGGTGCTGGCCGGAATCGCACTGGTCGCGGTGCAGGCCGTGCTGACCGAGGTCGCCGTACCGGGTGGCATTCCTGGGTTCTTCGGCGCGAACGACCCGTTCGAGCAGGCCGGTGCGGCGCTTCTGCTCACGTACGGCGTCCAGGTGGTGCTGTTCTCGGTCGTGTCGAGCATGCTGTCCGGGATCATCGCTCTGGCCGCGGTCCGGAGTCAGCTGGCGCATCGGGTCGGTCCGCGCGAGCTGATGCGGCTGGTACGACCTGCGCTGCCTGCACTGGCTGTTGTCGGTCTGTTGCAGTCGCTGTCGTTCATGCTGCTGATCGGCGGCTGGGGGCTCGCAGTACTCGGGATCGGCGCCGGTACGGACGCTGCCATCTCCTCCGACGCGGCCGGTGCGGTGGCCGTGGTGATGATGCTGGTCGGCGGCGTACTCGTGCTGATCTTCGGGATCAGGCTGGTGCTGGCCGGGACCGTCGTACTGATGGAGGGCCGGCACGCGCCGGACATCGGGCTCTACATACCGGTCCGGGTCGGGGTCTGGGGAGCGCTGCGGCGGTCCTGGCAGCTGGTGAAGGGCAAGTTCTGGCGGGTGTTCGGGATCCTGCTGTTCGGCGGGCTGGTCGTGCAGATCATCGGGTACGCGCTGCAGTTCGGGATCACCGCGCTGGTGCTCACGCTGGGCTCGTGGGCCGACAGCAACGGGGCCACGGTGGTGGCCGTCGTCGTCAGTGTCGCCGTGGGGATCTTCACGGTGATGACGCTGATCGCGAGCCTGGCTTTCATGTCCGCCGTACAGGCCCTGATCTACCTGGACCTCCGGGTACGGCGGGAGGGGCTCGACCTCTGGATGCGTCCGGCCCTGCGTTTCGAGGAGACTGCGTGATCCTCTTCCTGCAGGAGCCGCCCGTCGACATCGACCGGGAGAGGGCCGCGCGTGAGGCCGCCGAGGAGCTGTCCAAGTCGACGTACCGGGACTCGGGCGGTTCGCTGATCCAGAAGGCGATCGGCAAGGTGCTGGACTGGATCGGCGACCTCCTGAACAGCCTGACCGGCTCGTCTCCTAACGGCCACGCCGGTCTGGCCATGCTGATCGCTCTGCTCGTGCTGGTGGTGCTCGTGGTCCTCTGGCGAGCCGGAGTGCTGCGGACCAGTCGCAGGGTGAAGTCGCAGGCCGTTTTCGACACCGCCCGGCCGGCCAGCGCGGCGGAGTACCGTGCGTTGGCGGAGCGGGAGGCTGCGTCCGGCGACTACGCGCTGGCGATCCGCAGCCGGTTCCGGGCGTGCGTCGCGGAGCTGACCGAGCGGACCGTGCTGGACGAGCGGCCAGGGCGTACGGCGTACGAGGTGGTTGCCGATGCCTCGCGGATCGCGCCCGTACTGCGTGAACCGCTGCAGCCGGCCGCATTGGTGTTCACGGAGGTTGTCTACGGCAACCGTCCGGGGACGCCGGAGCGGTACGCCGCGGTAGTGGCTGCTGATGACGCTGCGCGGACTGCACGGGTGGCTGTATGAGTACGCCGCTCGGGCGGAGTGCTGGTGAGAGCTGGCGGGCACTGCGGACGCCTTTGCTCGTTACTGGGCTGATTGTGCTGGTTGCGATCGTCATCCTGATCGCTACCTCGGCGCGGACGTCAGGGCCGTTCAGCCCGGACTCCACGGATTCGGACGGGGCACGGGCGCTGGCTACGTTGCTGAAGAACCATGGAGTTTCTGTGCACAGCACGGAGACGCTGGACGACGCCGTACAGCCAGGTGAGGGTAAGGCTCTCATCATCGGCCCGGCCGGGTCACTCGGTCGCCCTGACTTGGAGCGGATCGCTCAGGCTCGCTGGAGCCACCTGGTGCTCATCCGG
The DNA here is from genome assembly GCF_042715335.1 of Kribbella sp. NPDC058693. Lineage (NCBI taxonomy): Bacteria > Bacillati > Actinomycetota > Actinomycetes > Propionibacteriales > Kribbellaceae > Kribbella > Kribbella sp. NPDC058693. Next base: position 1,739,329 of record NZ_JBHXSQ010000001.1, read on the forward strand.
CCCGGCAGTCGAGCGCTGGAGATCCTGGCGCCTGGTGTGCAACAGACCGGCGATGTGTTCTCCTCACGGAGCCGGGAGGCCCAGTGCGACCTGCCGGCTGCGGTTCGAGCGGGCACAGTCACTGTCAGCGGGCCGACGTACAGCGCACCGTCTGCGGCTGTCGCCTGCTACGGCGATGGCATCAACAACACGGTGATCCGGCTGGAGGTCGGCGACCGGATCGTCGACGTCGTCGGTACGCCGGCGTCGTTCACCAACGCGCAGCTGGCTGACGACGGCAACGCGGCGCTGGCGCTCAACCTGATCGGTACGCATCAGGACCTGACCTGGTACCTGCCGCAGTTCGAGTCGACCGACACCGGCTCGGAGAGCGCCGGCACTGCGCCGCTGATTCCGCCGGATGTTCGCTACATCGGGTGGGCGCTGGCGTTCGCCGTGCTCGTTGTGGCGATCTGGCGTGGGCGGCGACTCGGTCCGGTCGTGGCTGAGCGGTTGCCGGTGATCGTGCATGCGGCCGAGACCACTGAGGGCCGGGCGAGGCTCTACCGACGTTCACGTGCCCGGGACCGCGCCGCGGCGGCGCTGCGCGAGTCAGCGCTCGGCCAGCTGCACAAGGCGCACGGCATCCCACGGCGGGCCGAGCCGTCGGCGGTGGTCGCGACTGTGGCTGCACGTACCGGCAGGGACCCGGTCATGCTGTACGAACTGCTCTACGGCATGCCGCCGCTGTCTGACGCCGCTCTGATGTCCTTGTCTTTCGAGCTCGACGTACTGACCCAGGAGGTACGACACCCGTGACGACTACCGAAGTCACCGCCGAACAGGCCCGGCAGGCGCTGGTTGCGCTGCGGACCGAGATCGGCAAGGCGGTGGTCGGCCAAGACACCGCGGTGACCGCGTTGGTGCTCGCCCTGCTCTGCCGCGGCCACGTGCTGCTGGAGGGCGTTCCTGGTACGGCGAAGACTCTGATGGTCCGGGCGCTGTCGACGGCGATGCGGCTGAACACCAAGCGGGTGCAGTTCACGCCGGACCTGATGCCTGGTGATGTCACCGGGTCACTGGTGTACGACGCGAAGACGTCGGAGTTCGAGTTCCGTCCTGGCCCTGTGTTCACGAACATCCTGCTGGCGGACGAGATCAACCGGACGCCGCCCAAGACGCAGGCGGCGTTGCTGGAGGCAATGGAAGAGCGGCAGGTGACCGTGGATGGTGAGCCGCGGAAGCTGCCCGTTCCGTTTGTCGTGGCGGCGACGCAGAACCCGATCGAGTACGAGGGCACCTATCCGTTGCCGGAGGCACAGCTGGACCGGTTCCTGTTGAAGGTGACGCTGGACATCCCGCCGCGTGACGCCGAGATCGCAGTACTCGCTCGGCATGCGCAGGGGTTCGATCCGCGCGATCTGGAGGCGGCTGGGCTGCGGCCTGTTGCTGGGCCGGAGGACTTGCTGGCCGGGCAGAACGCAGTACGGCGGGTGGCGGTGCGGGACGACGTACTGGCGTATGTCGTGGACCTGTGCCGGGCTACGCGGCAGTCTCCTTCGTTGCAGCTCGGGGTGTCGCCGCGTGGGGCTACGGCGTTGCTGGCGGTGTCGCGGGCGTGGGCGTGGCTGTCCGGGCGGGACTACGTGATTCCGGATGATGTGAAGGCGATGGCGCGTCCTTGCCTTCGGCATCGAGTCCAGGTGCGGCCGGAGGCGGAGCTCGAGGGTGTGAGTGCGGACGCGGTACTGGAGAGCGTGCTCGCTACGGTGCCGGTACCGCGCTGATGGTGCTCACCGGGCGGGCTGGGGTGCTGGCTGCGGCCGGCGTGGTCTTCGTTGCCCTGGTGATGCCGTCGTGGGCAGGGGTCGGCGTGGTCGTGGCTGTTGTGCTGGTGGTGTGCTTCGTGGATGTGCTGCTGGCTGGATCGCCACGGCGGCTGCAGTTCAGCCGGGACGGGGACAACGCCGTACGGCTTGGTGAGCGGGCTGTCGTGCAGATGGTCGTCGCCAACCCTGGCCGGCGGGTCCGCGGGCTCTTGCGTGATGCGTGGCCCCCGTCAGCTGGTGTACAAGACTCACCGCACAGACTGGAGATCCCCTCGGGCGAACGCCGCCGCGTGACGACGCACTTGATCCCAACCCGTCGCGGCGACAGGCACGCCTCTCGGGTCACAGTCCGCTCTGTCGGTCCGCTGGGCTTCGCTGGCCGCCAGAGCTCCCACCAGGTGCCGTGGACGGTGCGGGCTCTGCCGCCGTTCAAAAGCCGCAAGCACCTGCCGTCGCGGTTGGCGCGGTTGCGCGAGCTCGACGGGCGTACGGCGCTGCTGGTGCGCGGGCAAGGGACTGAGTTCGACTCGCTGCGGGACTACGTGCCGGGGGACGACGTACGCAGCATCGACTGGCGGGCGACGGCTCGGCGCGGGAACGTCGTACTGCGGACCTGGCGCCCGGAGCGGGATCGCCAGGTCGTCATCGTGATCGACTCCGGTCGGCTGTCCGCCGGCCGGGTCGGGGATGCGCCGCGGCTGGACCATGCGATGGACGCCGCGCTGTTGCTGGCTGCGTTGGCCACGCGGGCCGGGGACCGGGTTTCCTTGCTGGCTTGCGATTCGGCAGTACGTGCCGACGTACGACGCCCTGCGCCGCAGGATGTGCTGCCGTCGTTCGTGAACGCACTGGCGAACGTCGAGGCCGAGCTGGTCCAGACGGACTTCCGCATCGTCGTCTCCCAGGTCCTGGAGCGCCTTGGCCAACGCTCTCTGGTCGTGCTGCTGACCGGCCTGGATCCCGCCGTCATCGAGGAGTCCCTCCTCCCCGTCATCGGCCCCCTCCTCCGCCGCCACGTCGTCGTCTTGGCCTCCGTCGCCGACCCCCGCCTGACCGAACTCGAATCCACCAGATCTGACCTGCCTGAGGTATACGCCGCCGCCTCCGCCGCCCGCACCCGCCTAGACCGAGACCGCCTAACCGCCACCCTCACCCGAGCCGGCGTCACGGTAGTAGACGAAAACCCCGACCAAATAGCCCCCGCCCTAGCCGACACCTACCTATCCCTAAAGAAAGCCGGCCGCCTGTAGAAGCCCGCGACGCTGACGCATGTGGTCCACCCCGCGTGCTACGCGGCCGCTACCCTCGTCGCTCCGCTCCTCACCGCGCCCACTACGCCCGCACCCCACCCACCCCCGGCTACCGCCGGAGCATCCCATCCGGCTATCGCCGGGCTCTTCCGGCTATCGCCGGGTTTGCCGGCTGCCGCCGGGCGTTGCCGGGTTTGCCGGCTGCCGCCGGGCGTTGCCGGCTATCGCCGGGCTCTTCCGGCTACCGCCGGGATCTGTCGGCTGCCGCCGACGGTTGCGGGCTTATCGCCCGGTCGAGTGCGGACCGCCGTCGCCGAGGTGGACCGTGGCGGCGGGATGGTGCGTCGACTACCGGCGTCCGCCACCCCACCCCACGACGTTCTCAGCACACCGTCACCCTACCTCGCGGCCGCAGCGTCCCCACCGCGCTCACCGTCGGGCGAGCCACTCGGGGATCCAGTGGATGACGTTGCACCAGAAGTAGAAGGCCTGGGAGCCGCCGGGGAGTAGCGACTGTACGACGGTGACGCGGCAGCCGGCGCCGGTTGCGTCGAAGGCGATCCGGGTCTCGGTGTCGTCGACCGAGCTGCGGTACGCGAACCGGGCGCCGGGCTGCCAGTCGGTGATCTTGCCGATTTCGAGTACGTCGTCGGGCGGCGAATACACCTCGAGGATCCGCCCGCCGACGCCTGGCTCGATCTGCATCGCGGTGGCTCGCGCCGCGTCGAAGAAGTTGATGGGGCCGCGGACCCACCACAGGTCGATCTCCTCGGTGAAGACCTTGAATGCGGTCGCCGGATCCACCGCGACCTCAATGGATGCGGTGGCTGATGGTTCGGTCATGGCTGCGTCGGCCGGGCCTGGAGGAACGTCCAGCGGTGGCCCTCGACGTCCTCGGCTTCGTACGAGCGGAAGCCGTACTGATGGATCTCCTGCAAGATCTTCGCGCCGTTCTCCTGACTGTGTGCAAAGTGCGCGTCGAGATCGTCGACGTACACCCAGGCCGCGTGGTCCCCGGCCGGTGCGCCCGGCTCGGTGCGCTTGAGGAGGATGATCGACGAGGCACCGGCATGCAGCTCGATCCAGCTCGGCTGGCGGCCTTCCTCCGGGATGCGGTCCCACGTTTCTAGGCCGAACACCGAGTGCAGCCACCGAGCCGCGGCGGCCGGATCCTCGTAGTACAAGGCGATTGCGAGTCGTCCGACCTCACGCGGCGTCGACGGCGCCGAGTCGCGGCGGGTGACCCAGGCCGGGAACCAGTACAGGACGTTCTGCCACGCGTAGTCGGCCCTGGTGCCGCCCTCGACCAGCGCTTCGACCACGGTGACGCGAGTACCGCCGTCGATCGGATCGAACGTGATCGTCGTTTCGGTGTCGTCGACCGAACTGCGGTACTCGAGACGCTCGCCAGGCTCCCACGCGGTGATCACGCCACGTTCCAGCGCGTCATCGGCGTACACCTCGAGGATCCGACCACCGATGCCCGGCTCTATGCGTACCTCGATCGCGCGGGCCGAGTCCCAGAAGTTGATCGGTCCGCGTACCCACCACAGGTCGATCTCCTCGGTGAAGATCTTGAACGCGGTCGGAGGCGCGACGGGGACCTCGACGGCGACCTCGACGGACTGCTCGGTCATCAGGACTCCTTCTGCTCGACGTGGCGTTTGAACGCGCCCAACTGATCACGCCAGTGCGCCTGAACCTGATCCAGCCAGGCCTGTACGGCGACCACGGGCTCCGGATTGAGCCGGAAGACACGAACGCGGGCGTCGTCCGGCACCCGCTCATCGGCAACCAGCCCGGCCTCCAACAGGATCCGCAGATGCCGACTCATCGCCGGCGAAGACGCCCCCGTCGCCACCGCCAACTGCCCCGCCCGCCGCGGCCCCTCCCCCAACAACCGCACAACCTGCCGCCGCGTCGGATCCGCCAACACCTCAAAAAACCGATCCACCGCATCTTCCACCATGCCGCAATAGTTCTACCAACTGTTAACTATTGTCAACCACCAGAACCACTCAAGCTAGGTGGCATGCGACCTGGGGTTGGGTTGTGGTGGGGAGGATTGGGAGGGGCTTTGAGGTGCAGGCGGTGGTGTCTGGGGTGGTGGGGATGAGTTGGCAGCGGGGGTGGAAGCGGCAGCCGGTGGGGATTTGGGTGGGGTCGGGGGGTTCGCCGGTGAGGATGATGCGTTGGGGGGAATCGGGGAGGACGGAGAGCAGGGCTTGGGTGTAGGGGTGTTGGGGGTTGGTGAGGATGGCTTCGGTGGGGCCGGATTCGACGATGCGGCCCAGGTACATGACGGCTACTCGGTCGGCGATGTTCCAGGCCAGGCCCAGGTCGTGGGTGACGACGAGGGCGGACAGGCCCAGGTCGTCGCGGAGGCGGAGGATCAGGGAGAGGATCTCGCCGCGGACCGAGGCGTCCAGGGAGGCGACGGGTTCGTCGGCGATGAGGACCTTGGGGTCGAGGGCGAGTGCGCCGGCGATGACGACGCGTTGGCGTTGGCCGCCGGAGAGTTCGTGGGGGTAGCGATGGAAGAAGCGTTCGGGCGGGCGGAGTCCGGCGCGGGAAAGGGCTGAGGAGACGACGGATTCCTCGTCGGGAAGGTTGTGGATTCGGGGGCCTTCGGCAACCGCTTCGTAGACGGTCTGGCGCGGGTTGAGGGAGCCCATCGGGTCCTGGAGGACGAGTTGGACCTGACGGCGGAAGGCCTTCAGGGCGCGACCGGAGTAGTTCAGCGGCGTGCCGTCGTACACGATCTGGCCCGCGGTGGGGCGTTCCAGACCGAGCAGGGTGCGGGCGAGGGTGGTCTTGCCGCAGCCGGATTCGCCGACGAGGGCGACGATCTCGCCGGCGCCGATGGAGAGGTTGACGCCGTCGACGGCGCGGGCTCGTCGACCACCGCGGCCGGAGAATTCGACATGCAGATCAGTTGCCTCTAGCAAGAGTCACTCCCCTACCAGGATGCAGGCGGCGGTTCGATCGCCGACCGGACGCAGTTGTACGTCGGACGTCGCGCACGACTCGATCGCGACCGGGCAACGCGGATGGAACGAACAACCACCCGGGAGCTGCTGCGGATCCGGCGGATCACCGGGCAGACCGCGTGGCGCCAGCCGGGAAGCGGGATCGCCGACGGTCGGGAACGCCGCCGCGAGCGCCTGGCTGTACGGGTGGCGAAAGTCCCCCGACGACGGACCGAGCTCCACCAAGCGTCCGGCGTACATGACGGCGAGGCGGTCGCACACGTCGACCAGGACCGACAGGTCGTGCGAGATCATCAGCAGCGAGATCCGGTGCGAGGCGATCAGGTCGCGGATCAGCGTCAGTACCTGCGCCTGGACCATCAGGTCGAGCGCTGTCGTCGGTTCGTCGGCGATGATCAGTTGTGGTGAGCAAGCAAGCGCCATCGCGATCATCACTCGTTGCCGTTGGCCACCGCTCAGCTCATGCGGATAGCTCCGGGCTCGCCAGGCCGGCAGTCCAACCTGTTCGAGCAGCTCCCGCACCCGCGCGTCAGCAGCAGATCCCGAGGCCTGTCGATGTACGACGAGAGGCTCCGCGATCTGCTCCCCGATCCGCTGCACAGGGTTCAACCCGTGCTGCGCGCCCTGGAAGACGATCGATGCCGACGACCAGCGTACGGCGCGCAACCGGCCCCACTTCATCGTCAGCACGTCCTCGCCGTCGAGCAGGACCCGTCCACCCACGACAGCCGACCAGGGCAGCAGCCGCAACAAAGCAAGCGCGACCGAGGACTTGCCCGAGCCCGATTCGCCGGCCAGGCCAACCGCTTCCCCGGCCGCCAACGACAAGGACACGCCGCGGACGGCGGGGATATCGCCACCAGCCTTGTAGGTCACGGACAAGTTGTCGAGTTCAAGCATCAGGCGCCCCCGGTCCGCAGACGAGGATTCAAGACCGACTCCAAAGCCCTTCCACACAAGGTGAAAGCCATCACCACGATCACGATGCAGAGACCCGGCAACAAGATGTACCACCAGGCGCCGACCGTCGCCGCACCCCAGTCATAAGCCCCGCGCAGCATCGTCCCCCACGACGTCTTGTTCGCACTCACGCCGAGGAACGCCAGCGTCGACTCCGTGACGATCGCGCTCGCCACCTCCAACGTCGTACTTGCCAACAGCAACGGTGCGACGTTCGGCAGCACATGCCGGGTGGTGATGTGCCAATGCCCGCCGCCGAGCGCCAGCGATCTCTCGATGTACGGGCGTGCCTCGACGGCCAGCGTCTGCGCGCGGATCAACCGCGCCGTCGACGGCCACGACGTCACCCCGATCGCCACGATGATCGTCGCCGTCGAACCACCCAGGATCGCCGCCAGCACCAACGCGGTCACCAGCGACGGCAGCACCAGGAACCAGTCGGTCACCCGCAGGATCACCGCACCGACCCATCCCCGGAAGTGCCCGGCCGCGATCCCGAGCACCGTCCCGATCACCATGCTCAGCAGCGCCGCGAGAAATCCGATGAGCAGCGAGGTCCGCGAACCCCACCAGATCATCAGCAGCACCGACCGCCCCGACTCGTCCGTACCGAGCGGGTCGTCGAGACTCGGCGGCGCCAGCTTCGCGCCGGTCCCGGACACCACATTCGTCACGCCGGCATCGATGAACAGCGGTGCGATCAGCGCCAGTACGACGGCAACCGCGAGAATCACCAAGCCGGCAACGCCGGCCCGGTGCGTCCGGAAATCCGCCCAGAACCGCCCGGCGGCACGACGACGGCGTACCCAGGTCACGTTGCTCATGCCGACCTCACCCGCGGATCCAAGAGGTGGTAGATGACGTCCGCCAACGTGTTCATCAGGATCACCGACACCGTGATCAGCAGGAACGTCCCCTGCATCAACGTGAAGTCCGGCACCCGGATCGCCTCGTAGAACAGTTGCCCGAGCCCCGGCCAACTGAAGATCGCCTCGACCGTCACGGCACCCCCGACCACGAACCCGATCCGCATGAACACCAGCGTCACCGTCGGCAGCAACGCGTTCGGTACGGCGTGCTTTCGCCGTACGTCGTCATCGCGCAAACCCTTCGCCCGCGCCGTCGTGATGTAGTCCTGCCCGACCTCGTCGAGCACAGAGGACCGCATCACCAGCAGGTACTGCGCGTAGACGACCGCGACGAGCGTCAGACACGGCAGCACCATGTGTACGCCGACATCCAGCACGCCCGCGAACCCGTCCGGCTTGTCGACACTCGAACTGCCGCGCGTCGGGAAGATCCCCGGGATCGGCCCGATCCCGGCCGCGAACACCATCAGCAGTAACAGCCCGAGCCAGAACGTCGGTACCGACCACAGCACCAGCGAGATCGCGGTCGACACCTTGTCGAACCGGCTGCCAGGCTTCCACCCGGCGCGCGCACCCTGCCAGAGGCCGAGACTGACCGCGATCACCAACGCCGTACCGGTGAGCAACAGCGTCGACCCGATCCGCTCGCCGATCAGGTCGACGACCGGTCGCTTGTACTCGTACGAGACCCCGAGGTCGAACTGCAGCGTCTGCTTCACGAAGTGCAAGAACTGTTCAGGGATCGGCTTGTCGAGCCCGAGCCGGGCCCGCTCCAGGTCGAGCTGTTCCGGCGTCATGTTCCGCCCCTGCGCCAGCGCCCGGACCGGATCGCCGGGCAGCAGGCGGAACAGGAAGAACGTCGCGACGATCACCATCGCGATACTGAGCAGGGCTCCGCCCGCCTTGGTCGCCGCGTAGCGCAGCAGACCGTGGCGAGCAGGGGTCTGCTCAGGAGCTTCGACCGTGACCGTCATTCGCGCTCATCGGCCGCGCCCTGGCGACGCCGCAGTACGAAGAACCCACCGATCAGTACGACGACCACGGCCGCCGCGATGCCCGCGATCACGCCGCCGCTCATCCCACCGCTTTCGGCCGTGGCCCCGTCCTTCGACACCGCCTCGAGCGTGTAGAACGGCCAGTACCCGGACCCGCCGTACAGCAGGCCCTTGTCCTCCGGGATCGGCGTGATGCTGGCGATCCGGTCCTTGCGGTAGCCCTCGAGATCGTTCGGGTAGTACAACGCGATCACCGGGGCGTCGGTGTAGAGCCGTTCCTCCATCTTCTTCACGATGTCGGCGCGCTTGGTGCGGTCGAGTTCTTTCTGCTGCTGCAGATACAGGCTTTCGTACTGCGGGTCGCAGTAGAACGACTCGGTCCCACCGCCCTGCCCGGACGCGGTCGGACGCCGGCTGCAGAGGTGCGTGCCGAGCACCTCCTCCGGGTCCGGGTTCACCGACCAGCCGCTGATCGCGATGTCGAACAGCGCCGTCGTACCGGTCTCCTCGGTGAACTTGCTCGAGTCGAGCCGCTTGGTCGTCAGCGTGATGCCGATCTCCTTGAACCAGCCGGTCAGGTACTCCGCGAGCTTGTCCTCGATCGGTGTATCGGTGTGGATGCTGAACCGGAACTGCAGCTTCCGCGACCCGTCCGGCATCGTCCGTACGCCGTCAGGTCCCTTCTTGTACCCGGCGTCGTCGAGGATCTTGTTGGCCTTCGCGAGGTCGAACGTCACCTTCTCGGCGCCGCTCGCCTCCCAGAAGAAGTCCTTGTACAGCGGCGGAATGATCGACCCGTCGGCCGGTTTCGCGAGACCGCCCTGGACCTCGTCGACCAGCTTCTGCTTGTCGATCGCGTAGTGCAGCGCGGTCCGTACCTTCGGATCCTTCAGGGCCGGGTGCCGTCGCCGATCGGCTTGTTGTCGCTGGTCGTCGCGCCGTGGTTGATCTGCAGGTACGCCGCCCGCCGGCCCTGCGTGTTCCACTGGACGATGTTGTCATCGCCCTTCAGCGACTCGAAGTCCGGCGGGTTCAGCCGCCCGATCAGGTCGATGTCACCCTTCTTCAGCCCGACGATCGAGGCGGCCGGGTTGTCGTAGAAGATCACCTGCAGTTCGTCGACCTTCGGCCGCCCACGCCAGTACTGCGGGTTCGCCTCGAGCCGCACGAACTGGTCCTTCTTGTGCTCGACCGCGACGTACGGTCCGCTGCCGACGGTCGGGTACACCTCAGCGTCGTACTCCGAGATGTCCTTGACCTTCTCCCAGACGTGCTTCGGCATGATCGGGACGGGGTTGTCGAGCATCGACGCCTGCGGGGTCTTGAGCTTGATGGTCAGCTCCTGCCCGTTCGCGGTGACGCTCTGGAAGTTCGCGACGGCCGGACCGTTGCCGGTCTTGGCGCCGTCGTCGGTGATCATCTTGTTGAACGTCCAGGCCGCATCGTCCGCCGTGATCGGCTGCCCGTCCGACCACTTCGCCTGCCGGATCTTGAACGTCCACGTCAGCCCGTCCGGCGACGTCGTCCAGGACTCGGCGAGATCCGGACTGGGTTGCAGAGTCTTCGAGTCCGGCACCGTCAGAAAGCCGTAGATCATCCGCTGGATCGACCCGGTCACCAGCCGCACAGCCAAGAACGGATTCATCGAGTCGACCGACTGGGTCACGCCGATCTTGATCACCTTCTTGGCCGGATCCTTCACCGGATCAGCCGCGTACGCCGCACCCGGAACCACCGCCAAACACAACGCCCCCAGCACCGCCAACAACTTCCTCATGGCCGCCAACCTTCCCCAGCTGGTGTTGGTGTTTGGGGAAGAACCCACACCAGCAGACACCCCTCTGTCAACAAACTACGGCTCTTTGTCACACCGAAGTAACCTTCTTACCGGTCAGAATGCGGTCTACCCCGCGGGCTACGCGGGCTTTCTTCGTCGCTCCGCTCCTCAGCGCACCCGCTCCGCCCGCACCCCACCCACCCCCGACTCAGCGCCGTACATCCCTTTCCGGCTATCGCCGGGGTCTTCCGGCTATCGCCGGACTTTTCCGGCTATCGCCGGAATCTGCGGGCTGCCGCCCGCGGTCGAGAGCGTGCTGTAGCGGCCCCGGGGCTCGTGATGTTGGGTGCTGCGGCGAGCGCGACTGTTGGCACAGCTACCACCCGCGCGCGCGGGTGCTGCTCGCGACACCACATCCGCGATCGAGACCCACAGCCCGTATCACTACAACCCGCTCCTCGAAGAACACCCGCCAAGCACTCACCCGCGAACGACAGCGAGCGATCCGGGGCGCTAGCCGGATGGGGACGCACGGCACCGAGCCGGAGGTGGGTGGATGTGCAGCACCCCGGGGGCCGATCACACCCACTCGCGTCACGACAGCAGGAGTCGACACCCGCCAGGGTCCACGGTCCAGTCATCGATTGACCCGGCCAGCAGTCACCGCGAGCGCAGCGAGCGACTCGCGGCGGCAGCCGCCCACTCCGGCGATAGCCGGCACAGTCCGGCGACAGCCGGAAGACCCCGGCGATAGCCGGAAGACCCCGGCGATAGCCGGAAGGGGATGCACGGCGATGAGCCGGGGGTGGGCGGGTGCGTGCGGAGCGGGTGCGCTGAGGACGCAGCGACGAAGGAAGCAGCTGCGTAGCACGCGGGGCTGGCCGCAGTACCCCCTCAAAGCACTTGACTACACGATCGTGTAGTAGTTTGCTTTTGTGTGTAGGGAGAGGAGTGGGTGATGGATCGAGCGGCAGAGGACCTGACGGCGCGGGCTCGGATTCGGGATGCGGCGATCAGGTTGTTCGGGGAGCGTGGGATCGAGGGGGCCTCGATCCGGGATATTGCTGCCGAGGCGGGGGTGTCGTCGGGGCTTGTCCGGCATCACTTCGGGTCGAAGGAGGCGCTGCGGGACGCCTGCGACCGGTACGCGAAGGATCGGATGCTGCAGATCGGGGCCGAGCTGACGCAGGACGGTGATCTCACCGGGCTCGATCCGCTGGTGCTGCATCCGATCGCGTTTCCGCTGCAGTTGTACATCGTTCGCTCGATGATGGACGGCTCCGAGACCGCGACCGCGCTGTTCCTGGAAGGGGTCGACGCGGTCGAGGAATGGGCCAGCGGTTACGGCATCAAACCGAAGGACCCCCGCGGGTACGCCGCTGCGCTGGCCGCGATCAAGCTGAGCGTCTTCATCCTGCGGGACCAGGTCTCGAAGGCGCTCGGCGAGGACATCACCACCCCGGCGGGCTACAACCGGATCGGCCAGGCCTTGATGGAGGTCTTCACGATCCCGCTCATCTCCCCCGAACAAATCGAAAAACTCCAGCAACGCTCTGAGGAGAAGTGATCATGCCGGCTGCGATCAGCACGGAAGGTCTGGTCAAGTCGTTCGGGCGGACCTTTGCCCTGGACGGTCTCGACCTCACGGTGCGAACCGGTGAGGTGCACGGGTTCCTCGGCCCGAACGGCGCGGGGAAGACCACCACCATTCGCATCCTGTTGGGAATGACGCGCGCGGACGAGGGGACCGCGCGGGTCCTCGACGGCGATCCCTGGTCGGACGCGACCGACCTGCATCGCCGCCTGGCCTATGTCCCCGGTGACGTGACGCTCTGGCCGAACCTGTCCGGCGGCGAGGCGATCGACCTGCTCGGTCGCATGCGCGGCGGCATCGACAAGAAGCGCAAGGCCGAGCTGCTCGAGCGGTTCGATCTCGACCCGCGCAAGAAGGCCCGTGCGTACTCGAAGGGCAACCGCCAGAAGGTCGCGCTGGTCGCCGCGTTCGCCTCCGACGTCGAGCTCCTACTGCTCGACGAGCCGACGAGCGGCCTTGACCCGTTGATGGAAGAGGTCTTCCGCGAGGTCGTGCAGGAGATCAGCGACCGCGACGGCCGGACCGTGCTGCTGTCCAGCCACATCCTGTCCGAGGTCGAGGCGCTCTGCGATCGCGTCACGATCATCCGGGCCGGCCGCGCGGTCGAGAGCGGCACGCTTTCCGAGCTGCGGCACCTCACGCGCACGTCGATCCAGGCCGAGCTGGTCGGACCGATGAACGGCCTGGCCCAGCTGTCCGGCGTCCACGATCTCAAGGAGGCCGACGGACGCGTCCAGTTCGACGTCGACACCGACGAGATCAACCCGGTGCTCCGATGCTTGACGGAGATCGGCGTACGGAGTCTCGTGAGCCAGCCGCCGTCGTTGGAGGAGCTGTTCCTGCGGCTGTACGAACCCGAGGCGGTGAAATGAAGAGCCTCGCGGGGACCGGCGGACTGATCCGGCTGATCCTGCGCCGCGACCGGATCGTCCTGCCGTTGTGGATCGTGCTGCTGGTGGCGATCTCGGTCAGTTATGTGAAGGAGTACGGCGATCTGTTCCCGACACCGGACTCCCGCATCAAGTACGCAAGCAACGCCGGCTTCATCACCTTGTACGGCGAACTGTCCGGCTCCAGCCTCGGCGAATTCGTCACCTGGCGACTCGGGTTCGTACCGGTGATGGTCGGACTGATCAGCCTGCTCACGGTGATCCGGCACACCCGGGTCGAGGAAGAGACCGGCCGTCGTGAGTTGCTCGGGGCAACCGTCATCGGCCGGCACGCACAACTGGCAGCGGCGCTGATCACAGTCTTCGGCGCCAACCTGGCGCTGGCCGTTCTCCTTGCCTTGGGCATGCACAGCCAAGATCTCCCGGTAGCAGGATCCGTTGCCATCGGCATGGTTTACGCCGGCACCGGCTGGTTCTTCGCCGCAGTAGGCGCAGTCGCGGCGCAGTTGACCGCGAGCGCCGGCAGCGCGCGCGGGATCGCGATCGGCGTTCTCGGTGCGTCCTACGTACTGCGCGCCGCCGGCGACACGAGCGCGCACACGGACGGCCCGCTCGCCTGGTTGTCGTACCTCTCACCGATCGGTTGGGCACAACAGATCCACCCGTACGCCGAGAACCGCTGGTGGCTCGCCGCCGTGTTGCTGGTAGCAACCATCGCCCTGGTCGCCACCGCCGTCGTTCTCGCAACCAAACGGGACATCGGCGCCGGACTGTTACCCGACAAGCTCGGCCCCGCGGACGGGACGCTCGGCTCGCCGTTCGCGCTGGCCTGGCGGTTGCACCGCGGTCTGCTGCTCGCGTGGACGGTCGGATTCGCCTTGCTGGGCTTGTTGTTCGGCGGTGTCGCCAAAGGTGTCGGTGACATGATGAAGGACGATCCGACCATCCAGGAGATGTTCCAGCGGATGGGCGGATCGGCCGGGCTGATCGACTCGTTCCTGGCCGGAGTCATGACACTGGTCGGGTTGATCGCCTCGGCGTACGCCGTACAGGCAACACTGCGGATGCGCGTCGAGGAGAGCAGCGGGCGGGCCGAGCCCGTGCTGGCGACCGCGACGAGTCGTTGGCAGTGGGCCGCGAGCCATCTCGTCTTCAGTCTGCTCGGGCCGGCGGTTGCGTTGCTGGCGGCCGGCGTGGCCGAAGGGCTTGCGTACGGCATCGCGATCGGCGATGTGGGCGGACAGGTCCCGAGACTCATCGGTGCAGCGCTGGCGCAACTCCCGGCGGTGTGGGTGTTGGCCGCGATTGCGATCGCGATCTTCGGATTCTTCCCGCAGGCCTCGATGATCTCGTGGGCCGGACCAACTGTCTGCATTCTGATCGGCCTCGTGAGTGCGGGCGTCGCGACGGCGGGCTGGATCCGCGACATCTCGCCGTTCAGCCATCTCCCCTCTTTGCCAGGTGGAACGGTGTCCGCAGGTCCACTGATCGCCCTGCTCGCGATCGCCGTGGTCGTCGGCTTCGCAGGCCTGGTGGGACTGCGCAGACGCGATCTTCCTGCCTGACGATGTCGAGAACGGGGTACCGGCTCCGACGTGGCCAGTATGAGAAAGCACGAACGAGCCGTACCGGAAAGCACTGCCCTCCCGCCGGTGGTCGATCGCGCAACGTTCGACGCGGATCTGAATCACCTGCGCGCCAGGGAGAAAGCCCACACCCGCGAGGGTGACGAGATCACGGCACAGCGCAAGAGGTTGCCGATGGTCGAGGTCGACGCGAGCATCCCGGTGACCGGACCTGACGGTCCGGTCACCCTGCTCGAAGCCTTCGAAGGGCGCACGCAACTCCTCGCCTACTACTACATGTGGCACACCGGACACCCAGCAGAAGAACAATGCCAGGGCTGCACCTGGTGCACAGGTCAGGTGCAGGAGATCTCGTACCTCCACTCGCGCGACATCACGTTCGCCGTCTTCGCCCAGGGCCCGTACGCCGAGAGCCGCGCGTACCGCGACTTCATGGGCTGGACGATGCCGTGGTACTCCGGGGTCGGGTCACTCGAGCGCTTGCTCGTCGGACGCAACATCGGCCAGATGTACCTGATCTCGTACGTGCGCCAGGGCGACCGCGTCTTCGAGACGTACTGGACGACGATGCGCGGCGTCGAGGTGATGGACAACAACTACGCGCTGATGGACCTCACCGTGTACGGACGCCAGGAGCCGTTCGAGGACTCACCGGACGGTTGGCCGAAACAGTGGGCGACCGAGGACCCGGTACTCCCGAAGGTCATCGACGGCCGGCCCATCGCCCAGTGGTCACGAATCGAAGCGGGACGCCTCACTTCTTAGCGTTGCGCGACCAGCTGAAGCAGTACAGGCCGAACGCGGCGACGCCGAGCGCCAGCACGGTCAGCAGGACGGAACCGAACGGCTGGTCCTTGATCGTGCGCAGCGCGGTGTCGAGTCCGCCGGCCTTCTTCGGGTCATAGCTGATCGCGGCCCACGCGAACAGCACACCGACCACGGCGAACGCGATGCCCTTCGCGACGTACCCGATCCGGCCCAGCAGGATCGTCGTCTCGGAGACACCGCCGACCAGGTCCTCGGTGAACTTCTTCGTGATCCCCTTGTGGATCTGGCGTGCACCGATGGCGATGATCGCGATACCGACCACGATGATCAGCACCCGGCCCGCTCCGTGTTGCATGACCCGGCCGGACATCGACTGCTGCTGGCTGGTGCTGGAACCGCCGCCGGATCCGACGGCGATCTTGACCGCGCTGATGCCGACCACGAGGTAGACGGCCGCGCGGCCGATCGCGGAGAGCTTGTGCTCCATGTCCAGGTGACCGTAGATGAGCTGCAGCGCGCGCCAGATCACCAGCGCGAACAACCCGATCGCGACGACCCACAGCAGGACGCCGCCGAGCGGTTTGCTCGCCAGCTCCTCCAGCGCGCCCTTCTGCGACGCTTCCTGGGACGACTTCCCCCAGGCGAGCTGCAGAGCGATCCATGCGATCAGCAGATAGACGACTCCGTAGGCCATCAGGCCGACAGTGATCGCCACGCCGTACGCACGGCTGTGCCTCACTTCCTGGTCCATCCTCACCCTGACCCGGTTCCCACACCGGAAACCGATCAGGCGGAGACAGGTGCGCTGGCTTCCCGGTCCGCCTCATCGATGTCGCCGTACTCACCGTGACGGTACGCCCGGCGACCGAGAGTCCAGACGTAGGTGAAGAAGGCCAGCTCGGCGAGGATGCCGATCGTCACGCGGACCGGTGCCGGCAGGAACGGTGTCACGAAGCCCTCGATCAGGCCGGTCACGAGGAGTACTGCGGCCAGTCCGATCGCCATGCCTATCGTGGCGCGTCCGGTCTGGGCGATGGCCTGCATACGAGTGCGGGGGCCAGGAGCGATCCAGGACCAGCCGAGGCGCAGTCCGGCCGCGGTGGCGACGAATACCGCGGTCAGCTCGAGCAGACCGTGCGGCGTGATCAGGCTGAAGAACAGGCCGCCCCGGTCGTGGCCGATCATCAGACCGGCGCTCAGACCGAGGTTGACCGCGTTGTCCCACAGGATGAAGACAGACGGCACCAGCAGGATGCCCAGTGCGAGCACGGCGGCACTGATAGTCGCGTTGTTGATCCAGACACGGAGTGCGAAGTCCTGTGCCGGGTTGTCGGAGTAGTACGACTCGAAATCGTGCTCGACCAGCTGCTTGACCTGGTCCGGCGTACCGATCGAGTCGATCACCTCTGGGTGGGCCAGCACTCGCCACGCCGTCCAGGCCGCGACCAGGTAGAACAGCAGACCGATAGTGAGCCACCAGCGTCTGGAGGCGTACAGCGCGGCCGGGAAGCTGACCAGGAAGTACTTCGAGATGTCGCGCCAGACGGGTGCCTGCGCACCGGTCACCGCACCGCGGGCGTCGGCGATCAGGCCGGACAGGCGACCGATCGACACCGGATCGGCGCCGGCGGCTCGCAGCGCGGCCAGGTGTGTGCCGACGCGCTGGTAGAGGACCACGAGCTCTTCGGCCTCTGCACCGGACAGGCGGCGCTGGCGACGGGTCAGGTAGGCGAGGCGGTCCCACTGCGGCTGGTGCACCGATACGAACGCTTCGACGTCCACAGCTACCCCCTTCCTCCACCCGACTGCTGGCAGACTAGCCGGACGCAGTGTCTAGTCAGGAGGGGGCGACGACGTGTCTCAGCTGGTCACCGGCGAAGCGGTCGTCCTCCAGGTGCGGATCGCGCGGATGCCGACGCGGGCGCTGGCGTGCGCGATCGACGTGGCGCTGCAGGGCGTCGTACTGGTCGTGCTGATCTCGTTGCTGGCCGGGTTCCTGCTCGGGAGCGAGTCCAGTGAGGCGCTGGCGTTCGCGCTGATCTTCATCGTCGTACTGCTGGTGGCGGTCGGCTACCGGGTCGTGATGGAGACGCTGACCCGCGGGCGGACCGTCGGCAAGATGGTGCTCGGGCTGAAGGTGGTGCGCGACGACGGCAGCTCGATCCGGTTCCGGCACGCGCTGGTGCGGACGCTGATGTGGTTCTTCGTCGACTTCGCGCCGTGGTTCGCGGCGTGTCCGGGGATCGTGGCAAGCCTGATGAACAAGCAGGGCAAGCGAATCGGAGACATGGTCGCCGGTACGGTCGTCATCCGCGAGCGGCACCAGGCGATGGCGTCACCGCCGCTGTTCGTCCCCGGCCACCTGGTCCAGTGGGCGCAGTCGCTGGAGCTCTCGCGGCTGTCCGACGACCTGGCCAACGCGGCGCGTGACTACCTCGCCCGCTACACCGACCTCCTCCCCGGCCCGCAGATCGCCCTCGGCGAAGCCCTCGCCGCCAAGATGGCCGCCGTCACGGCCCCGGCCCCGCCGACCCCGATCATCGCCCCCGCCTACCTCTCCGCCATCCTCGCCGAACGCCGCCGCCGAGAACTCATCCGCCTCTCCACCCACCGCCCCACCCCCACTGGCCCCTTCGCCCCGTCCTACGCAATCCCCGCCGGCCCGTTCACCCCACCCAGCCCGTACGGCGCCCAGGCCCCCGTCCCCGCGCCGACCCCCTTCATCCCACCCCCACCACCCCCGGGCCCCCGCCCAGCCACCCTCAACGCCCAAGGCTGGGCCACCCCCGGCAGCAACGAATCCCAGTGGTCCTGAGAACAGCAAAACGCCCCGCAGGAATCTGCGGGGCGTTTGCTGTGGGGGGAATCAGTAGCGGTAGTGCTCCGACTTGTACGGGCCTTCGACCGGGACGCCGAGGTAGGCGGCCTGCTCCTTGGAGAGTTCGGTCAGCTTGACGCCGAGGGCGTCGAGGTGGAGGCGGGCGACCATCTCGTCCAGGTGCTTCGGCAGGACGTAGACGTCGGTCGGGTACTCCGCGGTCTTCACGAAGAGCTCGATCTGGGCCAGGACCTGGTTGGTGAACGAGTTCGACATCACGAACGACGGGTGGCCGGTCGCGTTGCCCAGGTTCAGCAGGCGGCCCTCGGACAGGACGATGATCGTGTGGCCGTCCGGGAACCGGAACTCGTCGACCTGCGGCTTGATGTTGACCCGCTCGACACCGGCGGTCTTGTACAGGCCGGCCATGTCGATCTCGTTGTCGAAGTGGCCGATGTTGCCGACGATCGCCTGGTGCTTCATCGCGGCCATGTGGTCGGCGGTGATGACGTCCTTGTTGCCGGTGGTGGTGACGAAGATGTCACCGATGCCGACGACGTCGTCCATCGTGCTCACCTGGTAGCCGTCCATCGCGGCCTGCAGCGCGCAGATCGGGTCGATCTCGGTCACGATCACCCGGGCGCCCTGGCCGCGCAGCGACTCCGAGCAGCCCTTGCCGACATCGCCGTACCCGCAGACGACCGCGACCTTGCCGCCGATCAGTACGTCGGTGGCGCGGTTGATGCCGTCGATCAGCGAGTGCCGGCAGCCGTACTTGTTGTCGAACTTCGACTTGGTCACCGAGTCGTTCACGTTGATCGCCGGGAACAGCAGCGCGCCGGCCTTGTGCATCTCGTACAGCCGGTGCACGCCGGTGGTGGTCTCCTCGGTGACACCCTTGATGCCCTGGCCGATGGTGGTCCACAGCTGCGGCTCCTCCCGCAGCGTGCGGGTCAGCAGCGACAGCACGACGGCGTACTCCTCGGAGTCCGCGGTCGACGGGTCCGGTACGGCGCCGGCCTTCTCGAACTCGGTGCCCTTGTGGACGAGCATCGTGGCGTCGCCGCCGTCGTCGAGGATCATGTTCGGACCCTCTTCACCGGGCCACTTCAGCGCCTGCTCGGTGCACCACCAGTACTCCTCCAGCGTCTCGCCCTTCCAGGCGAACACCGGGACACCGGCGGGGGCGTCGGCCGAACCGTCCGGGCCGACGACGACCGCGGCCGCGGCGTGGTCCTGGGTGGAGAAGATGTTGCAGGAGACCCAGCGCACCTGGGCGCCGAGCGCCACCAGCGTCTCGATCAGCACCGCGGTCTGGATCGTCATGTGCAACGAACCCATGATCCGGGCCCCGGACAGCGGCTTGCTGTCGCCGTACTGCTCGCGCATCGCCATCAGGCCGGGCATCTCGTGCTCGGCCAGCCGGATCTCCTTGCGCCCGAACTCGGCCAGGCCGAGATCCGCCACCTTGTAGTCGAAGGTCATGCCGCTCCCCTGAAGACTGTGATTGGTACTCGCACGAGCCTAGAGGGGCGAGGCACGCGGTTTGATCGCTCCGGGCGCGATTTTGACACCGAAATGTCAAGATTGAGATATGCGCATCACCGAGGCCGCTCGCCAGCTGGGTACCACTCCACGCATGCTGCGCTACCGGGAGGCGCTCGGGCTGCTCCCGCGGTCCCGGTCCGAACACACGGCCCAGCGCCAGTACGACGACCGCGACCTGGCCGCCGTACAACTCGCGCTCGACCTCGAACGCCGGTACGACGTGACCCCGGCCGCGCTGGCGTTCGCGCTCCGGGCCCTCGCCGAGCCGTCCGTGGCCGCCGACATCCGCAACCTCGGCTACCGCACCGGCCGCCTCACCGCACCCCCGACCCAGGCCCAGATCGACCG
Source organism: Kribbella sp. NPDC058693 (assembly GCF_042715335.1). Classification (NCBI taxonomy): domain Bacteria; kingdom Bacillati; phylum Actinomycetota; class Actinomycetes; order Propionibacteriales; family Kribbellaceae; genus Kribbella; species Kribbella sp. NPDC058693. Next base: position 1,759,530 of record NZ_JBHXSQ010000001.1, read on the forward strand.
CGACCGCGCCCTCAGATGGCTTGGTAGGTCGGGTGTGCTCCCACCCAAGCAGCGCTAGTGCGAGGGAGCCTCGGGTACGGCGGGGCGTTCGTCGGGGACGTGGTTCTCGTCGAAGACGTCGGGCTCGAGGTAGATGTGCTGACTCATCGGCTCGGCCGCGCGGATGGCGCGCTCGGCGGCGTCGATGGTCTCGGCGACGACGGCCGCGTCGGTGGTCGGCTCGACCCCGACCTTGGCGGCGACCAGCACCTCCTCCGGGCCGAGGTGCAGGGTCTTGATGTGGATCAGCCGCTGGACGCCGGGCGTGTTCTCGATCGCGGCGACGATGCGGTCCTGGGACTCGCGGGTCGCGGACTCACCGAGCAGCAGCGACTTCATCTCGATCGCGAGGAAGATCGCCACGCAGACCAGCAGCGCGCCGATCGCCATCGAGCCCAGACCGTCGAACACACCGTTGCCGGTGACAAGGGTCAGTACGACGCCGATCAGCGCCAGCACCAGACCGGTGAGCGCGGCGAAGTCCTCGAGCAGGATGACCGGCAGCTCAGGCGCCCGCGCGTTGCGGACGAAACGGACCCAGGGAACGCTCCCACGGAGCTTGTTCGCCTCGACGATCGCGGTCCGGAACGAGAAGCTCTCCATCGCGATCGCGAGCACCAGCACCGCGACCGGAACCCACTTCCAGTTGTCGATCCCATGCGGATCGTGCACCTTGTGGTAGCCCTCGTACAGCGCGAACAGACCGCCGACGCTGAACAGCACGATCGACACGATGAACGAGTAGACGTACCGCTCCCGGCCGAACCCGAACTGGTGCAGCTCGTCCGCGGCCCGCTTCGCGCGTTGGCCGCCGACCAGCAGCAACACCTGGTTGCCCGCGTCGGCGAGCGAGTGGATCGCCTCGGCCAGCATCGACGCCGACTGGGTCAGGGCCCAGGCGGCGAACTTGGTGACCGCGATCCCGGTGTTCGCCAGCAAAGCCGCGACAACGGCCTTGTTTCCGCCACCAGCCATGGTGTTCAGGTCCTCCCAAGGAAAACTGCAGAGATCAGCGGGCCGACACGACGAACGCCGTGCCAGAACCACGCAAGATACAGGGTCCTTCGGGTCCCGCGGCGAACGCGGACTGACCCGCGGACAGTGTCACCGGGGTCACAACGGATTCTTTGCCCGCAGCATCGATCGCGCCCGCGACACAGCAGATGATCCGCGGCCCGACACCCTCGACGGTCTGCTCGCCACCATCCAGCTCGACCCGGTGGACAGCGAAGTACTCACACCCTGTCTCGTAGACACCCTCGCCGTCAGCGGTCAGCACCGGGTCCGCTAGCGGCTCGAAGTCGACCACCGAGACCAGCTCCGGTACGTCGACGTGCTTGCTCGTCAGCCCACCACGCAACACGTTGTCGGAGTTCGCCATCACCTCGAAACCGAGGCCGTGCAGGTACGCGTGCACATTCCCGGCCGGCAGGTAGACCGCGTCGAACCGCTCCAGGCGGACCCGGTTCAGCAGCAACGCCGCGAGTACGCCGGGATCGTCCGGGAAGTCCGCGCACAACTTCGACAGCGTCTCCCGCTCCAGCGGGAAGGCTTCCCCGTCGTACTGCGCAACCGCCTCGCCGAGCGCACCGACCAGCGGACGGATCGCATCCCGGTCGGCGCTCATGAAATCGGTGAACGCCTCCCGCAGCTTCCCGTCCCGCAGCTGGTCGGTCAGCTCACCGAAGCCGGCCGGCCCCAGCGCCTCGAGCAGCGCGATCGTCCGGTCCAGCGGACGGAACCCCACCAGCGCGTCGAACGGCTCCAGCGCGATCAGGATCTCCGGCTTCGGCCAGGCGTCCTTGTAGTTCCGGTCTCCGGCGTCGCGCGGAATCCCGGCCGCCTCGTCCCGCTCGTACCCGTCGATGGCCTGGTCCCGCGAGGGATGTGCCTGGATCGACAGCGGCTGCCCGGCCGCCAGCAGCTTGGCCAGGAACGGGAACCGGCCCTCGAACCGCTCGGCCGTCTCCTCGCCCAGCACCGCGGCCGGGTCGTCCGACACCACGTCGTACAGCGTGTCGCCGTTGGGCAGCACGGACGGCGCGGACTCGTGCGCACCCATCCACATCTCGGCCTGCGGGTTGCCGTCCGGCGCCACGCCGAGCAGCTCGGGGAGCGCGGTCGCCGAGCCCCAGGCGTAGTCGCGGATCGTGTTCTGCAGCGGGACTACCACGCCGGGTCCTCCGAGGGGATCCCTGGCTCGACCGGGTCGGTGTCGGTCGCCGTCCCGTAGCGGCCGAGGCCTATCCCGAGGTACGCCGCGGCGTAGCGACCGTGCTGGGTCAGAGCGGCGTACCGCGCGATGTCCGTGCCGCTGGCCTGCCGGACCGTGAACACGCGGACGTCGTGTGCCTCGGCCTTCCGCTCGAGCTTGCGGTGGTGCTCGGCGACGCCTTCGTCCTCCACGCCGTCGTCCAGGATGACCAGCGCGGGCCGCAGCTCCGCAGGCTTGTCGAACGGGTCCGCGAACAGGTCCCGCGGTGGCTGGTTGAGCACCGGCAGCAGGTGACCGGTGTCAGCGGCCAGAGCGGGCCGGCCGCTCGCCAGCCGCAGCGCCTCGACCACGCGACGAGCTGCACGCGCTGCGAGGACAGAACCGCCCCACACCAGCGGCAGCGCGTCCGCAAGGATCAGCGCGAGGTCCTTGGCGGGGTTGGAGGCTACGTCGTTGTTCGGCGAGCACTCGATCGCGACGTCGTCCAGCATCGACGCGACGGACTTGTGGTCCACCTCCGGACCGAGCTCCAGCTGGTGCAACGCCTGCAGTACTGCGACCGCCGACGCGAGCTGGTCGTCGGACTGGGACGGCAGCCGGATCGCGTGCCGCAAGCCGGCCGATGCGATCGCGACCGGCGAGTCCTCCGGCGCAGCCACCAGCAGGCCGCAGCCACGCCGTACCGCTTCGGCTGCGGCCGAGACCGCGTCGGCGTCCTCGTTGGCTCCGCCGAGTACGACGACCATGTCGAGCGGACCGGCCCAGCCGGGCAGGCCCGGACCGGGCCAGGCCAGGAACGGAACCGGGCAGACCGGCTCCAGCACAGCGCGGACCAGGCGGGCGTCGCGACCGGCGGCCACCACTGCGCGCGGGCGGAAGCCGTCCGACGTCAGGTTGGACAGCACGTCCTCGGACGCTTCCAGCTCGGCGCGGACGCGAGCACCGGCCATGGCCAGGCGGCGGAGCAGGTGGTCGGCCGCCCGGAGGGTGGCCGGGTCGTCCAGTCGGGTGTCGTCGAAGACGCTCATAGCTCTCCGTCAGCTCTCTGTCGCGGCCGTTTCCCTGGTGTCCCGGGCTTCGTCGATCAGCAGCACCGGGATGTCGTCACGCACCGGGTAGGCCAGCGCGCAGCCGGCGTTGGTGCAGACCAGCTCGTTCGCCTCGTCGTCCACGCGGAACTCCGACCGGCACTTCGGGCAGACCAGGATGCTCAACAGGTCCGGGTCCAGATTGACTGCCATTCAGTTCTCCTCCACCGATGCGCCGGTGATCAGGGCCAGTACTTCGTCACGGACACGCTCCATCTCGGACCGGTCCGCGGCCTCGACGTTCAGCCGCAGCAACGGTTCCGTGTTCGACGCACGGACGTTGAACCACCACTGTCCCGCCGACACGGTCAACCCGTCCAGATGGTCGACGGTCACGCCGTCCATGTTGCTGCCGCCAGAATACGTATCTTCGATCGCCGCGACCGTCGCCGCCGCGTCCGCGACCTTGTTGTTGATCTCGCCGGACGCGACGTACCGCTCGTACTCGGCGAACAGCTCGCTGGCCGGCTTGTCCTGCTCACCCAGCGCGGCCAGCACGTGCAGCGCGGCCAGCATGCCGGTGTCGGCCCGCCAGAAGTCGCGGAAGTAGTAGTGCGCGGAGTGCTCGCCGCCGAACACCGCGTCGGTCTCGGCCATCTTCTGCTTGATGTTCGAGTGCCCGACCCGGGTCCGGACCGGGACGCCGCCGTGCTCGGTGATCAGCTCCGGGACCGCCTTGGAGGTGATCAGGTTGTGCAGGATCGTCGAGCCGGGGTGCTTGGCCAGCTCCCGTACGGCGACCGCGCCGGTGATCGCGCTGGGCGAGATCGGGTCGCCCTTCTCGTCGACCACGAAGCAGCGGTCGGCGTCGCCGTCGAACGCGAGCCCGAGGTCGGCGCCGGTCTCGCGGACCTTGGCCTGCAGGTCGACCAGGTTCTTCGGGTCGAGCGGGTTGGCCTCGTGGTTCGGGAAGTTGCCGTCGAGCTCGAAGTACATCGGGATGATCGTCACCGGGCCCTTGGCGAACACGGCCGGGACGGTGTGACCGCCCATGCCGTTACCCGCGTCGACGACCACGGTGAGCGGGCGGATGCCGTTCAGGTCGACCAGGTCGTGCAAGTGGTCGGCGTACGCCGTGAGCAGGTCCTTGTGGGTGACATGTCCCGTTGCCGAGCTCGTTGCCGGGCCTTCGGTCAGGGCCTTCGCGACCAGGTCGGCGATATCCCGCAGACCCGAGTCGGCACCGACCGGCGCGGCACCCGGGCGGCACATCTTGATGCCGTTGTACTTCGCCGGGTTGTGGCTCGCGGTGAACATCGCGCCGGGCAGGTCGAGCCGGCCGGACGCGAAGTACAGCTGGTCGGTGGAGGCCAGGCCGATGTCGATCACATCCGCTCCGGTGCTGGTCACCCCCTCGGCGAAGGCAGCTGCCAGGCCCGGGCTGGACGGTCGCATGTCGTACCCGATCACGACCGCCCCCGGACCCGCGAGGACGTCCAGGACCTCGACGAACGCGGCGCCGGTCGCCCGGGCCACTGATTCGTCCAACTGGTCCGGGACGACCCCACGCACGTCGTACGCCTTGAAGATCGCCGCAACGTCAACCATGCGTGGACCCTATCCGGCCCACGCACGATCCTGTATTTCAGGCCTTCTCGAACCAGCCGATGTCCTTGCGGTGGTGCACCGTCGGCAGCTGGCGCGGGACGACCGGGGCGGCCCACTTGGCCGCGTTGGCGAGGATCTGCTGGACCTCGGGCTGGTGGTACGTCGGGTACTCCTGGTCGCCGGGGCGGAAGTAGAAGACCCGGCCCTGGCCGCGGCGGTAGCAGCAGCCGGAGCGGAACACCTCGCCGCCGGTGAACGAGCTGACGAAGACCAGCTCGTCCGGCTGAGGGATGTCGAACAGCTCGCCGTACATCTCCTCGCGCTCGATCACCAGCGGGTGCGGGATGCCCTGCGCGATCGGATGGCCGGCCGCGACCGTCCAGATCAGCTCGCGGTCGTTCTCGGCGCGCCAGTCGAGCGAGCACGTCGTACCCATCAGCTTGATGAAGATCTTGCTGAAGTGGGCGGAGTGCAGCGCGATCAGGCCCATGCCGGACAGCACGTGCTGCTGGACCCGCTCGACGATCGCGTCGTCGACGTCACCGTGGGCGGCGTGCCCCCACCAGGTGAGTACGTCGGTGTCCGCGAGCACCTCCTCGGTCAGGCCGTGCTCCGGGTCCTGCAGCGTGGCGGTCCGTACGACGACGTCCTCGCCGAGCTTGGCCCGCAAAGCCGCCGCGATGGTCCCGTGCATCGTGTCCGGGTACACCTTGCGGACAGACTCGTCCCGGCCTTCGTGGACGTTCTCGCCCCAGACTGTGACGCGAATCGGATCAGTCATGCAGCACAACCTCTCGTCCCGCCTTCGCCGAGGCGTAGCAGGCGTCGATGACCTCGGTCCGCAGCAGCGCCTCGGACCCGTTCTGACCGTCCCAGTCGCCGCTCTTGACGATCCGGACGAACTCCCGCACCACCGCCCGGTGGCCGAGCCCGGCCCCGGTCGCGGGCTTCACCTCGGCCGGCACCCCGGCCACATCGGTGAAGATCCGCAGCGTGTCCACGGTGGTGTAGTTCTGTACCTCGATCTTCGCGCCGCCCTCGGTGCCGAACAGCTCGATCCCGAAGTTGTCGCCCGGCGCCCGGAACGTCGCCCAGCTGGTCTCCAGCTGCAGCGCGCCGCCGCCCTTCAGCCGCAGGTACGCCGTCGCCAGGTCCTCGACCTCGAACTTCGACCCGAGCGTGTCGACGGTCGGCCGGTCCGGGGTGCTCGAGCTGCCCTTGCCGCGCGGACCGAGCTCGGCGAACGTATTCGCCGACACCGTCGTCACCTGCGGCTCGCCCAGCAGGTGCAGCGCCATGTCGAGGATGTGGACGCCGAGGTCGATCAGCGGACCGCCACCGGACAGCTCGCGGTTGGTGAACCAGCCGCCCATGCCCGGGATGCCGTTGCGGCGCATCCAGTGCGCCTTCGCGTAGTAGATCCGGCCGAGCTGGCCCTCGTCGATCTGGTGCTTCAGCGCCGCGACGTCACCGCGCTCGCGGTGGTTGAACACGACCTTCAGCACCCGGCCGGCCTTCTTCGAGGCTTCGACCATCGCCGTACCCTCGGCCACCGTCCGCGCCAGCGGCTTCTCGGACAGGACGTGCAAGCCCTTCTCGAGCGCCTTCAGCGCGATCGGGGCGTGCAGCTGCGTCGGCGTACCGATGCTGACCGCTTCCAGGCCCTCGGTCTCGAGCAGGTCCTCCCACTTCTCGTAGAGATGCGGTACGCCGTGCTTCTCGCCCAGGCTGGTCAGGATGTCCTTCTCGAGGCCCGCCAGCGCGACCACCTCGACATCGGGCAGCTCGGAGAACGCCTCCAGCGCCGTCCGCCCGGCGAAGCCCAGCCCGACAACTCCGACCCGCAGTCTTTGATCGTTCACAACTACGATCCTCTCCCGATGACAACGACGGACACAAACCCCTTCCCACAGTACGGAACACATTCCAACACGGTGGGGAGAGGGGTGTGTCAGTCGTCGTCGGCGTCGAAGTCCGGGTCGATCTGTTCCGGGGAGAGGGCCAGCACGTCGGCCAGTTCGAGGACGAGGGCGCTGCGGACCAGCCAGGACAGGGCGGAGCCGGAGCGTTCGGCGCGGAGCTCGATCGGGCGGCGGAAGACGACGATCCGGTACGGCTCGTGCGACGTCCCGCCGGTGGCGTGGGTGAGCGGGATCTCGGTGGCGTCGAGCTCCAGGTTCGGCACGTCCTCGATCGCGAACTCGACCCGCGCGACCACCTGCGGCAGCCGCTTCTCCAGCCGGGTCACCTCGATCGCGACCACCTCGTCGAACTGGGCCGAGCCGGACCGCTGCAACGGCAGACCGCGCGGCGCGAACTTGCTCGGCCGGCTGATCGGGCCGAGCATTCCACGTCCGTGGCGGTCGATGTGCCTGCGATGACGGCGAGCCTCGGTCACACCCTCAGCCTAGTGGGCGTAATGTCTGGTCGTGAGCATCGCCAGGATCTGTTCGCGCGCCGGGTGCCAGAAGCCTGCCGTATCGACGCTCACCTACGTGTACGCCGACTCGACCTGCGTCATCGGTCCACTGGCCACGTACGCCGAGCCGCACTGCTACGACCTGTGCGCCGACCACGCCGACCGTCTGACCGCCCCGAACGGCTGGGAAGTAATCCGGCTCGCTCCGGACCCCGCGGCCGCCGGTCCGTCGTCCGACGACCTGGAAGCGCTGGCGAACGCAGTACGCGAAGCAGCGCGTCCGTTGCCGCGACGTGAGCCAGGTGCGGGTACTCCGGGAGCACCTGTCGAGGTAGCCCGCCGAGGCCACCTGCGAATGCTGCAGGACCCCGGCGCCAACACCTCCGAAGGCTGACCTACCGCAGCGCGGCGCTGATGTCCGGCTGCGCACCCAGCTGAGCCCGGAACACCAGCGACGTCGTCAACGGCCACGCAGCCACCTGCGCCACGTCATCCTTCGCCGGCTTTGCTGCCGGCATCAGCGTGACGCCGGCGACAACAGTCCCCCGCGTCTGCTGCACCATCAGGTACGTCGGTCGCGGTTGCGCCGGGAGCGACACCTGCGTCGTCGCACCCCCGACCACATCGAGCGCCCGCGTCATCAGCGCCCGCCCGGCCACATCGCGCAGCTCGAACTTCACGCTCCCGGTCTTCCCCGGTGCGGTCACCTGCAGCACGGCCGGCTGCTTGTGCGCCGGCAGCACGAGGTACGCCGGACCGGTCAGCGCATCGGCCGACCCGATCGACGCGAACTCGGTCCGCGCCGCATCCGTCATCCGCATCGACGCGGTCACCGGCTGATCCGACGTCACGGTGATCGCACTGGGGTCACCGTGCAGCACCGGGTCGAGCATGATCGTCTTCACCGAACCGGCCGCAACCTGCACGGTCTCCAGACCAGCCGGCTTGAACGACCCGTTCGGGCCGTTGATGCTCAGGCTGGCGGTCGCCTGGAGGTCCGACGGGTTCGCGATCGACAGGATCCGCAGTCCGCCACCGGGCGCGACCGCAGGTACGAAGACCTTGGTTGCGGGCGCGGCCGACGTGTTCAGCCAGTCCACTCCGGCAGGCACGTTGTCCCCGGTCAAGGCATTGGAGCGTACGGCGGCCGACACGCGACCACCGGTCGACTCCACGTGCATGGCGATGTCGCGAAGGTTCGGAGCGATCTGCTTGAGGAACAACGGGAACGTGCCGCGGGCAGGTACGACGATGCCGCGCGCGGCAGGCAGGTCCTGCTGACCGGTCCGCGCGTACACGGTGACGTTCACCTCGGCGTTGACGCTGTCCAGGTTCGTCAGGACCAGTACGTCGCGTCGATCACTCGCACCGGACGCACCGACGAACCAGAAGTCCGATCCGGGCTGCTGGCACGGCACGCTCGCCATACCGGCGTTCACACCGTCCTCAGAGGTCGTCGTGCTCGTGCCGACCGTGCCGGCGGCGAGTGGGCCGGCGCCCTGGATCGACAGCGGCTCCGGCTTGACCACCACAGCGCTCGAACCGATGAAGCCGCGCCTGAGGATCGAGCCGACCGGGTTGGACGTGGCCGGGAGCGGCGCGATCGTCAAGGGTTGTGCACTGCCGGCCGCGGTCGGCGTACCTTCGGGCAGCGTCGGCGACACACCGTTCACCACGCTGGCCATCTTGCCGCCGGCCGCGAGCACCGGGCACGACAGCGCCGTACGGTTCACGACTGTGCGGGCCGGCTCGGTCGCAGCGGCCGCCGGGCTGGTGTCCGGCTTCTTGGGATGCGTGACCACGGCGAGCCCGGCCAGCACCGCCATCGCAAGGATGACGGCCCCGAGCCGGAGACGCGGGTCGGACAGCAACCGGCTCACCGCGGGTCCCTCCTTGCGTGCGTGCCATGCGGCACTGCGACCGTCCGGCGAACTGTCGGCAGGCAGAACACCAGTGCGATGATCCAGCCGATCAGACCGAGGATGCGCCAGACCGTGTGCGTCTGGTCGTTCAACGGCGTCTTTCCCTCGATCTTCGACCGGTCCACCAGCCACGACGCGTCACCGTCGTTCGCGCTGGCCCTGGTCAGGCCGGGCAACGAGTCGAGTGTGGACGCCAGCGTCGGATCCACCGGACCGGGCAGGTACACGTAGTCGATCGCAAGGCTCGCCAACTGCCGGCCTTCCTCACCACTGCCGCCACCACCGAGGGTCGCGAGCACATCAGTGATCGGCTTGGTCTGCGCAGCGGTAGGCGCCGCCTCCAGCGCACCCATCCGCGGTCCGCCGTCCTTGACCAGCGAGAACCGCATCTGGCCGGCCGGCGCCTTCCGCACGACCAGGATCGACTGGTTTTCCGGCGGATCCTGCGAGGACACCAGGTACGCCGGGAGGTCCTGAGCAGGCCCGCTCCACAACGGACCGTCGGTCCCACGCACCAGCCAGAAGCCTGCTGTCACGACGGTCGTCAGCAACACGATGCCGAGCACACCTTGCACAATGATCTCGGTGGACTTGCCGACCGAGTCCCAGGCGACCGTCACGGCGATGATCCAGCCGGCTGTCATCAGGAACATCAACGGCCCACTGCCACCGCCGAGCCGGCTGGCAACCAGCGTCCCGGCCAGACCGGCCAGTGCGGCAAACCAACCGAGCAGCTCGTACCGCTGCCGAGACTCACGCAGCAGACTGACCAACGCCACCAGAATCAGCGGTACGGCGAACCACCACGGCGCCGGCGCACCAACCGGCGTACCGGTCAGCAGATGCTGCAGGCTGTCGCCCGGACCGACCGCAGCGGTCGGCGGACCGCCCGCCTCCTGGCCCAGCTTGGACGGGTGCTGGATCAGGTCGATCGTCCACGGCAGAACGAGCAGCAGACCCAGTACGACGGAGAACACCAGCTGCCGGCCCTGCCGACACCAGCCGAGCCCGAACACTGCGCCGAGCACGAGGATGACCGCAATCAGGAGACCAAGAGCCGGGGTGAACGCGAACAGCACGGCCAGACAGATACCGGCGAACCACGCGGCCCGCCAGCTGCCCTGAACGTAGACACGCCGACGTCGAGCAACAGTGTGTACGGCGGCACCGAGCAGCGGCAGCACGATCGCCGCCACACATGTCCCGAGCCGCCCCTGCGAAATAGCGCCGTTCGTGAACACGGCCAGCCCGTACGCCGTTGCGCCCCACGCACGTGCGACGCGGTCGACGACGAACGACCGCAGCATCGCCCACGCAGCCAGACCGGCCAGCGGAACCGCGCCCAGCAGGAGCAGGTTCGTCGCACCGGACGGACCGAACATCACCGTCGAGAACGCCCAGAGCTGAGCCAGCCAAGCAGGCGGAGTCACGCCGGGCGGAGCGGAAGCTGCGGCATGCCACAGCGCTGCGATGTTCTCGTGGGCCGGGAGCAACAGGTTGGACCTGAGGAACCCGCCGCCGATCAGATCGCGCGCAGCAATCAACGCGCCGATCGCCAACACGACCCAGGCGACAAGGAACGGCCTGCGAATCAGTTGACGACGCCACCGTGGCTGGTCGACCGCCACGCGGGCCGTGGACTTCGCTCGCCGTGCAGTGGTGACGACCTGCTCTTCCGGCTCGTCCGCCCAGGCTTCACGGATCCGCTCGGAGATCGTGCTGGTCGTTTCCTCCAGGTTGTGCCGCAGCGCGTGCACCGACCGGGAGAACAGGCTCTTGATGCTGTCGTACGGGACCTGGTCGAGATTTCGCCTGCTCTTGCGGGCCTGCGTCCAGCCACCGGCGAGCAGCGTGCCCAGCAACGCAGTCCACTCGTCGACAGCACCTGACGGCGTCTTGCCGATCAGGAACCAGATCGAGCGAAGCACCGTGCCGAACAGGAACCGCAGGATCAGCAGCGGCAGCAGCTTGCCCGGTGCGTTCGCGAGAACGGTGTAGTAGGCGTGCGCGCGGTCCAGCTGGTACGCGTGCCGCCTGGTGCCGGCCAGCGCACGCTCGCCGGTCGCAGCGGCCTGTGCGTGGTAGATGACCGCGTCGGGCGCAACGCCGACGTGGTACCCCGCGCGGCTGGCCCGCCAGCCGAAGTCGATGTCGTCGCGGAACATCGGCAGCCGCGGGTCGAACCCGTGCAGCGCTTCCCAGACGTCGCGGCGAACGAGCATGCCAGCCGAGCTGACGGCGAGGACGTTGCGCGGCTGGTCGTGCTGGCCCTGGTCGAGCTCACCGGCTTCGATGCCGGTGTCGCGGCGGCCGCCGAGCGACGTGGTGACGCCGACCTCGAGCAGCTCGCGATCCCGCGGCCAGAGTCGCAGCTTCGGGCCCCAGACGCCGGTGGCCGGCGACATTGTGGCCTGAAGCAACAATTTCTCCAGTGCCTTCGGGGCCGGCGCGCAGTCGTCGTGCAACAGCCACAGCCACTCGACCACGGGCATGTGCCCGTCATCGCCGTACGGACCGACGGCGCTCGGGATCGGCGCGAAGCCGTGTGCCTCGAGGCCGCGGGCAACCGCCATACCGAAACCGGTGCGGGCCGAGACGCTGACGACCGGCTCGACGCCGGGCATCGCGGCGAGTAGTTCAGCGGTCTCGTCGGTGGATCCGGTGTCGACCGCGATCAGCCGGTCCGGCCGCGGGTTCAGCGCCCACAGCGCCTCGGACAGTCGCGGCAGCCAGGCCGCGCCCTCGTGACCCACCACCACCGCGGTGACGACATGCCGGACCCGCGGTCGACCCATCGGGTCGTCGATGTGATCGGTCGGGAAGTCGACGGAGTCGAAGAATTCCCAGCCGGCCGGAGCTTCTTGTTCCATGCGGAGCTGTGACACCTCGATGCTTGCGGACGGTCACCGTGACCCGCAGGTCCCGGCGAGGACTCACCATACAGCCGCCGATCGAGTGCACGGAAAGCCGCGGGCCCCGGGCGACGTTCGCCCGGGGCCTCGCGGAAGTCCTGATGTTGTTGTGCTCTGGTTACCGACGGTCAGACGGCTTTCTTCTTCAGCTTGCGGCGCTCCCGCTCCGACAGGCCGCCCCAGATCCCGAAGCGCTCGTCGTTCTGCAGCGCGTACTCGAGGCACTCGCCCCGGACGTCGCAGCCGAGGCACACCTTCTTGGCTTCGCGGGTGGAACCGCCCTTCTCCGGGAAGAAAGCCTCTGGATCGGTCTGGGCGCACAGCGCCCGTTCCTGCCAGTTCGGCTCCTCCTCGATCGCCTCACCGTCGACAATCGCCATCAGCTCTGTCACGGTACGACCTCCTCGACCCTGTTCGTTCCCCTGTACATGTGGGTTTGCGGTCCACATGCCTGACCTCGTCCGTCCTGCGCTCTGCAACGGTCCCCGATACCGAGTGTCCAACGAACGACACGGTTGAAATTACATTCCTGCAATCCACGAAAGTCAAGCCGTGCTCTGCTATTGGGATCATCCGCAACATGGCCGCAAAAGAACGAGAGGCCTGTGGATACAGGCCTCTCGCGCTGTGTGCCCGGGCTCAAACCTCGTCGCGCCGGGATTTTCCTACTAGCTGGGCAAGGGCTTGCCGCCCAGATCCCTTCCCTGTCAGGAAGGCTGGGACCACCAGCCCTGCTGGCCCTGGCCCTGCTGGTTCGGGTCGTTCTTGTCCGGCTCGACGCGCGGGTCGACCCGGGTCTCGTCGGCGGGCTCGGTCTGCGCGGGCTCCGACGCGGCCGGCTGCTGCTCGGCGGCCGGGGTCTCGTCGGCCTGCCAGGCCTGCTCCTGCTGCCACGCCTGCGGCTGGGCGTCGGACTGCTCGTGCGAGCCTTCCTCGGCCACCGGGTGCTCCGGCTGGCCCCACTCCTGCTGACCAGGCTGAGCCGGCTGGGCCTGCCCGTAATCCTGACCGGCCCACTGCTGCTGGCCGGCCTCTGCGCCGCCCCACTGCTGCTCCTGCGGCCACTGCTGGCCCTGCTGGGCCTGGTCCTGGCCGCCCCACTGCTGCTGGCCCTCGGAGCTCCACGCCTGCGTCGGCTCGGCGCCCTGGCCCTCGGCGGACCAGGCCTGCTCGGCCTGCGGCTGACCGGCCGCGTGCTGCGCGGAGTGCTGCGCCTCGGCCTCACCGGCCGACCACGCCTGCTGCTCGCCCTGGTTCCAGCCCTGCTCCTGCGGCCACTGCTGCTGCTCGCCCTGGCCCGCGGCGTACCCACCAGCGGCACCGGCCGCCGCGTATCCGCCGTACTGGCCCTGGCCCTGGTCGTACTGGCCGCCGTACTGCTGGCCCTGCTGCGGGTAGCCCGGCTGGCCCTGCTGCGGATAGCCCTGCTGACCGTACGGCGCGGTCTGGCCGTACTGCTGGCCCTGCTGCTGGAACTGACCCGGCTTCGGCGCCCGCACCGGCGCGGGCAGCGACTGGAAGGTCTTCAGGATGTAGAGACCGGCAGCGCCGTACAGCGCCAGGCCGCCGAGCGCGTAGATGAAGCCGACGATCTTCATGCCGGCCGTGCTGGTCTCGTTGAAACCGGCGAACGCGGTGATCAGACCGATCAGCCCGGTGACGCCGATGATGACGAGCGCCGCGAGAGCGACGGTACGCGCGTTCGGGGTCCGCTCATCTTCGTTGACCAGCCAGACGGCACCGACCAGGACGAGGAGAATCACCAGCCCGGAGATCGAGGGTGGGGTGACTACGCCTTGCACTGTGCCTGCGGCGGCCGTGAAGCCGGCTCCGCCGACGAACAGCCGGATCAGCGAGGCCAGCGCGAGCAGGCCGGCGAATGCGAGCAGGATGTACGCGACCGGCTCTCTGAGCTTCTTGGTTGCGTCGGTGACCACGAGGGCTCCTCGGATGTTGGGGGGCCGTACAACTGAGCTGTGCGGATGGTTCGGACCCCCCGCAGCATAGTCCCGCGGTGGTTCGACCGATTGACGACTCGTGCAGACTCTTCCCATGCGATTGACAGTGCTGGCCGGTGGCATCGGCGGTTCCACCTTCCTGCGCGGGCTGCTCCAGGCCCGGCCGGACGCCGAGATCACCGTCGTGGGGAACACCGCGGACGACATCACCCTGTTCGGGCTGCGGGTCTGCCCCGACCTGGACACCGTGATGTACACGCTCGGCGGTGGCATCTCGGAGGAACGTAAGTGGGGCCGCGAGGACGAGACCTGGGTGATCAAGGAGGAGCTCGCGGCGTACGGCGTCGAGCCCACCTGGTTCGGGCTCGGCGACCGGGACGTCGCGACGCACCTGGTGCGGACGCAGATGCTGGACGCCGGCTACACCCTCAGTGCGGTCACCGAGGCGCTGTGCACGCGCTGGAAGCTTCCGGTGCGGCTGCTGCCGATGAGTGACGACCGGATCGAGACGCATGTGGTGGTGGAGGACCCGGACCAGCCGGGGCGGCGCAAGGCCATCCACTTCCAGGAGTACTGGGTCCGCTGGCAGGCGGAGATCACCGCGCACCAGATCGTCGCGGTCGGCGCGGACAAGGCCAAGCCGGCGCCCGGTGTACTCGAGGCGATCGCGGACTGCGACGTACTGATCATCCCGCCGTCCAACCCGGTGGTGTCGGTCGGCACGATCCTCGGCGTACCCGGGGTCCGGGACGCGGTCCGGGAGACGAAGGCTCCGGTCATCGGGCTGTCGCCGATCATCGGCAGCGGTCCGGTCCGCGGAATGGCCGACAAGGTGCTCGCCACGGTCGGTGTAGCGTCCACGGCGTCGGCAGTCGCGCGGTACTACGGTTCGCGCGCGACCGGCGGCGTACTCGACGGCTGGCTGATCGACACGTCGGACGCGATGCAGGCGGATTCGATCGCCGGCGCCGGAATTCACGTCCAGGCCGTGCCGTTGTGGATGACGGACGAGACCAAGACCGCCGCGATGGCTGACGCGGCACTGAACCTCGCGGAGGCCGTGCGGCAATGAGGAAGCACCTGGAGATCTTCCCGGTGACCGGACTGCCCGAGGTGGCGGCCGGGGCGGACCTGGCGGCGCTGATCGCCGACGGCACCGACCTGCGCGACGGCGACGTCGTCGCGGTCACGTCGAAGATCGTCAGCAAGGCGGAGGGCCGGCTCACGCACGGCACCCGCCAGGAAGCCATCGACGCCGAACTGGTGCGGGTCGTCGCGCAACGCGGCGAGACCCGGATCGTGCAGACCCGGCACGGGCTGGTGATGGCCGCCGCGGGCACTGACACGTCGAACACAGCACCCGGCACGGTCCTGCTGCTCCCGGTCGACCCGGACGAGTCGGCGCGGGTACTGCGGACCGCGCTGAAGGAGCGGTACGACGTCAACGTCGGCATCGTGATCACCGACACACTGGGCCGCCCGTGGCGCAACGGTCAGACCGACCTGGCCATCGGTGCCGCCGGAGTGCGGGTGATCGAGGACCTACGCGGTACGACGGACAGTCACGGGAACGTCCTCGCTGTGACGGAGCCGGCGCTGGCGGACGAGATCGCCAGTGCGGGTGAGCTGGTCAAGGGCAAGGCGGACGGGGTACCCGTCGCCGTACTGCGTGGGCTGGAGGACGTCGTACTGCCGGTCGGCGAGCACGGACCGGGTGCGCGGGCGCTGGTGCGGGACGCCGAGTTCGACATGTTCAGCCTGGGTACGCGGGAGGCGGCGCGGGCCGCCGTACTGTCCCGGCAGGAGCCGTCCGGTCCGCGCGAGGTGGATCCGGCGGTGTGGGCCGGGTTGTTGCGCGACGTCGACGACGTACGGCTCGAGTTGGGTGACAACGCTGTCACGATCTTCGGCGCCGAGCCGGTGACGGTCGGAGTGATCGCGGAGAAGCTCGCCGTACTGCTGCACGCGGAGGGGTACGGCGTGACGGTGCGGCCGGGGCCGGGCGCCGAGGCGACGGTCACGTTCGGCTCACGGTCGCGCTAGTTTTCTAGGCAACTTCTTAGGGTTGCCTCGTACACTGCCTTCGCATGGCGGCGCGGTGGCCGCCCTTAGCCGGGAAGACCAACACTGTGGGTAAAGCGTCGTCGCAGAAGCAGTCGCGCCGCGAGATGATCGAGAGGATGCAGCGCGAGCAGTCCCGGTCGGACCGCCGCCGCACCATCATCATCGTGGTGTGCTCGATCGTGGTCGGCCTGGCGATCATCGCCTACCCGGCGATCAAGCTGGTGCAGGACTCCCGGACCAAGAACCAGGCCCTCACCGACTTCGGCGTGGCCGCCTCCGCGGCCTCCTGCGACCCGGCCACCAACGACGCGGCCGGCGGCACCCAGGACCACCGCCCCGACGGCGAGAAGATCCTGTACTCCGTCTCCCCGCCCTCCTCCGGCCCGCACTACGCGGTCTGGGCGCCGTTCGACAAGAAGTTCTACTCGAGCAGCGACCGCCCGCCGGTGGAGAACCTGGTCCACAACCTGGAGCACGGCTACACGATCCTCTGGTACCGCGACACCATGCCCAAGGACCAGATCGACCAGATCGAGAAGCTGTCGAAGTCGAAGCTCCCCGACAGCTCGATCGGCAAGTTCATCGCGGCCCCGTACAAGCAGTCGGAGGGCAAGGGCTGGCCCGACGGCAAGAACCTCGCCTTCGCCCACTGGAGCGGCCCCGGCGCCGACCAGAAGTCCTTCGGCCACCGCCAGTTCTGCGGGTCGGTCAGCGGCGACGCCCTCAAGCAGTTCATGGAGAAGTACCCCGCCACCGACGCCCAGGAGCCCAACGGCGGCTGATGCCGTAAGCCCATCGCGGTGCTCGTGCGGGTGTGGTCAGCCCATCGCGGGGCTACGCGCGACTCCTTCGTCGCCGTGCTCCGCGCCGCCCCACCCACCCCCGGGCTTATCGCCCGGAGCATCCCATCCGGCTATCGCCGGGACCTTCCGGCTGCCGCCGGGATCTTCCGGCTACCGCCGGGGGCTTCCGGCTATCGCCGGGAGTTGCGGGCTGCCGCCCGCGGGTGAGTGCTAGGTGCCGGCCCGTGGGTTTGAGCGAGCTGTGGTCGTGCGTGGATGTGGTTGTAGGCCACGCGGCGCTACCCCGCCTGCGAGCGGGTGTCAGGCGCGGCACGGGCAACGGGGCCAGCTGTGGTGGTGTGCGGCTGGTGGTGCGGTAGGTGGAGCGTTCAGCCGCGATGGCCTCATTCGCCCACGACGGGACCCCACGATCCGCCTCGACGAATTCGGACCGGGCGTCACCACGGGGCGGTCGCACGCGCGGCAGCGCGCACGGGTCCGGGCGACAGCCCGCAACTCCGGCGGCAGCCGGAAGACCCGGCGGCAGCCGGAACAACCCCGGCGATAGCCGGAAAGGATGCTCCGGGCGATAAGCCCGGGGGTGGGCGGGTGCGGCGCGTAGCACGGCGAGGAACGAGCCGCGCGTAGCACCGCGATGGGTGGACCACCTCCACCCACCTCCACCCACCACCACCCGCGGGCGAGAGATCAGATGTAGTTGGCGTGGTCCGACTGGACCCGTGCCACCAGATCCTTCACGCGCTCCCCGTCCGACAGCGGGCACACCATCGTCACGTCCTGGGTGTGGACGATGATGTGGCCCTGCAGGCCCACCGCGGCCACCAAATGATCAGGGTCGTCCGTGACGATGATGTTGTCGTGGGAATCCAGCAGGCAGCTCAATGTGATGCTGTCGGTCCTGTTCCCGTTGGCGTCGGCTTCGTACGTGTCGGCCAACGCCGCCCACGAACCCACGTCCAACCAATGCACAGGCATCGGCACGACGACCACGTCCGCGTCCACCTTGCCCTGCGACGCCGGTTCCATCACCGCGTAGTCGACCGAGATCTTCTGCAGGTTCGGGTAGATCTCCGCGAGCGTTTCGTCCCGCGCAGGCGTGTCCCACACCGCGGCGACTTCACGCAACCGTGCGGCCGACTCCGGCAACAGCGCATCGAGCACGGAAAGCACCGTCGACGCCTGCCACACGAACATCCCGGAGTTCCACCAGAACCGTCCGGTCGCCAGGTACTCCTCCGCCGTCGCCCGGTCCGGCTTCTCCCGGAAGCGATCGACCACGAACGCGCGCGTCCCCTCGATCGCAGCGCCCCGCTCGATGTACCCGAGCCCGGTATGCGGATGCGTCGGCTCGATCCCGAACGTGACCAACGACCGCCCACGCGCCTCGACCACCTCGAACCCGTGCTCGATCGCGGCCCGGAACTCGTCCTCCGGGCTGATCAGGTGATCCGAACCGACAAAGGCGACCACCGCATCGGGATCATTCCGCGCCACCACAGCAGACGCGAGCCCGACAGCGTTCGCGGTGTCGCGCCGCGCCGGCTCGCCGATGATGTTGTGCGGACCGAGCTCCGGCAACTCCTGGCGTACGACGTCCGTGTACGCACCGACCGTGCAGACGTAGATGTTCTCCGGCTCGACCAGTCCATGGAGCCGGTTGAACGCCACCCGCAGCAGCGATTGTCCCGCTGCCAACGGCAGTACCTGCTTCGGCCTGTCGTCTCTGGACATCGGCCACAACCGCGTCCCTGAACCACCCGCCAGGATCACCACGTTTCGCATGAGGAAAGACCCTACCGGTCGTCACCAGGTGCTAGCGGAATCCGTAGGTGCTTCAGGTCCGGTGGGATCGGTGAATCCGCCGGCTGCCAGAACAGCTCGGCCTCTCCGTCGAGGGCCGTCGCCGGTGCATCGGTGAGGTTGAAGCGGTCGCGCAGCCGCCCGTAGAAGTCGGTCGGCCGGAGCCGCACGAGCCGCAGTCGCTGCGGCGAGCCGTACACGCCGATCCAGTCCCCCGGGTCGAGTACGCCGCGCAGCTGCCCGTCGATGCTCACCGCCGCCTGCCCCGAATGCGGCAGCACGCGCAGCGCGATCGGCTCGTCCGGCGCCGCGATAACCGTTCGGTTGAAGGTCATGTGCGGTGCGACCGGTGTGAACACGATCGCCTCGGTGTTCGGCGACAGGATCGGCCCGCCGGCCGCGAAGCTGTACGCCGTCGACCCCGTCGGCGTCGCCACGATCACCGCATCAGCGGAGTACGACGCCAGCAGCCGGCCGGACAGGTACACGCCGAGCGCCACCTGGTGGTCGCGCGCCAGCTTCTCCACCACCACGTCGTTCAACGCGGTCACGTCGAGTGCCATCCCCCAACCGTCGCCCTCGGCCATCTCGTGCCGTACGGGCGGTGGCGGCAGCGCCGGACCGTGCCCGTACCGCAGCAACGACTCGATCCCCTGCGGGATCTCCAGCGGCCGCGACGCGCGCATGGTCAGCGTCATCCGCTCCTCGTACGTCGCTCCGCCGTGATGTACCGCCTCCAGTGCGGCCTCGACGTCGCGGCACGCCACCTCGGTCAGGAAGCCGACCTTGCCGAGATCAACCCCGAGTACGGCGGCGTTGTTCTTCGCCGCGATCCGTGCCCCGCGCAGGAACGTCCCGTCGCCGCCGAGCGTGACGACGAGATCCGGGTCGCCGGCGTGGTGCAGCTCGTCGGTGCCGCTGCGCCGCTCCTGGTGGTCCTTCCAGACGTCGATGTCGGTACAGCCGATCCCGTGGTCGGCCGCCCATTTCCGCACGGTCCCGGCAGTCTCCACCGCAACCGGCCGACCCTGGTGAACCACAAGCCCAATCCGGCTGATCGCCACGCCACCCCTCCTCCGGACAGTTTCTGCCTATAAGGTAGCCGTACTAGTCACGCTTGGCCGCGTTGATGATCGGGTCGGTCTCGTCGTCGAACTCGCCGATGACCTCTTCCAGGAGGTCCTCGAGCGCGACCACGCCGATCGCCACGTCGCCGCCGCAGACGACCGCCAGCTGGGAGCGTTCGTCGCGCATCGTGCGGATCGCCTTCGCGACCGGCGTACGGTCACCGAGCTCGAGCGCCGCCATCATCAGGTCCGATGCACGCGCGTTCGTGTCGCCCGCCGTGGTCGCGCGGGCAGCGTCGCGGACATGCACGATGCCGCAGATCGTCGTACCCGAGCTGACTACAGCAAGCCGGGAATGGCCCTCGCGGCGGCTGGTCAGCTCCACCTCGCGGGCCGTCGCGGTCGCGGGCACCGTCGACAGCTCGGCGATCGGCGTCATCACCTGCCCGACCGTCGTGTTCTGCAGCGCGAGCATCGCGGTCAGCAACTCGTGCTCGGGTTCCTCGAGCGTGCCGTGCTCGCGCGATGACTCGATCAGCAGCCGGAGCTCGTCCGGGCCGTGGGCGTTGGCGATCTCGTTCTGCGGCGTGACCTTGACCAGCCGCAGGCACAGGTTGGCGAGCCAGTTCAGCGCGATCAGCAGCGGGCGGAAGACCCACGTGAACGCGCGGAACGGCATCGCCAGCACCAGCGCCGACCGTTCGGGATCGCTGATCGCCCACGACTTCGGCGCCATCTCGCCGAGCAGGACGTGCAGCAGGCCGATCCCGCCCACGGCGATGATCAACGCGATCACATGCCCGACGCCCTCAGGGACGTTCGCCAGTTCGAACAGCGGGTGCAGCAGATGCGCGACCGCCGGCTCACTCAGCGAACCGAGCCCCAAGGTGCACAAGGTGATCCCGAGCTGCGCGCCCGCAAGCATCAATGACAGCTCGCTGATCCCGGCGAGCGCAGCCCGGGCAGCCAGGCTGCCGGACGCGGCCGCTTCCTCGAGCCGGTGCCGCTTCGACGCGACCAGGGAGAATTCGGCGGCGACGAAGAACCCGTTCAACGCGAGCAGTACGGCGGAGATGATGAGCGCCCACGTCGTACTCATGCCATCCGCTCCATCACGACGATGCCAGGCACGCGACGTTCGATCGTCTGCACGGTCAACCGCACGTACTCCGCCGGAATCGGCCGGCCGTCGTGATCGATCCGCTGCGGCAGCTCGACCGCAACCTCATCGCCGACCAGCGGTATACGACCGAGCCGCGCCATCACCAGACCCGACACCGTCTCGTAGTCGTCGCCCTCAGGCAGTTGTACGCCGGTTGCCTCCTCGACCTGATCGAGCCGCCAGCGCGCCGGCACCACCCACGACCCGTCACCGCCCTGCACGAGCCCGGTCTCCGGCAGGTCGTCCTCGTCGCGGATCTCGCCGACCAGTTCCTCGGCGATGTCCTCGAGCGACACGATCCCGGCGAACCCGCCGTACTCGTCGACGACGATCGCGAGCTGGCGGCGCGCGACCCGGAGCCGCTCGAGTACGCCGGGCAGCGGCAGCGTCGTCGGTACCGCGACCGCGGGTGACGCCAACGATCCGACGGCGATCGCGGCCCGGTCGGCCGGCTCCAGCTCGACGACATCGCCGATCGCGACCACGCCGACCACCTCGTCGACCGAGTCGCCGATCACCGGGAACCGGCTGTGCCCGGTGTCCTGCAGCTCGACCACGCGGGTCAGCGGCTCGTCGCGATGCATCGTCACCACATCGACCCGCGGGACCATCGCCTCGCCCGCGGTCCGGCCGCGGAAGTCGAGGCCGCGATCGAGCAGCCGCATGGTGTCCTGGTCGAGCAGGCCCTGCTCGTACGACGTCTCGATGATCCGGTCGAGCTCCTTCGGCGTCGCGCCCTGCGGCAGCTCCTCGACCGGCTCGATCCCGACCCGGCGCAGGATCCGGTTCGAGGCCGAGTCGAACAGGTGGATCACCGGACCGGCGAGCCGCAAGTACCACAGCGTCGACCAGGACAGCCGCAGCGCGATCGCCTCGGCCTTCGCGATCGCGAGGTTCTTCGGCGCCAGCTCGCCGAGCACCATCTGGATGATCGTTGCCAACAGCAACGCCAGGATCACCGAGACCGACATGCTGACGGCATTCGGTACGCCGGCCGAACCGAGCAGCTGCTGCAGCCCTTGGCCGAGGTACGGCTCAGCGAAGTACCCGGCCAGCAATGCGGTGATCGTGATGCCGACCTGCGCGCCGGACAGCACGAACGACAGCCGCGACGTGACCTTCAGCGCCCGCGCGGCGGCCGCGTCACCGTCCTCGGCCAGCGTGCGCAGGCGGCTCCGGTCGACGGCGACGTACGCGAATTCCTGGGAGACGAAGTAGCCGGTGGCAACGGTCAGCACCAGGATCAGGCCCAGGCCCAGGCCGGCCAGGATCAGCATGGGACGACCTTATGAGAACTCCAGCGATTGCAGTACTGCGGGGTCCGTGACGTCGAGGCCTTTCTCACTGGCCTTCGCGAATGCCTGCATGCGTACGGCGTCCCCGCCCTCCGAGGTCTCACCGGCGATCCAGTAGGCAACCGTGTGCAGATCGTCGCGGTGCACCCCGAGCTCGTTGACGAGGTACGGACGGATCGCCCGGACCACGCCTGCCTCGGCCGCGCACCACGCCTGCAGGCGACCGGGCGGGCGCCGGAAGGCCCGGACGGCCTGTTCCAGCGCGCTGTCCGGGCCGATCACGGGCGGTGAGTGGATCCACTGCACGTCGCCCTTCACCAGCGCCCGCTCGGCCGGCGTCTCGGACTGCAGATAGACGGTCGACGGTACGTCGAGACTCTCGACGATGCTCGCGATCGCGGGCAGGGAGGTGGAGTCGCCGATCAGCAGGTGGTGGTCGACGTCCCCGGCGTGGAACTCGCGCCTCATGCCGAGCAGTACGGCGGTCTCGCCGGGGCGGGTGTTCGTCAGCCAGTTGATCGCCGGACCGTCGCCGTGGAGCGCGACGTCGAACGCGAGCCGGCGGGTGTCCGGGTCGAACGTGCGGACCGTGAAGCCGCGGGTGAGAGGCGTCGGGCGGTCCTCAGGCCAGACCGGTGCGCCGGCCGGGCTGATCTTCGGCATCCGCACGCTGCCGATGCCGTCCGGCGGGATGACCAGTTTGAAGGCGTCGGCCGGGCGGATCGTGCGGTACGCCGCAAGTCCGTCGCCCTGGACGATCACCCGGCTGAACCGTGGCGTCAGCTGCTCGATCGCCTCCACCCGCACCGGGCAGATCACCCGGGAGTCGCCGGATCGCGTCAAGCGCCTGATCTCACCGCGTATCGTCGTACCCCTCACGAAGTTAGGCTAACCTAACCACTCTTCGTGGGCGAGGGGTCTACCGAGGGGTGGACGGCTTCCACTCGACGACCTTGCCGTCGCGGATCAGTTCGCCGTACAGCGCCGGGTCGACGTGGTCGGCCAGCAGCAGGTCGACGATCGGTTGGACGGCGTCCTGCGGCGACTTGGCCTCGCTGAAGTCGTCGAACCACGGGCGGGAGGCGCGGGTGTCGACCAGCCCCGGGCAGACGGACGCGACCAGGGTGTCCTCCCGCAGATCTTTCTCCCGCCGCTCCGCCGCCACCGCCCGAACCGCCGCCACCTGCGCAACCTTCGACGGAACATTCACCCACTCCGGCCAACCCAACTCCGCCGCCGTCCCGTCGTGCACTGCGGCTCGCCACTCCTCCACCACCTTCTCGACGTCCTCCAACGAGACCCCGTCAAACCGCCCCCACAACTCCTCCGGCAACTGCCCCAACGTCCCCAAAGAACTAGCCACCACAACCAACCGCCCACCAGCCCGCACCCGCGGCCCAAACGCCCGCAGAACGTACTGCGCCCCCAAATTCGCCACATCCACAAACTCATCCACCTGCTCACCAGGCGCCTTCCCCGGCTCCAACGGCCCCACCGCGTTAGACACCACCAAATCCACCTCCCCCAACTCCTCAGCCAACCCCCGAACAGCCCCCTCATCCGTCACATCCAAAACCCACCCCTCAACCCGAGCCCCGCCCAAGGCTGATGAGTGGTTAGGCGCGCCGCTCACATCACCACCGCCGTCGGCTCTCGCCTCACCCGGCGCTCCGCCTGCGGCGGATGACTGATGGGGTGCGCGGATCACGCCACCCATGGCCGACGCAGGCTGACGTACGCCGCCTGGGTCGGCAGCGGGATGAGGCGCGCCGCTCAGATCACCACCGCCGTCGGCTCTCGCCTCAGCTTCCGCCGCGCCGGCGCCGGAGGCGGCGGCGCGGCGGTTCAACTGTTCTACCGCGGCGGCGACTCGTTCGGGGTTTCTGCCGGTCAGGAGGACCAGGTCTTGTGGGTTCATCCTGCGTGCGAGTTCTTCTACGAGGGCATATCCGATGCCTTGGTTGGCGCCGGTTACTACTGCTACGCGTGGTTGTCTCATGCGGCCAACGTAGGTCTGCAGAGGGTATGACTCCAGCGAAAGTTCGGCACAGGTGGTATGCGTAGATGTCATGGACTTCTCCGACGTCTCGCTGGTTGCTTTGCGCGTGTTCCGGGAGGTGGCTGAGCGGGGGACCTTCACCGCGGCTGCATCCGCGCTCGGCTACACGCAGTCCGCCGTTTCCCGGCAGATCGCCTCGCTCGAGCGGGCTGCCGGCAACCAACTGCTGGAGCGGCGTCGTGAAGGGGTTGTGTTGACGGCAGCCGGTCAGGTCGTACTGCGGAACGCCGCTGTCGTGCTCGACCAGCTCGACGCGACGGCGCGGGAGCTCGTCGGTCTCCCGGTCGACGGCGGGACCGTACGGCTCGGCTGGTTCCCGAGTGCTGGTGCGGTCTTGTTGCCGAGAGCAATCAGCGCGGTACGGCGTACGCACCCGGCGATCACCGTGACGACCAGGGAAGGGTCGACCCCCAACCTGGTCCGGGCACTCCGGGCCGGGACGATCGACCTCGCGCTGATCGCATCCGCACCGCCGTTCCGTCCGCCGGATGCCGAGTCGCCCGCGCTGAAACTCGAGACCCTCGCCGAACGAACCCTCCGCCTGGCCGTGCCGACCGGGCACCCGCTCGCGGCGCACGACTCGGTAGACGTCGCCGACCTCCGCGGTCAGCGCTGGATCGCCGGCCCCGCCTCCTCCACCGAACTCTGGATGGGCGTCTGGCCGGGCCTCGACGAACGCCCGGTCATCGCTCACACGGTCCGCGACTGGCTCGCCAAAGTCCACCTGGTCGCAGCCGGCGCCGGCCTCACCACAATCTCCGCGTCGATGGCGACCGCAGTACCACCCGGTGTCCGAGTAGTCACCGTCCGCGGCGGCCCCCAAGAACTCCGCCGCACAATCCTCGCCCGCCTCCCCGGCCGACCCCCCGAACCAACCCACGTACTAGCCACCGCCCTCCGCACCGCCGCCCTGGAAGTGAACCCACCAGCCTGAACTCACCCCGGCGCCACCCGGCGCCCGGGGGGATGAAGGCGAGCTCGCGCGCAGGGGCCTCATGGCCGCTCTCGCGCTCGCTCGGGCGGGCCGCCTCATCATCGGTCGCAGCCGCCGGCTGCGACGCGGTCGGCCCGCGCCTGCGGCCTGCGTCGGCGCCAGCTGCACGCTCGGTGGCAGGCTGGCCTGTGCTGGCTACTTAGCGGTGCCGCCATCCGCATCCGTGGGCCGGGCCGGCTGGCTGTCTGTCGGCTGGGCCGGGGCAGGCTGAGGCGGGGCCGCGGGAGCCTGGGCCTGCTGGGCGGGGGCCTGGGGTGTTTGGGCTTGTGGGGGTGCTGTTACCTGGGCGGGGGTTTCTTCGTCGTCGCCGTTGCGGACTTTTTCGAATTCTTTCATTGCGCGGGCGGCGTTCTTGGTCAGTTCGGGCAGTTTCTTCGCGCCGAACAACAGGACCACGATGACCAGGATGACGATCCATTCGCCGCCTTCGGGCAGCGCGAGCAGTGGCACCATGACAAGCCTTCTTTCGACAAAATCCCCCACCACGGTACGCCGGGATCCGGACCGTAGGGTGGGCCATATGTCACGAGTCCTCCCCGAGCTGTTCGCGGCCGCGGTCCGCCGGGACGGCGGCGCCCCGTTCCTGACCTACTACGACGACGCGACCGGCGAACGGATCGAGCTGAGCGCGGTCACCACCGCGAACTGGGTCGCCAAGACCGCCAACCTGCTGGTCGACGAGTACGACCTGGAGGCCGGCGAGACCGTCGCGATCGGCCTCCCGCCGCACTGGCTCGGTGTCGTCTGGGCGCTCTCCACCTGGTCGGTCGGCGCCTCCCTGACCAGCAAGACCGGCACCCTCGCGATCACCGGCCCCGACTTCAACATCCGCGGCGACCGCGAGACCGTCGCCTCCGCCCTCCTCCCGCTCGGCGGCCGCTTCCGCGAGCCGATCCCGGACGGCATCCAGGACTACGGCGCGGAGGTCTACAACCACCCCGACGTCTTCGTCCCGTTCGACCCGCCGACGCCCGACTCCCCGGCGTACGACGACCTCACGCACGCGGACCTGATCCGTACGGCGGAACCGGTCAGCGATCGCATTCTGGTCCAGCGGACGCTCACGGACCGGGACGGCCTGGGACTGCTGGTCGGGGTGATCTCCGGAGGTGGTTCGATCGTGCTCTGCCGCAACCTGGACGCCGCCAAGCTGGAGCGCCGGGTCGCGGACGAGAAGATCGACCGAATTCTGGAGGGGTAGCGTGCGGCGATTCGAGGGAAAGGTCGCGCTGGTCACGGCGGCGGCACAGGGCATCGGGTCCGCGGTCGCGCGGCGGCTGGCGGACGAGGGCGCGTCGGTGGTGGTGACCGATCTCCAGGTGGAGAAGGTCGGCGAGGTCGCGGCCGGGATCGGTGAGCAGGCGCTCCCGCTGCGCGTCGACGTGACGAACCGTGACGACGTGGACGCGGCGGTCGCGGCCGCGGTCGAGCGGTTCGGCCGCCTCGACGTGGTCGTGAACAACGCCGGCGGCTGCATCGTGTCGACGGTCCCGGAGGACACGACCCCGGAGGAGTGGCACGCCCAGCTCGACCTGACCCTGGTCGGTGCGTCGCGCTGCATCCAGGCGGCGCTCCCGCAGCTCGTCAAGAACCGCGGCAACGTCGTCACGATCAGCTCGGTCAACGGACTCAGTGCCTTCGGCAACATCGAGTACTCCGCCGCCAAGGCCGGCCAGGTCGCGATGACGGTCAACTACGCGGCCCGGTACGGCGACCTCGGCGTCCGCTTCAATGTCGTTGCCCCAGGCACCATCCGGACGCCGAACTGGGACAACCAGCCGGACACACTCGAGCGGTTCGGGAAGATGTATCCGCTCGGCCGGATCGGCGAGCCGGAGGACATCGCCGCCGCGGTCGCGTTCCTCGCCTCCGACGACGCGTCCTGGATCACCGGCCACACCCTCCCGGTCGAGGGCGGCGTACTCACCGGGCCGGGTGTGCTCAACCTGACGACGAGCGGAGCCTTCAAGAAGGAGTACTAGCCCTTCGGCCAGGCCTCCCAGGCGGTCGCGAACATCTCGTCGACCGTGTACGTGTTCTTCCAGGCAAGGTCGCGGGCGGCGAGGTCGCCGTTCGCGACCACGCGGGACGGATCGCCCGGCCGGCGCGGTCCCTCGGTCGGGGTGAAGTCGATGCCGGTCACGCGACGGGCGGCGTCCATGATCTCGCGGACCGACGTACCCGTGCCGCTACCCAGGTTGTAGACGCGCTCGAGCGTCTTGCCGGACTCGAGTGCACGGGCGGCGGCGACGTGGGCGCGGGCCAGGTCGGCGACGTGCACGTAGTCCTTGACCGACGTGCCGTCCGGGGTGGGGTGATCGGTGCCGTAGATCTGCGGCACCTTCCCCTGCGTCAGCAGGTTGCAGACGATCGGGAACAGGTTGTACGGGCTCGCGTCGTACACGGTCGGATCGCCGGAGCCGACCACGTTGAAGTAGCGCAGCGAGGTGTGGTGCAGCTCGGTCGCGGCGGCCTGATCGCGCAGCAGCCACTCACCGATCAGCTTCGACTCGCCGTACGGCGACTGCGGGTCGGGCGTGGTGTCTTCGGTGACCTCTTCGTCGCGAGGTGTCCCGTACACACCGGCGCTCGACGAGAAGACGATGTTGCGCACCGATTTCTCCGCCATCGCTTCGAGCAGCGACACCATCGCCGTCACGTTCTGCGTGTAGGTGTGCAGCGGTCGCTCGACCGACACCCCGGCGTACTTGAACCCGGCGAGATGTACGACGCCGTCGACGCCGTCAAGCGCCTCCCGGACCGCCGTCCCGTCGAGCAGGTTCGCCCGCACGAACGGCACACCGTCCGGTACGAACTCCGCCTTCCCGCTCGACAGGTCGTCGATCACGACCACATCGATCCCGTCGCTGCGGAACGCACGCACCACATGCGCCCCGATATACCCGGCACCACCAGTAACGAGCCACGTCATACCTCAGATCCTGCCATCACACCCCAGCAGGATCCGCGCAGACGGGCCGAACCCGTACCAGCTCGCTCATCGCGCAAGGGAGCGGGCTTTGGGTGTCAGCAGGAACGCTCCGGCGTACAGCAGCGCGGCGATGATCAGTAGGCCGTGGAAGCCGATGATCAGGGCGGCGTATTCGAGGCAGCCGCCGAGCATCGCGCCCAGGAGGTTGGCGCCGAAGGAGGCTGTGCCGTCTGCGGTGTCGGTGAAGCGTTTGGCGAAGATGACGTTCGCGGCGAAGATCGGCGTGAACGCGATCAGCACCGCGACGATCACGCGCAACCCGACCGGCATGCTGAGCAGCCAACTGTCCGGGAAGACCCACGACAACGCGAGCCCGCCGAACAGTACGGCGAACATCACCTTGACCGGCGGTGTCCTGAACCGTCTGGTGACTTCGACCGCGGCCAACACCGCCACCAGCACGCCGGCGAACACGATCGCGTTCACGACCCACGTCGTACCGAACAGCAACGCAAACCCCGTGATGCTCTTCGTCTCCAGCAACATGAAGCCCGCGCCCAGCAGGAACAGGTCCGCGTACGGACGCATCCGCCGGTACGACGACCCGCCGCCCGCGATGCCTACTCCGACCAGACCGGCGACCAGGATCAGTCCCAGCGTCACCAGATACAAGCTAGGGATCCGGTCCGTGAACAGATAAAGGAACGGCCGGTTGTCCGTGGCCGGCGGCGGCGTGATCGCGGCCGGACCGGGCCACTCGGCCGCACACGTCTGGTCCTGCTCGGTCAGACCGACCGTCACGACCGCCTGCTGCAGACCGTCACCGATCTTGTCCACACAGGGCTTGTGCCCGAACGCCTGCTGCGCCGTCGACGCGAGCCGGTCGATCAGCCAGGTCTCGCGGTAGTAGTTGTACATCGCGAACGCCCCACCGGGATTGAGGTGGTCGCGAGCGCTCTCGAACGCCTGCTTCGTGAACAGGTAGCTCTCCAGCCGCAGCGAACTCGCGCCGTTCACCAGCGTCAACGAGTCCGGCAGCGCCAGCAGGATCAGGTCGTACTTCTTGTCCGTCCGCGACAGGTACGCACGCCCGTCGTCGATGTGCGACGTCACCCGCGGGTCCTGGTACGGACGATCCGGGTGCAGCGCCTTGCCGAGATCGCGGATCCGCGGGTCGATCTCGACCGCGTCCACATGCGTCGCGCCCTTCTTCAACGCGATCGCGACATCCGACCCGGAACCGGCGCCGATGATCAGCACGTTCTTCGGCGTCTTCCCGACGTTCGCCCGCTCGTACGGCAGTCCGTACTGCGGCTCCCACTGCAACCGCGCGTCCGCGGGGATCGCCTGCTGATGCGGTACGCCGTTCACCGTGATCGTCAGCAGCGGCACGCCCTCCCACGTGTACTGCTTCGTCTGCACCTTGTAGTACGGCGACCAACTGTTGTCCGCTTTGGTCGACTCGTGGAACAGCACCCCGAGCATCACCAGCAGCGGCGCGAGCACCATCGCGGCGCTCAACCCCATCGCCACGGCCCGGCGACCGGACGCCGCCGTCCGCGGGATCATCAGCAGCCCGAACATGATCGTGACGATGAGCCCCCACCAGATCGGCGGCGCGCCCAGGAACGACAGCCCGGTGAACGTCACGATCCCGGCCAGGCTGCCGATCAGGTCGAAGCGGTACGCCGTCAACCGGGGCAACTCGGCGAAGCAGCGACCGACCAGCTCGGCCGGACCGGCCAGCACCACCGCGGCGGCGATGAAGATGATCGGCAGGATCACCCAGACCGGCGGACCGGTGGTGTTCAGGCTGGTGAAGTAGATGACGCTCGACGAACTACCCCGGTTGACCGTCACCGGCTTCCAGGCGATCACCAGCACCAGCAGGCCGAGCATGATCGGCGAGTAGTACGGCAGCCGTTTCGCGCGGCCGGATCGCAGTACGCCGATCCCGATGCCCAGGAACGAACCGAGCAGCACGAAGTTCGAGAAGTAGCTCAGGTGCACCACGTTCGAACCGGTCCACCGGATCAGCGCGAGCTCGGTGAAGAGCATCAACGCACTGGCCGCAACCAGCCGCGTCCGTACTCCGAACGGGCTCGGCCAGTTGGTGGTCGTGACGTGGTCAGTGGAGGAGTCGACTGCCATGCGGGGCGACGTTACCGGATATCGGAGTGGCGTGCGTCACCCCGCAGGCAACCGTTACAAAGGGTCAGCGGCGGCGGGTCGGCTTCGGCAGTTCGCAGCCGGACTTGTTCAGATCGATGCTGCGGGTCGCGGTCAGGCAGGTGTAGAGCCACCAGGTCTGCTGGCCGTACGCCGCGCCCTGCTCGACGGTGACGTTGCCGTTGGCGTCGACCTCGCACGGGTTGTTCACCGTGCAGCGCTCGCCGTCCTCGTTACCGGTGTTGTTGATGCCGATCATCTCGCCGGTCGTGGTGCTGACCACGGGTGATCCCGACGTACCGCCGATCGTCTCGCAACCGGGCTGCTGGTACTTGATCGAGTTCTGCCAGGTCCAGTCGCCCTCGCGCAACTGCGGGATCGTCGCCTGCACCGAGCAGGTGTAGATCCGCTTCCAGTAACCGGACACGACAGCCATCCCGGCGCCGTTTGCCGGTCCCTGCTTGGCCAGCGTGAGCGGGGTGACGTTCAGCCGGCTCTTGATCGATGCGTAGGTCTCGTTGACCTCGTACACGATCATGTCGGTCTTGGTCATCGTGCCGAACAGGATCTTGTCGGCGCGGACCGTACCGGCCCGACTGGAGTCCGGCTTCAACAGCGTGATCGAGCGCGTCGACGCCTTGTTCACCAGCACCTGGCCGGGCTGCAGGAACCCGCCTTCGTAGCAGTGCCCGTTGGTGAGTACGAGGGCCTTGTCGGTGCTGACGGATTCGGCGTACCGGACGAGGGATGCCGAGCAGTTGCTCAGCGCGGCGATCCCGGTGAAGTCGGTACCGGGCGCGGCGGCTTGGGCCGCACCGGTGCCGAGGAGGGTGGTAGTCGCGACCGCTGTGGCGGCCAGGAACGTACGGAACAGTTTCATGGGGCGGTGTCCTCACTGGTTGTACTTAGAGGACTTCGTAACGCATCCATCCGCCGCCGACCATCACAACTGTGTCAAGCAGGGTGAGTGCACGGGTTTTCCTGCGCTGTGTGAATGGACTGCTACTCTTCGTCTCCGGATCCGCCTCCGCCCGAACCAGTTCGTCGCGCGGCACGTCGTACCGAGTGACAAGTGAGGACAAGGTACGGTCGGCAAGAGACCGCCCGGTTGGAGAACGGAAGGACGTCATGCCGCAGGAGAAGCCAGACCTGCGCAATCTCCGCGAGCCGGTCCGGTTCAAGCGGGCGCTGACACTGTTGCTGATGACGCTGATCCTGCCCGGGTCGGCGCAGATCGTCGCGGGCAGCCGGCGCGCGGGCCGCTGGGCCTGGCGGGTGGTCTTCGGCCTGATCGCGATCATCGTGTTCCTGGTCGTCCTCGGCCTGATCTGGCGCTCGGGGACGATCAACTTCCTGGCCCGGCCGGGGACGTTGCGGCTGGTCCAGATCATCCTGATCCTGCTCGCGGTCGGCTGGGCGGCGCTGTTCATCGACGCGTACCGGATCTCGCAGCCGCTGACGCTGGAGCGCAACCACCGGCTGATCACCAGCATCCTCGACGGCGTGCTGATCTTCGTGGTGGTCGGCGCACTGGTCTACGCGAGTGTGATCGTGAACACCCAGCGGGACTTCGTCGCCAGCGTGTTCGGCAGCGGGAAGTCGTCGAAGGCCGAGAAGGGCCGCTACAACGTGCTGCTGATGGGCGGCGACTCCGGCGCGGACCGGATCGGCACCCGGCCGGACAGCATGACGGTGGCCAGCATCAACGCGGACACCGGCCGGACCGTGCTGATCGGCCTGCCGCGCAACCTGGCCAAGGTCCCGTTCCCGGCCGGTACGGCGATGGCGAAGCAGTTCCCCGACGGCTTCCAGTGGAACAAGTGCGCCGCCGAGTGCCTGCTGAACGCCGTCTACACGTACGCCGCCAACCACAAGACGCTGTTCCCCGGCGACCCGAACCCGGGCGAAACCGCCACCACACAGGCGATCGAGGCCGTCACCGGGCTCAAGATCAACTACTTCGTGCTGATCGACCTGGCCGGCTTCCGCGACCTGCTCAACGCGGTCGGCGGGATCACGCTGGACATCGGCAAACGGGTCCCGATCGGCGGCGGCAGCTCCCCGATCAAGGGCTACATCGAGGCCGGCAAGAACCAGCACCTGGACGGGTACCACGCGCTGTGGTTCGCCCGGTCCCGGGCCGAGTCGTCGGACTACGAGCGGATGGCGCGGCAGAAGTGCGTGATGTCCGCGATGCTGAACCAGCTGTCGCCGTCGACCGTGCTGACCAAGTTCCAGGGCATCGCGTCGGCCAGCAAACAGGTGGTCAAGACCGACATTCCGGCCGGCGAGCTGGGCACTTTCACCGATCTCGCGCTGGACGCGAAGAAGCTCCCGGTGTCAAGCTTCTCCGCGGTCCCGCCGTTGATCCACACCGGCGACCCGGACTTCGCGCTGATCCGGACGAAGGTCGCCGAGGCGATCGCCAAGTCCGAATCGCTGGACAAGGGCGGCTCAGGAGGAGACGGTAAGACTTCGACCACTCCGCGTAGTACCACCGGCACGACCAAGCAGCCGACCAACGGCACCACGAAGAAACCCACCACCTCACCCACCACACCCGCCACCGGCGTCGACGACGTCGCATCGATCTGTAAGGCCTGACCTGATATGCCGCTGTCCCACTGGCCACCCGTATCCGTCGTGATGCCCGTGCTGAACGAGGAACGCCATCTCGAGGAGGCGGTCGGCCGCGTCCTCGAGCAGGACTATCCCGGTGAGCTGGAGGTCGTCCTCGCGATCGGCCCGAGCAAGGACCGGACCCAGGAGATCGCGGACAAGCTGGCCGAGAAGGATCACCGGATCAGCATCGTGCCGAACCCGACCGGCAAGACGCCGGCCGCGCTGAACGTCGGTATCGCCCACGCCAAGCACGACATCCTGGTCCGGGTCGACGGGCACGGCGCGCTCACCGACGGGTACATCACCCGCGCGGTCGAGGTGCTGGACGAGAGCGGCGCGGACAACGTCGGCGGCGTGATGGCGGCCGAGGGCCGGACCCCGACCGAGATGGCGGTCGCCTGCGCGTACCGATCGCGGCTGGGTCTGGGTGCGTCCACGTTCCACCAGGGCGGCAAGGCCGGGCCGGCCGACACCGTGTACCTCGGTGTGTTCCGACGGGCCGCGCTGGAGCGGGTCGGCGGCTTCGACGAGACCATGCACCGGGCCCAGGACTGGGAGCTCAACTACCGGATCCGCAAGACCGGTGGGCTGATCTGGTTCACCCCGGACCTCTCGGTCACGTACCGGCCGCGCTCGTCGCTGTCCGCGGTGGCGAAGCAGTTCTTCCACACCGGTCAGTGGCGCCGCGAGGTGATCCGCCGGCACCCGGAGACCGCCAACAAGCGGTACCTGGCGCCGCCGGTCGCGGTCATCCTGCTGGCCGTCGGCACGATCCTCGGCATCGTCGGCCTGGCCACCGGCGTCAGCTGGCTCGACCTCGGCTTCATCGCGCCGCTGGGCTACGCGCTGCTGCTGATCTTCGGGTCGGCGATGGAAGGCCGCTACCTGCCCTGGAAGGCCCTGTTCTGGATGCCGCTGGTCTGCGCGACCATGCACGTCTCGTGGGGTCTGGGCTTCCTGATCGGCCTCCGGGAGAAGCCGAAGGCCGTCTAGCCGGCCCGGGTCGACTTGATGTAGGCCTCGACGACCTCGTTGACCGAGCCGTCGAGGCGCAGTACGCCGGCATCCAGCCAGATCGCGCGGTTGCACGTCTCCTGGACCACCTCGAGGCTGTGGCTGACCAGGAAGACCGTGCCGGCCTGGTCCCGGAGTTCCTTGATCTTGCGCTCGGACCGCACCCGGAACTCGGCGTCGCCGGTGGCCAGCGCCTCGTCGACGAGCAGGATGTCGTGCGTCTTCGCGGACGCGATCGCGAACTTGAGCCGCGCCGCCATCCCGGACGAGTACGTCGACATCGGCAGGTCGATGAAGTCGCCGATCCCGGAGAACTCCACGATCTCGTCGTACCGGCGCTGGACCTCGGCCGGAGACATGCCCATCGCGAGGCAGCCGAGGACCACGTTGCGGTCGCCGGTGAGGTCGTTCATCATCGCCGCGTTCACGCCCAGCAGCGACGGCCGGCCGCCGGTGTAGACGGCGCCGGACGCGGGCGGCAGCAGGCCGGCGATCGCGCGCAGCAGCGTCGACTTGCCCGAGCCGTTGCGGCCGATCACGCCGATCGCGTCGCCCTTGTTCGCGGTGAAGCTGACGCTCTTGACCGCGTGTACTTCGCGGATCGTCGGCCGGTCCTGCCGTTTCAGGATCCGCCGCAGCGCGGTCGCCGCCGTACCCTTGCCGCCCTGGCCGGCGATCACCTTGTAGATGATGTCGAGCTTGTCGGCGATGACGGTCGGTTCAGCCGCGGCCATAACGGTCCTCCGCCTGCCAGAAGTACCAGAACCCGGCGACCAGCATCACGAACGACCACACGATCGCGATCGTCCAGGCGTGCGGCAACTCGTTCTGCTTGTGCTCCTGGAGCAGCGATCGCCGGACGATGTCGATGTACGCCGAGATCGGGTTGAACGCGAGCACCTGGACGACCCAGGCCGGCGCATTCAGCTCCTCGAGCTTGGACGGCAGCGAGAAGAAGATCCCGGACGCGTACAGCCAGGTCCGGGTGACGAACGGCAGCAGCTGGGTGATGTCGGAGACGAACGTGCCGATCCGCGCGAAGACCAGCGTGATGCCGATGTTGAACATCATCTGCAGCACCATCGCCGGCGCGATCAGGAACCAGCGCCAGGCCGGCCCGTCGGTGAACCCGACCACGACGAACAGGATCGCGAGTGAGACCAGCATCTGGTTCAGCTCGTTCAGCACGTAGGCGAGCGGGAGGGTCGCACGCGGGAAGTGCAGCGTACGGATCAGCGAGAGGTTCAGCGCGAGCGAGCGCGACCCCTCGGTCATGCAGCGCTGCGTGAACGTGAAGACGAAGATCCCGCTGAGCAGGAACGCGACGTAGTTGTCGATCCCGTTCTTGGTGCCGAGCAGGACACCGAAGGCGAGGTAGTACACCCCGGCGTTGAGCAGCGGCGTCAGCACCTGCCAGATCGAGCCGAGGCGCGCTCCGGCGTACATGGCGTAGGTGCGTGCGGTGGCGTAACTGAGGACGAACTGGCGACGGCTCCACAGCTCACGGAGATACGAGCTGAGCGGGGGGCGGATCGAGCTCTTGGAGAGTCCGTAGCGTTCGGCCAAGGCCGCGGGGTCGTCTACCCCGGTCGGCTCTGCGGCGGTCGGCATTGCGCCAATGTACTGCGCTGTGTGATCCGATCGTGACGCAGGTCAGTCGACCAAGCGGGCTCTCAGTTTCGCGAGGTCCTCACCGGTAAGACCACCATGCAGCAGGTATGCCTCGGGTCCGCCGTACGTCGTGTCGAGGTGACGCAGGATCGCGACGATCGACTCGGCCCGGGTGTCGCGGAACTCGATCATCTCCGGATGCTTGGACGTATCGGGCTCCGCGGCCAACTGCTCCTCCAGCCACGGCGCGAGCCGCTCCTGGGTCAGGAAGTAGTCGGCAACGATCTCTTCTTCCGGTACGCCGGCCACGCTGAGCGCGAGCGCGACGACCATCCCGGTCCGGTCCTTCCCGCCGTGGCAGTGCACGACCACCGCGCCGTCCTCCTCGTCCGCGATCGCCTTCACCGCGGCCGCGAACAGCTCCGGCCGCCGATCGAGCATCCACGTACACGCCTCGACGATGGTGGGCTGCCCGTGATCCGGATCCGCCGGATCCTGCAACGCCTGCCGCACCGCCAACGCCGTACCGGTGAACGGCGTCGGGAACGCCGCGACCTCGCCGTCCCCGCGCAGATCAAGGATCCGCCCGACCCCGGCCCGCCGTACCGCCTCCACGCCTTCATCGGTCAGATACTGCAAACTCTCCGACCGGATCAGCACCCCTTCGCGAATCACCCGCCCGTCCGCGGTCGGCAACCCGCCGACATCACGCGCGTTCCGGCACCCGGCCCAGTCGAGATCCATCGCGGTCACCGGTCCTGCGGGCGGTCCGGGTTCGGACCTGGGTTGTACGGCGGGGGCGGTGGGAAGTTGGAGTTCGGCTGCTGGGGATAGCCCGGTGGCGGATAGTTGCCTGGGGCACCTGGTTGGGCGGGGCGGTTGCGACGGCCCCTGCGGACTGCCCAGATGATCAGGAAGACGATGCCGAGGCCGGCGAAGACCAGGAACGAGAAGATCGCGCCGAGGATCGACAGCACGAACGCGACGACCGACGACTTCGGGCCGGCGGCGTACGTCGCGCTGGTCTCGTCGTCGGTGCACGAGATGCTGTAGACCCCGGCCGGTACGGTCTGCGCCGAGCGGGCGACGACGTACCAGCTGTTGCCGTTGATCGTGATCGTCTCCGATCCCGTCTCGCGCTTGAGCGGTACGTCGTTGCCGTCGGCGTCCTGCGCCTTGCACGGCGGGGTCAGCACCGGGACGGACGAGTAGATCGTCAGCCCCTCCTCCTTCAGCTCGACCCGCCCGGACTCGATCGGCTGCGGCGTGTGCGGCGCCGTCACGACGATCCGCCAGACGAAGAACCCGACCAGCAGAGCACCGACGACGAAACAGGCGATGGCGATCATCGGAAGAACCGACTTCTTCGGCGCTGGCATCGGCATGCCGGGCTGCATGGTCATGCCCGCACGGTACCTGCTACGGCACGCCAAGCAGCCTGAGCCCGGCTGCGGTCGCCGCTGCGGCTACCACGACCAGTACGAACGGCGCCTTCCGCCAAGCCAGCACTCCACCGACGAGCACCCCCGCCGGCCGTGCAACTCCAGCGGGGCCATGGCCTTCGGTCAGCGCTGAGGTCGCGACCAGGGCAGTCAGCAGTACGATCGCGGCCGCCGCGAGCAACTGTTGCGCGCGTTCCGGTATCTCGAACCGGCTCCGTAACGCCGGGCCCGCGAACCTGAGCGAAAAGGTGCCTACGGCAAGTACTCCGATGCCGACCAGCAGGAGCGGGGTGTTCGTCATCCGGCCACCTCCAGGGCGGGCTTCTCGGCGCGGTAGAAGAGCAAGCCGACCAGGGCGAAGAGGACAGGCAGACCGGCCGGCAGGAACGGAGTCGCCGCCAGCGCCACCACGACACCGATGAGCGCCGCCGTCCGCGTCGACCGGTCGCGCAGGGACGGCAGTACGAGTGCGAGCAGGACCGCAGGGAACGCCGCGTCCAGCCCGAACACATCGGTATCGGTGATCACCGACCCGGCCAGCCCACCGACCACGACGCCGATGTTCCAGCAGACGAAGATGCCGATGCCGCCGGCCCAGTACGCCGCCCGCTTCTGCTCCAGCTCGTCCTGTCCCATCGCGAATGCGACGTTCTCGTCCGTCATCACATGACTGCCCGGGAACCGCCGCCACCCGCTGCCGATCACATCGCTGACCGCCAGTCCGAACGCGACGTGCCGGCTGTTCACCAGCAGTCCCGCGATCATCGCCGCGATCGGGCTGCCGCCGGCCGCGACGATCCCGACGAACAGGAACTGCGACGCACCCGCGAAGACTACGATCGAGAGCAGGATCGGCACCCACAACGGCAGCCCGCCGCCGACGCTGATCGCGCCGTACGAAAGGCCCACGACACCGTCGGCCAGGCAGACCAAGGCAATATCGCGGGCGAGTCCCCGATCGAGTGTTCGCCAAATCGAACGCATGGGCATTATGATGAACAACGATCCTCCCGTTCGTCAAGCCGAACAACCAGACCGATGGAGCGAACACGCGATGGACAACAGGGCACCACTGGACGTGATCGCCGCGTCCCTGCGCCGGCACCGCGCCCGGACCGGCCTCTCCCTCACCGAGGTGGCGAAACGCGCCGGCGTCGCGAAGTCCACGCTGTCGCAACTGGAGTCCGGCACCGGCAACCCCAGCGTGGAAACCCTGTGGGCGTTGGCCGTTGCACTCGACACCCCGTTCGCGGCGCTCCTCGACCCGCCGCGCCCGAAGGTGCAGATCATCCGCGCCGGCGAAGGCCCGGCCATCTACTCCGACCAGGCGGACTACAGCGCCACCCTGGTCGCGTCCAGCCCACCGAACGCGCGCCGCGACATCTACCGCATCGTCGCCTCCCCCGGCCCGGGCCGGAAGTCCGAGCCCCACATGCCCGGCGTTGTCGAGCATGTCGTCCTCGGCTCCGGCCGCGCCCTCGTCGGGCCGACCGACGACCCGGTCGAGCTTTTCCCCGGCGACTACATCGCCTACCCCGGCGACCTCCCGCACGTCTTCCAGGCTCTCGAGGAAGGCACAGCGGCCACGCTCGTTTCCGAGCATGTGTAACGTTAACCGCTCACCTCTGGACAACTCCGCGCACGTCTGCGCATCATCAAGTCGAGAGAGCTCTCTGGTCGAAGTCCGCCCCACTTCGCTTGGAGGTAGCACCCCCGATGAGACTCAAATCCCTACTGCTGTGCGCCCTTCTCGGCCTCGCAGCCGCCCTCGTCCCTGGTAGTGCGTCGGCGATCGGCGTCACGCCCGGCACGTACGTCAACTACACGTTCGACACCGCCTCGCTCACCCAGGCCGAGTTCCGGATGACGATCAACAACTCCCCCGGGCGCGCGAACGTCTACTGGTCCAACCAGTTCGACTTCACCGGCGGCGACGTCGGCGGGTACACCGGCATGCAGACCCACCGCGACGGCGGCGGCATGTTCCTCTACTCGCTCTGGAACTCGACCGACATGCGCGTCGGCGACGCCGGCACGTACTGCATCAAGTTCCAGGAGGACGGCACCGGCGGCAGCTGCCGCCTCGACCGAGCCCCGACACCCGGCCACACGTACGCGTTCGCCGTCGCCAGCGAAGGCAGCGGCTGGTACGGCGTGACCGTCCGCGACCTCACGGCTGGTACGTCGTTCAAACTCGGCAGCCTGCAGACCGGCGCCGGCAACACGATCAGTACGTCAGGAATGGTGAGCTGGACCGAGTACTTCGACTGGAACAACGACAAGGCCACCTGCGACGACGAGCCGTACTCGAAGCTGACGATGAACCTGCCGACCAGCGGCAGCCTCACCGCACACTTCACCGGCAGCTCGGAAAGCACCGGCTGCGCGGCCGACAGCCAGGTCACACTCAACGGTTCGACAGCCGTCCAGGAGAACGGCATCGGCAACTCGGCCTCCGGCGACATCCGCGGCAGCGGCGGCTGCCTCGACGTCTCCGGCTCGGACGGTACGACGATCCTGCTGTACTCCTGCACCGGCAACGACAACCAGAACTGGGTGCATGCGGAGAACAAGACGTTCCACGCCCAGTTCAGCTGTCTCGACTCGAGCGCGACGCAAGCCGGCGCCGTGATCCTCTACAGCTGCCACGGCGGCGCCAACCAGCAGTGGACGCAGCCCGGCGACGGCACCATCCGCGCCAACGGATTGTGTCTGACCGCACCAGGTGCCCTCGGCAATCCGGTAACCGTTGCCTCATGCAACAATTCGGCGGCGCAGCGCTGGACGTTCTGAAGAACATGACGCCCGGGACCGAGGTGGTCCCGGGCGTCACAATGACCTTGGGTCAGAGCTTGCGGCCGACCCCGCCGACGATGCACTCCTCGACCTGGTTCAGCGGCTTGAGCCGCGGGCCGTCCGGCCACCAGTCGTCGCAGAGCACCAGGCCCGGCGGCACCAGCTCCTGGTCCGGGAAGAACTCCATCAGCTCCTTGCGGGTGCGGAACCGGCCGCTGCCCATCGGGCTGTGGATGAACTTCTCCTCCATCTTCTGGGCGACCGCGGTGTGCTCCGGAGTCTCCGGGTCGTAGAAGTGCGAAATCACCGTATACGACCCGGGCACCACCGCGTCGACGTACTTCTGCATGATCTGTGCACCCTCGGTGCCGATGTAGTGGTGCAGCGTGCCGGCCTGGATCACGGCGATCGGCTGGCTGAAGTCGAGGAACTCACGCACCTCGGGCCTGCTCAGCACCTCGTCCGGCTCGAAGATGTCGGCGCTGACGAACAGCGTGTTCTCGTTCTCCTCGAGCAGCGCGCGGCCGTGCGCGAGCACCACCGGGTCGTTGTCGATGTAGAGCACCTTGGCCTCGGGCTGGATCCGCTGCACGACCTGGTGGGTGTTCTCGGCGGTCGGCAGACCGGATCCGCAGTCAAGGTACTGCGTGATACCTGCCTGACCGGCCAGGAACCGGCACGAGCGGATCAGGAAGTTCCGGTTCGACCAGGCCAGGTCCTGGGCCTGCGGCGCGGCGGCCTGCACCCCACGCAGTACCTCGCGGTCGACCTCGAAGTTGTCCTTGCCGCCCAAGAAGGCGTCGTAGACCCGGGCGATGCTGGCCCGGCTGGTGTCGACGCCGACGGGGATAGAACTGGGTGCCTGTTTGGCATCGGGCATCGGGTGGACCTCGCAGAGAGTGGTCGGAAATCTGTGAGGCCGACTCTACTGACCGTAGGGCCCGT
The DNA here is from genome assembly GCF_042715335.1 of Kribbella sp. NPDC058693. Lineage (NCBI taxonomy): Bacteria > Bacillati > Actinomycetota > Actinomycetes > Propionibacteriales > Kribbellaceae > Kribbella > Kribbella sp. NPDC058693. Next base: position 1,800,406 of record NZ_JBHXSQ010000001.1, read on the forward strand.
TGGACACACCGTATCTGCGCGTCGGGGTGGACGAGGTCACTATCTGTTGTGAAATGATCAGCTGTTGCATCGGGACACCACGGGGACAGCGGCTGGGAGGCATGAGGTGACCGAGCCTGGCGCGTACGGCGGCCCGACCGCCCTGCGCATCATGCTTGGCGTGCACCTGCGCCGGCTTCGCGAGGAAGCGCAGATCAGCCGGACCGATGCGGGCTGGGCGATCCGCGGCTCCGAATCCAAGATCAGCCGGCTCGAGCTCGGCCGGGTCGGCTTCAAGGTGCGTGACGTCGACGACCTGCTCACGCTCTACAAGGTCGAGGACGACGACGAGCGCGAACGCCTGCTGACATTGGCCCGTGAGGCCAACAGCCCGGGCTGGTGGCAACGGTTCGACGACCTCACGCCGCAGTGGTTCCACTCCTATCTCGGGCTCGAGATGGCAGCGGATCTCATTCGTACGTTCGAGTTGCAGTTCGTCCCGGGTCTGCTGCAGACACCGGAGTACGCGCGGGCCGTCATGCAGCTCGGCCGGCAGGACGTTCCGTTGTCGCGGAGCGAGCAGGATCGCCTTGTTTCGTTGCGAATGAGCCGCCAGGACGTGCTGACGCGGCAACGACCCGCGCGGCTCTGGGCGGTCGTCGACGAGGCCGTACTGCGCCGTCCGATCGGCAGCCCGGCAATCCTCAAAGCCCAGCTCGAGCACCTGATCGACGCGTCCCGGCGGCACAACGTCACGCTGCAGATCATCCCGTTCTCGAAGGGCGGCTACACCGCGACCGGCGGCGCGTTCACCCTGCTCCGCTTCAACGACGCCGACCTTCCGGACATCGTCTACATCGAGCACCTGACCAGTGCGGTCTATCTCGACAAGCGCGAAGAACTCGACACGTACGTCGTCACGATGGACGCCGTCTCGATCACCGCAGCCCAGCCCCGCGAAACCGAAAAGCTGATCCGTCAGGCGATCGAACGTTTGGATGTCTAGCGCCGTTGGGCTCCCGGACCGGGGCGGAAGGCAACTTCTCGCGGGGTCGGCTCGTGGCCGCCCTCGCAGTGCATGGTGACGGTGACGCGTTCGCCGCAGTCGCCGCGGTGACGCGGCTCGATCGGCGCGCCCGCGGCGAGCGGGAGGTACTCGTCGCCCCACTGGATCATTGCCACCAGCACCGGGTAGAGGTCTAGCCCGGCCTCGGTCAGCCGGTACTCCGAACGCTCGCGCTGACCGGGCAGCCGGTACGGATGGCGGCGGATCAGGCCGCGCTCGATCAGGGCTGCGAGGCGCTCGGTGAGGACCTGGCGCGGGATGCCTGCCCGGGCGCGGATGTCCTCGAACCGGCGGACGCCGACGAAGATCTCGCGGAGAACGTGAAAAGTCCACTTGTCGCCGAGGATCTCCATCACCCGCGAGATCGTGCAGTTCTCCGTGGACCAGTTCATCGCCTCGGGCAGCTGCTCACCGATCACCGTACTCATGGGTTCATGGTAAGTCCGCTTGACAGACTCAGCCAAGCAGGGAACGCTGAATCCGTGAACCAGACTCAGGCGAGACCGCCACTCGTCCGTCGCGCCGGCGAACCCGACGCGGACGAGCTGGCCAGGATGCTGTCGGGGCTGACCGACCTCAGCCGCTACTTCCGCTTCCAGACCGCGATCGGTTCTCCGCCGCGGGCGGCGTTGCTATTGCGGCTGCTGTGCCCCACCGGCTCGGCCTTCGTGGCAACGCGCGAGGACACGATCGTCGGCCACGCGATGTGGGCCTGGGCGCCCGGCGAGGCGACGGCCGAGCTCGCCGCCGTCATCGGTGAGGACGATCAGCGTCGTGGGCTGGGGATCCGGATGCTGGCGATCGCCGCCGCTGATGCGATCGCGGCCGGCGCGAAGCATTTCCTGTTCGTCGTGAGCGCGGCCAACGAACGTTCGATCCGGATGGTCCGCCGCCGTTGGCCGGACGCCACCGTCGAACGTGACGGCACGCTGCTGACGTTCGTCGCGCCGGCGCGGCTACCGGACCAGCCGGAAGAACGCGCGGATGTCGTCGACGAGCAGGTCGGGAGCCTCGAGAGCCGCGAAATGCCCGCCGCGGGTGAACTCCGACCAATGGACGATGTGGTGCCGGCGGTCTAGTACTCGGCGGATCGCGGGATCCGTCGGGAAGACCGCGATGCCGGTCGGCACACTCGGCCGGATGTCGTCGGCGGCGCGGCGGTTCTCGTAGTACAGGTTGGCGGCAGTCGCGCTGGTGTTGGTGAACCAGTAGATCGACACGTCAGTGAGCAGGTGATCCAGGTCGACCGCATCCTCCGGCAGCGCACGCTCCGGATCGGTCCACTCCCAGAACTTCTCCAGGATCCACGCCAACTGCCCGACGGGCGAATCGCTCAACCCGTACGACACCGTCTGCGGCCGCGTCCCCTGCAGGTCGGCGTACCCCGTCCCAACTGCACGCAATCGCTCGGCCGCCGCCAACCGCTCTCGTTCCACCTCGGTCTGAACATCACCGGGCTCAACGGGCGGAAACGCCAGCCCGCCGTTGATATGTACGCCGACCACATGCTCCGGATCGAGCTGCCCGAGGAGCGGCGACACGACCGATCCCGTGTCGCCACCTTGTGCGCCGTACCGCTCGTATCCGAGCCGGCGCATCAACTCCGCCCAGGCCCGCGCGATCCGCCCGTGATTCCAGCCGTCCTGCAACGGCAGCGAGAAACCATGCCCCGGCACGGACGGCGCGACGACATGAAACGCATCCCGTGGATCCCCGCCGTACGCCGCGGGATCCGTCAGCGGGCCGAGCACCTCGAGGAACTCCGCCACCGACCCCGGCCACCCATGCGTCAGCACCAACGGCAACGCATCCGCTTCCGGCGATCGCACCTGCAGGAAATGAATCGTCTGCCCGTCGATCTCCGTCGTGTACTGCGGATACTCGTTGAGCCGCGCCTCCCACAACCGCCAGTCGTACGCCGCCCACCGGTCCGCGACCCGCTGCAGGTACTCGACCGGCACCCCGCGCGTCCACCCGTCGCCAGGTAGTTGCCGAGGCCAACGAATTCGTCGCAGTCTGGCGCGCAGATCGTCCAGGTCCTCGTCCGGCACCTGGATACGGAACTCAGAGATCATGCGCCCGCTCGTGCAGCGGCTCGTACAACCCGACCTCGCCACCACCCGGCAATCGGAACGCCGTCAGCACACCCCACCGCTGCCTTTCCACGGGCTGCGAGAACTCCACCCCGCGCGAGGTCAGGTCGGCCATCGTCTGCTCGAGGTCGTCGCACATCAGCAGCAACTCGTGCGACGCGGCCTCGGCCGGATGCATCGCCACCTCGGCCGGTGGCAGCTTGAAGATCAGCCACCCGTGCCCGGCATCCACCGACGGATACTCCAGCACATCGCGGAAGAACGCACGGTCCGCCTCGGCGTCCGTGCTGTAGATGATCACATGCGCTCCGTTGATCACCTACAGCACTCTAGACGCGATCAGTCCTCGACGACGATGGCCAGCGCCGGACAGACGGCCGCAGCCTGGTGTACGTCGGCGGCGAGGTCCTCCGGCGGGTTGTCGGTGAGCAGTACGACGATGCCGTCCTCGTCCCGCTGGTCGAAGACGTCACCGGCCGCGGTCACGCACTGGCCGGAGGCGACGCACCTGTCCTGGTCGACGATGATCTTCATAGGTCGTCCTTTCACCAAGTCACGGGGAGTGAGTAGACGCCGTACACGGCGCCGTCGTGCTTGAACGGGATCTCGTCCAGCTCGACGGCCCGGCGCAGCGTCGGGATCCGGCGGTAGAGCGTGCTGTACGCGACCTGCAACTCCATCCGCGCCAACGGTTGCCCAAGGCATTGATGTACGCCGAACCCGAACGCGACATGCCGCCGCGCGTCCCGGTGCACGTCCAGCGTGTCCGGGTCGGAGAACATCGACGGATCCCGGTTCGCGATGTCGTTCGGGAGGATCACGCCCTCGCCGGCCTTGATCACCTGCCCGTGCAGCTCGATGTCCTCGAGCACCGCCCGCCGACGGCCGTTGTGCGTGATGTTCAGGTACCGCAACAGCTCCTCGACCGCACCCGCAACCACCTTCGGGTCGTCGGTCTCCCGCAGTACGGCGAGCTGCTCCGGGTGCTCCAGCAACGCAAGGGTGCCGAGGGCAATCATGTTCGCGGTCGTCTCGTGCCCGGCGATCAGCAGCAGTACGCCGATGCCGGCCGCGTCCCGGCGAGTCAGCTCACCGGCTTTGACCCGCTCGCCCAGGCCGGACAGCAGGTCGTCCTGCGGGTTCGCGAGCTTCTCGCCCATCAGCTCGTTCAGGTAGCGGCCGATGTTGTTCCGGGCCTGCGTCCGCTCCTCGACCGACGCGGTCGTGCGGATCAGGATGCGGCTGTTCTGCTGGAAGAACTCGTGGTCGTCGTACGGGACCCCGAGCAGCCGGCAGATCACCAACGACGGCACCGGCAGCGCGAACGCCTCGACGAGGTCGACCGGCTTCGGACCCGCGAGCAGATCGTCCACCAGCCCGTCGACGATCGCCTGCACCTGCGGCCGCATCGCCTCGATCCGCTTGATCATGAACGGCGCGGTCACCATCCGCCGCAGCCGCGCGTGCTCCGGGTCGTCCATCAGGATGAACCCGATCCCGGCATCCTCGCCGGTCGGGATCGCCCGGGCAACGGTGTTCGGGTAGCCGGGTTTGTTGACGTCGGAGCTCAGTCGCGGATCGGCGAGCAGCGTGCGCTGGTCGTCGTACCGCGTGACCAGCCAGGCGGTCGTGTCGAAGATCCGGACCTTGACCAGCGGCGCCTCGTCCTGCAGTTCGCGCAACTGCGGCGGCGGGTCGAACGGGCAACCTTCTGCCCGGGTCATCGGATAGACCGGAGTAGTCATACGAATCCTTCCCCAGAGAGGTATTCGAGTTACACCAGGTGCTCCCGGTGCAGGCGGGTCTGTTTCGGCATGTTCCAACCGAGCACCGCGACGAGACGATCGCCGCGGCGGTAATGGGCGACGAACCGGCCGTCGCTGATGTTGCCCTCAGCAACGGTCACCTCGGCGTCGGCCGTCGGGCGGCCGTGGACCTGGAGCTTCACGGTGAACTGGTCGGTCCAGAAGTACGGGATCGGGCGGTAGGGCTGTTCGTCGCCGAGGATGTTAGCGGCGACACACAGCGCCTGCTCGGTCGCGTTGGTCCGATTCTCCAGGCGGACAAGGGAATCCTCATGCTGCCACCGGGCGACGTCACCGGCCGCATAGATCCCGTCCGCGGCTCTGCACTGCGCGTCACACACCACACCGTTGTCGAGCCGAAGCCCACTCCCCTCCAGCCATTCGGTCGCCGGGGCCGCACCCAACGCGACGACGACCACATCAGCCGGCAACACCTCACCATCCGCCAACTGCACGCCGCGCACACGCCCATCCACCCCGGTCAACCCGGTCAACCCGGTCAACCCGGTCAACCCGGTCACCGCCGTGCCGAGTCGAAGGTCGACACCCTCGGCACGGTGCAGTTCCCCTAGCAGTGCACCGACTACGGGGCCGAGTTGGCTTTCCAGGAGGAACGTCTGCGGGCCGGCCAGCGTGACCTGGCGGCCGAGTTTGCGGGCGGTGGCGGCGATCTCGGCTCCGAGAACTCCGTCGCCGACCACAACAACCCGATCAGCTACCAGTAGGTCTTTGCGCAGGGCGGCTGCGTCATCGAGGGTGCGCAGTACATGCACGCCCTCGAGCTCGGGGCCCGGAAGGCGGCGTGGGGTCAGGCCGGTTGCGATGACCACCGCATCAGCTGTCAAGGCGCGGTCGGCGGCGGTTCGGACGACGCGTTGCTCGACGTCGAGGGCGACCGCGGGATCGCCGAGGACGAAGTCGGCATCGAGCGCGGACAGCATCGCGTCCGGGCGCAACCGGGTCCGTGCCTCGTCCCAGTCGCCGCAGAGGAACTGTTTCGACAGCGGCGGCCGGTCGTACGGCGGGTGCCACTCGGCGCCGAGGACCGTGATCGGCTCGCGATATCCCTTGCGTCGCAGGGCTTCCACGGTTGTCAGGCCGGCCGCGGACGCACCCACCACGAGCACACTCACGAACTCACCGGTGCGGTCAGCAGCCCGACGATTCCGTCGATCAGACCGTCGGCCATCTCCTGCCAGGTCGCCCGCGCCGTCGGCGTACCCTCGGCCTGCGCTCGCTCGAACTCCGCGGTCATCTGGATGATCAGATGCCGGGCCATGTCGCCACGCTCCATCCGGACCGCCGGCGGCAGGTCCGCGAGGTGTTCGCCGAGCCCTTCGATGACGCGTTGCAGGGTCGGCGAGTTCAGCGACTCCTGGAGCTGGATGTCGCGCAGCAACGGGTCGTACATCAGCTGAGCGCTGAACCGCGCGAGCCAGCTGGGCGGACCCAGGCTGCTCATGTGGTCGGTCGCCGACCGGACCAGCACTGTCACCCAGTCCCGGACGGACGGATCCGCGCCGAGCTCCGCGATCAGCTCGCGGCGGCGCTCCTCGACCGGCACCGCATGCTTGCGGACGATCTCCCGGACCAGGTCGGTCTTGGTCCCGAAGTGGTACCCGACCGCGGTGTTGTTGCCCTGCCCGGCCGCCTCGCTGATCTGGCGGTTCGACACCTCGTGCACGCCACGCTCGGCGAACATCCGCTCAGCCGTCGCCAGGATCAGGTCCCGGGTCGCGTTCACCCGCGCAGCCCTGACTGTCTGGTCACTCTTGGTCACAGGACATCACCTCCGCGTGGTTGCTCTTCCAGCTTGCCTCGCCTACTTGTTTAAGTCAACTGCCTGACTTAGTCTTTGGTTGCAGAAACCAACTATCTAGTTCAGCCCAGGAGGCTGCTGATGTCCGCTGCTCCCACCGTGCGGGCCGGCGCTGTCGTGCCGGTGCTCGCCTCGGCCGGTATCACGGTCGCGCTGATGCAGACGCTGGTGATCCCGCTGGTCCCCGAGCTGCCGAAACTGCTGAACGCGTCGGCCGCCGGAACCGCCTGGGCGATCACCGCGACCCTGCTCGCGGCCGCGGTCGCGACCCCGATCATGGGCCGCCTCGGCGATATGTACGGCAAGCGCCGGATGCTGCTGATCAGCATCGGCATGCTGGTGGCGGGCTCGGTCGTCGCCGCGCTCAGCAGCTCACTCGTGCCGATGATCGCCGGCCGCGCGCTCCAGGGCCTGGCCGCGGGCGTGATCCCGCTCGGCATCAGCATCATGCGCGACGAACTGCCGGCCGAGAAGGTCGGTACCGCGGTCGCGCAGATGAGCGCCTCGCTCGGCGTCGGCGGCGCACTCGGCCTGCCACTCGCGGCGCTGCTCGCGGAGAACTTCAACTGGCACACGCTGTTCTGGCTGTCGGCCGGCCTCGGCGTGATCGTGTTCGGGCTGGTAGTGCGGTTCGTCCCGGAGTCGTCGGTACGCTCCGGCGGCCGGTTCGACCTGCTCGGCGGGCTGGGACTGTCGATCGGCCTGATCTCGTTGCTGCTGGCAATCTCTCAGGGCGCGAGCTGGGGCTGGACCGGTGGCCGGACGCTCGGCCTGTTCGCGCTTGCGGTCGTCGCGCTACTCGCCTGGGGCTGGTGGGAACGCCGTACCAGCGAGCCGCTCGTCGATCTGCGGACGACCGCGCGTCCGCAGGTGTTGCTGACCAACCTGGCGTCGATGGTGTTCGGGTTCGCGATGTTCGCCATGTCGCTGGTGCTGCCGCAGCTGCTGCAGATGCCTAAGGCAACTGGTTTCGGGCTCGGCCAGTCGATGCTCGCATCCGGTCTGGTGATGGGCCCGTCCGGACTGGTCATGCTGATCGCCGCGCCGTTCTCGGCGAAAATCTCCAGGACCCGCGGCCCGAAGGTCACGCTGATGCTCGGCGCGGTCGTGGTCGCGGCCGGGTACGCCGTGGGCAGCGTGCTGATGGGATCGGTCTGGGAGCTGGTGCTGGTCTCACTGCTGATCGGCGCCGGCATCGGCCTGGCGTACGGCGCGATGCCGGCGCTGATCATGGCCGCCGTACCGGTCTCCGAGACCGCGGCCGCGAACAGCTTCAACACGCTGATGCGCTCGATCGGGACCTCGGTCTCCAGCGCGGTCGCCGGCGTGATCCTGGCCAACCTGACGATCCGCCTCGGCGGCTACACGCTGCCCTCGCAGAGCGGCTTCCGCACCGTCCTGCTCATCGGCGCGGGCGCCGCCCTCGCCGCGCTGGCGATCGCATCCTTCATCCCGACGCGTCGGACCGAGGCTCCGGCCGCCGCGGTCGCAGTGGAGTCCGCAGCGGCTGAGGCTTAAGCGAGCTTGCTGAGGAAGTCGAGGGTGCGCTGCATCAGCAGCTTGGCGGCACCCTCGTCGTATCCGGGGAGCGACGAGTCGGCGAAGAGGTGCTCCTTGCCGGGGTAGAGGAACAGTTCCGCGGTGTCGACGGCGGCGACCAGGGCTTTGGCAGAGTCCAGGTCGCCGCCTTCCTCGGCGAACCACGGGTCCTCGTCCATGCCGTGCACCTGCACCGGCACACCGTCCGGCCACGTGCCGAACTCCTCCACCGGCAGGCACGAGTCGAAGAAGAGCGCGCCGACAGCACCCGGACGGGTCTGCGTGAGCTGTTGCGCAGGCATCACGCCGAGCGAGAAGCCGGCGTACACGAGGTTCTCGGGCAGGCTCTGCGCGGCTTCGACGCCGCGCTCCAGGAGCACCCCGAAGCCGGTCTTCTTCGCATATCCGATGCCCTCGTCGAGGGTCGCGAAGGTGTTGCCCTCGTAGACGTCCGGCGTGTGCACGGTGTGACCCGCCTGCCGGAGCTCGTCGGCGAACGCCTTCACCCCCTCGGTCAACCCTTGGGCGTGGTGGAACAGCACGATCTCGGCCATCTTGGCTCCAATGATCCAGATATCTCGAACAATCCGTGATGCTAGTCTATTCACATCATGTCGATCAACAGGTCGGTGCCGGACTACGAGCTGGCGGACACCATCGAGCTGACCACCGCGGAGCAGGTGCGGGCGATCAGCGACCCGTTGCGGACGACGATTCTCGGGCTGTTGCACGAGCGGGCCGCGACGGTGACCGAGCTGGCCACGGCGGTCGGCCGGCCGAAGAGCACGGTCGCGCATCACGTGAAGGTGCTGACCGACGCCGGCATCCTGCAGGTGGTCCGGACCCGGCGGGTGCGGGCGATCGAGGAGCGGTTCTACGGGCGCGCGGCGCGGATGTTCTACGTCGGGCTCGGCCGCCAGGGCGGGGAGTTGCCGCATGATTTCAACGACTTCGAGGTCGCGGCGGAGGAGTCCAAACCGGCGTACGACGCGGGTGACATGTTCTCGCTGATCCGGCACGCCCGGATCCCGGCCGACCGCGCGAAGGAGTTCTGGCAGCAGGTCGCCGCGCTGGTCCACGACTTCGACCAGCTCCCCCGGGCCGGCGACACGACGTACGGCTTCACCGTCGGCCTGTACCCGATCGTGGACTACCCGACCTTGCCTCCGGCGGACGACGAGATCTGAGCCTCGTGTTCGGCTGACACCTGGTCGAGGACGTCGACGATGCGGGCGAGGACGTCGCGGGCAACGGCGTACTCCTGCTCGCCGAACTCCTCGGCGAAGCGTTTCTCCAGGTCGATCAGGTACTGGTAGCCGTCGCCGGCCACGGCCAGTCCGTGCTCGGAGTAGGTGACCACTTTGGCCCGGCCGTCGTCCGGATCGGAGCGCATCTCGAGCAGGTCGAGCGCGACCATGTCGCGGATCACCTCACCCATCGACTGCCGGGTGATCCCCGCCCGCATCGCCATGTCCGCGGCCCGGGCGCCATCTGTGTGCAGAAAGCCGAAGACCGAGTTGTGCGCCATCTTCACCTCGGTGTGCCCGTCGAGATGAGCCCGCCGGACCATATCGGACTGCAGCGCGCGATTGGCCCGCTCGACCAGCGCGATCAATGGCTTCTCGTCAGGTCGTGGCACCTCAGCTCTTGACATGTCGTAAGGATACCTTCCAATATTTCGACAGGAAACCTTACGGTATCAGGAGGGCCCGATGGATGCCATGGAGCTTCACCCAGTGGTTGCGGGCCTGTTCGCGCGGGGGCGCCGGCGGACGGTCCGGGTCGCGGTCGAGCAGGAGTACGTGGTCGCCGACGCGGACGGCGGCGTGGTCCCGATCGAGCGGGTACGGCGGGCGGCCGCGGGGGCGATGGCGGCGCCGTACGTCACGTTCGAACCGGGCGGTCAGCTCGAGCTGAGCCTGCCGCCGTCGCTCGATCCGGTCGGGGACCTGGCGACGCTGACCGCGGATCTGCGGACTCGGCTCGACCAGGTCGGCATCACATTGCTGACGATCCCGGTGGATCCGCGGACGGATGTGCCGTTGCAGCTGACGTCATCGCGGTACGTCGCGATGCAGCGGCACTTCGACTCGATCGGACCGGCTGGGCGACGGATGATGCGGCGTACTGCGTCGACGCAGATCTGCCTGGACTGGTGGCCGGGGGCGGCGGGTCTGGAGCAGTGGCGGGTGTTGAATCTCGCCGGGCCGTTCATTGCTGCGGCGTTCGCGCGGGACGGCGGGCGGTTGGGCACGTGGCTGGACGTGGACCCGACGCGGACCGGGTTCGACGACCGGGTGCTCCGGGGCGACGACCCGATCGGCTCCTACACAGCCTTCGCTGTCGGGGCCACACAGTTCTTGGAAGGTGCGGAGGCACACCTCACCACACTGTTCCCGCCGGTGCGCCCACGCGGCACCTACCTGGAGGTCCGATTCCTCGACGCGCAGGAACCAGCCGGGGTCGAACGCGCGATCGCCGCACTCAGTCAGTTGATGTACGACGACGCCCACCGCCGAGCGGTCATCCGCGCACTGGAACCCGAGCAGGCAAACCTGGCCGAACACTGGCGAGCCGCCGCCACAGCAGCGGCCAACTGGGAAGAGGTCGCAGCATGACCACCGCAACCACCACGGACAGCGTGCGGGGTGTTCTGTTTGTTACTGATCCACTGGCGGGGCTGGCCGGCGACATCGACGCCAGTGTTGGGTTGATGTGGGCGACGCAGGAGTTGGGGTTCGAGGTTTGGTGTTGTGGGCCGGAGGAGCTGGCGGTTGTTGAGGGTCGGGTGCGGGCTCATGCTCGGCGGATCCGGCTTCGGCCGCGGCAGGCGCCCGGCGGCGACCATCGGTGGATCGTCGACGCGACCTGGTGGGACGAGCTCGAGTCGGCGGTCATCGACGTCGCGTCGCTCGAGCTCGTGCACCTGCGGATCGATCCGCCGGTCGACGCGCGGTACCTGCACACGACGTACCTGCTCGATCTGGTGGAGCGCGCCGGCACGCGGGTGATCAACCGCCCGGAGGGCATTCGCGCGATGCACGAGAAGCTGGTCGCGCTGCACTTCCCGGAGCTCTGTCCCTCGACCCACGTCGGCGCGGATCCGACCGAACTGCGAGAGTTCGTCGCACGTGTCGGCACCGCGGTGGTCAAGCCTGTCGACGGATTCGCAGGTCTCGACGTCTGGCTCGTGCACGACGACCAGGGCGCGGTCGCGCTGCTCGAGTCCGCGAGCCACGGCGGACAACAGCAGGTGATCGCTCAGCAATACCTGCCTGCTGTTGCGCACGGCAACAAACGCCTGTTCCTGCTCGACGGCGAAATAGTCGGCGCCGTACTTCGCCGACCCGCCGTCGACGACTTCCGGATCGGACCGCCGGTCGCGCCGGCCGAGCCCGACGAGGACGATCGCGCGATCGTCACCGCCCTCGGTCCCGTACTGCGGAAGCACGGTCTCGCCATCGCCGGTCTCGATGTGATCGGCGGCCGGCTGATCGAGGTCAACGTCACCTGCCCGGGCGGCATGCACAAGACCGACGCCCTGCTCGGGACCCAACTCAGTCAAACCATCGTGAGCCGTTTGTTCGAAGGAGTACTCGTATGAGCCTCGACACCATCACCATCGTCTGTATCGCGCTGCTGGGCATCCTGCTGTTCCTGCTCGGCGCCAACGTCACCCGGAACCGCGCACTCCGCGGCGCCGGGAACCAACTCCCCACCGATCCCACCGACCGGCTGATGATCGCGGTCCGCGCACACGGCAACGCCGCCGAGTACATCCCGACGATGATCGTCCTGCTGCTCGTCTGTTCGGTGCTGTCCGACAGTTGGGTGGTCGACGCGCTCGCGATCGCCGCCGTGTTCGTCCGCTACGTTCACGCGGTCGGCATGCTCAGGTCGCCCAGCCTCGCCACCCACGGCCCGCTGCGCGATGTCGGTGCCATGGGCACCTATCTCGTCGGGCTCGCGTTGGGCGTCACCGCGCTGGTGACGATCTGAACGCCGTCGGAGTGGTCCCGGTCAGCTGACGGAACACGCGGGCGAAGTGCTGGCTGGAGCTGAACCCGAGGCTGACGGCCAGCGCGGTGATGGTGATGTCGCTGGTCTCGAGGAGTTGGCGGGCGCGGTCGATCCGGCGTTCGTTCAAATACCGATGTGGCGGCTGGCCGAGCTCGGTGGTGAAGAGCTCGGCCAGGTACGCCGGTGCGAGCCCGGTGCGATCGCCCAGCTCCCGCAGGGTCCAGCGCTCGTGAAACTCCTGGTCCAGCAGGCGTTTCACGGTCCGCACCGCCGGGTGCATCGCGAGCTGCGGCACGGCGGCCGGCGCCAGACACCGGGACACCGCGAGCATCAGATGGTCGACCGCGAGCGTCAGCCCGGTGTCGGCGTACTCGTAGCGAGTGGTGACCTCGCGGACCAGCTGCGCGAACGCGTGGGTGAGCTCCCCCGCCTCACGATGTACGACGGTCTTCGGCCAGGGCAGCGCGAGCGCGGGCTGACGCCGTACAACGGGTTCGCGGTCGATCGCGGCGAAGTAGAAGTGGTGGTTGCCGGAACGGCCGGCCAGGTGGTGAGTGACACCGGGCGGTACGGCGAACAGGTGCCCCGGGTGGAGGACGTAGCTCTCGCCGCCGGCGACCCAGTGCGTACTGCCGTGCTGCTGCAGGTAGATCTCCCAGACCGGATGCTCGTGCGGCTCGATCAGGAACTGCTCCGGCACCCACTGCTCGCCCGCGTGCAGGAGGCCGCTGTCCCCAGCGAAACCTTCGGCGTGGAATCCGGCGCGGAGGCCGCTGGGACGGTGCAAGGACACCTGAAGATTGTGTCCAGTTGCCTGAACATCGGCAACGCCGTACCGGGCTCTCGATTCCTAGGTTGGTCCGCATGGAGCTACCTGGAGCAGACGACATCGCCTTCTACCGCGAGCACGGCTACTGGATCTCGCCGGTGATCGTGCCGTCCGACGTACTCGACGCGGCCGAGCGCGGGATGGAGCGGTTCTACGCCGGCGACCACGATCACGCGTTACCCGATCTGCCCGCGACACGAGGCTGGCAGGCCGCGGATGGCGACGTACTGCGGAAGAACGACTACTCGTCCTTGCGCGTCGACGAACTGGGCACGTTGGTAAGACACCCGGCAATTGGCGCGACGGCGGCTGCGCTCTCCGGAGCGGACGGGATCCGGCTGTGGCACGACCAGTTGTTGTTCAAGCCGCCGGGTGGGTCGGCGCGGGTGGGGTGGCACACGGATCGGCAGTACTGGCAGTCGTGTACGTCGGACGACATGCTCACCGCGTGGGTCGGGTTCCACGACGTGGATGAGGTGAACGGCGCGGTCGGGTTCCTCCCCGGCAGTCATCGGTGGTCGGTGACCGGGCTCGACTTCTTCTCGCAGGACAACGCCGGCCTGGAGGCGTCGATCGCGGCGCAGGGGTTCGACCCGACTCCCGTCGTACCGCGGATGAAGCGGGGGCAGGTCAGCTTCCACCACTGCCGGACCGTGCACGGCAGTTCGGCCAATCTGAGTACGGCGCCGCGCCGGTCGATCGCCATTCACCTGCAGCCGGCGAGCAACCGCTGGCGTGCCGGTTCGGCTCACCCCAACGACACGCTCGTCCGGCAGAACCCGGATCCGGATTACACCGACCCGGCGATCCAGCCGACGCTCTGGCCACTTGATAACCGGACCGTGGTCCGTTAGCTTCGTGGCATGCGAGGACTCGAGCGAATCAACGAGCTTGGACGGCAGGATCACTTTCTGGCGGTGGCGATCACGCAGCGACGGTCCGGCGATCCGGCCGCCTCGGTGGTCAACGCCGGCGTGCTCGACCACCCCTTGACCGGCGAGCCGATCGTGGCGTTCGTCGCGCGCGGGCACACCGCGAAGCTGAAGCATCTGCGGCGGACCCCGCAGGCGACGCTGGTGTTCCGCGCGGGGTGGCAGTGGATCGGCGTCAGCGGATCGGTCGAGCTGGCCGGGCCGGACGATCCGCTGCCTGGGATCGATGCGGAGCGCCTGCGGGTGTTGCTGCGCGACATCTACGCGGCGGCGGGCGGAGTACATCCGGATCTCGACGAGTACGACCGCGAGATGGTCGCGGACCGGCGTACGGCGGTGTTGATCCGCCCGGAGCACTTCACGAACAACCCACCCGGCGCCGACCACCAGGAGGACGCGTGAACGTCGCGGCTAACACGATCCAGGTGTGGTCGGACCTGCTGTGCCCCTTCGCGCATGTGGCGATCTACCGCCTCCGGGCGGCGCGGACCAAGCTCGGGTTGGACGACGCGGTGCGACTCGATCACCACTCGTTCGCGCTCGAGCTGTTCAACGGACCGCACTCGCGACCGGGGACGGACAGCGAGGCGGTCGGGCTCGGGCAGCTCGCGCCGGAGATCGGGTTCCGGCTGTGGACGCAGCCGGACTGGACCTACCCTTCCACCGTGCTGCTCGCCGCCGAGGCCGTGCATGCGGCCAAAGCCCAAGGATTGCGGGCATCTGAGGATCTGGACTCCGCGCTTCGGCGGGCGTTCTGGTTCGAGTCCCGGACGATCGGCCACCGCCAGGTGATCCTCGAGGTCGCCGCGGAGGTCGATTCCGTGGACGCCGCCGCCCTGGCCGCTGCTCTCGACGATGGGCGAGCGCGCTCCGAGGTCACCGCCGATCACGCGGTGGCCGTCACGGACGCCGTACAAGGCAGTCCGCACCTGTTCCTCCCGGACGGGAGCTCGGTCCACAACCCCGGCATCGAGGTCCACTGGGAAGGCCCGTGGGCCTCGGGCTACCCGATCGCCGAGGCCACCGATCCCGGCTGGCCGGAGCGACTCCTGAACCTCGCCGCGAGCTAGTCTCGGCTCGACCACTCACCGTGATCGAAGGAGTACTCATGGCCAACGAGGATGCGTGGAGCGGGGTTGTCGTGAAGAAGTCGCGGGCGATGCTCGACGGCTCGAATCTGTACCGCCGGCTCGAGGTCGAGCTCGACGGCGGCGAGAAGCAGAAGGTCAAGGTGCCGCGCGACCTGTGGAAGCAGCTCGAGGTGGGCGACCGGGTGAGCAAGGAGGCGGGCGCCGACCCCACCCGCGGGTGAAATGATTCATTAGTTGGCCGCATCCGGTCGACCTCTGGACAGTGAAAACGCCTCTGGCTACGATCACAGGCGATTGAAACATTTCACTCAAGGAGCTCGAGATGTATCGCTCAGGAACGAGGAGGGCCACCGTTCTGACGGTCATCGCCCTCGCCGCGGCCGGTCTTGCGGCCTGCGGCTCAGGGTCGAAGGAGCAGGCCCAGAGCGGTCCGGTGTCGCTGACCTGGTGGGGCTGGAACGCCTTCAACAGCACCCAGGCGATCAAGGACTTCCAAGCCGCGAACCCGCAGGTCAAGGTCACCTACAAGCAGTACGCCTACAACGACTACGTCACCGCGCTCCGGCCGGGGCTGTCCTCCGACAAGGGCCCGGACGTGTTCCAGGTCCAGCCCGGCGACCTCACCACGAACTTCGGTCCGCTGGCGGTCCCGGTCGAGGACCGCGCCGCCAAGGACCTCGGCAAGGACTGGGCGAGCAAGTTCAACCCCGAGGGGCTCAGCCAGCTGCAGCTGGACAAGAAGCAGGTCGCGCTCCCGGCGTACATGTCGGCGGCCGGGCTCATCTATTACAACAAGAAGATCCTCGACCAGTACGGCCTCGGCGTACCGGCCGACTTCGAGCAGTGGAAGAAGGTCTGCGCGACACTCAAGACCCACAACGTGAAGTGCCTCGCGCATGGCGCGAAGGACGCGTGGGTCAACACCGACGTGTACCTGTCGCTGATCAACAGCATCGCGCCCGGCAAGGTGTACGACGCGATCCAGGGCAAGACGTCGTGGACGGACCACGAGTTCGTGCAGGCCATGAGCGCCTGGAAGGACCTGTTCACCAGCGGCATCATCCCGGCCGGTGCGACCGCGGCCACGGAGTACCCGGATGCGCAGACCACGTTCCTGTCGGACCAGGCGGCGTTCATTGCCCTGGGCACCTGGAACACGCCGGCGACGATGACGAAGACCGGACAGGTCGACGCGCAGAAGACCGTGACGAAGAAGATCGACGGTCTGTTCCTGTCCACTCCGTTCCCTGCGCCGGTCACCGGCGGCGAGCCGACGAAGCTGTTCGGCGGCCCGGACAACGGGTTCGCGGTCTCGGCGAAGTCGTCGAAGCAGGACGCCGCGTTCAAGTTCCTCGAGTTCCTGACCGCTGGTGACGGCCAGAAGATCCAGGCGGCGGGCGGAAACATCCCGGCGGTCACCTCGGTGAAGGTGGCGACCACCGACGTCATCAACCCCGCGCAGGTCGCGGACATCCAGGGCCAGCAGCAGTCGCTGACCGAGCTGATCGGCGCGCGGCAGATCCCGTACAGCGACCTGACCACGGCCCTCGGCGACGCTTTGTCGGCGGTGGCAGCGGGTACGTCGTCCCCGGAGGACGCACTCAAGAAGGTCGAGTCCGCGTCGAAAGCGGTGAGCCGCTAGTGCGGGGTCACCGCCCGCTGGCGCTGTCGGACTACCTCTGGGCGCTGCCCGCGCTGATCCTCGTCATCGGCGTGATCCACGCGGGCATCGCAGCCAACGCGTTCTACTCGCTGTTCGACTGGTCCGGCGTGGGTTCGCCGACCGACTTCGTGGGTGGCGCCAACTACTCGAAGCTCCTGCAGGATCCGATCTTCTGGCAGGCGTTGCGCAACACGCTCGTCTTCGCGGTCGCCACGGTCGCGATCCAGCTGACCCTCGGCCTCGCGCTGGCGATCCTGGTGCGCACGAAGACACGGCTGCGCGGCCTGCTCCGGACGCTCGTCTTCGTCCCGGTCGTCCTCGCGCCGGCGGTCGTCGCCACGTCGTACCGCATCCTGCTCACGCCGGACGGCGGGTTAAACCACCTGCTGCAGAGCCTCGGGTTGCACGGCTTCGACCAGCCCTGGCTGGCCGATCCGAAGACGGCGTTCGGCACGATCATCCTGATCAACGTCTGGCAGTACACCGGCTACAGCTTCTTGATCTACGACGCCGCGATCGGGCAGATCGATCGCGGGTTGTTCGAGGCCGCGCGGATCGACGGCGCGACGACGTGGCAGCTGAACACGACGGTCGTCGCGCCGATGCTGCGCGGGTCGCACCTCGTGCTGATCGTGCTCGGCTTCATCAGCTCGCTGAAGATGTTCGATCTCGTCTTCCTCACCACCGGCGGCGGTCCGGGTACGACGACGCAGGTGCTGACCGGCTACATCTACAAGCAGGTGATCGCGCAGTTCCACGCCGGGTACGGCGCCGCACTGTCGATCGTGCTCGTGCTGATCGCGCTCGTCTTCTCGATCCTGCAGGTTCGCCTCTCGACCAGCGAAAGCCAGTAGCGACATGTTCCAGTTCCAGAGACTGCCCGGGCGAGTGCTCAGCCAGCTCCTCGTGCTGATCGCGCTCGTGGTGCTCGTCATCCCGCTCGTGCTCATCGTCAAGGAATCCCTGGGCGGCGAGGGATTCACCAACTACACGGTCGTCCTGTCGTCGACACCGTTCCTGCGATTCTTCGCGAACAGTCTGATCGTCTCGGTGTCGACCGTTCTTCTCGTCATGTTCCTCGGACTCAGCGCGTCGTACGGTTTCGCCGTACTGCGGCCGCGTGGTTCGAGGGTCGGCGCCGTCGTCATCCTGACCGGGCTCGCACTGCCTGCGATCGCGCTCGTCGTTCCGTTGTACTACGTCGTCCAGGCGATCGGGCTGCTCGATACCTACTGGTCGGTGATCATCCCGCTGACGGTGATCTCGATCCCGTTCGGGGTGCTTGTCAGCAGCAACTACATTCGCGGGCTGCCGGCCGAGCTCTACGAGGCCGGGCGTCTCGACGGCGCGAATTCGTGGCAGTTCTTCTGGCAGATCCTGGTGCCGATCTGCCGGCCGATCCTGTCCGTCGTCGCGATCTTCACATTCCTCGCCGCATGGAACGAGTACCTGCTGCCGTTGCTGTTCATCCAGTCGACCGATCTGCAGATGCTGACCCAGGTCCCGACGTACTTCCAGAGCGAGCGGCTGGTCGACACCCCGAAGATCTTCGCCGCGAACATTCTGATCTCACTGCCCGTCGTGGTGGTTTTCATCGTCCTGCAGAAGACCTTCCGTACCGGCATCTCCGCCGGTGCGGTCAAATGAATCAAGGAGCCTCATTGATGGACCGACCGAAGATCCTCGCGTACTACTTCCCGGATTGGCATGCCGATCCGCGGAACGCGAAGTGGTTCGGCCAGGACTGGGACGAGTGGAAACTCCTCGAGGCCGCGAAGCCGCGCTTCGACGGGCACCGGCAACCACGCATTCCGCTTGACGGGCGCTTCGACGAGGCAACCCCGGCCGCCGCGGAACATCAGATCCGTCTCGCCAAGGAGTACGGCGTCGACGGCTTTCTCGTCGACTACTACTGGTACGACGACGGGCCGTATCTGCAGGGCGCCCTCGACGACGGTCTGCTCGCCGCGCGGAACAGCGACGACATCAAATTCGCGCTGATGTGGGCGAACCACGAACTGGTCAACATCTTCCCGCACGACGACCCGGCCAACGAATCGCCGCAGCGCCTCAAGAACGGCGCGATCGATCGCGCCGCCTTCGAGAAGCTGGCCCACCACGTCATCGACACGTACTTCGCACGCCCGAACTACCTCACTATCGACGGCCGGCCCTGGCTGACGATCTACGAGCTCGGCAACCTCATCGTCGGCCTCGGCGGCGTCGAGGAGACGGCCGACGCGCTGCAGTGGTTCGACGAGCAGACGCGTCAGGCGGGCTTCGACGGGCTCCATCTGGACGCGGTGATCTGGGGCGTCGGCGTACTGCCCGCGGCGATCACGCTCGACGATCCGGCCGAGCTGGTGCGGAAGCTCGGTTTCCGGTCCGCGACGTCGTACGTATGGGTGCATCACGCCGATCTCGGCAGGTTCGAGTTCCCGCAGGCCGAGATCGGCCCGCTGCGAGACGCCGCGTTCGCGGAGTACGAGCGGTACGCCGCAGAGCTCGACGTACCGTTCTATCCGAATGTGACTGTCGGGTGGGACGCGTCGCCGCGGACCGCTCAGGATCGGGAGTTCGCCCGCGGACGGTACCCGTGGACGACGACGTTCGATCCGTCGCCCGAGGAGTTCAAGGAGGGGCTGCTGCTGGCCAAGTCGTTCCTCGAACGGCATGGTCAACCGCATCCGATCATCACCGTGAACGCGTGGAACGAGTGGACGGAGGGCTCGGCGCTGCTCCCCGACAGCCACAATGGCTACGGGTTCCTCGAGATGATCCGGGCTGTATTCGGCTAGGTGGAGATGAATTGGCGAAGAACGTCACGATCAAGGACGTCGCCGCGCTCGCGGGCGTGTCGATCGGCACGGTGTCGAACTACATCAACGGCACCAAGACGGTGGCCGAGGCGACCCGCGAGCGGATCGACCGCGCGATCGAGGAGACCCGGTTCGTCCCCAACCGCGCCGTACGCACGCTGCGGGGGAACCGCACGCACACGCTCGGGCTGCTCGTGCCGGACGCCGCGAACCCTTATTTCACCGAGATCGCCCGCGGGGTCGAGGACGTGGCACGCAGCCGCGGCTTCGTGCTCGTGTACTGCGACACCGCGGGCGATCCGGTCCGTCAGGGCGTGTACGTGCGCAACCTCGCCGAGATGCGGGCCGGCGGGCTGATCATCGCGTCGGCGACCGCGGAGCCGCCGGACCTCGGCGATCTCGAGTCCATCGGTACGCCGATCGTCGTACTGGGACATGAGGGGATGGCGCTGACGTCGTCCGCGGTGATCGTCGATCAGCACCGCGGCGGGTTCCTGGCGATGAAGCACCTGCTCGACCTGGGTCACCGGCGGGTGCTGTTCGCCGGCGGTCCGGGCGGCGATCTCGTCCTGAAGGCGCGGTACGAGGGCGCGATGCTCGCGATCGAGGCGGCCGGCGAGGACCCTGCTTTGCTGCAGCGCGCCGACGCGGGCGGCCGGACGATCCGCGAACGCAGCGAGCTGGCCGACCTCATCACCGCGATGCAACCGCGGCCGACGGCGGTCCTCTGCGGCAACGACATGATCGCGATCGCGATCGTCAACAAGCTGATCCGGGACGGCTGGTCGGTTCCGGGCGACATCGCGGTCGTCGGGTACGACGACATCGGCGAGGCGCAGCTGGCCGTCGTACCGCTGACCACGATCCGGCAGCCGGCGCACGACATCGGCGAATCCGCCGCTCGGCTCCTGTTCGAGACCGCCGACGACCCGTCGCGCCCGCACCGGCAGGTGACCTTCACACCGGAGCTCGTGGTTCGCGCGTCCACAATCCCCCGCTGACAATGGCGTCATGGTTGAGATTGCGCTTGTCGGTGCGGGCCGGATCGGGCTGCCGGTTGCCCGGCATCTCGTCGCCGCCGGTCACTCGGTCCGGGTTCACGACGTACGTGCCGAGGTCGAGCATCTGGTCACGGGCTTCGGTGCGACCTGGGGCGAGCCGTTACCGGGGACCGCTGTCCTCGTCACCGTTCTGCCCGGGAGTCCGGAGCTGCGGTCGGCGATTCCCGGACTGCTCGAACGCCTCCACCCAGGAACGATCTGGCTCGATCTGACCAGCGCGTCCCCTGCCCTCGGAGCAGAGCTGGTCGCGGCCGCGAGGCGCTACGGCATCGATTACCTCGAGACTCCGGTGGGTGGCGGTCCGGACGCGGCCGAAGCAGGTGAGCTCACTCTGTACGCCGGCGGCGAATCAGCGACCCTAGACCGGGTCGAGCCGATCCTGCGCACGTTCGCCCGGCAGGTGCACTACACCGGTCCACACGGCAGCGGCTACCTGACCAAGCTGCTGGTCAACCTCCTGTGGTTCAACCAGGTCGTCGCCGTCGGCGAGGTCCTGATGCTCGCCCGGAGCGGTGGACTCGACCCCGAGCGCCTGAGAGAGCTGCTGCTGAACGGTCCGGCCGCGTCGGCCTTCATCGAGGACGTCGTACCCCGGCTGCTCACCGGTGACCAGCTCGCGACCTTCGGCCTGGATCGGATCGTCGAGGAACTCGAGTCCCTCGAAGACTTCGCCGGTCAGCACGAGGTTCCCGCCGCCATGACCTCGCTGGTGACCAGCATCCACCGCGACGCCCTCGCCCACTTCGGTCCCGTCGACGGCGAACTCCTCGCGATCGCCCACCTGGAGCAGGCGTAGCCGCGGGTACCGGGGGTGGACCGCATCTTTCTTGAGGAGTCTCATGCCCCCGAAACGCAAAGCACAACAGCCGGACGAGCGTCCGGTCGACGCGGCGGAGGGCAAGCTTCAGACCAGCTCGCTGCTGACCACCGCGCAGGGCGTGCGACTCGCTGACACAGACCATTCGCTGAAGGCCGGTCCGCGTGGCCCGAGTCTGATGGACGACTTCCATCTGCGCGAGAAGATCACGCACTTCGACCATGAGCGGATTCCGGAGCGGGTCGTGCACGCACGCGGCGCGGCTGCTCACGGAACGTTCACGGCGTACGGGAATGCCGGCTCGATCACCAGGGCCGGATTCCTGCAGCGTGGCCGGGAGACGCCGGTGTTCGTCCGGTTCTCCACCGTGCTCGGCTCCCGCGGGTCGGCCGACACTGTCCGCGACGTCCGTGGGTTCGCGACGAAGTTCTACACCGACGAGGGGAACTTCGACCTGGTCGGCAACAACATGCCGGTGTTCTTCATCCAGGACGGGATCAAGTTCCCCGACATCATCCACGCCGGCAAGCCGCACCCGGACCGCGAGATCCCGCAGGCGCAGACCGCGCACGACACCTTCTGGGACTTCGTCTCGCTGCACACCGAGGCAACCCACCACGTCATGTGGGCGATGTCCGACCGCGGCATTCCGCGCTCATTCCGCACGATGGAAGGCTTCGGCGTCCACACGTTCCGGCTGGTGAACGCCAAGGACGAGACGTGTCTGGTCAAGTTCCACTGGAAGCCAGTCGCCGGCATCCACTCGCTGGTCTGGGAAGAAGCTCAGATCGCGGCCGGCGCCGATCCCGACTTCCACCGGCGGGACCTTGCCGACGGCATCGATGCCGGCGTACCGCTGGAGTTCGAGCTGGGGCTGCAGATCATGCCGGACTCCGACGACCAGACCTTCGAGGGGATCGATCTGCTCGACCCGACCAAGATCGTCCCCGAGGAGCTGTGCGAGGTCCAGTTGGTCGGGAAGCTCAGCCTGGATCGCAATCCGACGAACTACTTCGCCGAGACCGAGCAGGTCGCGTTCCACACCGGAAACCTGGTGCCCGGGATCGAGGTCACCGACGACCCGCTGATGCAGGCCCGGCTGTTCTCGTACCTCGACACCCAGCTGACCCGTTTGGGCGGCCCGAACTTCACCCAGTTGCCGATCAACTGTCCGCACGCCGGCGTCAACGACAACCTCCGCGACGGGATGCACCAGACCGCAGTACATCGCGGCATCGCGCCGTACCTGCCGAACAGCCTCGGCCAGGAAGGCGAGCCGGTGCCCGCCGACGAGGGCGCTTTCGTGCATGTCCCGCGTGAGGTCAGCGGTCCGAAGGTCCGGGCGAATCCGGCGTCGTTCGCCGACCACTTCTCCCAGGCCGCGCTGTTCTGGGCGAGCATGACGGCGATCGAGCAGGCCCACATCGTCGAGGCTTTCACCTTCGAGCTCAGCAAGTGCTACGAACAGCCGATCCGCGAACGGATGCTCGGCGTACTCGCGAACGTCGCCACAGAGCTGTGTACGGCGGTCGCGGCCGGACTCGGAATGCCCGCGCCCAGCGGAACTCCCGTGGTCGACCCGACGCCCTCCCCCGCCCTGTCCCAGCTCGTCGACACGCCTGGGCCGATCGCCGGACGGGTGATCGGAGTGATCGCGGCCGACGGCGCCGACCTCGCCGGTATCAACAAGCTGCGCCGGGCGATCGAGGCCAAGGGCGCCGTACTGCGGCTCCTCGCGCCGTCCGGCGGGACCATCAAGCGCGCCCGCACGACCCAGCCCGTCGAGCGCACGTTCCTCACCACCCGGTCGATCGAGTACGACGCCGTGGTCGTTGCCGCTGGCAACCCGACGTTGACCGACGGCAGGCTGACCGTCCTGCTCGGCGAACTCTTCCGGCACTGCAAGGTGATCGCCGCGTGGGGCGACGGTGTCGACGTACTCACAGCTGCCGGTATCGATACGACCGCACCTGGCATCGTCCTCGGCGACACGGTCGCCAAGCCCTACACGAGCGAACTCATCGCCGCAGTCGGCCTGCATCGGGCCTGGGACCGGTCCGTCTGATGAACACCTTCGACGACTACCGGCTGGATCACCTGCAGCTGCCGGCGCACGTGGATCTGTGGATCCACGGTCGCTGGCAGCCGGGTTGGCTCATCGCCTGCGAGAACCACCCGTCCGGCTGGCGTGGCCTGGTCCAGCATCAGGACCGGGATCACACCGAGACCACCGAATGGATGGCCGCCGAACAGATAGCCCCACGTTCGACCCCCTGAGGGGCCTGGCGTCAGTCCTTGAAGGCGTCCTTGACCTTCTCGCCGGCCTGCTTCAGGTTGGCCTTCGTCTGGTCCGCCTTACCTTCGGCTTCCAGGTCGCGATCGTCGGTCGCGTCGCCGGCCTTCTCCTTGAGCTTGCCCTTGGCCTCTTCGGCCGCGTTCTGGAGTTTGTCGTCCGTACCCATTGCCATCTCCTCTTCCGTCCCGGTATTCATCCCCCGGTGCCCCCGCCGGACCACTCCATGCGGGTGCGGACCCGAGGTCAGGACTTCTTTGTGGGTTGGAGATCGGCGGGGGTGATCGTGCCTGCGGTGACATCTGTCGCGACCACGCCCAGCCGCAGGTGGTTCCTGCGCGCGTAGGCCCGCATCAGGGCGAAGGCGGCGTCCAGGGGGACGTCTGCTCGTGCGGCCAGGACGCCCTTGGCCTGCTCGATCACGATGCGGCTGTTCAGCGCGCCCTGCAGCTGTTCGGCCAGGATCTCGCCGGAGCGGATCGCGCGCTCTTGGAGCAATGCGACGGTCGCGATGTCGCACAAGGCCTGCCCGAGATCGATGTCCTCCTGGCTCAAGCTCGTCAGCCGTTCGCAGAACAGGTTGATCGTGCCGATCGTCCGGCCACGCAGCCGCAACGGCAACGCATGCGTCGACCGGTAGCCGGCCGCGGTCGCGGCGGCGTAGAACCTGGGCCAGCGCTGGCCGACCTCGTCGAGATCGACGTTCACGACCTGCTGCCCGGTGGTGTAGCAGTCCAGACACGGACCCTCGTCGTTCTGCAGGACGAACAGTTCGAGCAGCCGGGCTTCCTCGGTGGTGGATGCCATCACGTGCAGCAGGCCGCGCTGATCGGCCAGGATCAGCCCGGCCGCGTCGGCCTGGAGCAGCTCGACGCTGCGGTCGCAGAGCAGATGGAGAAGGTCGATGACATCGAAATCGTCGACGAGGCTGTCGGCGAGCTCGACGAAGACTCGTCCGAGGCGTTGCTCCCTGGTCATGACCTGGCTCCTTTCCGCGCTGGTGGTCCGCTCTCCGGATCGCCCTGCCTACTCATCATGATCGTCCTCGCGGTGAAAGGTGAGTCGTCGATTCAGAACGTCGTTCGCGATGTCGAGCAGCGGGCGGCCCGCGGCGTACGCACGGGCGCGCAGGAGCAGCAGGGCCTCGGTCAGCCCGACCGCGGCCTGGACCGAGATCATCCCGGTGGCCTGATGGATCTCGCGATGCGCGTCGGCGGCGACGGCGAGGAGCGGGTGCAGCTCCCCGATCGGCGCACTGTGTTGCAGGTCGAGGATGATCGTCGTCGCAGCGGCAGCGAAGTCGAGCGCCTCGGCGAGCTGCGAAGGCTCCAGCGATCCTGTGATCGTGCGGTACAGGTCAAGCACTCCCAACCGGATCGCGCCCACCTGCAGCGGGAACGCGAACACAGCGGCGATGCCGGCGTTGGTCGCCGACGAGGTGAATCCCGGCCAGCGCGAAGTACCGCCGCTGCTGAGATCCGGCTGGAGCACGGGTCTGCCCGCGCGTGAGGCGTCCAGGCACGGACCTTCTCCGAGAGTGAGTTGCAGGTTCTCCAGCTCCGCGGAGGGACCGTCGGTCGCGGCCAACAGGCCGGCGTGACCGGCCGGCGTCATCAAGGCAACGCTCGCGCCGTCGACCTTCACCGCCGGCAGCGCCGCGGCGACCAATCGCTGCATCACCTGCGTGGCCGTGCTCGCCCGGCCGGGCGGATCGGTCAGGACCTCGAGAAGAATCTGGCGCACACGCGGTGATGCCACGGATCAGCTCACCTCGGACGTCGCCGCGCGCCTTGGGCCGCTCGACCGGGCGATCCCGGTCCTGACGTCGCTGCTCCCACTCTGCCCATCGAGGCGTCCCCTGTCCACCGGGCTCACCGCCGCCGCCTGCTCAGCCGGGCAGCCCGGCTGATCGCTGCGACCATCGCGTGGCGGGGCGGTGCGCCGACACCACGTCCGCGGCAACGGCCCGCAGCTTGACGTTGTGCTCCTGCGAATGACGCCGTAACAGCACCATGGCCGCATCGGGCCCGATGTCGAACCGCTCCATCAAGATGCCCACCGCCTGCCCGATCGCGGTGTGGGCATCGATCGCGCGGATCAGGGTGTCAGCCGTTGTCACCGTGCTGATCGCGACCGCGATGTGCGTGGCCAGTGCACCGGCAAGAGCCGTGTCCGACGGACGGAACGCGTCGCGCTCGCACGCGTAGACGTCGAGTACTCCGATGTCGTGATGCCTGGCCCGGATGACGCTGCTCATCACGCTGTGAAGCCCCAGCTCGGTCGCAACCTCCGCATCGGTGTCACCGACCATCACCGGCTGGGAGCGAACTGTCGCCATGCCCTCGCCGGGCTCGTACCGGATGTACTGGGCCCTGGCCGCCCGCGAGTCCGAACCGGTGACCCGCCATCGCTCCACGCCGTGACCCGGCCACAGCACGATGGCGGCGCAGTCGCAGGTGATGGCGACGGACACGAACCTCAGCGTCTGCTCCAGCAGCGTGTCGAGATCCGGAGCCATGTAGAGATCGCCGGTGAGCGTGGCCAGCGCGGCTGCGGACCGGTCCGCGTCACGGGCGCTCATAGCGCCGGCCGTAGAACACTCATGACAACACCCCGGATCTCAGCGACGATCACTGCCGCGGTGTCTGGGGCAGCCTGACCCGACCAGTCAGGTCCTTAGAGCGTACGCCGGTTTGTCCGTCAGACGAGGGCCGTGCGCTTCTTCTTCAAGCGTTCCTTGTCGGGCCATTTCACGTCGTACGCCCAGCCGAACCGTTCGAAGCGTTTGATCAGCCAGGCGTTGATGTCGACCTGTCCGCGGAGGACTCCGTGGCGTGCGCAGGTCGGATCGGCGTGGTGGAGGTTGTGCCAGGACTCGCCCTGGCTCAGTACGGCGAGCCACCACACGTTCCCGGATCGGTCGCGGGCGGCGAACGGCTTGCGTCCGGTGACGTGGCAGATCGAGTTGATCGAGAACGTGACATGGTGCATCAGCGCGATCCGGACCAGCGTGCCCCAGAAGAATCCGGTCGCGGCACCGTGCCACGACCTGTCCCACAGTCCACCGATAAGCGCGGGCGCCAGCAGAGACAGCACCGCCAGCTGACGGAACATGCCCGAGATCGACGCCATGTCGCGGTCGTTCAGGAGGTCCGGGGCGTAGCGCTTCGGGTCGGCGCGCTCCTCTCCCCACAGGACCCATCCGACATGCGCGAAGACGAACCCTTTGGTCACCGCCCAGGCCGAGGTGCCGTAGCGCCACGGCGAATGCGGGTCGCCGTCCCGGTCGGCGTACTTGTGGTGCTTGCGGTGGTCGGCCACCCAGCGGATGACGGGACCCTCGAGTGCCATGCTGCCGGCGATCGCCAGGGCGATCTTCAGGCCGCGCTTGCTCTTGAACGCGCTGTGCGTGAACAGGCGGTGGTAGCCAACGCCGATGCCGGTGGTGGTGAGTACGTAGAACACGACCAGCAGTACGACGTCCCGCCAGCTGATCCAGCCGCCCCAGGCGAAGTAGATCGCCGGCAGCAGCGCCAGCGTGGGCACCACGATGAATACCCAGATGAGCCCGCGCTCGAGCCTGCCACCGGCGGGCTGGAACTCGTCCTGGGGCGAAGCGACGGGGTCTGCAGTTGTGGTCACGGCCGCTCCTCAAGACAGAATCCCCGATTGCCTTGTCAAGTGCCCAGGAATCGCCTGGCTTACTCGCCATGGTGATAGAACCACCTGTCATGGAGACCGTTGAGTTGACCAAAGCCGGGATGTCCGTGTCACGGGTTGTGCTGGGGCTGATGCGGATCAAGAACCTCAGCGACGGCGAGATCCGGGAGCTGGTCGGTACGGCGCGCGATGCCGGCGTGACGATGTTCGACCACGCCGACATCTACGGCGGTTCGCACGGCTGCGAGCAGCGGTACGGCGACGCGCAGCCGGTCCCCGCCTCCGAACGGGACCAGGTGGTGATCCAGTCCAAGGTCGGCATCCGGCCCGGGTACTTCGACTTTTCCCGTGAGCACATCGTCTCGAGCGTCGAGCAGTCGCTGACCGCGCTCCGGACCGACCACCTCGACGTACTGCTGCTGCACCGCCCGGACACCCTGATGGAGCCCGACGAGGTCGCCGCGGCCTTCGACGAACTGCACTCCGCCGGCAAGGTCGCGGCGTTCGGCGTCTCGAACCACACGCCCGGCCAGATCGAGCTCCTCGCCAGGTCCGTCCGCCAGCCGCTGGTCGCCAACCAGATGCAGTTCAGCCTCGCGAACGCCGCGCTGGTCGCGCAGGGTCTAGCCGCGAACATCATGGGCCTAGACCAGTCCGTCGACCGCGACCTGGGCGTCCTCGACTACAGCCGCCTGAACGACATGACGATCCAGACCTGGGGCTCCGTCCAGAAGCCACCGCCCGGCGGAGTCTTCCTCGGCGACCGCGAGAACTACGGGCCGCTGAACGAGGCGCTGGACGAGCTGGCCGGCAAGTACTCGACTACCCCGGATGCGATCGCCATCGCCTGGATCGCCCGGCACCCCGCCAATATGCAGATCGTCATCGGCACGACCAATCCTCGTCGCGTCATCGAATCCGCGGCCGGCGCGGCCATCCGCCTCACCCGCGAGGAGTGGTACCACCTGTACACGGCCGCGGGCCACACGCTTCCCTAGGACGGCTTGATGCGCTGAACCTCGACGTACCCGTTCTTGCCGACGACCAGCCACTTCTCGGACACGTCGGCAAGCACCACGCCGGCCTGACTCGCGGACCGGGGCTGTCCGGTGCGGTCCACCGCGACGGTCCCGGCGAGATCGTCGTGCTCGGTGCTCTCCTGCGTCGTCTTGTACGTGCCCCAGATGTACGGTCCGGCGCCGTACGTCGCGTGGAACTCGAGGCCTTTGGGCCGGCTCTTGCCCTTCGTGGGCGAGCCATCCGGGAGGGTCTGGGTGACGAACCCATTCGGCCCCTTGGCCCACCAGGCGACACCGCTGTCCCACACGAGCATCGGTGGCTCGGACCCCACCAGCCCCGGAGGAGCGTCAGCCTCGAAGTCGAGCCGGTCGCCGGTCGACAGGTGCACTATGTCGGTGACCCTTCGATCCTTGGTACTCAACACGGTGTGATCGGCGACAGTCGCGACGTGCTGGTACGGCCCGTCGATCGAATGCTTGCCGGTCCACCGCGGCGTACCGTTCCGCGCATCCCGCACCTCCGGCCGCCAGCCGCCGTCCGTCTTCTTCGCGACGACGACCGACTCCCCGTCTCCCGCCAGCCCGATCACCCCGGCGCCACGCCACAACTCCCGCCCGGTCCGCGCGTCGATCGCGATCGTCGTCGCCCGCCCCGGCCAGTCGGGGCCGTACGGCGCGCTGACGGTAGCCAGCACGACGGACCCGGCAACAGCCGTGACCATCGTCCGATCGGTAGAGGCGTCGGACTCGGCCCGGAATCCCCAGACAGGGCGCCCATCGTGTACGTCGACGCCGACGATGCCGCTGCTCGTCTTGGCGTTGCGGTCGGCAACGAAACTCATCGGGAGAATGTTGCCGGCACACCCGACCGTGGGCTCCTGGATGACATCAGGCGACTCATACACACCCCGCCCGACAACACAAAGCCAAACCTCTCCCACTCCCGGCACCGACACCGGCTTGGTGTCATCGATCTGCCAGACCTGCTTCCCGTCGGCAGCGTTGAAGCAGACAACCCGAACCGTCTCCACCCCGGTCCCGTCAACCAGAACCACCGAGTCCCCCACCAGCCGCGCCCGCCCCGCCAACCCCTCAACCCGAGTCCTCACCGGCACCCGCCAGACAGCCTCAAGCTTCAACTCCGGCGCCCCGTCCCGCGCACTCTTCCCACAGGCAACCAGCAAAGGCGCCACCACAACCGCCCCAAGCACAACCCGCCGCCGCATAACCACCCCGCGACGCTAGCAACCCCAAAGTCCACCAGCCGATGACGCCGCGCGCGGCACGGTTGGGTTTAGCCACTTCGCCGGCCGTCGCGGTCGGCCCGCCCCCGGACCCAACCAGAGGTACTCACCTGGCGCGACCGCGCACACCTACGGCGCGGGCAGCAGCGCGCCCGCTGGCGGCAACGACCTTTCCCGCAGCACGGTCCGACCTCCCGGCCGCACTCCCCTCTCACAGGACGGCGAGGAACCGCGCAGGTCCGGTGCGGCCTTCGGCGGGTACGAACCCGTCGCGCCACGGGGCCGTCACCCGCGCGTCAGCGCGCACGGGTCCGGGCGATAAGCCCGGGGGTGGGTGGGAGCGGCGCATAGCCCGACGACGAAGGAGCCGCGCGTAGCACCGCGATGGGCTGACCACCTCAACCCACCCAACCACCTTCCGCGATGGACTGCTTTTACCCCAGACCCTTCAACAGTTGGCGGGCCATGACGATTCGTTGGACCTGGTTGGTGCCTTCGTAGATTTGGGTGATTTTGGCGTCGCGCATCATGCGTTCTACCGGGTAGTCGTGGGTGTAGCCGTAGCCGCCGAGGAGTTGTACTGCGTCGGTGGTGACGGCCATGGCGACGTCGGAGGCGAAGCACTTGGCGGCGGCGCCGAAGTACGTGAGGTCGCTGTCGCCCCGCTCGGAGCGCGCGGCCGCGGCGTACGTGAGCTGCCTGGCCGCCTCGATCTTCATGCCCATGTCGGCGAGCATGAACTGAAGGCCCTGGAACTCGGCGATCGCCTTCCCGAACTGCTTGCGCTCTTTGACGTAACCGAGCGCGTAGTCGAGGGCACCTTGCGCGATGCCCAGGGCTTGCGCGGCGATCGTCACCCGGGTGTGGTCCAGCGTCGCCATCGCCGTCGAGAAACCGGTGCCGGGCTCCCCGATCAGCCGCGACGCCGGGATGCGCACGTTGTCGAAGTACACCTCGCGCGTCGGCGACCCCTTGATCCCGAGCTTCTTCTCCGGCGCGCCGAACGACACGCCCTCGTCCGCCTTCTCGACCACGAACGCCGAGATCCCGCGCGACCGCGCGTCCGGGTCCGTCACCGCGAAGACCGTGTAGAAGTCCGACACCCCGGCGTTCGTGATCCACCGCTTCACGCCGTTCAGCACATAACCGTCGCCGTCAGCAACAGCCCGCGTCTTCATCGACGCGGCATCCGAGCCGGCCTCAGGCTCCGACAGGCAGTACGAGAACATCGCGTCCCCCGCGGCCACCGGCGGCAGGTACCGCTCCTTCACCTCGGACGACGCGGACAGCAGCAACGGCAGCGAGCCGAGCTTGTTCACGGCCGGGATCAGCGAGGTCGACGCACAGGCACGCGCGACCTCCTCGATCACGATCACCGTCGCGAGCGCGTCCGCCCCGGCGCCGCCGTACTGCTCCGGGATGTGCGGCGCGTGGAAGTCCGAGGCCTTCAGCGCGTCGTACGACGCCTTGGGGAACTCGGCCAGCTCGTCCACGTCCCCGGCGTGCGGGGCGACCTTGGCATCGCAGACGTCCCGGACGGCGTCCCGGATCGCCTGGTGCTCCTCGGACAGCGCGTACAGCTCGAATGAGTTACTCACGAGTCACACAGTACGACGAACAATCCGCGAAAGGAGGGCGTCGTACGCCGAAAGTGACCAAGTCCGCACGCCATGGAAGACCGGCAGACATGAGCCGGTCACCCGCTGATAACCACGATGGGTAGAGTCCCCGACATGAGTGAAGCGACCTCCCGCCCCCTGCGGATCGCCGTGATCGGCACCAATTACCTCGGCGCGAACACCGCCGCCGGGATGGCCGAGTTCGGTTTCGACGTCATCGGGGTCGAGATCGACGAACACCGGCTGAAGCTGCTGAACGACGGCAAGGCGCCGCTGTACGAGCCCGGGCTGGACCCGCTGCTGAAGAAGCACGTGGACTCCGGCCGGCTGCGGTTCACCAAGGACTACCGCGAGATCGCGGACTGGGCCGATGTGCTCTTCATCTGCGTCGGCACGCCGCAGCTCGAGGGCAGCGAGGCGGCCGATCTGGCCCAGGTGCACTCGGTCGTCACCATGCTCGCCCCGCTGCTGACCAAGCCGGCCCTGATCGTCGGCCGCTCCACGGTCCCGGTCGGTACGTCGAAGATCGTCGAGGCCCGCTTCCACGCCGAAGCCCCGGCCGGTACAGCGGTCGAGATCGCCTGGCAGCCCGAGTTCCTCCGCGAGGCGCACGGCGTCGACGACACGCTGCACCCGGACCGGCTGGTGTTCGGCGTACAGACCGACGCCGCCGAGACCCGCCTGCGCGAGGTGTTCGCCACCCCGATCGCAGAGGGTACGCCGGTGGTCGTGTGCAACCTCCCGACCGCGGAGCTGGTGAAGGGCGGCGCGAACGCCTTCCTGGCCACGAAGATCTCGTTCATCAACGCGCTCGCCGAGATGGCCGACGCGACCGGCGCGGACGTGACGCTGCTCGCCGACGCGCTCGGGTACGACAAGCGGATCGGCCGCGGCATGCTGAACGCCGGCCCCGGGTACGGCGGTGGCTGCCTGCCGAAAGACCTGCGCGCGTTCATGCACCGGGCCGGCGAGCTCGGCGTCGAAGAGGTCATCACGTTCCTGCGTGAGGTCGACGACATCAACCAGCGCCGCCGCGCCGGGATCGTTGACATCACCCACGAGATGCTCGGCGGCGAATGGGTCGGCAAGAACGTCACCGTCCTCGGCGCCGCGTTCAAGGCCGGTACGGACGACGTCCGCGACTCGCCCGCGCTCGACGTGGCCGGCCGGATCCAGCTGCACGGCGCGAACGTCACCGTCTTCGACCCGGAGGCGATGGAGAACGCCCGCCGCGTCCGCCCGACGCTGCGCTACGCCTCCACCGCGGTCGAGGCCTGCCGCGACGCCCACGCCGTACTGCACCTCACCGAGTGGCCCGAGTTCCGCGAACTCGACCCCGCCGCACTGCGCGGACTCGTCGCCCACCCGGTCGTCATCGACGCCCGCCTCAACCTCAACGCCGAGGCGTGGCGCGCCGCAGGGTGGACGTACCGCGCACCGGGCAAGCCGTAGCGGCTACGCGACCCGCGCGTTGCGGAGGACCGGCCGGCTGAGCGCGACCAAGCCGATCAGGGCGATCGCGACGCCGATACCGAGGCAGACTCCGGTGATCTGGATGCTCTGGACATCGGCCAGGCTGCCGAGGACCGGGTTCATCACGACCAGCGCGAGGCTCTGGCAGAGCACGATGACCGACTGCAGCCGTGACTGGTACTCGCGCTCGACCGAGTTCATCAGCAGCGGCAGCACATGTCCGGTGAAGGTGCCGACACCGACGCCGCTGAGTACGGCGGATGCGATGGTCAGCGGCAGCGGAGTCACCTGCGACAGGCCGATGAACCCGACCGCGGCGACCAGCAGGCCGAGCATCGCCACCATCCCCGGCCGCTGGAACGCACCACGCATCAGGATCCGGATCGACACGACGCCGACACCGATGCTCCGGGTCGCGATCAGGAGGGCCGCCGTTTTAGCGTCCCAGTGGTGATGGCGGGCGAGCAGCGGCAGAAGCAGCGCATCCATCGGCATCAGCAGACCGGCGGCGACCGTCATCGTGATCAGCAGCGCCCGGGTGAGCGGCCGGCCGAACGCCGCGCGAACACCGTCGACGATCGATCGGAACATGGTTGTCGTCCTCGACCCGTGCGGAGCGGTGGTGCCGCGCAGCAGATACAACACCACGATCATCACGCCGAAGGTGATCGCGTCGAAGGCGGCCGCCGCGGACAGACCTGCCCAGTTGACGAGGACGCCGCCGACCGCCGTACCGGAGACGGCGAAGACCACTCCGGTCACCTGGAAGCTCGCCAGCGCCCGCGGCACCTGCTCCGGCGGCACGAGCAGACGCGGCATCGAGCGGGACGAGGGCAGGAAGAACGCGTCGATGACTCCGACCACCAATGCCAGGATCACCAGCAACCAGACGGGCTCCCCCACGGCGCGCGTCGTGGGGACCAGGGCCGCGGTCACCAGGAACATCGCGGTGCAGCTGACCAGCAGCACGCGGGGCGCGCCGTACCGGTCGCCGATGGCGCCGCCGATCAGGAGCAGGACGGCCCGCGGAGCAGCAGCGAGGAGCAGGATCAGCCCTGCAACGCTGCCGCCGTGGCGGGTGGCGGACCAGCCGATGGCGAAGGCCATCGTCAGGTCGCCGAGGAGAGACACGGCGGCGCCGAACAACCAGACCCAGAAACGGCCTGGTATGCGCTGCGTGTCCGAATCAGTGGGCGGAGTCACGATCGACGACCTTAGACGACAACCAATGGGATCTCACGACTACCCGCCCCCATCCTGTGGAAACCAGCGACTGCCTCAGCCTTTACGCAACTCTGCTGCCCCGTCACGCACAGTGCTGCCCTTCCCCCGTGCCACGTCCGCCAGCGATTCCTGGAACGCCAGCATCTTGTCCCGCAACTTCTCGTCCGTCGCGGCCAGGATCCGGACCGCGAGCAGCCCCGCATTCCGAGCGTTCCCGATTGACACCGTTGCAACCGGGACACCGGCCGGCATCTGCACGATCGAGAGCAGCGAGTCCATTCCGTCGAGGTATTTCAGCGGAACGGGTACGCCGATCACCGGCAACGGTGTCACCGACGCGAGCATGCCGGGCAGGTGCGCGGCCCCGCCGGCGCCGGCGATCAGCACCTTGAGGCCCCGCTCGTGCGCTGACCGTCCGTAGTCGATCATCTCCGTCGGCATCCGGTGCGCCGACACGACGTCTGCCTCAAAAGGCACATCGAACTCCACGCACACCTCGGCCGCCGCCTTCATCGTCGGCCAGTCCGAATCCGACCCCATCACAATCCCGATCATGCGCTTCCCTACTCGTCGATGGTGCCGGTCAGATACGCAGCCGCGTGGCGTGCGCGGGAGCGGGTCTCCTCAAGGTCGTCGCCGTACGCCGTGACATGGCCGATCTTGCGGCCCGGCTTCACCGACTTCCCGTAGAAGTGGACCTTCAGCCCCGGATCGCGCGCCATGCAGTGCAGCAGACCGCGGTGCATGTCCTCGACGTCGCCGCCGAGCACGTTGACCATCACGGTGTACGGCGCTCGGGCGGCCGGCGAGCCGAGCGGCAGATCGAGTACTGCGCGCAGGTGGTTCTCGAACTGGGACGTGACCGCGCCGTCGATCGACCAGTGCCCGGTGTTGTGCGGGCGCATCGCCAGCTCGTTGACCAGCAGCCGCCCGTCGCGGGCCTCGAACATCTCCACCGCGAGTACGCCGACCACGCCGAGCTCACCGGCGATCCGCAGCGCGGTCTGTTGCGCCTGCGCGGCCTTCTCCGGCGCCAGGCCCGGCGCCGGCGCGGTGACCTCGACGCAGATGCCGTCCTTCTGCACCGACTCGACGATCGGGTACGCAACCGCCTGCCCGTGCGGCGACCGCGCGACGATCGCGGACAGCTCGCGGACGAAATCCACCTTCTCCTCGGCCAGGATCGGTACGGCGCTGCCGAACGCCGTCGCGATCTGCGGGTCGTCCGGCCCGTCGACGAACCAGACGCCCTTGCCGTCGTACCCGCCGCGGGTGGTCTTGAGGATGATCGGGAACCCGCCGACCCGCTTGGCGAGGTCCTCGACCTCGGCCGGTGTCGCGACCACCTGGTGCGCCGGCGACGGGGCGTCGAAGGTGTCGAGCCGGGCGCGCATCACGGCCTTGTCCTGGGCGTGCACGAGCGCATTCGGACCGGGGTGGACCTTGAGGCCGTCCGCCTCGAGGGTGTGCAGGATCTCGGTCGGCACGTGCTCGTGGTCGAACGTGACCACGTCGCACTCGGCGGCGAACCGCCGTACCGTCTCGAGGTCCTTGTAGTCGCCGACCGGCGCGTCCGCGACCGCCTGGGCGGCGGACACCGTGGGGCCTTCGGCGAGCACGCGGAGCTGGATACCGAGGGCGACGGCAGTTTCCTGCGTCATCCGGGCCAACTGGCCGCCTCCGACCATGCCGACCACCGGGGTGCCGACGGGGAGGTCTTTGCGATCGAACTTCACAGACCGGAGCCTAATGTCCATACAACATCAGCCGGTCGGCGGCCATCGCGGCACGCTGGCGATTTCGGGCTGGGACCGGTCGCCGGGTACCGTGGGAGGCTGACCCTCCCGTCGCTGTCTGATCACAGAAGGTTCCGAAGACCGTTGAAGCTCGTCACCACGCTGTACCGCCAGTTCCAGCATCTGGTGCACGAAGTGGCCAAGTTCGGTCTGGTCGGTCTGCTCGGTCTGGTCGTCGACCTGCCGATCTACAACTGGCTCGTGTTCAGCAACCCGCTGGTGCTCGCCGACTCCGGCGAGGGCATGCTGCACCACAAGCCGCTGACCGCGAAGCTGATCTCGACCACGGTCGCGACGGTCGTGACGTACTTCGGCAACCGGTACTGGACGTGGCGGCACCGCGAGCGCAGCGGTCTGCACCGTGAGTACGTGCTGTTCTTCGTGCTGAACGGGATCGGTCTGCTGATCGCGGCCGGCTGTCTGGCCTTCTCGCGGTACGTGCTGGACCTGCACACCTGGCTGTCCGACAACATCGCCGCGAACTTCATCGGCCTCGGGCTCGGCACGCTGTTCCGCTTCTGGTCGTACCGGAAGTTCGTCTTCAAGGAAGAGATCGAGCTCGACGAGGCCGAGCACACCCCGGCCCCCGACTCCCCGGCCGCTCTCGACGACTCGACCGGAGATCTGCCGGCTGTCCGCTGACCCGGCACCTCGATGACTCCTCCTTCACCACCCCGGCAGAGGCTGCATCCGGCAGTTGTCGTCAGCATCGTTCTGGCCGTGTTGCTGGTGGGTGTTGCAGGCGCCGGGATCGCGGCCGTCGCCATCGTGCGGTCCGACGCCAACACGCAGTTGAAGCGCGCCGACGACCTGCAGCGCAAGCTCGACGCCGCCGGGCCGGGCGAGCAGGTACGCACGGAGGTCCTGGCGGCTGCCCGGGCACATGTCGGTGTTCTCTTCAGCTACGACTACCGCAAGCTCGACGACTACGCGGCGGCGACGCAGAAGGTCACCACGGAGAAGTTCGGCGCCGAGTTCGCGAAGACCGTCGCCGCGATCCGTCCGCAACAGCTGAGCCAGCAGGCCGTCGCCAAGGCCGAGGTCACGGACGCCGCGGTCAAGGACGCGACCGCCACCACGGCACACGTCCTCCTCTTCGTCGACACCACGACCACGACGAAGGGCGCGTCGACCCCGAGCGTGCAGCGCACCCGGGTCCAACTCACCCTCCAGTCAGTCTCCGGCCAGTGGCTCGTCGACAACGTCGAGGCTGTCTGAGGTCACTCTCCGAACGGCGGTTTGAAGGTGGCGTTGCCGTCGGTCCAGTGGAAATAGACGGGGTCGGTGAAGGTGGCGGGGACCTTGCCGATCGACTGGATGACGGTGGTCGTCCCGGTTGCGTGGCCAACGGCGTACAAGTAGCCGTTGTGGGTGTCGCGGTCGATGCCGAGCAAGAGCGTGCCGTACTGGCCGCACTGCTGTGCGAGCAACGTCTCGAAGCCCTGCCAGGTCGCGCTGCGGACCTGCTTCACGATCGGTTTCATCGGTGCGCTCGCCGGGATGTGGATCGTGTACAGCGCGCCGCCGCGGGTGTTCGCGAGGAACGTGTCGTACGTCTTGGTCGAGCTGATCAACGCCATCGACTTCACCGACGCGAACCCGGGTGCGGACGCCTTGCTCCGCCACACACCGCCTTTGTCGACGGTCCAGCGGAACAGCGTGCCGTCGTTGCGCAGTCCGTACGTGTTGTGCCGGAGCACCCCGTCGTAGTACGTCGTCTCGTTGAGGGAGAGGAACGGCCCCCAGCCGCCGCCGACCCGCTTCACCCCGCCGTCGATGACGCCGTTTTCGCCGGTCGAGTAGTTCGCGAAGTACAACGCATCGCCCAGGATGCTGTAGCCCGACACGAACGCGACGCTGATCCCGTCATCGCCTCGCGACATCGACGAGCTGACTCGAACCGCTCCAGCGGGATACACCTTGAGCCCGAGGATCCGACTGGCCGGCGCTGTCGGCGGAACGCCCGAGAAGACGCCCTGTTCCCGATGGTCGCCGCCCGCCGTCACCGATCCGACCGCGACGGAACAGCCTCCGACCGCGCTGGTCTTGGCGGCGGCCGTTCCAGGCATCAGGCCTGCTGCGATCAGCAAGGCTGCTGACGTCGTGCCGAGAATCTTGATCATCTGCACCACCCCTTTCGCAGGCTCGATGCTCGCGGAGGGGCTGAAGTTGTCGGAAGGGCATGTGAAGATGCCGTACGTGACCGATATCGAGGTGCGGGCGGCCGAAGCTGGAGAGTTCGACGCGGTCCGGGGGGTGTTCAGCGCGGCGATGATGTTCGAGGTGACGCCGGATGATCTCGCGCAGCAGCTGTTCGAGCCGGAGCGGACGTTGGTGGCGGTCGACGGCGGGGAGTTGATCGGGACCACGCTGGCCTTGACCCGGAACTTGTCCGTCCCAGGTGCCGTCGTGCCCGCGGCGCATGTGACCGGGGTCGGCGTCCGGGCGACGCATCGGCGGCGCGGAGTGCTGTCCCGGTTGATGAGCCGGCAGCTGCGCGAGGTGCCGGAGGCGATCGCGGTCCTATGGGCCAGCGAGCCGGCGATCTACGGCCGCTTCGGGTACGCCGCGGCCGCGTGGGGGACGTCGTACGAGGTCGATCTGCACCGCGTCGGCCCGCCGACCGGACCGATCCGCCCGGGCGAGCTCGGCGAGCTGACCAAGGACGAGGCGCTCAAGGAGCTGCCCCGCATCCTCGGCGAGATGCAGCGGGTGCGAGCCGGCGTGTCCGACCGCTCGGAGCTGCGCTGGCAGAAACACCTGGAGGACAAGCCGGACGACCGCGGCGGCCGGACCGCACTCCGCATTGCCGTCCATCGCGACGAGACCGGGACCGTGGACGGCTATGCCCTGTGGCGCGGCAAGATGATCTGGGGCCCGACGGGTCCGGCGTACGAGGTGAACCTCGAGGAATTGGTCGCGCCGACGGCGACGGCGTACCGGGTGCTGTGGCAGCACCTGCTCACGATGGACCTGAGCGCCAAGCTCGGCTACGGCTACGCCGCTGTCGACGAGCCGCTCCTCCAACTCGTCAGCACTCCGACGGCCCTGGACCGCCGAGTCAGCGAGTCCCTCTGGATCCGCATCACCGACGTCCAACGGGCCTTGCAGGAACGCCAGTACACCGTCCCGCTCGACGTCGTCCTGGAGGTGACCGACGACCTGATCGAGGAGAACGCCGGCACCTTCCGCCTAACCGCGTCCGACTCAGGCGTCACCTGCGAACCCACCGACTCGCCGGCCGATCTGACTCTCTCGACCACCGAGTTGAGCGCCGCCTACCTGGGCGGCCGCCCACTCGCCGAGTTCGCCGCCACGGGCCGGGTCACCGAGCACACCGCAGGCGCGCTCAACCAAGCCACAGCAGCCTTCCGGTCGCCGCTCGCGCCGGTCAGCGTCGAGGTCTTCTGACCGGCGAGGATCAGCAGGTCTCGTGGTCCTCATCGGCCACGATCTCGCGGCGTGCGTCGGTGATCCCGTAGCGGCTGGGCGCCGCGGACCTGTTGACGCTCCTGCGCAGTCCTGCCGTCCGTTTGCGTGCCTCGCGCTCCCGGAGATGAGGGTGCCGCGGCTGCACGGTCGGTCCACCCGGCGCCTGGCATCCAGTCAGCCGTCAGCCCTCCGTGAGACTGCAGCGCCGGGTCGACGAGCTGTGCGACGAAAGCCTCCGCCTCGCCGGCATCCGTCAGTCCGTCGACCGAGGCTGCACTCTTGGCCAGGCGGGTGTACTCCGCCGTCCAGTCGGCCGGGATCCGGAACCGCTCGAACGGCTCCAGGCCGCTCAGTCTGCGCTTCGTATCGATCGCAAGCCCGAGCTCACGCAGGTCCATCTGCTGGGTCCGGGTGATCACGACCAGGTCGACAAGGTCCTTGACGCGGCTGCTGCCCTTTCCGCCCGGGTAGTTGGTGGCCATCGTGGCGCACACCTTGTCTGCCACCTGATCGACCACTGGATACAGCCGGTAAGGCCGGGTCACCAGCGGCCGGCCCAGTTTGAGCCGGTTGGCGGGCTCCACGGTCTCAGGCCGCCCGACCGGCGCCGGGCCGACAACGAGGTCGACCGGTACGTCCCCGATCCTCCGACCGGTCTCGGCGTCGTAGCAGGTGAACAGCAGTCGGCGGGTCGCCACGCCTGGCTGGTTGTCGCCGAGACCGGTCGGCCGTCGCGCGGAGAGGCGGAACGTCACATGGTCCCCCATGTCAACATCCACACAGAGCTTGAGCGCGTTCTCCGCCTCATCGAGATCAGCCGCGGGCGATGCCAGGTCGACATCCTTCGTGGCTCGGGTCCTCGGGACACGAGCCAGCATGCTGACGCCGCCCTTGAGCAGCCAGTCCGAGTCCCCACCTGCCGCGAAAACCCGCGTCAGGAACCGATCGAAGTACGCCTGACGGATCAACGAGTCGACATCGGTGGCCGCCCCCATCGCGACCGCCTTCTTTGCTGCCTCCTTGATCGCTCGTGAGAGGGACGGCCAATCCCCATAGGGCTGTTTGTCATCCACGGGCCCACCCTTCGGGGGCCACGCCCGCCAACTCGAACAGATCGCCGGCCAGGGAAAGACCGTTGCCGAGCCGGCGCGCAGCAGCGACCGGCTCGAGGTAAGCCACCAGGTCGCGAGGAGAGAGCAGCTTTCCCTGCAGGACGGCATCGCGAACTGTGTCCGCGACCAGGGACCGGTCGGTCTGCCGCTCCAGCAGATCTGCGATCGTGCGCTCAACCGTGAGCGTCGGCACTCCCTCCACCGGGATCACCTCGTTACGGGTCAGCTTCCGCACCCGCAGCCGCACACCGGGCAGCCTGGTCGCCTTCCTCGCCGGGACGATGAAGTCGAGACCGTCGGAGAAGAAGTCCCCGATCCCGTGCAGCAGCGTCGCCGTCACGCCGGCAGCCACGACCGGAGCGACGCCGTCGCTCGTCCGGGCACCTGTCCCGCCCAGTGCAAGCCAAGTCGCATAGATCGTCTGATGCTCGTGCTCGGGCGAGCCGGGCATCCGATAGACGCCTTGCAGGACCCGCTCGAGAACGCCGGTGGATGCCAGCCGAGAGAGTTGCTTGCGAGACACGCCGACCTCTTCGGCCTGGGCTGTCGTCAGCAGACCCCAACGCCGTTCGGCGACGGCGCCGAGCCTTGCGAGAGTCGCTCCAGCCATGGCTGCAATTGTACCCCGAAATGGGTACAAATGCTGCACTGGTCAGCGGTCGTCGTCCGAGCTGAAGAGGGTTTCGCCGTCGTCGGTTCGCGGCGACTGCTGCTGTTGTTGCTGCTGCGGGCGGCGGCGCATGTGTTCCGGCGGCTCCTCGTCGTCGAGGATGCCGTCGCCGGGTTTGCCGTCGGGGCCGCCGAACAGCAGGTCTGACATCTGCAGGTGGACGTGCTCGACGTGCGGTACGTCGGGGAGCACCACCTGACCGCGTTCGCCGGCGGACTCGATGTGGAGGGTGCCGCAGCCGAGGATGCGGTCGATCAGGCCGTGTTCGTACGAGACGTCGTTGACCCGCATCAGCGGGATGTCGCGGCCGGTGCGGGTGAGGATGCCGTGCCGGGTGATCAGCCGGCGGTTCGTGATCGTGTACGTCGAGAAGAACCAGTTCAGGAACGGCTTCAGCGCGAACGCCGCCAGGATCACCACACCGACGGCGAGGATCGCGATCCGGGCCGGGGTCTGCAACGACCCGGTCGGCACGATCGCGGCCAGGAAACCGCCCGCACCCGCCACCACCAGCAGCAGAAGCACCGGCCCGATCAGCGCCTTCCAGTGCGTCCGGGTGCTGACGACGACGTACTCGTCCTCACCCAACAACTTCGCCGAGATCGCCATACCCCCAGTCTCACAGCTACTGGGTCCGAATGTCGTCTCCCGACACGTACGAGGGCAACCGGTGGGTACCTATCGGGCGACAAAGTGGTTCAACGCTTCACAAAGTGCATACAGTGAGCCAAGATGCGCGAGGGGTAGTCAACTGGGGGACGAGAAGGAGCCGTGATGGCAGTCTTGTCGATACTCGATCGGGAGCACACGATCGCGCCGCCCGGGTACAGCCGCTGGCTGATCCCGCCGGCCGCGCTGGCGGTCCACCTGTGCATCGGGCAGGCGTACGCGACCAGCGTCTACAAGACCTCGATGGTGAAACACTTCGACAGCAGCCAGACCGCCGTCGGCGTGGTGTTCAGCATCGCGATCGTGATGCTCGGCCTGTCCGCCGCCGTCGGCGGCACTTGGGTCGAACGCAACGGCCCACGGAAAGCGATGTTCGTCGCCGCCTGCTTCTGGGCCACCGGCTTCCTCGTCGGCGCCCTGGGCATCGGCACCGGCCAGCTCTGGCTGGTCTATCTCGGGTACGGCGTGATCGGCGGGATCGGTCTCGGGATCGGCTACATCTCGCCGGTGTCGACGCTGATCAAGTGGTTCCCGGACCGCCCGGGTCTCGCGACCGGCCTGGCGATCATGGGCTTCGGCGGCGGCGCGCTCGTCGCGAGCCCACTGTCGCGCCAACTGCTCGGCGCGTACGACTCCAACTACGACCCGAACGTCAGTACGTCGGTTGCCGGCGGCAGCGCGCTGGTCGGACTGTTCGTCACGCTGGGCATCGGCTATTTCATCATCATGATGTTCGGCGTCTTCAACATCCGCGTGCCGGCCGAGGGCTGGACACCGGACGGTTTCGACCCGAAGACCGTGCAGCAGAAGGCGCTTGTGACCACTGCGAACGTCTCGGCGGCGAACGCGATCAAGACGCCGCAGTTCTGGTTCCTCTGGGTGGTGCTGTTCTGCAACGTGACCGCGGGTATCGGCATCCTCGAGCAGGCGAGCCCGATGATCCAGGACTTCTTCCGCGGTGACGGCGGCAAGTCGAGCGTCGCGGTCGCCGCGGCGGCCGGGTTCGTCGGGCTGCTGTCGATCTTCAACATGGCCGGCCGGTTCGGCTGGTCGACGACGTCGGACGTGATCGGCCGCAAGCCGATCTACGCGATGTACCTCGGCGTCGGGATCATCGCGTACGCCCTGCTCGCGACCGTCGGCCACACCAGCACGGTGGTCTTCGTGCTGCTCGCCGCGATCATCATCTCGTTCTACGGCGGCGGGTTCGCGACGGTTCCGGCGTACCTGCGGGATCTGTTCGGCACGTACCAGGTCGGCGCTATCCACGGCCGGCTGCTGACCGCGTGGTCGGCGGCGGGCATCGCCGGTCCGCTCATCATCAACGGATTCCTCGACCACGAAGGCAAACCGGGCACGCTGACCGCATCGGCGTACCGGCCGGCGCTGTTCACGATGGTCGGCGTACTGGCGGTCGGCTTCATCGCCAACCTGCTGATCCGCTCGGTGTCCGACCGATTCCACGAGCAGTCCGAATCGACCGTGGAGGCATCCCGATGAACCAGACCCCACGCCTGGTGATCTCCTGGCTCCTGGTAGCCGTCCTCCTCGGCTACGGCGTCATCGAGACCCTGATCACCGCGGTCAAAATCTTCACCGAGTAAAGCGAAAACGATCAAGCACAACACCAAGGCGGCGAGCACGATGGTCCCATGACCGATGTGCTGGCCGCCTTCGTCTCGGTACTCACCGACGCACTCGACGACCACGCGGCCAACGGCGCCGATCTGGCCGCCCGACTTCAACTCTCGCGCTCGCATCTCGATCGGATGGTCGCGGCCGCGGCGGGTGAAAGTCCGGGCGCGCTCCGACGGCGGATCCTGCTCGAGCGATCGGCGTACCAACTGCTGACCGGGCCCGGGCACATCCTCGACGTCGCGGTCGAGGCCGGGTACGGGTCGCACGAGGCGTTCACGCGTGCCTTCAGCCGGGCGTACGGCGTACCGCCTGCGGAGTGGCGTGGCCGGCCGGACCGGATCCGGCTGGAGACGTCGAGTGGCATCCATTTCCACCCGCCGAACAGATTACGGGTGGCGGCCAGGGACGAGGTGAGTTCGATGGAGCTGGTGCGGACGATGGTCGATCACCATGTCTGGCTGCTCGGGGAGATGCTCGGGCAGGCGGCCACGCTGACCGACGAGCAACTCGACCATCCGATCGAGATCTCGGTCGAGGGAATCGACGACCATCCGACGCTACGCTCGCTGCTGTCCCGGCTGGTCGGCCAACTCGGCATGTGGCATGCGAATCTGACCGGCCAGGAGTACGACTTCTCTGTAGAACAAGGGGAAAGCGTCCAGAGCATGCGCCGCCGCCTGGCTGACGTGGGTACGGCGTTCGCGGCCGAGGTCGGCGAGCTGTGCGGCGCGAATCGGCTTGATGAGTTGATCGTGTGTCCGGGTGAGAACGCCGAGGTGTACACGGCCGGCGGGATGATCGCGCATGTGCTGACGTTCGGGTCGTACCGGCGGACGCTGGCGGCCGGGGCTTTGCACGATGCGGGATGCGACGACCTGGACAGCGGCGATCCGATTCGGTGGATCGGGCGATGACGGCGCGGGTGGTGGCGGTCAACGTTGTGTTCGAGGTGATTCG
This sequence comes from Kribbella sp. NPDC058693, assembly GCF_042715335.1. Taxonomy (NCBI): domain Bacteria; kingdom Bacillati; phylum Actinomycetota; class Actinomycetes; order Propionibacteriales; family Kribbellaceae; genus Kribbella; species Kribbella sp. NPDC058693. The sequence goes on from NZ_JBHXSQ010000001.1 coordinate 1,844,745, forward strand.
TGGGCCGACGCGGTGGACGGCGATCGACAAGCGGCCGGTGCGCGGGGTGGTCGAGGTTGGTGAGCTTGGGCTGGTTGGTGATCGGCAGTGCGATACGCGGTATCACGGCGGGCCGGACAAGGCGCTCTATGCGTACGCCGAGGAGGACGCCGACTGGTGGTCGGCCGAACTGGGTCGCGACATCCCACCGGGGTTGTTCGGGGAGAACCTGACGACCGCCGGGCTGGACATCACCGGTGCGGTGGTTGGGGAGCGGTGGCGGATCGGTGGGCCGAAGCACGGGATCCTGGTCGAAGTACGGTCGCCGCGGACGCCGTGTGGGAACTTGTCGGGGCGGATGGGGATCAATCGGTTCCATCACCGGTTTGCGAAGACAGGTCGGGTGGGCGCCTATCTGAAGGTGCTGGAGACAGGCTCGGTGCGCGAAGGCAACCGGATCGTGGTCGTTCACCGACCCGAGCACAGGCCGACTATTGGTCAGCTGTCCTCAGGTGGGTGACGTCGCCGGCGGCCAGTGGGCGAGGGCCGTCGGGGGTGTCGACGATCAGCCGACCGTCGTCCGCCAGGTCCCGGGCGACGCCTTCCAGGAACGTGCCGTCCGGTAGCTCCACGCGGACAGATCGCCCGAGGGTCGCGGACAGTTCGCGGTACTCCGGAAGCACCACAGACGGATCACCGCCAGCGTCGACCCAGACCTGATAGCGAGACGCGAGCTCACGCAGTACGGCGGCCATCACCGTCGCGCGGTCAGTGGTGACGGCCTTCTCCAGTGCGAGTGACGTCGCGGCCTCGTGCGGCTTCTCGTCGGCGTGGAGGGTCACGTTGAGGCCGATGCCGACCACCGCGGCCGGTCCCTCGATCCGCTCGAGCAGGATGCCGGCGAGCTTGCGGTCCTCGATCAGTACATCGTTCGGCCACTTCACCTGCGCCGGCACCTCAGCAACCGCACGCACAGCCGCCGCAACGGCCAGCGGCACCAGCAAACCCAGCCACGGCCACCGTGCCGCCTCCACACTCACCGGACGCAGCAAAACCGACATCAGCAGCGCAGAGCGAGGTGGCGTCGTCCAGGTCCGCCCCAGCCGCCCCCGACCGGACGACTGGTACTCCGCAGCGACAACCAGCCCTTCGGGCTGTCCACCAGCGGCCGCGGCGGCCACGACCGCGTTGGTCGACGGCGTCTCCGCGAGTACGTCGATCTGCGTCCACAGCGCACCGGGACGCACCAAGCGGCCCCGCAGGAACTTCTCGTCCAGCGGGGGCCGCTCCAGGTCGCTGAATCTCATCCGGTGTTCTGCAGACCGGCCGCAACGCCCGAGACGGTCAGCAACAGCAGCCGTCGAGTCCGGACAATCTGCTCCTCGTCCAGCGAGTCGTCCGTGCGCAGCGTCCGCAGCGCCCGCAGTTGCAGGTAGCTGAGCGCGTCGACGTACGGGTTCCGCAGCTCGACCGCACGGCCGAGCACGCGCCGCCCTTGGAGCAGGCGCTCCTCGCCGAGCACCTTGAGCACCCACTCGGTGGTGAGCGCGTGCTCGTCGAGCATCTTCTGCGTCAGCTCCGGCCGGTCGCCCAGCTCCAGGTACCGGCCCAGGATTCGCCGGTCCGTCTTCGCCAGCGACATCTCCGCGTTCTCCAGCATCACCTGGAACAGCGGCCAGTTCTGGTTCGCGTCCTGCAGCAGGGCGACGTCCCCGACGGCTGCCAGCGCAGTACCGAGGCCGTACCAACCCGGTGCGTTCACACGGGCCTGCGACCAGGCGAACACCCACGGGATCGCGCGCAGGTCCTCCAGCGACGACACCGCCACCCCGCGACGAGCAGGCCGCGACCCGAGCGGCAGCTGACCGAGCTCCTCCAGCGGCGTCACCCGGCCGAACCACTCCGCGAACCCGTCCGCCTTCACCAGCCCGTGGTACGCCGTACGCGCCGCCTCGTCGAGCGTCTTCTCCATCACCGCGAACCGCTCCGCCGCCGCAGTGGCCCGCTCCTCGATCGCGGGAGTGGATGCCAGCAGCGTCGCCGCGGTCACCTGCTCGATGTGCCGCTGCGCGATCGGTGCGTTCCCGTACCGCGCCGGGATCGCCTCGCCCTGCTCGGTCAGCTTGAATCGACCAGCCACCGACCCAGGAGCCTGCGCGAGTACGGCGCGGTTCGCCGGACCGCCGCCACGACCCAGCGCACCACCACGACCGTGGAAGAGCGTCAGGCGGATCGCGTTGCGCTGCGCCCACGCGGTGATCCGCGCCTGCGCGTCGTACAGCGCCAGCGTGGCCGAAACCGGTCCGACGTCCTTGGCGGAGTCGGAGTACCCGAGCATGACCTCGAAGCGCCGGTCGTTCGCAGTGAGCCGGTGCCGCACCCGGGTGAGCTGGATCGCGTTGTCCAGCACCTCCACTGAGTTCTGCAGGTCCTCACCCGTCTCGAACAGCGGTACGACGTCCAGCTCGATCGGACGGCCGTCCAGCGCGGCGTCAGCCAGCTCGTAGACGGCGGCCAGGTCGCCGGCGTTGCGGGTGAACGACACGACGTACCGACGGCAGGCATCCGGGCCGAAGCGCTGCTGGATCTGACCGATGACCCGGAGCGTCGCCAGCACCTCCTCTGTCTGGTCGGACAGCTCGCCGCCACCCAGCACCTCTTCGAGAGCCTTGGCGTGCACCGAGGAGTGCTGACGGATCTCCAGCTCGGCCAGGTGGAAGCCGAACGAGTTCACCTGCCAGATGAGCTGCTGCAGCTCACCGAACGCCTGGCGTGGTGCGCCAGCCGTCACCAGCGAGTCCTGCAGGACCTTGAGCTCGTGCAGGAAGTCAGCGGCCCGCGGGTAGCCGAAGTCCGCGTCACGGGACCGGGTCGCGGCCAGCCGGCGCGCTGCGAGCAGCAGGAGCTGCCGGTGCGGCTCGGCCGGTGAACGCGTCTCGATGTCCGCGATCAGCTCCGGGTTGACCGCCCGGGCGTCCTCCAGGATGCGGCGGACCGGCGCGGACGGCGGAGTGGTCGCGGCGTCCAGGGTGAGCGCGCGGCCCAGCGCCTCGGTGGCCTGCTCGAGCGCCCGGAGGACGTGGTCCGCCTGGATCTGCATGGCCTCGCGGGTGATCGCGGCGGTGACGTTCGGGTTGCCGTCGCGGTCGCCACCGATCCAGGAGCCCAGGTGCACGAACGGCGCGACCACCGGCGTACGGGTGCCGGCTGCGTCACCGGCCAGCGCGTCGTCGAGTCGGCGGTACACGTTGCCCACGACATCGAACAGGGTCTCTTCGAACACGGCCATCGCCGAGCGGACCTCGTCCAGCGGAGTCGGCCGGCTGGTGCGGAGTTGCGACGTACGCCAGAGGACGTCGACCTGCTCGACCAGGCGGCGACGGTTCTCCGCCAGGTCGCTGTCGCCGGCCCGCGGGTCGTGGCGCTCGTCCAGCAGCGAGGAGATGCGCCGGATCGTCGCCAGTACGGCGCGGCGCCGGGCCTCGGTCGGGTGCGCGGTCAGCACCGGGCGGAACTCCAGCCCGTTCAGCAGTGCGCGGGCCTGCTGCTCGCCGCTGTCGCGGGCGATCTGCTCGACGGCCTGGGCCAGCTCGGACACCACGGCCTCGCTGCCGGCCCGGTCGCGCTCGCGGAGTACGCGGGCGCGATGCAGTTCCTCGCTCAGGTTGGTCAGGTGGAAGTAGCAGGTAAAAGCCCGCGCCACGTCCTCGGCCCGCTCGTACGGCCACGATGCGACCAGCTGCTCGGCCGCGGCGCCGTCGCCGGCGATGGTCAGCTCGCGCAGTTTCTCGACGTCGTCTAGCAGCGGCTGTCCGGCGTACTCGACCAGAACCTTGCCGAGGATCTCGCCGAGCAGGCGGACGTCGGCCCTGAGTTCTTCAGGCACCTCGAACCGCGCGCGGGTACGGGTCTCACTACCGGTCTCGCTCACGTTCGCCCACCCTATCGGCGGACGCCCGTCGATGCCGCACAGTCCAGCCACTGGAAGCCGATCGTGACCGCCCGTTCAGCTACTTCACAGTATGTCGCGCTCAGACGTTGCCGAAGCCGCCGGCGACGACCTGGGAGACGGTCTTCGCCAGCTCGGCCGGGCTGCGGTCGGTGCCGTCGACCACGAGCATCCGGGCGCAGGACTCGGTCATCGAGGCGAGCAGTTCGGCCAGGACCGGGAGGTTCGCGTCGGGGTCGGCGACACCGGGGAGGGACTGGAGCAGGGTCAGGCGCAGGCTCTCGACCAGGAACGCGCGGGCGGCGCGGACCCGCTCGGCGACGACGGGCGCAGCGCCGTACTGCGCGCCGAAGACGATCCGCCACGACTGCGGCTGCTCGGAGACCGCAGTCAGGAACGCGGTCAGGCCCTCGAGGACGTGCTCCTCCGGGGTGCCGACGCTCGGGTCCGCGGGCAGCGCGGCGACGATCGAGACGACGAGGTGCTGCTCCTCGCGCGCGAGCAGAGCCAGCAGCAGCTCGTCGCGGTTCGCGAACGAGTCGTAGACGACCGGTTTGGTGACGCCGGCCGCATCCGCGACGGACTGCATCGTCGTACCCGCGAAGCCCTTCGCCGAGAACACCTCGAGCGCGGCGTCCAGGATCAGCGGGCGACGGCGCTCCGGACCGAGATGACGAGCGCGCCGACGTCGTTCAGGGTCCCCAACCACTTGACAAACCTACCGCATCGTAGGAAATTCCTACAGTCCGGTAGGAACTGCCGCGGGGGTGGTCGATGACCGAGCGAGGCAGTGCTGGTTGGCTGGAGTCCGAGGGCATCACGACCTTGGACGCGAGTGAGCTGGCCCGATTGGTCGACCGGACGTCGGAGCGGGAGCTTCGGCATCGTCTCATCGGGGGAGTGCGAGAGGTCGCGTTGCGCGAGATCTTTCGCCGGATGCCGGAGTACCTCCGACCCGCCCGGGCTGCCGGGTTCGACGCTGTGATCAGCTGGCAGATCACCGGCGCGGGCGGGGACGGGCACTCCATCGACGAGTACTGGATCCACGTCCACGACAGCCGCTGCACGGTGTCGTCGACGCCGCCTGCTCCCGCGGACATCTCCATCCGCACGGATCCGGCCACGCTGCTCCGCATCGTCACCGGCAACGAGGACCCGATCGTTGCCGTCCTCAAGCAACGCCTGTCGGTCCGCGGCGACCTGGCCCAGGCCGCCCGCCTCACCAAACTCTTCGCCGTCGGCCCCGCCTGACCTCAGCGGTCCAGCGTGGGGCGCTTCGGGTCGGCGTTCGAGGTGGTTCGAGCCGTCGTCTGAGAGGCAGCAGGAGCCTGTGCCTGCGGGCGAGTGAGCGCCGGGTCATGCCCGGACGCGAAGCGCGCCGCCGACTCCTGCTCTCGCGCGAGCGACTCACGCCGAGCCATGCCGGGCGCCTCCGCGTAGGTCTCACTCATCTTCACCGCGACCTCGCCGACCAACGTGCCGTACTCCGACGCCGAGTCGTCATACAGCGCGTTGTCGAGCACACCCGGCAGCGCCGCGAACTGAAGGTCGACCTCGTCCGTGATCCGGCTCAACGCGAACGGCCCCTCAACGGCTTGTACGCCGGAACCCGCCACCAAATCCCCCACCGCCGCCTGAACCATCCGCGGCGCGCTCTCCCCAGCCATCCGACGAAGCGTCTCCCCCTCCTCAGCACCCACAGCCTTGTCGACAACCGCCGCGAACGAGCGAGCCGCCGGCGCCAGCCGCCGATCAGGCTCCGGCGCCCGCGCCTGCCGCACCTGGATCGCAAGCTCGTACGGCAACGAGCGGTCCGCAAGATCCCGCAGGTTGTCCTCGGCAAACGCCGTACCGACGGCCTGCTCGATCGTCGCGTACTCAGCTGCGACCGCCCCGACCGCCGCCTCGTGCCGCCCGTCGAACTCCTCCGGAACGGCCCACCGTGCGTACTCCGCCGCCACGAACTGGAACGCCTCCCGTGCGGCAGTCGCATCCGAAGCACCGAGCGGGTGTGTCCTGCTGCTCTCGAGCAGCTTGCCGAGCGCCACCGCCTGCTCCCGCGGAAGCTTGAGTGTCGTCGCGGCACCACCTCCAGACTCGATCCCGCCGTCCCACCGCGAGTTGGGTGCGTCGAGGATGTCCCCGACAGCGCCTTGGATCTGACCGCACAGCTCGGCGACCGAGTCCGGCCGCGCAACCGCAGGCGGCCAGCCGATGGTGTCGAAGTACTGATGCAGGTGGGCGATCTCCTCGTTCGCATCCTGACTGGCAGTCGTGATCGCCGTCGACCCGAAGCCGGCCAACTGCTGCCGATCCGCCAGTACGGCGCCGATCTCCGGCCCCGGAGCCTCCCGCTCGTGATTCTCGAACTGGGCCTCGAGATCATCGGCGATCCGCGTCGTCAGGTCGTTCCGCTCCGACGCCGGCAACGCCGCGAACCCCGGCCGCGACTGCAGCAGCATCCTGGCCGCAGCCGTCGCATGGGCACCACGACCGGCGGCGACCAGCTCCCGCAGTACGACGCGCTCCGGCCGTCCGGTCCGCGCGCTGATGGCAACAGCGGCCGCGTGCGCAGCCAGCACGTCGCCCTCGATCCTCGGAGGCGGGAAGATGCCGAGGTCATCCGGCCGCCCGTCCGGCCGAAGCTCGGCGACCAGGCGCGGCGTCTCGTACTGCGCGTACAACCGGCTGTTCGCCGCCTCGAACCGCGACTGGCCATAGGAATACAGAGACTCCTGGGCCGGCTCCCGAGGTTCCAGTACGGCGGCGCAGCTGGCGACCGTCTCGACCAGGGCCTCCCGGATCTCCGCCCGCTGATCCTTCTCGCCGGGCTGCGGCGCGAGCCGCGCCGGAATGTCGAGGTTGTCCACCAGCAGGCGCAGTCGCCGCTGGTCGGACCGCGTCACCCGCTGGGCGATCTGGTTGCCGACGGCCAACGACCAGCTCCCGGTGTCCCGCTCGACCAGCCTGTTGATGCTCCGGATCAGATCACCGACCTGTGCGTCCGCCACGGCGAGAACCTACCGGCGGCCAGGTTCAGCGACGCGTTGCGGCGGACGTCACAGGCGGTACGGCGTACTGGCGCGTAGGCTGCGCGTTCATGGGAGAGACGGTGAACATCCACACCACGGCCGGGAAGCTCGCGGACCTCGAGCACCGGCTGGACGAGGCCGTGCATGCCGGGTCCGAGCGCGCCGTGGAGAAGCAGCACGCGCGCGGTAAGAAGACCGCCCGTGAGCGGATCGAGCTGCTGCTCGACGAGGGCTCCTTCTCCGAGCTGGACGAGTTCGCCCGGCACCGCTCGACCAGCTTCGGCCTGGACGGCAACCGCCCGTACGGCGACGGCGTGGTGACCGGGTTCGGCACCATCGACGGCCGGCAGGTGTGCGTGTTCGCACAGGACTTCACCGTCTTCGGCGGCAGCCTGGGCGAGGTCTTCGGCGAGAAGATCGTCAAGGTGATGGACCTGGCGATGAAGATCGGCTGCCCGCTGATCGGCATCAACGACTCCGGCGGCGCCCGGATCCAGGAGGGCGTGGTCTCCCTCGGCCTGTACGGGGAGATCTTCCGCCGCAACGTCCGCGCGTCCGGTGTCATCCCGCAGATCTCGCTGATCATGGGCCCGTGCGCGGGCGGTGCGGTCTACTCCCCCGCGGTCACCGATTTCACCGTGATGGTCGACGAGTCGTCGTACATGTTCATCACCGGCCCCGATGTGATCAAGACCGTCACCGGCGAGGACGTCACCCAGGAGGAGCTCGGCGGCGCCCGGACGCACAACACCAAGTCCGGCAACGCGCACTACCTCGGCAGCGACGAGGAGGACGCGATCGAGTGGGTGAAGGCCCTGGTCGGTCACCTCCCGCAGAACAACCTCGAGGACCCGCCGGTGTACGACGCGCCCGCGGACCTCGAGCCCACCGAGACCGATCTCGCCCTGGACACGCTGGTCCCGGACTCGCCGAACCAGCCGTACGACATGCACACCGCGATCGAGGCGGTCGTCGACGACGGTGAGTTCCTCGAGGTGCAGACGCTGTTCGCGCCGAACATCATCGTCGGCTTCGGCCGGGTCGAGGGCCGCCCGGTCGGCGTGGTCGCGAACCAGCCGATGCAGTTCGCCGGCACCCTCGACATCGACGCGTCCGAGAAGGCGGCCCGGTTCGTCCGGACCTGCGACGCGTTCAACGTGCCGATCCTGACCTTCGTCGACGTCCCGGGCTTCCTGCCCGGCACCGACCAGGAGTGGAACGGCATCATCCGCCGCGGCGCCAAGCTGATCTACGCGTACGCCGAAGCGACCGTCCCGATGATCACCGTGATCACCCGCAAGGCCTACGGCGGCGCGTACGACGTGATGGGGTCGAAGCACCTCGGCGCGGACATCAACATCGCCTGGCCGACCGCACAGATCGCGGTGATGGGCGCGCAGGGCGCGGTCAACATCCTGTACCGCCGCGAACTGGCCGGCGCCGAGGACGCGGAGTCCCGCCGGCAGCAGCTCATCACGGAGTACGAGGACCACCTGGCGAACCCGTACATCGCGGCCGAACGCGGCTACATCGACTCGGTCATCAAACCCAGCGAGACCCGCGCCGAAATCATCCGCGCCCTCCGCCTGCTCCGCACCAAGCGCGACACCCTGCCCCCGAAGAAGCATGGGAACATCCCCCTGTGATCGAGATCCGCAAAGGCAACCCGACCCCGGAGGAGCTCGCCGCCCTGGTCACGGTGCTGGCTGCTCGCGCTGCCGCACCCGCGCCGGCACCGGACCCGCAACGCGCCAGCAACTGGGCGACGTACTGGCGCAACGCCCGCACCCCGCTCCGCCCCGGCCCCGGGCAGTGGCGCGCCAGCGCTCATCCGTAAACACTGGCGGTATGGCTAAGTACGCAGTCAATCCCGAAGCCGTCGACAACGCGCGGAAGCTGATCGACGCGCGGCAGTACGTGCTGGACAGCGACTGGGGCGAGGCGCAGCCGCGGGCCGACGACCAGAACGCCTACCTCGAGAAGCACAGCTGGGACGAGTACGGCGCTTGGCACCTCGGGCTCACCGACGGCGCCGGCGAGGAGACAAAGGCGCGCTACGCGTTCGTACTCGGCGACTTCCGCCGGATCCACCGCACCGCGCTGATCGCCTCGGTCTACCGAGCCTCCGAGTGGCGTCACAAAGAGGTCGAGCTGGCAGCTCACGACCTGCTGCAGTACCTCGACGCCAAGACCGCCTGACCGGATTCAGCTGCGGCGGAAGCGGACCAGCGGGTAGACCGGGGACTCGCCGGTGTTGCGGGTCGGGCCGTTGAAGGCTGTGACGCCGTCGAGGAACAGGCCGTGGCGGGCTGCGGTTGCGGCGAGGTGGGCGAGGGAGTCCTGGGAGCGGGTGTCGTTGGGGCCTCGGCCGTCGGCGTAGCGGCTGGCGTCGGTTTTCTCGGTGGTGGTGACGAAGACACCGTCGGTGCGGAGTACGCGGGCGACCTCGGCGATCACCGGCTCGCTGTCGTTGAGCAGGTGGAGGAGCCAGACCGCGACCACCGCGTCGCAGCGGCGGTCTGCGATCGGGAGCGTCGCCGCATCGGCCGCGAGTACGTGACCGGGAAGGCGGACGCGGGCGTGCTGGAGCATGGCGGGTGAGAGGTCGACGCCGTGCACTAGGTTGCCTAGGGCAACGAGTTCGGCGCCGACGATCCCGGTCCCGACGGCGAGCTCGAGGACTCGTCCGCCCTTCGGGAGCAGGAAATCCACCGCCTCGGCAGCGGCCACGGCGCGGGTGAGCCCGCCGCGCGTCTCGTCGTACGTCGAGGCGACGGTCTCGTCGTACTTGTACTCCGAGGTGGTCTTCCACAGCTCGGGCCAGGCGATGCCGACCTGGGCGAGCATGCGCCGGAGCAACGGCAACGAGAGGCCGACGACGTTGTGGTAATCGCCTTCGACACCCGTCACGAACGGGCCGCCGAGACCGTCGACGGTGAAGGAGCCGGCGACGACGAGCGGCTCGCCGGTGGCGACGTACGCGTCGATCTCGTCGTCGGTCAGGTCGGCGAAGTGGACCGTGGTCGACGCGAGCTCGCGCAGCTCTTGCTTGGCAGACGTGTCGATCAGGCAGTGCCCGGTGTGCAGTACGCCGCTCCGCCCGCGCATCATCCGCAGGCGCTCGCGCGCGATCTCCGGCGTACCGGGTTTGCCGTACGCGACACCGTCGAGCTCGAGGACCGAGTCGCAGCCGAGCACGGTCGCGTGCTCGGTCAACGAAGCGACGACGGCACGCGCCTTCAACGTGGCAAGCAAACGCGCAAGCTCGCCGGGGCTCTCAGCCGTGATGTGGTCCTCGTCCACGCCGGAGACGATCACCTCCGGCTCGACGCCGGCGCCACGGAGTGTCTTCAGCCGGGCCGGCGAGGCCGACGCCAGCACGAAACGCAGGCTCATAGCTTCGCCAGCGCCCGGCGCAGCGGGTCCAGGCCGATCGATCCGAGGTTCAGCGCGTCCGAGTGGAACGCCCGCAGATCGAACGCGGATCCCTTGCGCTGCTTGGCTTCCTCGCGCGCCTGCAGCCAGATCCGCTCGCCGACCTTGTACGACGGCGCCTGCCCCGGCCAGCCGAGGTACCGGTTGAGCTCGGCCTGCAGGAACTCGGTCTCCATCCGGCAGTGTGCCCGCAGGAACTCGAACCCGAGCTCGGCGTTCCACCGCTCCCCCGGCCGCCAGCCGAACGGGTTGTCCCGCGGGACCTCCAGCTCCAGATGCATGCCGATGTCAACGATCACCCGCGCCGCCCGGAAGCCCTGCGCGTCCAGCATCCCGAACCGCGCGCCCGGCTCCTCGAGGTACCCCAGCTCTTCCATCAGGCGCTCGGCGTACAGCGCCCAGCCTTCGCCGTGTCCGGAGACCCAGCAGGCGATCCGCTGCCAGCGGTTCAGCAGGTCGGTCCGCAGCATCGTCTGGGCGACCTGGAGGTGATGCCCGGGCACGCCCTCGTGGTAGACGGTCGTGACCTCGCGCCAGGTGGCGAACTGCTCGACACCCGTCGGCACGGCCCACCACATCCGGCCGGGCCGGGTGGTCAGGTCCTCACTCGGCTGCGTGTAGTAGATCGAGCCGTCCGAGGTCGGCGCGATCATGCACTCGAGCGTGCGGATCTCGTCGGCGATGTCGAAGTGCGTGCCGCCCAGCTCGGCGACGGCCGCGTCGGACAACTGCTGCATCCAGTCGCGGAAGGCGTCCTTGCCGCGGATCGTCCGCGCCGGGTCGTTGTCCAGCAGAGCGGCCGTTGCCTCGATGTTCCGTTCGCCGCCGTTCAGGCCGGCGGCGATGTCCTGCATGTCGTTCTCGATCCGGGCCAGCTCGGCCCAGCCCCACGCGTACGTCTCCTCGAGGTCGATCGCCGCGCCGAGGAAGCTGCGCGAGGCCAGCTCGTACACCTCCCGGCCGCACGCGTCCCGCTGCGGCGCCCGCGGCGCGAGGTCGGTCGCCAGCCACGCGCCGAACTGGTCGAACGCCTTACGGGCCGACGCTGCCGCGGCCTCGACCGTCGACTTGACCGCACTCTCGGGCGCCTGCGCGGCCAGCCCGGCGAAGAAGTCGTCGCCGTCGGCACCGGTCCAGCTGGCGATCCGCTCGGCCAGCCCGTTCACCTGCCGTACGGCGGAGATCCGGCCCAGCGCGGCCTGCTCGAGCAGCGTCTCGCGGTACCCGTCGAGCGTCGTACCGATCTGGTTGAGCCGGATCGCGACGGTCTCCCAGTCCTGCTCGGTGTCGGTCGGCATCAGGTCGAACACCTGCCGTAGCGCCGCCGGGACCGACGAGATCGCGTTCAGCTGGTGCTGCGGTACGCCGGCGTCGTAGCGCTCGAGCTCCAGCCCGAGCCGCTCCACCAGCGCGTCCTTGGCGACCTCCTCCCGCGGACTCGCGGGCTCGATCGCCTGCGCCGCAGCAACGGTCTGCCGGGTCAACTCGATCCGCGCCTCGAAGCCGGCCGGCGTGAAGTCCGGCAGCTCATGGTCGTGGCCGGCGATCCCCAGCTCGGTGGCGGTGATCGGGTCGAGCACGATCTCCTGCTCGAGGTGCCGTTCAGCCAGCTGGTCGATCGGACTGTTCGGTGTACGGGCATCAGTCACGCAGCCGACCCTACCGTCCACGATACTGTGGCGGTCGCTTTTTCGGACGCACAGAAGAGGAACGGCGTTGAGCCAGCCACCCTACGGGCCGCCCGGCCAGAATCCGCCGTATCCACCCAACCCGCAGTACCAGCAGCAGTACCCGCAGCAGCAGCCGCCGCAGTACCAGCCGATGTACGGACAGCCACCGCGTCAGTACGGCGGGCCGCCGCCGCAGGGTCCCGGCTTCGGCTGGGGTCCGAGCTTCGGAGCGCCTGGTCCCGGTCCCGGGTGGCAGCCGCAGCGGCCGCGGAAGAAGTCGAAGGCGCCGCTGATCGCGATCCTGTCGATCGTCGGCGTCGCGATCGTCGGTGGCTGGATCATCGGCGTGATCAAGAAGAACGCCGACGACGTCACCACGCCGCCGGTGAGCCCGAGCCGCTACACCCCGGAGCCGACCGGCACGCCCACCGAAGAGCCGACCGAGCAGCCCACGGAGCAGCCGACCGAGCAGCCGACCAGCACGGAGACGACGACCACGACCGCGCCGAAGGTGTCGGACTCGACGGTCGTGGCCAAGAACGCGCTCTACAAGGTCGGCCAGATGAAGACGGTCAACTGCAAGGAGCCGCGGGTCCGGCCGACCAACGCGCGCAACGCGGCGGCGTACTGGACCGCGATCAAGCCCTGCCTGGACAAGGCGTGGGCGCCGCTGGTGGCGAGGGCCGGCTACAAGTTCAAGCCGCCGACGATGACGTTCTGGGCCGGCACCAACGCGACCGGCCCGTGCGGCACCGGTCCGGTCAGCGTGCCGTACTACTGCTCGGCCAACAACAACCTGTACATGAAGGTCGACGTGTTCGTGCAGGCCTACACGGAGTACCCCGACGCGGAGTCGAAGGCGTACGCGCGGATGTGGTACACCCGCTCGGTCGCGCACGAGTACGGGCACGGCGTACAGAACATGACCGGCATCCTGCAGGCATCGGACAACATCCGGTACGAGCTGACCAACTACGACGACCGGACCCGGCAGACCCGCCGGATGGAACTGCAGGCGAACTGCTTCGCCGGCGTCTTCCTCGCGGTCAACAAACGCACCTACCCGATCAGCGGCGAGATGCTCTACGTCTGGAACAAGTGGGTCGTGACCGCCGGCGACAAGCCGGAAGAGGGCGACCACGGCAGCGTCGCGAGCCAGCAGCGGTTCATGGGTACGTCGTTCAAGACCGGCAACCCGGCCAGCTGCAACACGTTCGCGGTCTCACCCAGATACGTCAGCTGAACCCGGCGGCGCGACCTGCTGCCACGAGTCGAAGAGGATGTCGTGCAGTTCGTCGGCGTCCTCGAGCGCGGCGAGGCGGGCCCGAACCCAGTTCGAGCCCGCCTCGTGCTTCGGCACCCAGAACTTCTCGGGTTCCGCCGCGATCAGTTCCTCGCGTTCCAGCCGGGGACACCGGACCGCGAACGACGTCTGGTCGTCCGGCACTGTGACGAACATCCGCCCGGCCACGTCGAATGTCGGGTGTCCCCAGCGCTTCTTCTCCACCGTCTCCGGGAAGGACAGCGCGATCCGGCGTACGTCGTCTGCGTCCAGCACGGTCACACTTTAGAGCGACCCGGCAGCAGGAAGGCGACCAGCGCACCGACCGCGACGACCGCGGCACCTGTCCAGACCGCGGGCACCAGCCCGGCGGCGTAGCTGGTCGGCGATTCGTACGAGCCGGACGAGGCGAACACCGACGCGAGTACGGCGACGCCCATCGCGACCCCGACCTCGCGGATGGTGTTGTTCGTACCGGACGCAACGCCCCGGTCAGCGTCGGACGCGCTGTTCATCACCACGCTCGCGGTCGGCGCGAAGGTCAGCCCCATCCCGATCCCGGCGAGGATGAACGGTACGACGAGATCGCCGTACTGCGTTGTCGCCGTCGTGATCAGCGCGATCCAGCCGAGCGCGGCGGCCAGGAACAGCTGACCGGTGACGATGAGCGTCCGCGGGCCGACCCGATCCACGATCAGACCGGCGATCGGCGCGACCACGAGCGGAGCCGCGGTCCACGGCAGCGTACGGACACCGGACTGGAACGGCGTGAAGCCCTGCACGACCTGGAAGAACTGCGCCAGCAGGAACACCGACCCGAACACGCCCACCGCGAAGGTGAACGCGACGACATTCACCACGCTGAACGAGCGGACCGAGAACAACCGCAGCGGCAGCATCGGCGCCGACGTACGGCTCTCCCAACCGACGAAGGCAGCGAGCAGTAGGACGCCCGCGATCAGCGAGCCGAGTACGCCGCCGGACGTCCAACCGTCGTCAGCTCCGTGCACGACACCCCACACGATCGACAGCACGCCGGCCGTCGCCAGAACCAGTCCGAGCAAGTCGAGCCGCTTCGCCGCACCCCTGGACTCGGTCAGCACCCGAGCAGCGAGCAGTACTGCAAACACACCCACCGGGACGTTCAGCCAGAAGATCCACTGCCAGTTCAGGCCGTCGACAACCGCTCCGCCGACCACAGGACCGACGGCGACGCCGAGGCCCGAGATGCCGCCCCAGGCGCCGATCGCCGCGCTCCGCTGCTTCTCCGGTACTGCGCCTGCCAGCAATGTCAGCGACAGCGGCATCACGGCCGCAGCGCCGATGCCCTGGATCGCGCGGAAGGCGGTCAGCATCCACGGCTCCGTCGCCAGCGCGCAGGCGGCCGACGCCAGCGTGAACAGCGCGATCCCGGCGAGGAACATCCGCCGCCGGCCGAGCCGGTCGCCGATCGCGGCCGCGGTCAGCAGCAGCGCGGCGAAGGCCAGCGTGTAAGCGTTCACGAACCACTGCAGGTCGGACAGCGACGCGTTCAGCTCGGTCTTGATGACCGGCAGCGCGTTCGTCACGACCAGGTTGTCCAGCGTGACCATGAAGGTGGGAATCCCCACCGCGGCCAGCACCACCCCGAGCCCACGGCTCCGGGTCCCCACCACTTCCCTCTCGACGAGAGCGGTCATCGCAAGCTCCAAGTTGTAATTGACTGATAACTTCACTGATGACGAGAGTATGCATCGACTGATAACATGTCAAGCGTGTTCGAGAGGAGCTGGGATGACGAGGGTTAGGTTGACCGCCAAGGAGCGCGGCGCAGAGGTCCTGGAGGCCGCCGTCCGCGCGTTTGCCGCGTCCGGGTACGAAGGCACCAAGACCGACGAGATCGCGCGGATGGCCGGGGTCTCACAGCCCTACGTGATCCGGTTGTTCGGCACCAAGCAACAACTGTTCCTGGCCGCGGTGCAGAGCGTGTGCACACGGATCGAGGAGATCTTCCGCGAGGCCGCCGAGGAGTCTCCCGAGCTGGGCGCGCTGGGCCGCAACTACAAGGCGCTGCTGGGCGAGCCCGAGTTGCTCCTGGTCCTGCTGCACGGCTTCTCCGCCAGCGGTGACCCGGCCATCGGCGACTGCGTCCGGGAACGCTTCGGCAGTATCTACACGCTGATCCGCGACCTGACCGGCGCGACTCCGCAAGAAGCCCGCGAGTTCCTCTCCGCCGGCATGCTGCTGACCGTCATGTCCGCGATGCAGGTGATCGGCCCGAACGCGATCCCGATGCCCTGGGCCGAGGAGATCGAAGGCACCCTCGGCAACTAGCTCCGATCCAGCTTCTGCCCGGCGGCGAACCAGATGGTCGCCGTCCCCAGCCCCATCGCAACCACCGTCACCACCAGCGATCCCGGAACATCCGCTCCCTGGACCAAGGCAGCCGCCAAAGCCACCACCGGCACCAACAACGAGGCGATTGCCGTAGGCAACCACCAACGCCGCAGCGCTGCCGGATGCACGCGCGCGTACGACGGCAGCTGAGCCGCGAACGCGGTGGCCAGATGCACCACCACCAGCGCCACCGCCGTCACCACCAGGCTCCAGCTGATCTCGGCCGGCGCCCGCACCAACCACCCCAGCGCGACCACCACCAGGAACACGAACCCCGCCAGCGAATCCGGCAACACAACAGTTGCCAACAGCATCGGTACGCCGACGAGCGGGATCAGATCCAGCTGGTCCCACGACTGAACAGCCGGTACGACGAGCGCGACAGCGCCCGCAACCGCAATCACCAACCGGGCATAGATCACCGCCCGCCCGGACGCCCGCAGTTGCGCCAGCCAGAGCGTGATCTTCTCGGCCGTACTCATGAGCGGATCCTCGGTGCCGCAGACAGCCGCGCGGCGTCCCGCAGTACCTCATCCAGCGTCCCGGAGCCACGCCACGGAACCGTCGGTACGCCGAGGTCGCTGAGCCGGTCGAGATCGCGACGACGTTCGAGCAACCGCAGGCGCCAGGCGAGCGGCCAGGAGCGGACGTCATGCGCCTCCGGCTCCAGGATCGAGGTGATGTCCGGCGGCAACGTGTCGATCGCGATCACCGTGCAGCCGGAGTGGACCAGCGTGACGATGTAGCCGAGCATCACCGGCCGCAGAAGCGGACTCAGTACGAGCACCAAGCTGTCCGACCGGACCCGATTGCGCCGCGCCAGCTGCTCCTCGTCTTGCTGCCGACCGCGCCGATCCGCATGCACGAGCGTGTCGAGGATCCGCCGCAGATGCGCGCGCCCGCTCCCCGACCGCACACCGCGGAACAGGCTGCCGGTGTCGATCAACCGCACCCGGTCGCCGTTGCGCAAGTAGTGCTCCGCAACCGCAGCGGCTGCCCGTACGGCGGTGTCGAGGCTCGACGACCGCCCGTCGATCCCTTCACTGACCCCGATCTCGCCACCGGTGTCGACCATGATCACGACCTCGGTGTCGCGGTCCGACCAGGTCGACGTGACATGCAATTCCCGCGTCCGGGCCGACACCGCCCAGTTGATCCGCCGCAACCGGTCGCCCGTCCGGAACGGCCGTACGCCGGCCAGCTCCGTCCCCTCACCCGGCCGCCGCGACCGGTGCAACCCGACCAGCCCAGCCGGCCGCGGTACGGCGTCAACCGCCTCGAAGCCTTCCCGCAACGGCAGCGTCGTCACCGCCTGCGACTCCACCGACGTCACCTGGACCCGGTACGCCCCGACAGCCGAGGTCGCCGTGACCGTTGGCCGCTCCAACGACCGCAGTCCCCACCGCTTCGACCGGACGCCGACCTCCAGCTGCACTTCACCGTTCGACACCGGCTCTGCGATCGCCGCCTGCGGCGGGTCGTACTGGAACCAGGCCGTCCGCGGCAGCGCCGCCACGATCAGGTCGATATCCGGGTCGACCCCGTCCGGCACCCGCAGCCGGTACGTCGTCGCCTGCCCCTCGAACAGCACGTCCGCGTCCAGCTCGGTGTGTACCTCCGGCTGCTCACGAGGCCGGAAGAACCGCCCCCAGCCGGCCAGGAACGCCAACGGCAACCCGAACACGGCAGCGTCCGGCCGCCGGAACAGTACGGCGACCGCCAGCAGCACCGCGGCCACGCAGATCGCCCGGATCTGCGCGTGCGTAGGACGCCACCTCATGCGCTGGTAGCGCCGACCACCGTGGGCGGCGCCGCGACCGAACCGAGCACCGTCCGCACAACTGTCGCCCCCGTTACCTCATGCAGCCACAGCTCCGGCCGCACAGTGATCCGGTGCGCCAGCGCAGCCACGGCCACCGCCTTCACATCCTCCGGTACGACGTAGTCGCGGCCCTTGATCACCGCGTACGCCCGCGCCGTCAGCAGCAGCGCCAACGAACCACGCGGCGACGCACCTACCAGTACCTGTGAGTCCCGACGGGTCGCCGCGGCCAGGTCGACGCAGTACTGGCCGACGGTGTCGTCGACCGTCACCCGCTCGACGGCCTGCTGTGCAGCGAGCAGGCCAGCCGCGTCGGTCACCGCGTCGACGGTCTGGTCTTCACGACGACGGCTCATCCGACGCCGCAGTACCTCCCACTCCTCCGCGGGGCTCGGGTAGCCGAAGCCGATGCGCAGCATGAATCGGTCGAGCTGTGCCTCCGGCAGCGGATAGGTGCCCTCGTACTCCACTGGGTTCGCCGTGGCGAGCACGTGGAACGGAGTCGGCAGCGGGAAGGTCTGTCCCTCGACGGTGACCTGGTGCTCCTGCATCGACTCCAGCAGGGCGGCCTGCGTCTTCGGTGGCGTCCGGTTGATCTCGTCGGCGAGCAGCAGGCCGGTGAAGATCGGGCCGGGCCGGAAGACGAACTCGGACTCCTTCTGGTCGTACACGAACCCGCCGGTGACGTCCGACGGCAGCAGGTCCGGCGTGAACTGCACCCGCCGGAACTCCAGCCCGAGCGCCTGCGCGAACGACCGCGCGGCCAGCGTCTTCGCGAGACCCGGGTAGTCCTCGAGCAGCACGTGCCCGCCGGCCAGGACGCCCGCCAGCACCAGCTCGAGGGCCTCGGCCTTCCCGACCACGGCCTGGCTGACCCGCTCCAGCACCTGCCGGCACAGGTCGGAGACCTCGTCCAGCGTCAGCTCGCCATCAGTCACAGGTATTCCTCACAGGTTCTCGATGGTGTGGATCGCGTACTCGATCTCGTCGAGGGACGCGGTGCGCTTGTCATCACTGGTGATCAGCAGCCAGAGGCGATCGCCGGTGATCTCGCGAGCCCGGTCCGGCTCGCGCTCGGGGTCGACGCCGTGCCGGTGCACCAGACAGTCGGTGGCCAGCTCCAGCAGCATCGGCCGAACCCGACGTACGAAGGTCTGGGAGCCCTCGCCGGCACGTCGCTCACGGCTCGACTCCTGCAGCCAGGTGGCGATGAACTGCGTGCGGTTGTCGCTGGTCCGCGTACGCAGCGCGGCGAGCTTGTCGTCGTGCTGGCCGGGCCAGCTCGTCTCCACCACCTGCGGCAGGACCAACCGGATCGCCAGCGACCCGACCCCGATCGCAAGCGCGGCGCCCACGAACCAGAGCGGCCGCGGCGCCATGCCCGCCGCACCGAACACGGCAACCAGCAGCAGACTCGCCAGCACCGCGATGCCGACGTGCTGCAGCAGCAGCTTGTTCAGCCGCAGCGACCGAGTCTTCTTGACCTCCTGCGGCGGCCCCTTCTCCTCCAAGGCCGACCAGCGGTACGACGTCATCCGACCTCCTGGGGATGAGCCGCGGCAAGGTCATCGCGCAACCGCAGCAAGGCCGCCCGGGCCTCGGTCCGCGCGTCCTCGCTCGAGCCGTGGGTGGAGTACCGCGCCTCGCGGTACAGCTCACCGAGCCGGACCAGCTGCCCCTCGGAGATCCCGCCGATCCCGAGCACCCGCACGGTGAACTCGGCCGGCGTCTCCGCCGGATCCCGCGGTACTCCGGCCGAGGCGGCCGCCTCCTCCAACGCCACCCAGCAGGCGATCACCGCATCCGTCGCCCTGCCGGAGTCGATGCGAGCCAGGCCCTCGTCGACGGCCTCGGCCAGCCGCTCGGTCTTCACCCGCTCCCAGTCCGTGTCGTCGGGCTCCGCCTGCGGCAGCCGCACCTTGCTGATGATCCGGTAGATGAGCAGGCCGATGAACACCAGCAGTGCGGCGATCGCCAGGTAGATCACCGCCTGCCACAACGCCTTCAACCAGGCCGGCATCTCCACCGGTTTGATGTCGCGCGGCGATGCTGTCGCCGACGGCGGAGGCGCAGCGGTGTCGGACGGCGTGAACGTCGGCAGCGGCCGCGGGCTGGCCTTCAGCGTGCTCTCGCTCACCGGCCGGACCGGCCCGCTCGCCGACGCGAGCACGACGAAGCCTGCCGCCACGACCCCCACGAGCACCACGACGGCCACCGCGAGTGCACCCCGCCGCTGCGTCTGCATCTGGGCAGGCTACCCCGTCAAAAGCCCGTATCGAGGAAGGGGAGTCGAGATGTGGAAAACGCTTCCGCAGTCGTGGACAGCGCGCCGGCCGTGTGCTCCTCGACCAGACCGGCGCGGCCGAGCCTGGCCAGTGACGGGCGGCCGAGGTAGACGGCGCCGAGATCACGCACGTGCAGCGTCAGGTCCGCGTCCCGGGTCGTGGACTCGCAGCTGGCGCCGTCCGGCCCGCCGTCGAGGTGCCAGCGGCCCGCGTTCCACGGCAGGAAGTCGTCGATGACCTCGATGACGACGTCGACGTCACGCGCGTACGTCCGCCCCGCGAGCGCCGTACCGACATCGACCGGGCGGACCCACAGGCCGTCCCGCGTGATCGGCGACGGTGCCCGCGGGTCGAGCAGGAGGTCCAGCAGCGGGTCGTCGGACGCGAGCATCTCGCTGCGCGTCTCGCTGAGCAGATCCGGCTCGAGCAGGTACCGCCACAGCGCGGCGTGGGACGCGATGTCGACCGCGTGCACCCGGTGCACGTCGACGTACCCCTTCTCTGCCCTTTTGGTCCGGTAGTGGGCGAACCCGGTCAGCTCGCCGTCCCGCTCCGCCAGCACGCACCGGACCTTCGACGCGTTGGCAGGGTTGCCGGTCAGGTTGTCGCTGATCGTGTACTCCTGCCAGCGCTCGTCGTGCTGGAACATCCCCGGCCGCTCCAGCGCCAGCTTGTTCCGCAGCTCTCCACAGCGAGCGAGGCTCTCACGTACGTCGACGTACCGGATCAGCACGTCGTCGATGCCGTCCACCGGGCGCAGCGTGCGCGACACCTTCGGTACGGCGATCTCCTGGTGATCGGCCGCGAGTCCGTACCCGAACCGCGGGTAGATGACCGGCTCGCTCGCCGTCAGCGCGGCCAGCGGCTCGGTGCCGGCCTCGTGGATGTCGGTCAGCTGCGCCCGCATCAGGTCACGCAGGATGCCCCGCCGCCGATGCGTGGCCCGGACGCCGACCATCGTCACGCCCGCGACCGGCAGCTGCCCGCCCGGCACCGCCATCCGATGCGAGAACGTCCCGGTGTGCCCGACGAGCTGCCCGTCGTCGATCGCGACCGTCGACCGCTCGCGCTCCCAGATCTTCCGCTCGGACTCGTACTGCGCGTCGGTCCACGGCGACGAGAACGCCATGTCCAGGAGCTCCAGGAGCTCGTCCCATTCACCGGTGAACCGCCCGATCTCGATCGCCATACCCCTTGACTATCAGACGATCGGGCCTCTGGACTGATGAAAACCGTTTTCATATACTGGGGAGATGACCGCCCGAGCGAAGACTCCGTTGTCCTTGTTGGTCGGGCTCTCCACAACCCTGCGGGAGCCTGTTCTCGATGCGATGACCGACGCCACCACAGTGGTCGTGGTCGTGGACCAGGACGAACTGCCCGGTCGCGGCGTGCTGTCCTGGCAGGTGCGCGACGGGTCCGGTCCGATCGATGCCGGTGAGTTCACGGTCGGGGACGACTGCGGCGCCTGCCAGCTGATCGAGTCGCTGGTGCCGTTGCTGGAGGCACTGGTAGCGCGGGCGAACTGGGACCACATCGTGCTCGCGGCGCCGCCCGCGATGGAGGCGCGTCCACTCGTCGCCACGCTGGTCTCCGTCCTGCCGGAGATTGTCGTGGACACGGTCACCTGCGTCGTCGACGCCGTACTGCTCGTAGAGCAACTGTCCGGTGACGAGCTGCTCGCCGAGCGCGGTCTCGCCCTCGGTCTGCCCGATCGACGCAATGTCGCGGAGCTGACGGCCCGACAGATCGAGTACGCCGATGTGTGCCTGCTCGCCAATGCCCATCGCAGCGCAGCAGCTGAGCGGCTGGTGCATCTGCTCGAGCATCTGAACCCGCGGACTTCCGTGGTGACCGCGGATGCAGCCGGCGTACCGACCGGAGCGGTCGCGCGGACCGGGCGGTTCGACTTTGCGGCCGCCGAGGCGTGGGCCGGTGAGCTCGCGTCGTCGGATCGGGTCCAGCCGAGCGGCGACGGGGTGACGACGGTGTTGTGGACGTCAACGCGTCCGCTGCACCCAGCCCGGCTGAACGACGCGCTTGAGGACATCGTCGACGGCGTCGTCCGGAGCCGCGGAGTGGTCTGGCTGGCAAACCGGCCGACGCAGCGCGTCCGCTGGGAGTCCGCCGGGTACAGCGCGTCGCTCGGGATGCTGGGCGAGTGGTCGGAGACCGAGCACCTCGCCGAGTGCACGGTGGTCGCGACCGGAATGGGCCTCGATCCGGCGCGGTTGCAGGCGATCCTCGACGCGTGTCTGCTCACCGAGTCGGAGCTGGCGAGCCTCGACTGGCAGGAGCTGGAGGATCCGTTCGCCGGGGTGTTCTAGCCCAGCAGCGGCAGGCGGCTCGCGTGCGGGCCGAGCATCTCCAGGTCGTTCTCGTCGAGCGGCACCCGACCGGTTGCCTTCAGCACGTACGTCGTGGTGTCCCAGCCGATCACGTCCCACGCGTCCGGCCCGAACAGCCCGTCCAGCGTGCGTGCGGTCACCTGCAGTCCTTCCGGATCCGGCTCCGGCGCGTCCGGCAACCCGACGGTCAGGTCGAGGTGGTGAACCGTTGCCTCCAGCACCAATGTCGCGACGAAGTCGACCGCGCGCAGGACATGGCCCTGGGTCTCGATCCGGTGGCCTTTCGTGGCGAGCCCCAGCGCGGACGCCCGGACGGCGGCCTCGGACACCTCACGCCAGTGCTGCACGAGTTGGCCGGGCTTGCGGTACGACGCCGCGATCCCCCGGACGAAGCTGGTATCGCCATCGGGTTGCGGCGGGAAGTCCTTCCAGTACGTGACGAAGTCCCGGTCGGGCTCGACCACGGCCGGGCTGGCGAAGGCGATCAGCGCCCGCTCCGCGTCGTACAGGAGGTGCACGAGCAACGGGCCGACGGGCATCCCCGGGCAGCGGGTCTCGCGCTCGAAGTCCGCGTCGCTCAGCCCTTGCACTGTCTCGGTCAGCCGCCCGTACGTCCGCCCCAGCGTGGCGGCAAGTCCCAACGGCAGTGCCCCTCGCTCGGGTGCCTTCATCCGCGGCCCTCCTCGGTGTGCTCCTTCGAACTTAACCCGGATAGGTACCGCGGGCGGTATCGAGGTGTGCGGCGGCCGCAGCCTCGAGATGACTCAGGTCGGAGGAGACGGTTGCGAACGTGTACCCCTGGGCCAGCCGCGCCCGCGCGCTCCCCCCGTCGAAGGTGTGGATCCCGGCCGCGATCCCCGCGTCGGCGGCGGTCCGGGCGATCAGCTCGAGCGCCTCCTCGAACGGTCCGTCGATCTCCGGATCACCCGGGAACCGTGCCCCGAGCGACAACCCGAGGTCCGACGGGCCGACGTACACCCCGTCGAGACCCGGCGTCGCGCAGATCTCGGCGACATTCTTCAGCCCGAGCGGCGTCTCGATCATCGCCAGTACGACGGTGGTCGCGTTGGCCTCGGCCGGCACCTGGTCGATCCGCAACGAGGCCCGCAACGGCCCGAAGGACCGTACGCCGATCGGCGGGTACTTCGCCGCGCGGACCGCCCGCGCCACATCGTCCGCGGTGTCGATCAACGGCACGATCACCCCGGCCGCACCGGTGTCCAGCGCGCGCCCGATCGGCGTCGGATCGTTCGCCTCGACGCGGACCAGACCGACCGCCGTACCGGACCCGATCGCTGAGCCGGCGTCGATCGCCATCAGTCCGTGCAGCAGACCGGTGGTGCTGATCAGACCGTGCTGTCCGTCCAGTACGACGTAGTCGTAGCCCAGCCGGGCGATCCGCTCGGTCGCCGGCGGCGCGTCCAGCGTCACCCAGTAACCGACCAGCTTCTCCCGCGAACGAATCCTGTTGGCGAACTCCCGTGCAGTCACACGGCCGAGCCTAGCTACACCGGCGGTACGCCGTGACGGCGGTGGGAGAACGTCCGGTCTTTGGACTGGGCCGCGGCGAGGCGGGCGATCAGGTCGTTGCGGAGGTCCTCCGGTTCGACGATCGCGTCGATGACCAGGTCGGCGGCCAGGCGCAGGATGTCGATATCGGTCTCGTACTCCTCGCGGAGCTTCGCGACATACTCGACCCGCTCGCCCTCGTCGGCGATCTCCTGGATCTTGTTGTAGTACACGGCATTGATCGCCGCCTCCGGACCCATCACGGCGATCTTCGCGGTCGGCAGCGCGACACACGCGTCGGGCGAGAAGCCCGGGCCGCACATCGCGTACAGCCCCGCGCCGTACGCCTTGCGGACGATCACCGACACCGTCGGCACGGTCGCCTCGGACACCGCGGTGATCATCTTCGCGCCGTGCCGGATGATCCCGGCCCGCTCGACCTCGCTGCCGATCATGAACCCGGGCACGTCGCAGAGGTAGATGAGCGGCACGTTGAACGCGTCGCACAGCCAGATGAACCGCGCCGCCTTGTCCGCCGAGTCGACGAACAGGACGCCGCCCTTGACCGCCGGCTGGTTCGCGACGATCCCGACCACCTGCCCGGCCAGCAGCCCGAACCCGACCACGAGCTCCGGCGCGTACGCCGGTTTGATCTCGAAGAACGTGTCCGCGTCGACGACCGCGTCGATCACGTCGTGGATGTCGAACCCGACGCTCTCCTCGGCCGGCACCAGGTCCCGGGTGAAGTCGCGGCCGGCGTCCGAGGCGTCGTACGACGGGGGTCGCGAGCGCCACGAACCGGGGAGGTAGGAGAAGTACTGCTTGGCGAGCTCGATCGCCTCGGTGTCGTCGGAGGCGAGCAGGTCGCCGCAGCCGGAGACGCTGGTGTGCATCCGGGCGCCGCCCATCTCCTCCAGCGTGACCTTCTCGCCGACGACCATCTCGGCCATCCGGGGCGAGCCCAGGTACATCGAGGCGTTGCCGTCGACCATGATCACGATGTCGCAGAACGCCGGGATGTACGCGCCGCCGGCCGCGGACGGGCCGAACAGGCAACAGATCTGCGGGACCTTGCCGGACAGCGCGACCTGGTTGTGGAAGATCCGGCCCGCGCCGCGACGGCCCGGGAACAGCTGGACCTGGTCGGTGATGCGGGCGCCGGCGGAGTCGATCAGCCAGAAGATCGGCAGCTCGTCGCGGAGCGCCACCTCGGTGATCCGGACGATCTTCTCTACCGTCCGCGCACCCCACGAGCCGGCCTTGACGGTCGGGTCGTTGGCGACGATCAGCGCCGGGCGGCCGTCGACCAGCGCCCGACCGGTGACCACACCGTCGGCGGGCAGGCCGGCGTTGAGGGCATTGGCCAACTGCGCTTCCTCGACGAAGCTGCCCTCGTCGACGAGCAGCGCGATCCGGTCGCGGACATACAGCTTGTTCTGACTGTCGAGCTTGGCTTTGGCCTTCTCCGGCGGCGCCAGCGTCGCTTCGCGGGCGACCTTGACCTCAGTCCAGTGATCGTGGGTCATGCAGGCATCATTCCACCGGCAGCCCGAGGCTTCGGGCAATCAGCATCCGCTGCACCTCCGACGTACCTTCGCCGATCTCGAGGATCTTGGCGTCGCGGTAGAAGCGGGTGACCGGGTACTCCTCCATGAAGCCGTAGCCGCCGAAGACCTGGGTGGCGATCCTGGTAGCGCTCACCGCCGACTCGGTCGCATACAACTTGGCGACGGACGCCGCCTGCTTGAAATCGGCAACGGATGCGCCGCCGTCCTTCAGCGCGGCGGCCCGATAGACGAGCAGTTCGGCCGCGTCGGCCATCACCTTCAGGTCGGCGATCTGGAACGCGACCCCCTGCTTGCGCCCGATCGGTCCGCCGAACGTCTGCCGCTCACCGGCGTACTGCACGGACATCTCCAGGCACGCGCGGATGCACCCGAGCGCGACCGCGGCGATCGCGACCCGCCCGTCGTCGAGCGTCGCGAGGAACTGGGCGAAACCCTTGCCGCGCTGACCGAGCAGGTTGGCCTCCGGCACGCGTACGCCGCTCAGCGCCAGCGGATGCGTGTCGCTCGCGTGCCAGCCGAGCTTGTCGTACGCCGCCTCCGCCACGAAGCCCGGCGTCCCGCTCGGGACGATGATCGTGGAGATCTCCGGCCTGCCGTCCGCGCGCTCACCGGTCCGCGCGGTCACCGTCACGCAGCTCGTGATGCTTGATCCCGAGTTGGTGATGAACTGCTTCGAGCCGTCGATCACCCATTCGCCGCCGTCGAGCACCGCGCGGGTCTTGGTCGCGCCGGCGTCCGAGCCCGACTCCGGCTCGGTCAGGCCGAACCCGGCCAGCTTCTGACCGGCCACCAGGTCGGGCAGCCAGGTCGCCTTCTGCTCGTCGGTGCCGTAGGTCAGGATCGGGTTGATCCCGAGCCCGACCGCCGCCTCGAGCGTGATACCCATCGACTGGTCGACCCGGGAGATCTCCTCGATCGCCACGCACAGGCTGGTGAAGTCGCCGCCGGCACCGCCGTACTCCTCCGGCGCGGTCAGCCCGAACAGGCCGAGCCGCCCCATCTTCTGCACGACCTCCACCGGGAAGTAGTGCTTGCGGTCCCACTCGGCCGCGTGCGGCGCGATCTCCGCCTCGGCGAAGTCGCGAACGCTCTGGCGGAACTCCCGGTGTTCCTCGGACAGCTCGAACATGCGGTACCCCTTCGTGCTTGACGCTTACGTAAACGTAAAGCACGCTGGGCTGCATGCACAATAGCCAGGTGTCCGCTGAGACCTGGTCGATCGCCGAGCTCGCCGCCGAGTACGCCGTCACGCTGAGAACGATCCGGTTCTACGAGGACCGCGGCCTGCTCACCCCCGAACGCCGCGGCACCGCCCGCGTCTACCACCCCCGCGACAAGGTCCGCCTCGGCCTGATCCTGCGCGGCAAACGCCTGGGCTTCTCGCTCGACGAGATCGCCAAGATCGTCGACATGTACGACGCCGAACCCGGCGAAGAGGGCCAACTCGTCTACCTGCTGGACCAGATCACCCACCGCCGCGCCGAGCTGGAGCAACGCCGCCAGGACATCGAGGAGACGCTCGAGGATCTGGCCGAGGTGGAAGCGCGCTGCCGGGCCGACCTGGACCTGCTGCGCACCCGCTGAATCTCCTCCTGCACGGACGATGAGCCCGGGGCGATGCCCGGACTACCGTGACCTCCACGAGGCGGAGGGGGA
Source organism: Kribbella sp. NPDC058693 (assembly GCF_042715335.1). Lineage (NCBI taxonomy): Bacteria > Bacillati > Actinomycetota > Actinomycetes > Propionibacteriales > Kribbellaceae > Kribbella > Kribbella sp. NPDC058693. Next base: position 1,871,656 of record NZ_JBHXSQ010000001.1, read on the forward strand.
TGGTCGTGAGCGAGACCGGGATGACGGCGCGATCATCGACCGGAACGGCCGGCACCGAGTCGCCGCCGTACTCGCTGGCAGCGGACGAGGTCGTCGCCGCGGCCGGGTCCGACGCCGCTGCCGGGCTGTCCGGGTCCGAGGCGGCGAGCCGGCTCTCGTCGTACGGGCCGAACGAGATCGCGGCCGAGAAGCCGCCGTCGATCTGGTCCGTCGCGCTCGCGCAGGTCCGCGACCCGATGAACCTGATGCTGATCGCCGTCGTGGTCGTCAGCCTGCTGATCGCCGAGATCTCCACCGCGATCCTCGTCGCCCTGCTGATCCTGCTGAACATCGGCCTCGGCACCCGGCAGGAGCTGACCGCGCGGGCCAGCGTGGACGCGCTGTCCAAGATGCAGGTCCCGCAGGCCCGGGTGGTCCGCGGCGGCGAGGTGACGATGATCCCGGCCACCCAGGTGGTTCCGGGCGACCTGGTCGAGGTCGAGGCGGGCGACATCGTGCCGGCCGACGGGCGGATCGTCCGGTCGGCGACGCTGGAAGCGCAGGAGGCCGCGCTCACCGGGGAGAGCGCGCCGGTCGCCAAGGACGCCGGCGCGCTGACCGCCGGCGACGTCGCGCTGGGTGACCAGACCGACATGCTGTTCCAGAACACCTCGGTGACCAGGGGCACCGGCACGATCCTGGTCACCGCGACCGGGATGCAGACCCAGATGGGCCAGATCGCGACGATGCTCACCTCGGTGAAGCGCACCCGGTCGCCGTTGCAGCGGGAGCTGGACTCGTTGACGAAGGTCCTCGGCATCATCGCCTGGGGCGCGGTCGCGATCATCGTGATCACCGGCCTGATCCGTGGGCTTCCGGGCAAGGACCTGCTGCTGCTCGGGACCGCGATGGCGATCTCGGCGATCCCGACCGGTATGCCGGCCTTCGTCTCCGGCCTGCTCTCGCTGGGCGCGAAGGAGCTGGCCGCGGCCAAGGCGGTGGTGAAGAACCTGACCGACGTCGAGACCCTCGGCGCCACCAGCGCGATCAACACCGACAAGACCGGGACGCTGACGCTGAACCAGATGATGGTCTCCACGCTGTACGCGAGCGGGTCGTGGTTCACCGTCGACGGAGAGGGCTACCGCAAGAGCGGCGCGATCCGCTCGAAGGCCGGTACGCCGGTACCGGACTTCAGCCGCCTCGGCCTCGGCCTGGCGCTCGACAGCGACGCGGTGGTGGGCGACGACGGGTCGGTGATCGGCGACCCGACCGAGGCGGCGCTGGTCGTGCTGGCGGCGAAGCTCGGCATCGACGCCGACCAGACCCGGCAGGCGTACCCGCGGCTGGCCGAGGTTCCGTTCGATTCCGAGTACAAGTTCATGGCGACGTTCCACCGGGCGACCGTCGACGGCGTCGAGCACCTGATCGAGCTGGTCAAGGGCGCACCGGACGTGGTCGTCGCGCGCTGCACCCAGGCAGGCGGCCCGCTCAGCGGCTCGCAGGTTCCGATCGCGGAGTCGCGCGCGGCCATCGACGACGCCAACCTGAGGATGGGGCAGAAGGGCCTGCGGGTGCTCGCGTTCGCCGCCCGCCTGATCGCCGACGACGAGCAGGCGACGATGACCAGCGATCCGATGGCCCTCACCCGGGACCTGTCGTTCGTCGGGCTGGCCGGCATCATCGACCCGCTCCGGGCCGAGGCCAAGGATGCGGTCCGGACGGCGCTCACGGCTGGTATCGACGTACGGATGATCACCGGCGACCACGCGATCACCGCGCAGGCGATCGGCGGCGAACTCGGCCTCGGTCCCGGGGCGGTCAGCGGCACGGAACTGAAGGCGCTCAGTGACGAGGAACTGAAGCAGCGGTTGCCCGAGTTGCACGTGTTCGGGCGGGTCACGCCGCAGGACAAGTTGCGGCTCGCCCGGACCATGCAGGAGCTGGGCCTGATCGTGGCGATGACCGGTGACGCGGTCAACGACGCGGCGGCGTTGAAGCAGGCCGACATCGGAGTGGCGATGGGCACCGGCAGCGAGGTCACCAAGCAGGCCGCGCGGATGGTGCTCACCGACGACAACTTCGGCACGCTCGTGCACGCCGTGGAGATCGGCCGGCGCGTCTACGACAAGGTCGTGTCGTACGTGCGGTACCAGATGACGCAGCTGTTGTCGCTGGTCCTGCTGTTCCTGGCCGCCACGGTGTTCGGTATCAACCAGGGCGTCGCGATGACGCCGTCGATGGTGCTGTACCTGCTGTTCGTCGCGACCGCGACCGGCGTCGTGATCATCGCTGTCGACCCCGGCGATCCCGACGTGATGCACCGGCCGCCGCGCGATCCCGGCGTACCGATCACGAACCCGGGCGCGGTGATGATGTGGATCGGCTACGCGCTCGTGCTGTTCCTGGCCGCACTCGGCCCCCTGGTCGCGGGACCGGACGATCCGAGCCCCGACCACGCCAGTACGTCGATGACGATGACGTTCGCCGTGATGGGTCTGGGGACGATCTTCAACGCGCTGGTCAACCGGCGTGACCCGGCCAGCGGCCTGACCGCGCCGATCCTGAAGGCAGTGGCGATCGGGCTGGCCTCCTTCGCCCTGCTGTTCCTGGGCACCCAACTGCCGACCCTCCAGAACGGGCTGCTCACCCGAACGCTGAGTCCGCGCGAATGGCTCACCTGCGCAGGACTGGCGGCGATCCTCCCGATCGTCGTCGAGGTGGCCAAGGCGGTCCGGAGACGCCGCCACCCGCGGCCGGAAACGCTGAGCCCCGAGTACACCGTCGCGCCGCAACGCGCCCGGTCCGAGGTCAGGGGGAACGCATGACATCTCGCGAGGAACGAATCGCCGACTTCATCGAGGCGTTCCGGGTCGAGCCGGGGTCGACGGTCAAGCTGTCCAAGGACTTCGACCCGACGTACCGCGGCACCGTGCGGAAGAAGAAAAAGGGCCGTCAGTTGCTGGCCGAGGGCATCGACATCCTGTCCGAGTACCAGACCCGGCTGTACGCGCAGCACAGCCACGGCGTCCTCGTGGTCCTCCAGGCACTCGACGCCGGCGGGAAGGACGGCACCATCCGGCACGTGATGACCGGCGTCAATCCGCAGGGCGTGGACGTGCACGGCTTCAAGGTGCCGTCGAGCGCGGAGCTGGATCACGACTACCTGTGGCGCTACCAACGACAGCTCCCCCGGCGCGGTGCGATCACGATCTTCAACCGCTCGCACTACGAGGAGGTGCTCGTCGTCCGCGTGCACCCTGAACTCCTGGAGCGTCAGAATCTCCCGCACAGCGCCCGGGGCAAGGGGATGTGGCGACGGCGGTACCACGAGATCAACGAGTGGGAGCGAACCCTCAGCCGCAACGGCACCAAGATCGTCAAGCTCTTCCTGAACCTGTCCAACGAGGAGCAACGGACCCGTTTCCTGCGGAGGATCGACCTGCCCGACCACAACTGGAAGTTCTCCTCGGCCGACGTCCGTGAACGCGAGTACTGGGACGACTACCAGCGGGCGTTCTCGAAGATGCTGTCGAACACCAGCACCGAATGGGCGCCGTGGTACGTGATTCCGGCCGACCGCAAGTGGTACGCGCGGATCGCCGCGGCCGCCGTGATCGCCAACGCGTTGATCGAGATCGATCCGCAGTTCCCGACGATCGACAAGGACGCCCACAACGCTCTCCTGGACGTCAAGAAGACCCTCGAGGCCCAGTCGCCGGAGGGGGCGGCACCCGACCCGTTCGAAGCCGGCTAGGTCGCGACGTGGAACCGTCGGGGTGGCGCGCGTACGTCCCCGGAGCCGAACTGGCCAGGTCGTACCAGCGATCGTGGTTGCCCAAGGACATCGTGGCCGGCCTGGTGCTGTCGGCGCTGCTCGTACCGCAAGGGATGGCGTACGCCCAGCTGGCCGGACTGCCGCCGGTGACCGGCCTCTATACGTCGATCCTGTGTCTGCTCGGCTATGCGGTCTTCGGGCCGTCCAAGGTGCTGGTGCTCGGCCCGGACTCGTCGCTCGGACCGATGATCGCCGCGACGGTCGCTCCACTCCTGCTGGCGAACGGCGATCCGGCCCGGGCGATCGCACTCGCTTCGATGCTGGCGCTGATGGTCGGTGTGGTGATGGTGGTCGCGGGGCTGGCCCGCTTCGGGTTCGTCGCGGATCTGCTGTCGAAGCCGACCCAGATCGGCTACATGAACGGGCTCGCGCTGACGATCGTGGTCGGTCAACTGGCGAAGTTGTTCGGGTTCTCGATCGATGCCGACGGACTGCTCGCGGAGCTGAAAGCGTTCGTGTCGGGGCTCGCGGACGGGAAGGCGAACACCACGGCCGCGATCATCGGGGTGTGTTCGCTGGCCGGAATCCTGCTGCTGAACCGGTTCCTGCCCAAGCTGCCGAGCGTCCTGATCGTGGTCGTGCTGGCCGCCGTCGTGGTCGGCGCGTTCGACCTGCAGTCGCACGGTGTCGACACGGTCGGCGTGCTCCCCGAGGGATTCCCGCCGTTCACGATCCCGCACGTCAGCTGGGACGACGTACCGCCGCTGTTCATCGGTGCGCTGGCCATCGCCGTCGTCGCGCTCGCGGACACGATGTCGACGGCCTCGGCGTTCGCCGCGCGCCGTGGCGAGCGGGTGCGTGGGAACCAGGAGATGGTCGGCATCGGCACCGCCAACCTCGCGGCCGGGCTCTTCCAGGGCTTCCCGGTCAGCACCAGCGGGTCGCGCACCGCCGTGGCCGAGCAGGCCGGCTCGAAGTCCCAGCTGACCGGTGTCGTCGGTGCCGCGACGATCACCGCAGTGCTGCTGTTCGCCACCTCCGTGATGCAGTACGTGCCGCAGCCGACGCTGGGCGCGATCGTCATCGCGGCCGCCCTGTCCCTGGCCGATGTCGCCGGCACCCGCCGGCTCTGGAAGCAACGCAAGACCGAGTTCTGGTTGTCCATCGCGGCACTGCTCGGCGTGGCCTTGCTCGGCGTACTGCCCGGAATCCTGATCGCGATCGCGCTGTCGATCCTGAACGTCTTCCGGCGGACCTGGTGGCCGCACGAGACCGAGCTCGGCCGGGTGGCGGGGATCGCGGGGCTGCACGACATCGAGAGCCACCCCGACGCCGACCTGCTGCCCGGTCTGGTCGTCTACCGGTTCGACGCGCCGCTGATCTTCGCGAACGCGCGGATGTTCGGGGAGAAGGTGCGGGAGATCGCCGAGGACGATCCGGACCTGCAGTGGATCATCGTGGCCGCCGAGCCGATCACCGACGTCGACACGACCGCCTCCGACATGCTGCACGAGCTGGACGAGTGGCTCAACGAGCGCGGTATCTCGCTGGTCTTCGCGGAGATGAAGGATCCGGTCCGCGAGAAGATCGAGCGGTACGAGTTGACCAGCACGATCGACCCGCGGCACTTCCTGCCGACGGTGGACGAGGCCGTCGCGGAGTACGTGCGGCAGACCGGAGCAGCCTGGCGCGCCCCGGTCCGGCCGTCAGACGGCGATGGCTGACGAACGGCGGGCGGCGTCGTAGCGCTGCAGGGCAAGCTCGGCCAGCCGGGGATCCGCGCCGAGCGGCGGACTGACGAAACGCGGGCCGGCCAGCCGGCGGACCCGGCTTGCGAAGTACCCAGGAGCCAGCAGGTACGTCGCCACCGCGACGCGACCGTGAACCCGGGAGAGGACGGACGGCAGGCGTTCGCCGATGCCGGAAAGGTAGCCGACGGCAACTGGTCGGTCGACGCGCCGGGCCAGCAGGTCGGCGGTTTCCTCGCAATCCATCAGCGCGCGAGAGTCCGACGAACCCGCGGCGGCGAGGACGACCTGGTCGACGCGGGACAGGTCGCCGAGGCGGTCGGCCAGGATGTCCGCGAGGACCGGGTCGGGCCCAAGGGCAGCGGCCGCACGCAGCTTGTGGGGACGACGGGCGGCTTCGGCAGCGATGTCGACGTACACGTGGTAGCCGGAGCTGAGCAGGAGCGGGACCATGACGGCCTCGTCGGTATCGGTCGCCACCCGGCGCGCGAGATCGGGCAGAGCCGGCGTCAGGAGGTCGACGAAGCCCAACGAAACCGGCAGCTCCGGACGGCGGCGCGCCAGCTCGCGGACCAGCTCGTGTATGACCCGGATACCCCGCGGATCCGCCGTCCCGTGGGCCACCGCGACGAGATCCGTCACGACGGCACTCCCGCCGGTTCCACGGCAAGGCGGTAGCCGCGGCGGACCACCGTGCGAACCAACTCGGGCCGACCGACAGCGGTCCGCAACCGGTTGACCGTCACCTCGACAGCATGAACGTCCTCGGCACCGGGCAACACAGCAAGCAGTTCCGGCCTGGACACCACATCGCCACCCGCCGCCACCAGAGCCGCGAGTACGGCGCGCGGCCCCGGCCCGAGCGGCAGTACGACGCCGTCCAGCACCGCCGCCCCACCGCGGATCACCAGCAGCCCGAACTCCGTCTCGATCGTCCGGGCGTTGTCATCGGTCAGCCGATCAGTGACGATCCGGATCAGCGCACCCAACCGGAAGCGGTCCGGGACAAGCGGCTCGAGACCAAGCGCCACAAACGGACCCGCGGTGATGGGCCCGACGCAGGTGTTCAGCACACGTCCCGTCCGCAGCGCCGACACCAACGCGTCGTACTGCCCGGTCAGCGCGGCCGCGTCGAGCATGGCCTGCGCGCCGGGTGCCGACGTGTGGACGACGGCATCAACGGTTCCCGCGCAGATCTGCGAGATCATCCGCTCGACGACCACCGGGTCGGGTGCAGGCCCCCACCGGTACACCTCCAGCCCGCGCACCGATGCACCCGCCGTACGCAACGCATCCTGCAACGACGGATCCGACAAACCATGCAGCTGTACGACGATCTTCCGGCCGTGCACGCCCTGGGTACGCAGCCACTCGACCACCTCGGCCGTCGTCTCCGACCGCGCCGACCAGTGCTCGACCAGCCCGGCCGCCCGGATCGCACCGCGCGCCTTCGGGCCGCGGGCAAGGATCCGCGACTGCTCCAGCGTGCCGAGCAGATCCGCGGCCAGCCCGGCGGTGTCGGCCGCCTCGACCCAGCCGCGGAACCCGACCGCGGTGGTGACCACGACATCGTCCGGCGGGTTCGCGATCACCCGCCGGGTCGCCTCGATCAGCGCATGGTCGTCCGCGACCGGCACGATCTGCAGCGTCGGCGCGTGCAGCACCTTCGCGCCGCGCCGCTCGAAGGACGCGATCAGATCCTCCGCACGCCGATGCGCGGTGATCGCGATCGTGCAGCCGCTCAGCGGCCCGGTCCTAGTCACCGGTGCTCACCACAACCTGTCCATCGACCACTTGAACGGCGTACACCGGCAGTGAAACCTCCGGATCGTCCAGGCAGGCGCCGGTCCGCAGATCGAAGACCTGCTTGAACATCGGCGAGGCCACCGTCGGTACGTCGCCGCGGCTGCCGACGATGCCGCGCGAGATCACGTTCGCCCCGCTGAACGGATCCTGGTTGCCGAGGGCAAATACTTCGCCGTCGTGGGTGCGGAACAGCGCGATCTGCACATCCCCGAGCAGCGCCGCGACCCCACGCTCGGGCAGCAGGACGTCGTACTCACAGACCCTCATCGGCGTACCTCCAATCGCGGGCCGGCCAGCAGGACCGGCTCGAGCTGACCGCGTTCGGCCGGGCTGGCCGGACGTGGCTGGCTGCGCTCGACGACGTAGCGCAGGTCGGCGTCGGGCTGGTCCGGCGCGTTCACGAACGACACGAACCGGGCCAGCTTCTGCGGATCGTTCAGCGTCGCCTGCCATTCGTCGACGTACGAGTCGACGTGCCTGGCCATCGCCGCGTCCAGGTCGGCGGCGATGCCGAGGCTGTCGTTCAGTACGACGTCGCGCACGTGGTCGAGGCCGCCCTCGAGCTCGCGCATCCACACCGCGGTCCGCTGCAGCCGGTCGCCGGTCCGGATGTAGTACATGAGGAAACGGTCGATGGTCCGGAACAGCTCGTCGTCGGTCAGGTCGGATGCGAGCAGCTCCGCGTGCCGGGGCGTCATCCCGCCGTTGCCGCCGACGTACAGGTTCCAGCCCTTCTCGGTCGCGATCACGCCGACGTCCTTGCCACGCGCCTCGGCACATTCGCGCGCGCAGCCGGATACGCCGAGCTTGAGCTTGTGCGGCGACCGGAGCCCGCGGTACCGCAGCTCCAGCGCGATCGCCATGCCGACCGAGTCCTGGACGCCGTACCTGCACCAGGTGGATCCGACGCACGACTTCACCGTCCGCAGCGCCTTGCCGTACGCGTGCCCCGACTCGAAGCCGGCGTCCACCAGCCGCTTCCAGATCGCCGGCAGCTGTTCGATCCGCGCGCCGAACAGATCGACCCGCTGCCCGCCGGTGATCTTCGTGTACAGCCCGAAGTCGCGTGCCACCTCGCCGATCGTGATCAGCCCCTCCGGCGTGATCTCGCCACCGGGGATGCGCGGTACGACGGAGTACGTGCCGTCCTTCTGCATGTTGGCCATCACGTGGTCGTTCGTGTCCTGCAGGGTCGCGCGCTCGCCCTCGAGCACGTGACCGGCCGGGTCCAGGCTGGCCAGGATCGACGCGACCACGGGCTTGCAGATGTCGCAGCCGCGCCCGGTCCCGTGCCGCTCGACGATCTCGCTGAACGTCCGCAGCTCGGTGATCCGTACGACGTCGAACAGCTCGGCGCGGCTCAGCGCGAAGTGCTCGCAGAGCGCCTTGCTGACCTCGACACCGGCCTTGGTGAGCTCGGCGTTGAGCAGGTTCTTCACGACCGGTAGGCACGAGCCACAGCTGGTGCCTGCTCGTGTCTTCCCACATACGGACTTGATGTCGCCGCACCCGTCACCTACCGCGCACCGGATCGTGCCCGCGTCGACGTTGTTGCACGAGCACACCGGTGCGTCGTCCGGCAGCTCGAGCTGCACCGGTCCGGCACCCTCGGGCAGCAGGAACGCGGCCGGGTCGGCGCCGAGCTCGCGGCCGACCATCGGGCGCAGTCCGGAGTACGCCGATGCGTCGCCGACCAGGATGCCGCCGAGGAGGGTACGAGCGTCGTCCGACAGCACGAGCTTCTTGTAGACGCCGGCCACCGGGTCGGCGTACACGATGTCGAGCGCGCCCTCGGTCGCGCCGAACGCGTCTCCGAAGCTGGCTACGTCGACGCCCAGCAGCTTGAGCTTGGTCGACGTGTCGGCGCCGGGGAACGTTGCCTCGCCACCTAATAGGCGGTCGGCAACGATCTCGGCCATGGTGTAGCCGGGGGCAATCAATCCCCAGACACGGCCTTCGATACAAGCGACCTCGCCGATCGCCCAGACGCCGGGCACCGACGTACGACAGGCTTCGTCCACGACGACACCGCCGCGCTCGCCGATCTCGAGACCGGCCTCGCGACCGAGTTCGTCGCGCGGGCGGACGCCGGTCGCGAAGACGACCACGTCGGCCGGCAGATCGGGGCCGTCGGCAACGGCCATCGCGCGGGCGGCTCCTTGTGAGGTGAGCTTGACGCGTTGGCATTGGGTCGCGGTCAGTACTTCGACGTCGAGGCCTTCGATGAGGCGGGACAGGGCGGAGCCGCCGCCTTCGTCGACCTGCAACGGCATCAGGCGGGGCGCGAACTCGACGACCTTCGTGGTCGCATCGAGCGCGCGTAGTGCGCCGGCCGCTTCCAGTCCGAGCAGGCCGCCGCCGACGACTACGCCGTTGACCTGTTTGCCTTCGGATTTCAGGCGTTCGACGTACACGCGGAGAGCGGCGACGTCGTCGATGGTCCGGTAGACGAAGCAGCCTTGGGCGTCGTTGTTCTTGACGGGCGGGATGAAGGCGGCCGAACCGGTCGCCAGGACGAGTTCGTCGTACCCGATCTGCTCGTTGCGGGCGGTCGTCACCGTCTTGGCTGTCGTGTCGATCGAGGTGACCTGGACGCCCTTGCGCAGGTTCACCGCCGGGTCGTCCCAGAGGTCGGGGTCGCCGAGCGAGAGGTCCTGCGGGTCGCGGCCGGAGAAGTAGCTGGTGAGTGCGACGCGGTCGTACGGCAGTCGCGGCTCTTCGGCGAAGACCGTGATCCGATAGGTAATGTCGGTGTCGCGTTGCCGCAGCGCCTCGACCAGCCGATGGGCGACCATGCCACCGCCGACCACCACAACGTGTTTGGCCTTCTTCAGCTCTGCCATCGTCGCCCTCCTGCTCGGGACTGGTTCGGTCTCGCCGCGCCGGAAGCGGTCGAGCAGTTCGCCGACGGCGCCGGTGCAACTCCCGCACCCGGTCGTCGCCCGCGTCGTGGCGGCGATGCCGTCGACACTGTCGGCACCCCCACGCCAGGCCGCCTCGATCGCGGCCCGGGTCACGCCGTTACACCGGCAAACCGCCGGCACCCTCTTCGTCGGTACTTCGGTCGCCGTCAGCAACCCATCCGCAACAACCGGCGTCCCCCGATCCGCCAGCAGAACCAACTCAGCCGCCACCTCCGGCGCCCCGACGACCACCGCCGCCCGCACCACACCGTCGCGAAGGACGGCCCTCACGTACCTCGACCCGTCCTCCAGCCGCACAACCTCGCCCGGCTCGTCCTTGTCCCCCAGCACAAGCAGGTCAAGCCCACCCGCAGTCACCCGAACCACCTCAGGCACAAACCCGAGTGGGTACGCGGACGCGGCGGACGGCGCCTGCGGCGCGGGCGGGGGAGCCTGCTTCAGCTGGTCTGCTGGCCAGGCTTCCACCACCCCACCGCCCAGGGCGGGCGGGCTGGATGGCTGGATGGCGGTGAGGTGACCGGCAAGAAGCTCGGCGTGCGACCACGCGGACGCGACCGTCCCGGTCGTGCGGCCTTGTACCTCGGCGCAGTCGCCGATTGCGTGGATGTTCGGATCGTCGGGGCTCGTGAGGGTCTGGTCGACGACGATGCCGGTGCGGACTGTGAGTCCGTGCGCCAGCTCGGTGCGTGGTTGTACGCCGCACGCGACCACCAGCAACTCGCCGAACACCTGCCGCCCGCTACGCAGGTTCAACCCCCGGAAGCGTCCGTCCCGAACGTCCGTCCCGTCCACCGTCGTGTTGAGCAGTACTTCGACACCCAGCCCCCGCACCGCCCGCGTCACCCGCCGCCCCGCCGACGCCCGGATCGTCTTGTCCAGCAGGGTTTCCCCGTCATGCACGAGCGTCACCGCAACCCCGCGCTCCCGCATCGCACAAGCAGTCTCGACGCCAAGCACACCCCCACCCAGCACCACCGCCCGCCGCACCAACCCAGCAGCCTCCACCACCGCCCGCGCATCACCAACCGAACGGAGGAGATAGCCCCCGGACGCGACTGCCTGCGGCACCACCGGTTCGGCGCCGGTTGCGAACACCAGTCGGTCGTACGGCCACTCGCGCCCGTCGGCATCAACCACCACGCGGCGAACACGATCGGCGGCGACCGCGGTGGCCGTCTGCTCGTCCCCCATCAGCGGCTCAGCTCGGCCCGCGACGTACTCGGTCAGCCTGCTCCGGTTGTACGACGGCTCGTCGCCAAGCACCGTCACGTCGTACGGCAGCAACTCGGCCAACCGTCGCCCAGCCATCCCGCCGCCGATGATCACCACTCTCATGCCGACACCCCCGCCGCCGGAACAACCGCAGCAGTGACCTCGACAGCACACGCCTTGAACTCAGGCATCCCAGACACCGGATCCAGCGCATCGTTGGTCAGCTCGTTGACCGCCTCAACCCCACCGAAGTGGAACGGCACAAACACAGTGTCCGGCCGTACGTCGGTCGTCACCCGCGCCGGCAGCACCATCGACCCCCGGGCCGTACGCAACCGCACCGGCCGTCCGTCGCCGATCCCCAACTGCGCAGCCACCCGCGGATGGATCTCCGCGAACACCTCCGGCTCAGCCTCGGCCAACTCCGGCACCCGCCGCGTCTGCGCACCGCTCTGGTAGTGCTGTAGCAACCGCCCGGTCACCAGGTAAATCGGCGCATCCGCGTTCAGGTCATCCGCCACCGGCCGATGGTCGACGGCCACCACATGAGCCCGCCCGTCAGCCGTCGGGAACCCGTCCGCGAACAACCGCGGCGTACCGGGATGTCCTTCGCCAGGCACCGGCCAGAACAACGCCTCCCCGGCATCCAACCGCTCCCAGCTGATCCCCGAGTAGTCGGCCCGCCCACCAGCACTCGCCCGCCGAAGCTCCTCGAACACCTCACCCGGATCAGTCGAGAACCCTGTACTACCAAGCCTTTCAGCAAGCCCCGCGAACACCGCAAGATCGCTCCGCACCTCACCCGGCGGCACAACCGCAGCACGCCGACGGAGAACCCGCCCCTCGAGCGACGTCATCGTCCCGTCCTCTTCGGCCCACTGCGTCACCGGAAACACCACATCCGCGAGCAGCGCCGTCTCCGATGGCACCACGTCCGCAACCACCAACAACTCCAACGAAGCAACCCGCTCACGCACGGAGGCAAGGTTCGGCGCCGACACCAGCAGATTGCTTCCGTGCACCATCAACGCCTTCGGCCCATCCGCCTGTCCGAGCGAGTTGATCAGCTCAACCGCACTCTTCCCCGGCCCGGGCAGGTCCTCCACGCCCCAGACCCGCATCAGGTGCGCACGAGCCGCAGGATCGCTGATGCTGCGATAGCCAGGCAGCTGATCCGCCTTCTGCCCGTGCTCCCGACCGCCCTGCCCGTTCCCCTGCCCCGTGATGCACCCGTACCCGCTCCCCAACCGACCGGGCAGCCCGAGCACCAGCGCGAGGTTGATACAAGCCGTCACCGTGTCGGTGCCCTTGCTGTGCTGCTCAGCCCCGCGCCCAGTCAGGATGAACGCCCCGGCGCCACCATGCACCGGTGCAGCAGCAGCCAGCACCCGCGCAGCCCGGCGGATGGTTGCGGCAGGTACGCCGGTCACCCGCTCGGCCCGCTCCGGCCACCAGGAAGCCGTCGACCGAATCAGCAAGTCAGGGTCATCGACCCGTTCGCCCAGATAGGCGGTATCGGCAAGGCCTTCCTGCAGGATCACGTGCGTCAGTGCGAGCACGAGCGCCAGATCCGTGCCGGGCGTCGCCTGCAGGTGGATACCGCCGTCATCCTCGGTCAGCCCAGCAGTGGCGGAGCGACGCGGGTCGACGACCAGAAGCCCACCCGCGTCCCTCGCGCCTTGTAGATGCGTGACTGCCGGCGGCATCGTCTCCGCGATGTTGCTGCCGACCAGCAGGATCGCTCCCGCACCACCCAGATCAGCCAACGGGAACGGCAGTCCCCGGTCGATCCCGAACGCCCGGTTCGTCGCGGCTGCCGCCGACGACATACAGAACCGGCCGTTGTAGTCCACGTTCGCCGTCTTCAACGCGACCCGGGCGAACTTCCCGAGCGCGTACGCCTTCTCGTTCGTCAGCCCACCGCCACCGAACACCGCCACCGCGTCCGGACCGTGTGCCTGCTGCAACGACTTGATGCGCGAGGCAACGAAATCCAGCGCGGTGTCCCAACTCGTCTCGACCAGTTCGCCCGCGGCGTTGCGGATCAGCGGCGTGGTGAGTCGATCCGGCACCGTGAGTACGTCGGCAGCCGTCCAGCCCTTGCGACACAGCCCGCCTCGGCCGGCGGGCCGCACCTCCACGGCACCCGGTCGCGCGACCGGGTGCAGAGTGGTGGCGCACTGCAGAGCGCAGTACGGACAGTGAGTGGGGACAGAGCTCACACGCGCTCCTGGCTGAGCGGGCCGCCCTCGCGGAGGTAGCAGAAGTACGTCACCGCCAGGCACAGCACGTAGAACCCGCAGAACACGTACAGCGCCGGGATCAGCGATCCGAAGTGGCTCGTCGACATCGCGAACCCGCGCGGTACCAGGAACCCGCCGTACGCGCCGACCGCCGACGCGATCCCGATGCACGCCGCCGCCTCGCGCCGCGCCCGGCCCAGGTCGCCCGGAGTCGTCAACCGGAACACCGCCGGGATCATCCGGTACGTCGACCCGTTGGCCGCACCGCTCGCCACGAACAGGACGAGGAAGCTGATCAGGAACGCCGCGAAGCTCCCCGACCTCAGCGACACGATCGCCGCGAGGATGCCGAGCCCCATCACCACGAACGAGCAGACCGTGATCCACGCCCCGCCGACCCGGTCGGACAGCTTGCCGCCGAACGGCCGCGCGACCGACCCGACCAGCGCGCCGAGGAACGCGAAGTGCGCCGGCGCGATGTCCGGGAACGTGGTCTTGATCAGCAGCGGGAACGCCGCCCCGAATCCGATGAACGACCCGAAGGTACCGATGTAGAGGAACGAGATCACCCAGGTGTGCGGGCGCTTGGCCGCGGCGATCGACGTACGGAAGGAGGAGTTCGCCACCGAGAGGTTGGCCATCACCTTCCAGGCCCAGAACGCGGCCAGCACGATCAGCGGCAGCCACATCAGGCCGGCCCGGTTCAGCGACAGGCCCGCGCCGGCGACGATCACGATCGGCACCACGAGCTGGACGACGGCGACGCCGAGGTTGCCGCCGGCCGCGTTGATGCCGAGCGCGAAGCCCTTCTCCTTCTCCGGGTAGAAGAACGAGATGTTGGTCATGCTGCTCGCGAAGTTCCCGCCGCCGACACCCGCGGTCGCCGCGACCAGCGCCATCAGCCAGAACGGCGTGTCCGGCCTGGTCATGAAGTACGCCAGACCCGCGGTCGGGATCAGCAGGAGCAGCGCGGAGAACACCGTCCAGTTCCGCCCGCCGAAGCGCGGTACGGCGAAGGTGTACGGCAACCGCAGCGTCGCGCCGACCAGACTCGGCAGCGCGACCAGCCAGAACAGCTGGTTGGTGTCGTAACCGAAGCCGGCCTTGGGCATCGACACCACGACGATGCTCCACAGCTGCCAGACAGAGAAGCCGAGGAACTCGGCGAAGATCGAGGGCCAGAGGTTCCGCCGCGCGATCGCACGGCCCTTCCCGGCCCAGAACGTGGCGTCCTCGGGATCCCAGACGTCGATCCAGCGTCCCCGCCGCGGCGCCTCGACGGTCCCCACGGTGCCCACGGTGCCCTGGGCGTCCCTCGTGGTGACGGTCTCCGGTCCTGCCTCGAGCGTCATCGCAAGTCTCCGATCATCCGACCTCATCGATTAGGCCTGGACGTTATGACCGGGGTGTTTCCGCGTAGTCATCTTGTTGTTACGCCGCCGAAACGGCTCCCGCACACCCATTGCCGGGTGGTGAGAGGTCGCAGGTACTCTGCCCAGCGTGAACCGATGGACGTGGCGGGCGGCCATTGCCGCCGTACTGATCGGCTGGCTGGTGCTGGGCGCCCTGGGCGGACCGGCGGTGGGGAAACTGAGCGAGGTCCAGCAGAACGACAACGCAAACTTCCTCCCGAAGCAGGCCGAGTCGACGTTGGTGGCCAACGAGTCGGCGAAGTTCGTCGACTCCAAGGCCCTGCCGTACTTCGTGCTGATCGAGCGTGAATCCGGTATCACCCCGGCGGACCTGGAGGCGGCCAAGGCCTTCATCGCCCGGATTCCCGGCCTCGACATCGGCGACGGGAAGAAGCTGGGTTCGTACCTGACCGCTCCGGTCGCGGCTCCGGTCCCGTCGGAGGATCACCAGGCGCTGCTGATCACCGTCCAGACGAACGGCGACCGGGCCGACGAGGTGGTCAAGCAGGGCACGACTGTGCTCTTCGCGGTCGCCGACACGCTGCGGAACGACATCAAGCAGAACCTCACACCGACCGGTCTGCAGGTGTACGTCACCGGTCCGGGCGGGGTGTTCGCGGACTTCGTCGTCGCGTTCAGCGGGATCGACGGGATCCTGCTCGGGGTCGCGCTGGCGGTCGTGTTCGTGATCCTGCTGATCGTGTACCGCAGCCCGATCCTGCCGATCGCGGTCCTGCTCACCGCGGTGTTCGGTCTCGCGCTCGCGGCGTTGGTGGTGTATCCGCTGGCGAAGAACGGCGTACTGCAGCTGAACGGTCAGAGCCAGGGGATCCTGTTCATCCTGGTCGTCGGAGCCTCGACCGACTACTCGTTGCTGCTGGTCTCTCGTTACAAAGAGGAGTTGCACGACTACGAGAGCAAGTTCGAGGCGATGCGGGTCGCGTGGCGGGCGTCGATCGAGCCGATCGCGGCCAGCGCGGCGACGGTCATCCTCGGTCTGCTCTGCCTGTTGCTCTCCCAGCTCGGCAGTACGAAGGGACTCGGCCCGGTCGGCGCCTTCGGGATCGCGGGCGCGTTCATCGCGGCGATGACGTTCCTGCCCGCGATCCTGCTCGCGTTCGGCCGGCGGATCTTCTGGCCGTCGATCCCGCGCGTCGACCACGTCCACTCGCGTGACCAGGTCGGCGGAAAGCGCCTCTGGGGCCGTATCTCCGGGCTCGTCGGCCGGCACTCCCGCCGGGTCTGGGTGATCAGCGCGCTGGGGTTGCTCGCGTGCGCGGCGTTCCTCCCGACGTTCAAGGCAAGCGGGACCTCGCAGGAGGACCTGTTCCTGAACAAGGTCGAGTCCGTCACCGGCCAGCAGGAGCTGGGCAAGCACTTCGACGCAGGTGCCGGTACGCCGGTGCAGATCCTCACCCCGGTCGCACAGGCGGATCAGGTGGTCCAGACCGCGCTGAAGGTCGACGGTATCGGCGCGGCATCCGCCTCGGTCGCTCCCGGCGTACCGCCGAAGGTCGTCGACGGCAAGGTGCTGGTCCAGGCGACGCTCAAGGTCCCGGCCGACTCACCGGACGCGACGAAGGTCGTCAAGCATCTGCGGTCCTCGCTGGACGCGGTCAGTCCGGACATCCTGGTGGGTGGCAACACCGCGATCAACCTCGACGTACTCGACGCCGCGCAACGCGATTTGAAGGTGATCATCCCGACGATCCTCGCGGTGATCTTCGTCGTACTGATGCTGTTGCTGCGGTCGCTCGTCGCCGCCGTACTGCTGGTGATCGCGAACGTGCTGTCGTTCGGCGCGACGCTCGGGGTGAGCGCACTGATGTTCAACCACGTCTTCAAGTTCCCCGGCGCCGACCCCGGGATCCCGCTCTACGCCTTCGTCTTCCTGGTTGCCCTAGGCATCGACTACTCGATCTTCCTGATGACCCGCGTCCGCGAGGAATCCCAGGAACACGGCACCAGACCCGGCATCCTGATAGGCCTGGCCGTCACCGGCGGCGTCATCACCTCAGCCGGCGTGGTCCTGGCCGCCACCTTCTCCGCCCTCGCCGTCCTCCCCATCCTCTTCCTGGCCCAAATAGCCTTCATGGTCGCCTTCGGCGTCCTCCTCGACACCACAGTCGTCCGCTCCCTCCTGGTCCCCTCCCTCGCCCACGACATCGGCCCCCGAGTCTGGTGGCCCAGCAAACTGGCGAAGGGGAAGTAGGAAGAAGACAAAACAAAGAGGAGAGAGAAACAAGATTGATTGAGGCTCACGTCAGTCGGCAACCTCGCCTCACCCTGGCGAAGGTTGCCTTCGTTGCGACGGATGCGTCACCTCTCGACCGTGCCGCCTAACTGCACGGCGACGTTGTCTGCCGTCGGCCCATTGATGATCCAGTTCGGCCCGATCAAGATCGGGTCCGGCGTGAGTTTCTGCTCGGTCATCAGCTCATTCAGATCCCGCAGAGTGTCGATCGCCGACTGCAGATCGCCATCCGTGGCGTACGTCGACAACACGGTGTCCTCTGTGCAGTTCCCCGACTCCGCGGCCGTCTGCACAACGTTGTCCTGAGTCCAAGTCGAACACGGCAGGCCTGCCGCCACCGCGGCATCCTTCAATGCAGCGACCGTCTGATACCGCTGCGCAGACGGCGGTGACGAGCTGGCGGCCGAAGTCGTGGCCGGTGTCTCGTTAGCTGCGGGCGGCGTAGAGCCGCAGCCGGTGATGATCAGGGCAAGCACTGCCGTCCCGGCGATGAATCGCATGTCAAACCCCCGCCCGGTACATCGCACGCGACTAGAAGGTGTTACACCTGCTCTCCGACGCTCCGGGCCCGCGCCGCGTCGGGTCAATCCGACATGCCCTCATTGATACTCGTCGCATGTGATCGCGATGCCGCGTTCGTCTTACAAATAAGGGCTTTCGAGCATCATCGATTTGCCGACTCTGGATCTCGCAGATAGAATCGAACACATGTTCGACACTGATCTGAGTGAGCTCGCGACGGCCGACCTGTTGGAGTCGGCCGTTGAGCATCGTTTGGCGGCGAACCGGGCCGACGCACGGCTGCTGGAGCATGCGCAGATCTATGCCGACCGGTTCCACCCGTCCACCTGTGGCGTCAGGCTCGGCCGCCGGTCCTGTGACGGGCGGGAGCGGGCCGTGGTGCTGGGTGGTGAAGGCTGCCCGGAGATCGCGGAGTTCGCGGTCGCCGAGTTCGGTGTCGTGCTCGGGATCTCGCCGATGGTGGCCGCGCGGTTCCTCGGTGAGGCGTTGGCGCTGCGGCACCGGTTCCCGTTCACCTGGGCCCGCGTACAAGCCGGTGAAGCCACCCCGTGGAAGGCGCGCCAGCTCGTATCGGCCTGCCTGAAACTGTCCGAAACAGCCGCCGCGTACGTCGACCGACGCGTCGCGCCGCTGATCGACTCGATCACGCCGTACCGGTTGGACAAGATCATCCGCGCCGCCAAACTCCACGCCGATCCTGACCTGGCCCGCGGCGAGGCCGCCGAAGCGGCAGATGAGCGTGGCGTGTTCGTCGGCCGCAGTGACGACCACGGCAACAAAACCGTCTACGTGAAGGCTCCCGCCGCCGCAGTCATCCGCCACGACGCAACCATCGCCGCCATCGCCGACGCCCTCAGAACCTTCGGCGACACCCGCCACCTCCAACACCGCCGCGCCGACGCCATCGGCATCATCGCCGACCCCCGCTACACCCAAGAACTCCTCACCCAAGCCCGCAACCACCCAGCCCCCGCACGCCCGACAGATGCCACCGTCCCAGGTGAGGTGGCGGTTTCCTCTCCGACCACCGACCGACGCGGTACTGCCACGCGCCCGCCAACCCCGCAACACGACACCCCGAACACAAACGAGGCCAACCCGACCGACGATTGCGGCCCCGCCCATCGCCTACTGCGGGTGGATGAGGCGTCCGGCCGTGGAGCCGCTCATGGAGCCGTCGGTGACTCCCTCAACGGGACGGCCGGCGCCAGCGCCAGCGACGGGGCCAGCGACGGATCGGACCACAGCGAGACTTCTCCGTCAGGCGATCCACTCGAGCCGCCCGACGACCCCTCCCTTCACAGCTCCGAGCCACGTGAACCCGATCTGCCGGCTGACCCCTTCGACAGTCGGGCCATGAGCTACGTCCCTGGTCCACGGACACAACCCGATCCAGGGCTCCCGATGGACCTCGCGGCCCAACGGGCACTCGACGCTCGCCTGGCCGAGATCAAACAGGCGGCCTACACCAACCCCACGACCTCGGCAGGACAGGTGCGTCCCGGGCACACCGAGATCTTCGTCCACCTGACCGACCACACCCTCGCCACCGGCAACGGTGTGCTGCGCGCCGAGGGAATCGGCCCGCTGCTCGCCGACCAACTCACCGAGCTCGTCGGCCACGAGCCATACGTCGTCAAACCCGTGATCGACCTCAACGACTCCGTCAGCGCCGACGCCTACGAGATCCCCACCCGGATCCGCGAACACGTCCGACTCACCTACCCCGTCGAACTGTTCCCCTACGGCACCCGCGAAACCCATCGCGCCATCGACCTCGACCACATCCAGCCCTACGACCCGTACGGCCCAGCCGGCCAAACCAGCACACGCAACCTCGCCCCGCTCAGCCGCTACGCCCACCGGGTCAAAACCCACGCCCCAGGCTGGAACGTCCGCCGCGTCGACACCAAAACTCTGGAATGGACCACACCCCACGGCTTCACCTTCCAGGTCAACCCCACCGGCACACACCGGGTCGACCCCGTCGAGCGCGCTTTGTAACGTGGCGGTATGGAGACCTTTGAGGGGACGATCCTGGTCAACGACGGGGGTGGGGCCTGGGTTGAGGTGCCGGGTGAGGTGGTTGCGGCGCTCGGTGGGGGTGGGCGGATTCCCGTGCAGGCGACGTTTGACGGGGTGGCGTATCGCGGGTCGATTGCCTCGATGGGTGGGTGTATGGCGCTCGGGATTCTCAAGGGGATCCGGAGTGAGTTGGGTAAGGGGGACGGCGACGCGGTGACCGTGACGGTGGAGCGGGATACGGCTGAGCGGACTGTTGACGTGCCGGATGACCTTGCGGCGGCGCTGACGGAGGCGGGTTTGCGGGAGGCGTTCGACAAGCTTGCCTACAGTCATCGGCGGGAGCATGTGCAGGCGATCAACGACGCCAAGAAGCCGGAGACCCGTCAGCGTCGGATCGGGAAGGCGTTGGAGATGCTCAGGTCTTCTTGAGGGACGCCAGTTCGGTTCGGTTGGCGACGCCGAGTTTGGCGTACACGTGGGCCAGGTGGGTCTTGACCGTGCCGCGGCTCATGAAGAGGCGTTCGCCGATCGCGGGGTTGCTGAGGCCTTCGACGGCGAGGTCGACGACCTGTTGTTCGGTGGGCGTGAGGCTGGCCCAGCCGGAGGACGGGCGGCCGCGGGCACCTCGGGTACGGCGGGCGTAGGCGACGGCCTCGTCCAATGACAGCGGCGGCTCATCCGAGGTCGGCAGGTCCGGGTGGTCCGGTGGCGTGGCAAGGCCGAGGTCTACGCGAGCGGCGGCCGCGGCGGCGGCCAGGCGCACGGCATCGGCGGGGCGGTTGGTGTGGTTTGCCAGCAGGGCAAGGGATTCCAGGCTGTCGATGACGTACGTACGCAGCCCGTGGTCGACCCGGATCGTCAAGGCCTGATGCAGCAGGTCGGCCGCCTTGTCCGGCTGCGCAACCATCGCGACGCGGCCGAGCTGGTCGAGCGCATCGGCGAGGATCCGCGGCAGGTTGTACCGGCGCGCCAGTACGACGGCACGCTCGAGCACCTCGACCGGATCCCGACCGCCGGCGCGCATCGCAGCCGCAACACTCGGCAACAGCATGGCGGGTACGAACGTCTCCGCCAGCGGACCGTCGGCCGCGGTCTCGCGGGCGACCCACTCAACCGCAGCGTCGTACTCGCCGCTCCAGTACGAGATCAGCCCCATCACCTGCCCGAGGTTCGATACGACGGCGCCCGCGGTCTCGGCCAGTTCGAGCAGCGGCCGCATCAGCTCGCGTGCTTCGTCCAGCCGACCGGTCCGCACGAGCAGCGTCGCCAACTGTCCACGCGCGGCCCCGACCCGGTGGAAGTCGCCGAGCGGTTCAGCGGCAGCGAGGGCGCGCTCCGCGACCTCGACGGCCTTCGAGGGCTCGCCGGTCGACATCAGGCTCTCCGCCCACACGGTCAGCACGGTCGTCGCGATTCCGCGTTCGCCGCTGCTGATCAGACCGTCGGCGGCACGGTCGAGCAGCGGCCGCAGTTCGTCGTGCCGATCCCACAGGGAAAGCAGGACGCACTGCAAGGCGATGTTCGCGTTCTGCGCCGGCTCGTTGTCCCCCGCCAACCGCACTCCCTCGGCGGTCAGATCCCACGCCTTCTGGAAGTCCGTGAAGAACTCGCCGACCGCCACCAGCGCAAGGAAGTGCGATCGCAGCCGATCGTCACCCAGCTCGGTGGCCAGCGCGAGCCCGCGACCAGCCGCGTCGTACCCGAAGGGGTCGACAGTGTCGGCGACCGTCGCATACCCGTACAGTAAACGGGCCTGGAGCAACGACCGGTCGTCCGGTGCACGCTCGATCGCGCGGCGCAGGTAGCCGATGCCCTCATTGCCCGTCGCCTGCAGATTCCACAACCAGCGCAGGGCCGCGGCCAACCGACGGCCGCGTTCCGGATCGTTCGCGGGCAATCCGTACTCGAGGGCGGCCCGATAGTTCTCCCGATCGGGCTCGATCCGCGCCCGCCAAGCCTCGCGATCCACGTCCAGCAGGGGTTCTGCGGTCTCCGCGACGGTCAGGTAGTGGTCAAGGTGACGGGAGCGGGTCCGGTCCGTCTCGCCGGCCTCGGCCAGACGCGCGGCGGCGTACTCGCGGATCGTCTCCAACAGGCGGTACCGGCCGCCCTCCGCCACCACGAGCGATTTGTCGACAAGCCGCGCAAAATCCTCGAGTACGACGTCGCACACCGCGGCCGCTGCGTCCAACGTGAAGCCACCCGCGAAGACCGCCAGCCGCTGGAAGACCTCTCGCTCGTCAGGCGAGAGCAACTCGTAGCTCCACCCGATCGACGCGGCGAGAGTCTGCTGCCGCGCCGCAACCCCACGAACGTTCTTCGTCAGCAGGCCGAACCGGTCACTCAGACCTGCTTCGATCTGCTCGGGTGTGAGAGTGCGGACTCGAGCGGCGGCCAGTTCCAAGGCCAACGGGATGCCGTCGAGCCGGAGGCAGATGGAGCGGATTGCCTGCTCCGACTTAGGAAACTCCGTGCCGGCGCGCTCGACGAACAGCGCCCGAGCTTCATCCGGGGCCAGCGCGGGCACTCGCCAGATCGCCTCGCCGGGCAAGTCCAGCGGCTCGCGGCTGGTCGCCAGGACCGAGATCTCCGGGCAGCCGGTGTGGAGCGCGAGAACGAACTCCGCCACCCCGTCGATGATGTGCTCACAGTTGTCCAGGCAGATCAGCGCGCGCTTGGTCCGCAACTGACCGAGCAGCAGGCGGTCGCCGGACTCGACCAGCAGACCGATCGCCGCGGCGACGGCCTCCGGGATCTGGCCGGCGTCGGTGAGCGCGGACAGGTCGACCCACCAGACGCCGTCCGGCCAGCGCTCGGCCAACTGTGCTGCGGTCTGGGCGGCGAGTCGCGTCTTGCCGCTGCCACCTGGGCCGGTCAGCGTAACGAGTCGGTTGCCGGAGAGTTGCGTGCGGAGGGCGGCTACCTGGGTCTGCCAGCCGACAAAGCTGGTGAACATCACCGGCAGGTTGTTCGGTACCTGGTCGAGCGAACGCAGCGGCTCGGCCGTCGCAGTCAGTTCGAGGATCCGCTCGGCCGAACCCAGATCACGCAACCGGTGCATGCCGAGATCGGTGAAGGCATCAGCGAGGCCGGAGGCTGTTGTTGCCGTGAGCAACGTCTGCCCGGGGTTGGCGATCGCCAGCAACTGCTCGGCGTGCCGGACGGCCGGAGCCATGGTTGGCGAAGTGTGCAGGGCGATCCGGAGCAGCTCCCCCGCTGGGACCAGGGAGGCAGCCTCGCGAAGGTCAGCGGCAGCAGCGATTGCCTCCGCGGCGTCGTCGTACACGAGAACGGGCCAGCCGGCGTCCCGTCGTACCAGCAGCTCCCCCGGCAGTTCTGCGGCCAGGCCGGCCAGGCGTGCGTAGGCAGGCGCGCTGGCGGCACCGGCGTACGACGCGGTCAGAACGGTCACCCCACCCATGCCGGTCAGTCTGCCATCCGGCTGTGTCGGGTCGCCGTTGTCGACAGTATTCGTTACCCTCCGGGGCAGGGGGTCGAGGAGAGTGAGGAGCCTGATGGCAGACACCACATCGACTGACCACGGACGATTCGCACTACCGACCAAGAATCTGCCCGCACCGCAAGTTCGCGACCTTCCCGAGCCGCCCACGAAGACCTGGAAGATCATCGGCCCCGGCATGGTCGGCGCCGGCGTCGGGCTGGCCTCGGGTGAGTTCATCCTCTGGCCGTACATCTCCAGCCAGGTCGGCCTGGTGTTCCTCTGGGGCGCCGTCGTCGGCGTGGTGATCCAGTGGTTCCTGAACATGGAGATCGAGCGGTACACGCTGGCAACTGGTGAGACAGCGTTGACCGGCTTCAACCGGTACGGGAAGCACTGGGGCCTGTTCTTCGCGATCATGACGTACTTCGCGAACCTCTGGCCCGGCTGGGCGACCAGCTCGGCTTCGATGCTGACGTATCTTTTCGGCGCCGGAGACCCACGCTGGATCGCGATCGGCATGCTGCTGCTGATCGGCGCGATCCTGACGTTCGCGCCGGTCGTCTACGTGATGCTGGAGCGGCTGATCGCGGTCAAGATCGCCGCCGTCGCGCTGCTGGTGATCCTCGCGCTCGTGTTCGCCATCCGCGCGAAAACGTACGGCGCGCTCGGCGACGCGGTCACGCATCCGCAGTTCCCGGCCGACGAGCTCGGGTTCGCGCTGGTGATGGGTGCGATCGCGTACGCCGGTGCGGGCGGCGGCCAGAACCTTGTCCAGAGCAACTGGATCCGCGACAAAGGCTTCGGCCAGGGCGCGCACGTGCCACGGCTGACGTCACCGGTGACAGGCGAGACCGAGGCCGACCCGACCGCCAACGGGTACACGTTCACCCCGGACGACGCGAACCTGGCCCGCTGGCGGCGCTGGTGGAAGTTCGCGAACATCGAGCAGGCCGCGACGTTCGTGGCGATCACCGTGGTCACGATCGTGTTCACGTCGATGCTTGCCCACGCCACCCTGTTCGGGAACCCGGACGTCAAGAACAACATCGGCTTCCTGAAGATCGAGGGTACGACGCTGCAGACGCTCGTCGGCGACTGGTTCGGGTACCTGTTCTGGGCGATCGGCGCGTTCTCGTTGTTCGCCGCGGCGGCCGGCATCGTCGACTACACGTCGCGGCTGTCGTCCGACATGATCAAGGCCCGCTACCTGCGCGAGTCGAAGATCACCGAGTCCAAGCTGTACTTCTGGCTGGTCTGGGGACTCGTTGCCTTCGGCATCATCGTGCTACTGGCCGGTCTGACCCAGCCGCTGGTGCTGCTGGTCATCTCGGCCTGCACCGCCGGCACGATGATGTTCGTGTACTCCGGTCTGCTCTGGTGGATGAACTCGCGCGCCCTGCCGCACGCGATCCGCATCACCAGCTGGCGCGCCGCCGTACTCGCCTTCTCGTTCCTGGCCTTCGGCTTCCTGGCCGTCTTCACGATCATCGACCAGGTCAAGAAGCTGTAAGCGGATCCGTCAGCCGAGGAAGTCGACGACGGCTTCCTCGGCTGCGGTACGTCGTACCACCTGCACGCGCTCCCGCACTGTGCGATAGACGTCGACGGACGCCTTCAGGGCGCGCAGGCAGTCGGCAGGGTCGGCGGTCGCGACGGTCGCCTGCAACGCGGGCACGAGCTCCGGCGCGAGCGTCTCCAACCGTCGTACGCCGGCCGGCCTCGTCGTCCGCCCGATCCCGGCCAACGGCGCGATCGCGGCCGCGCGGATCATCCCGAGCCCGTCGATCGCCTCGAACAACTCACCGCGCGCGATCTTCACCGCGACGTAGTGCGCCCAGACCCAGAACCGGTCCTCGATCCACTGCGCATCCGGCCGCGGCCACTCCGCGGCGGACTCCCGGTGCACCCGGTCGACGGCGTCATCCCGCTGCCACAACACCAGCCCGTCCTCGACCCGCTCCCGCAGCCCGTCCGGCGTCACGAACTTCAGATCGACATGCGCCAGCGGCGGCCCGAACAGCGCGATCAACAACCGCGGCTCGCCCACATGCTCCCCGGTGAAGGCGGCCAGCAACGGCCCGACCCGACCCGCAAACCCGTCCGCGTCGGCGAGCAGCTCCGGCTGCCCGTCCGGCGTACACACGATCACAAGATCCAGATCCGAATCCTCATCACTAGTGCCCGAGGCAACCGATCCCCCGGCCACCACCGCAATCACTCGCGGATCCTTCTCCGCCTCCGCCACCACACTCTCCGCAAGCACCCTCAGATGCCCCGGCACGCCGACCAGCTCCACAGCTCCTCCTCAATCAGGTCAGCAGGCCATCATGACCCACCGCCCGTGATCGAGGCGAACGAATTAGACCCGAGGGCCGTAGGCCTCCGGGGCGCCGTTGGCTGTGGTGAGGAGGGAGTAGACGGAAGTTGTCGCGGTGATGAAGAGGCGGTTGCGTTTGGGGCCGCCCCAGGTGAGGTTGCTGACGGTTTCGGGGACGAGGAGTTTGCCGAGGAGGGTGCCGTCGGGGTGGTAGATGTGGACACCGTCGGCGGCGGAGGTCCAGATGCGGCCCTGGGTGTCGAGGCGGAAGCCGTCGAAGATGCCGTTGCCGCACTCGGCGAACAGTTCGCCTCCGGTGAGCTTGTCGCCGTCGACGGTGAAGACGCGCATCGTGCCCTCCTCCGAGTCGGAGATGTAGAGCAACGACTCGTCGGGCGAGAACGCGATCCCGTTCGGCCGGTTGAAGTCGTCGGCGACCCGGGTCAGCGCACCGTCCGTCCCGACGCGGTACACGTGGCACCCGCCGGTCTCGACCTCGCCCTTGTAGCCCTCGTAGTCGCTGTCGATCCCGTACGCCGGATCCGTGAACCAGATCGATCCGTCCCGCTTGACCACGACGTCGTTCGGGCTGTTCAGCCGCTTCCCGTCGTACTCGTGGGCAAGCACCGTGATGCCGCCGTGGTGCTCGGTCCGGGTCACCCGCCGGTTGCCGTGCTCGCAGCTGATCAGCCGGCCCTCGGTGTCGCGGGTGTGGCCGTTGGTGTTGCCGGCCGGGTGGCGGAAGACGGAGACCTGGTACGACGTCTCGTCCCAGCGCAGGATGCGGTCGTTCGGGATGTCGCTCCAGAGCAGGTACCGGCCCGCGGCGGAGTACACCGGCCCCTCGACCCAGCGTCCGCCGGTCCACAGCCGCTCGAGCTTGTTGTCCCCGCGGATCCCGGCGAACCGGTCGTCCAGCTTCTCCCAGACCGCCGGTGCGGTCCCTGCCAACGGCTCGAGAATTCCCGTCATCGCTCCACCCTATGTGAACCCCGTCGGTTGGACCTCTCGACCGGAAGGATATGCGTGGCGCCGAACGGGGGCGCAGAGCACGGCGCCGGAGTCAGACACCGTGATGTGGAGACATCCTTTGACGCTCGACACCGTTCGCGAAGAAAAGGCGATCGAGAACCTCACCCGCCGTCTCACCGACAGCTTCGCCGACATCCATACTCCCGAAGACATCGAGACCGCCGTGGCGGCGGCCCGCCGGCAGTTCGAAGGGGACCGCGTCCGCGACTACGTCCCGATCCTGGTCGAACGCATGGTCCGCCAGGAACTCACCCCGCAACCCGAGCCCGACGACCGCCTGGCCAGGTGGACCAGACCGGCATCGACCACCACCCCGGCCCCGGAGCCCGCGGCCGGCGCCGGCAGCCCGTTCCGCCGCTTCAAGACCCGCGGCGTCGCGCTGCCGGCAGGGATCGCCGGCGTACTCGTCGTCGCCACCATCGTCACGGTCGTGATCGTCCGCGGCGGCGGCGACGTACAGGCCCAGACGTCCGGCGTCATCACCGTCAGCGGCGTGATCGGCTCGGAGAAGCGCGCCTTCTTCGAGGATCCCGACGTGAAGGCGGCGCTGGCCAAGCACGGGTTCGACGTCAAGGTCGACACCGCCGGGTCGCGCGAGATCGCCACCTCGGTCGACCTGAGCAAGTACGACTTCGCGTTCCCGTCCAGCACGGTCGCGGCGGAGAAGATCCTGCAGCCGACGCCCGGTCGCCCGACCGTGAGCGGTCAGAAGTACGCCGTGTTCTCGTCGCCGATGGCGATCGCGACGTTCCAGCCGATCGTCGACCTGCTGTCCGCGACCGGGATCGCCAAGCAGGTCAACGGCATCTGGTACTTCGACGTCCGCAAGTACACCGACCTCGCCAAGGCCGGCTGGCGCTGGACCAACATCCGCGGCAACACGACGTACCCGGTGAACAAGAAGATCCTCGTCACCACCACCGACCCGCGGACATCGAACTCGGCGGCGATGTTCCTGTCGATCGTCAGTTATGTTGCCAACCACAACAATGTGGTGCAGAGCGCGGCGGACGAGAAGAAGGTGCTGCCGCTGGTCGCGCCGCTGTTCGTCAACCAGGGGTACACCGACAGCTCCAGCGAGGGCCCGTTCGACGACTACCTGTCGCTCGGGATGGGCAAGTCGCCGATGGTCAACATCTACGAGGCGCAGTTCGTGGACGCCGCCGTACAGCACAAACTGAAGCCGGGCATGGTGCTGATGTACCCGTCACCGACGATCCAGTCCAAGCACACGCTGGTCTCGCTGAACGCGAACGGCGAGAAGCTCGGCGAACTGCTGTCGACCGACACCGACCTGCAGGAGCTCGCGGCCAGGCACGGGTTCCGGACCGCCGACGAGGCGCAGTTCGCGAACGTCGTCAGCCAGAACCGGGTCCCGGTCGCGAAGGACGTCATCGACGTCGCGGACACCCCGACGTACGACACCCTCGAGCGGCTGCTGGACGGGGTCTCCAAGTCCTACCGCTGAGCCGTCGTCAGCCACGACCACACGGACGTGGTGGCGGTGATGAACAGGCGGTTGCCCTTCGGACCGCCGAACGTCAGGTTCGACACGACATTCGGCAGCAGCAGCTTGCCGATCAGAGTGCCGTCCGGGTCGAAGCAGTGCACGCCCTCGTGCGTCGCCGCCCAGACCCGGCCGGCGCTGTCCACCCGGATCCCGTCGAACATCCCGGCCTCGCAGGGCGCGAACACCTCGCCGCCGATCAGCTTCTCGCCGTCGACCTCGAACCGCCGGATGTGCTTGCCCGGGGTGTCGACGACGTACAACTGCTGCTCGTCGAGCGTGAACGCGAGCCCGTTCGGGCGGATGAAGTCGTCGGCGACCACGGTCAGCACGCCGTCCGGCGCGATTCGGTAGACGTGGCAACCGTCGAGCTCCTGCTCGGCCGCGTGGCCCTCGTAGTTCGAGGTGATGCCGTACGGCGGGTCGGTGAACCAGATCGAGCCGTCGCTGTGCTCGACCACGTCGTTCGGGCTGTTGAGGCGCTTGCCGTCGAGGTGCGAGGCGAGGACGGTGCGGCTGCCGTCGTACTCCGTGCGGACGACCTGGCGATCGCCCTGCGAGCAGCTGATCAGGCGGCCGGTGCGGTCGATGGTGTTGCCGTTGACGTAGCCGGACGGCTCGCGGAACACGCTGACGTGTCCGGAGACCTCGTCCCAGCGCAGCATCCGGTCGTTCGGGATGTCGCTGAAGATCAGGCAGCGCCAGGCGGGCGAGTACGCCGGTCCTTCGAGCCAGCGGCCGCCGTCGTACAGGCACTCGACGTACTCGTCGCCGGCGATCCGGGCGAAACGCTCGTCGAGCACCACCAACTCGGCGCGGATCCGCGGCAGGGTGTTGGTGAGAGTGATGGTCATGGCTGAACCATATCCTGTTATTGTTAGGTTTGACAGAATGAGATATGGAATTGGGTGCAGATGACCATAGATGATGTGGATCGCAAGCTGCTGGCGGCGCTGCAGGAGGATGCCGGGCAGTCGTACGCCGCGCTTGGGGAGATCGCCGGGTTGTCGGCGGGGTCCGCCCACGAGCGGGTGCGCAAGCTGAAGGCGGCCGGCGTGATCCGGCGTACGACGATCGAGGTCGACCCGGCTGCGCTCGGCCGCGGCGTACTCGCATATGTCCTGCTCGAGGCGAACGCGTGGATGGGCGATTCGCGGGAGGCGCTGCTGGACATCCCGGCGGTCGAGGAGGCGCACATCATCGCGGGACCGGCCTCGGTGCTGGTGAAGGTGCGGACGACGACCACCGAGGACCTGCAGGCGACGTTGCGCGCTCTCCACGCGGTGGACGGCGTGACCAGTACCCAGACTGTCGTCGTACTGGAGTCGTTCTTCGAGCGGCAACCCGCCGTGGTGTGAGGAACGCCCTGTCTCCTTCGACGGCCGGTTCACCCTAGACTCGGGCCAGCCGAAGGGAGTCAGCTGTGTCCGACAGCAAGCAGATCACCAAGGTGCTGGTGGCCAACCGGGGCGAGATCGCCGTCCGGGTCGTCCGGGCCGCCGCCGACGCCGGGCTGGGCAGCGTCGCGCTGTACGCCGACCAGGACCGCGACGCGCTGTTCGTTCGGCTCGCCGACGAGGCGTACGCGCTGGACGGGTCGACACCGGCCGACTCCTATCTGAACATCGCCAAGATCCTGGACGTCGCAGCGCGGTCGGGGGCGGACGCCGTCCATCCCGGGTATGGGTTCCTGGCCGAGAATGCTTCGTTTGCGCAGGCCGTTATCGATGCGGGGCTGATCTGGATCGGCCCGCCGCCGTCGGCGATCGACTCGCTCGGCGACAAGGTCAAGGCGCGGCACATCGCGGAGAAGGTCGGCGCGCCGCAGGTTCCCGGTACGCCGGATCCGGTCGCGGATGCTTCCGAGGTGGTTGCCTTCGCGGAGGAGTACGGGCTGCCGATCGCGATCAAGGCGGCGTACGGCGGTGGTGGTCGCGGGATGAAGGTCGCGCGGACGATGGAGGAGATCCCGGAGCTGTTCGAGTCGGCGACCCGGGAGGCCGTGTCGGCTTTCGGGCGGGGCGAGTGCTTCGTCGAGCGGTACCTGGACAAGCCGCGGCACGTCGAGACCCAGTGCCTGGCCGATGCCCACGGCAACGTTGTCGTGGTGTCGACGCGGGACTGCTCGCTGCAGCGCCGGTACCAGAAGTTGGTTGAAGAGGCGCCGGCGCCGTTCCTGTCCGATGAGCAGCTTTCGCTGCTTTATGACTCGTCGAAGAAGATTCTCCGCGAGGCCGGGTACGTCGGGGCGGGGACGTGCGAGTTCCTGGTCGGGCAGGACGGACTGATCTCGTTCCTCGAGGTGAACACGCGGCTGCAGGTCGAGCACCCGGTGTCGGAAGAGGTCACTGGGCTGGACCTGGTGCGGGAGATGTTCCGGATCGCCAATGGTGAAGAGCTTGGGTACGACGACCCGGTGGTGTCGGGGCACTCGATCGAGTTCCGGATCAATGCTGAGGACGGCGGGCGCGGGTTCCTGCCGGCGCCGGGGACGCTGACGCGGTGGCATGCGCCGTCGGGGCCTGGGGTGCGGCTCGACGGCGGGTATGACCAGGGCGAGACGGTGCCTGGGGCGTTCGACTCGCTGGTTGCGAAGCTGATCGTGAGCGGGCGGGATCGACAGCAGGCGCTGGAGCGGTCGCGGCGGGCGTTGCGTGAGTTCGTGGTCGAGGGGATGCCTACTGTCATCCCGTTCCACCAGGCTGTGGTGTCGGATCCGGCGTTTGTCGGGACTGACGGGTTCAAGGTGCACACGCGGTGGATCGAGACGGAGTACGACAACCAGCTCACGCCGTACGACGGCCCGGTCGCTGAGACGGTCGAGGAGGGTGAGCGCGAGAGGGTGACTGTTGAGGTCGGCGGCAAGCGCCTCGAGGTCGTACTGCCGGCTGGTCTGGGTGCTGTTGGTGGTGCTGCTGTCGCTTCTGCTGGCGCTGGCGCGAAGAAGAAGCCGTCCCGACGGGCCGGTGGTACGAAGAGCTCGGCGGCGTCCGGAGACTCCCTCACCTCCCCCATGCAGGGCACCATCGTCAAAATCGCCGTCGAAGAAGGCGCCACGGTCGCCGAGGGCGACCTGATCGTCGTCCTGGAGGCGATGAAGATGGAACAACCCCTCAACGCCCACAAGTCCGGCACCGTAACCGGCCTAACCGCCGAGGTAGGCGCCACCGTCTCCGCCGGCGCCCCCATCTGCGAAATCAAGGACTAGTAGGACACCACCCAAAGGACACCGCTTCGCGGCGGCTGATTTATTGGCCGCCTTCGGCGGCGGGCGGGTTGCGGTCGTGGGGACTGAGGCCGCGCGGACCAACGGGCTCGGGAATGGAGGCGACCGCGGCGGTCGTGCAGGTCGACCACGAAGCCGATCGCGCGGTGGCGGATCCGCCCGGAGGTGATGCGGCGGCGTTCTCCTCACA
Source organism: Kribbella sp. NPDC058693 (assembly GCF_042715335.1). Classification (NCBI taxonomy): domain Bacteria; kingdom Bacillati; phylum Actinomycetota; class Actinomycetes; order Propionibacteriales; family Kribbellaceae; genus Kribbella; species Kribbella sp. NPDC058693. The sequence continues at coordinate 1,903,273 of NZ_JBHXSQ010000001.1, forward strand.
CCGTACGGACCTGAAGCTCTGGCGTAGTGCGGAAGTTATGAATGATTCGGTGGCGCAGTCGTGGAGTTCGATCACCGGGTGGCTGGCGGAGAACCTGCCCCACGGGTTGGAGCACCTTCAACCGCCGGCGACCCCGGCCGAGATCTCCGGGCTTCGGGCTGCGATGGGGCGCCGGCTGCCGAGCGATCTGATTGCCTGGCTCGGGTTGAACAACGGGCTTGGGCGGCAGGCGAACTTCGGTCTGCTCATCCCGTTCCTCTACGTCCCGATGGGGATCGAGCAGATGCTGCGCGATCGCGAGATGCTGCGCGGGATTACGGCCAGGGTCTCGCCAGACCGGCCGCTCTCCAACGAGCGGGATCCCGCCGGCACCGACTCGTTCGACTGGCTCGACGCGTTCCTGCCGATCGGCGACGCGGGGACCGACTGCTTGCTGTTCGTCGACCTTCGTGAGGGTGAGCATCACGGATGCGTCGGCACGTTCGACAACGAGTCGGACGGGTTCTCCATCCCGGAGTGGTTCAGCATCACCGAGATGCTGGCCGATGTGGCCGACTCCCTCACCCTCGATCGGCCCGCGCTGCAGGATCACGGTCGCCGCTTGCATGCCGCCACGCCGTTTCCGACGCATCCGCCGATGGGATGGTCGCCGTACATCGACGACGGGCGCCTCCGGTGGAAGTCCGTCGAGGTCTGAAAGCATTGGCGCGTGAGTTCATCTGCTGAGCCATCGCTGGTGCCTGAACTCCTGGTGGGCGATGTGGCGAGGAGCCTTGAATTCTGGTGTGGGCTTTGCGGGTTCGCGGTGGAATACCAGCGCGAGGAGGAGGGGTTCGCGTACGTCGTACGTGGATCGGCGCACGTGATGCTCGAACAGGAAGGTGCCGGGCGGACCTGGGTCACCGGTCCGCTGGAGCGGCCGCTAGGACGCGGGATCAACTTCCAGATCAACGTGCCTGATCTCGCCCCGATCCTCTCCGCGCTCGCCGCCGCCGACTACCCGCTCTTCATGCAGCCGGAAACCAAGTGGTACCGCGTCACCCCTCACGAAGAAACCGGCGTCAACCAATTCCTCGTCGCCGACCCCGACGGCTACCTGATCCGCTTCCAGTCCTCGCTCGGCCACCGGTCGACAGTCGCTCCCACCTAGATCGCCGCGCTCGACTCAAGCACCTCAACGCCAGTCACGGTCGCCCCACCACACTCCGCGCCCCGCCGAAGGCGGCAACAGAACCGCCGCCGCGCAGCGGTGTCGGTTAGGGGGTGTCGATTTGGTGTTGTTTGTGGATTGACAGACAGTTCTCAGGTTTTCGCTGTAGGTTCCCGTGCAGGCATTCCGGTGAGGAGGGTTACTGCATGTCCAAGAAGACCCATCAGCAGCAGTTGGCGGCGCGGAAGGCGAAGCGGCTGGCCGAGCGGGAGATCGAGCGGCGGCGGCAGCGGCGGAATCTGGCGGTCACGATCGCTTCCGTGGCGACGGTGGTCGTGGTCATCGTCGGGGTCTTCGTGGTGTTCGGGGTGGGTGGTGACGACAAGCCGGCGGCTGCGTCGGGTGATCAGGCGTCGGCGGGGCCGGACAACAAGCCGGCGAGTATTCCGACCGCGATGGCGCCGGCGCCGAAGCGGGCGACGCCGCTGGCGGCCGAGGTGAACTGCACGTACAAGAAGAGCGCGGAGCCGGCCAGCAAGAAGGTGAATCCGCCGGCGGACGGGAAGACCAAGGCGTCGGGTACGTCGAAGGTCAGCCTGGACACGTCGATCGGGGATCTGCAGCTCACGCTGGACAGTGCGCTGGCGCCGTGCACGGTGAAGAACTTCCTGAGCCTGGTCGGGCAGAAGTACTTCGACAACACCAAGTGTCATCGGCTGACTGTTGGCGAGGGTCTGCAGGTGCTGCAGTGTGGGGATCCGACCGGGAGCGGGTCGGGTGGACCGGGGTACAGCTTCGCGGATGAGGTGTATCCGACGCTGAAGTACGGGCGTGGGGTGCTGGCGATGGCTAACTCCGGGGCCAATACGAACGGGAGTCAGTTCTTCATCGTGTACGGCGATGCGTCGGGGCTGACGCCGCAGTACACGGCGTTCGGGACGATCGACGAGGCGAGCGCGAAGCTGATCGACAAGGTGGCGGAGGCGGGGGTTACGCCGCAGAACGGGCCGCAGGACGGTACGCCGATCACGCCGGTCGAGATCAAGACAGCAACTGCTGCAGCTTAAGTAGAAGAACCGCGCCGCCCGTCTCCTGCAGGAGGCGGGCGGCGCGGTGTTTGTTAGCACTCAGGCGAGCAGGTGGTAGCGCGAGCGGGGCCAGGCGAGGAGGGCGTGGATTTGGGTTATGCCTGACTGCTGGAGGAGCTCGACTGGGCCTTCGTCGAAGTGGTAGAGGTTGGTGGCGGGGTCTCGGGTGGTGGTCCAGTTGTAGGTGGCGTAGGACTGCATTGCCTTGCGGTAGCGGGAGTCCGGGGAGACCGAGTCGAGGATCAACAGGTTCTTGAACCAGATCGAGTTGAACGCGGCGCCTTGTTTCGCGAGGATCTCGGGCGTGTTGTAGAACGCCAGCGACGCGGACGCGACCGACTTCGCATCTCGCAAGTACTTCGGGTTGCCGGTTGCCTTGAACAACAAAACCCCGGCGCCGAGCATTACGCCCTGGTTGTAGCTCCACTGGGTCTTCTCGACGTTGCCGGCCAGGTCGATGTGGTCCCAGTACAGGCCGTTCGGGGCGAGCATGCAGGTCTGCGCCCACGTGTACATCCGCTGCGCCCACGTCAGGTACGACTTGTCCCGCGTCAGCAGGTACAGATGCGCACCGAGCTCCGCGCCCGGTCCGTTCGACACCGTGTTGCGGTCCTGGCTCCACGGCGCCTGGGTCCAGAAAACACCGCCGGCGCACGGATGCGACGGATCCGTGTCCCAACCATGGACGACGAGCGCGAAGATGTCCTTCGCGCGGGCGAGTGCAGCGCGGTCACCAGTCCGCTTGTACCGCTGGATCAGGTTCAGCCCGATCCACTCGTTGTCGTCGTAGAACTTGTCCCCACCTTGGCCGTTCGGCGGCCGCACGTACGAGTCGTACCCGGTCGGCGTCGTACCGGCATTCCAGTAGAACTCGTACGCCGCGAGCCGCCGATCGGCCTCAGCCGAGCCCTCGTGCCCCGCGCCGGGCACCCCGGCCAGGTCCTCGGCCGCGATCGCCGCCTGCGAATACGGCCAGACGTACGAGTACGGATTGGACTGCGTGTTCGGGTACTCCTCCAGCAGCAATCCACCCTTGCCGGCATCGAAGTACTTGTTGATCGCGTCGTACGACGCCCGCGCTCGAGCTGCGTTCGGGTCGGCTCCCGCGTCGGCCGTGGTCATGCTCAGCGACCCGAGGACGGTGACCGCGAGTACTCCGGCGGCCAGACGAGTTGATATACCAAATTTCCTGCGCATCGACCTGCTCCTCCTGGGCGGTGGCGGTTGACATCGATGTCACGTTCTAACCGGCGCACGGACACGGCGTCAATGGCTCAGCGACCAGGCTCTTCGACAACAGCAGTTGGCATATCAAGTGGACGGGCCGGGAAGCTGATCCAGCCGGACTTCAGATGCAGCCGGATCCGGACCTGATCGGCCGTCAGCACCCGCTTCCCCTTCGACCCGACGGCCTCGACGGTCAGCGCCCGCCCGCCGCCCGGACCGACGCCACTGCGCTTCAGCACCCGCACGTACCGGATCGACCCGACCGCGAAGACCGACTGCATGTCCGCCGCCGACCGCGTCACGCTCCACGCCACGTTCGGGTTCCCGTTCTTCGGGTACGCGTCCCAGCCGTCCGCCTTCATCAGCTGGTACGGCACGTCCCCGGCCGCGGTCGCCCCGCCGTTCGACGACGAGAACTCGGCGATGATCGGCTTGCCCTTGTACAAGCGGATCTGCCCCGCGGTCGCCGCGATCGCGTTGTTCGTCGACGTCTCCTCCGAGTCGTACCCGCCGTACACCTGGCACGACGTCGTATCGCACAGGTCATATGCCTTCTTCGCAGCACGATCGCGATGGAAGACCGAATAGGTGCGCGCAGCAACAGCCTGCGCCTGCAGCGCGGCCGGCTTCCAACTCGACACCGCCTCCCGCGGTACGACGCCACGCAGGTAATACTCGAGCGGTACGACGTTCACCGTGTCCAGATGCGTACCGGACACATCGATCGCCCGCAGCGCGCCGCGATACCGCCGTACGGCGCCACTCGGCAGGACCAGCCCGATCACAGCCGGTCCCTCGAACTGCGCCATGCCCGTGAACGTCTTGTACAGCGTCCATTTCTTCGTCTTCGCGTCGTACGAGCTGAGCTTGGTCCCGTGCTCGCCGTTCGGGTCGATCGACCACTGGTTCCGGGTCGATGCCTTCGGCAACACATAGACCTTGCCAGTGGCGAAGGACCTGACGCTGAGCTTGTTGACCGCGCCCACACGCACCCCGTCGGTGGTGTCGGCGCTGACCCGGACCCGAATGCTGCCGGTCGCCTTCCCGACCGTCGTACCCGGGTAGTAGAAGTCCAGGATCTGCTTCACCGACTTCCCGGCCAGCGCGGCACCCTGCGCGCCGTACTGCGAAAGCCCGCGGCCGTGCCCGAATCCGCGGCCGTTGATCGTCGTGTCCGGAGCCGCTGCCGTCGGCACGACCTCGCGGGCCTGCGCGGTCGCGCTGATCACCGTGGACGACAGCACGACGGCAGCGATCACACGTTTCCTCATGAAGCTCTCCCGTACACAAGATGGACCTGACGTGTGCGGCGGTCCCACACGAGCCAGCCGCGCTGGAACTTCTGCCGGGAGCCGCCCAGCACGCGGTACGCCTCGGTGATCGGCAGCCCGAGCCGCGCGCTACCGGCGCCGAGCCGCCGGAAGCGGGTCCGGAAGGCGCCGGCCGTCGAATGTGTGCCGCTGGCAACGGAGTAGAAGACGTCGCGGGTGGCGAAGTACGTCGCATAGCCGGTGCGCGTCCGGTGCTCGCCCCAGAACGGCTGGCCGATGTTCCGGAACCCGAGCTTGCGCGCGTACTGGTAGATCGGCGTCGAGAAACTGCCACTCATCAACGTGTTGACCCGTTGCTTCAGCCAACCAAGTTTGTTGTACAGCTGCGTTCCGGGACACGCGGTCGCCTTGGTGTCGCGGTGTCCGGAGACGGTGTGCAGGCGACTGCCATCGAGCGTGATCGTTGCCAACGGCGACCGGTAGTTCGCGTCGAGCTTCCACGCGATCACGCGAGCCGTCGACTCCAGCATCGCGGCTGGTGGAGCAGCCTTTTCGAAGTTGCCGATCAGCGCGACGCCGAACGAGTTCGAGTTGAACGCGGCCGTGTGCGCGCCGAGCACCGGCAGCTGCGCACCGCCGTACCGGCCCTCGAAGACGCGGCCGAAGCGGTCGACGAGGAAGTTGTACCCGAGATCGCACCAGCCGCGGCTCTTCACGTGGTACGCGTACATCGCCCGCACCATCGCCGGGACCTGCGTACGCGTGTAGTCGTTGCGGTCCGCGGTGTGATGCACGAACGCCGCCAGCACGGTAGTCGTGTACTTCGGACGCGCGCACGCAGCCCCGTTGTGAGTCCGGAGCCGCTCGTCGGCACCCCACCGCTTCCGGCTCACCATCAACGGCATCGGGTACGGCGCTCGCGAGGCCGCCGGCTCGACCGATTGCGCGGACGGTTCATCGGCATCCGATGCAAGTACGCCCGGCTGGATCAGCACGACCTTGGCGCCGGCGATCGTCGTACCGGTGTCGGTGACCGCGCTGGCCTGGACGCCGGTGGCATTACCGACCCACAACGGTTCGGTGCCGCCGCGCTCAATTCCTTCAGGTACCAATGGATCTGGGCCGTGTTCGTCCTCGACCGATAACGATTCCCAGTCGGTCCACTGTCCGTCGCGTTCGACGCGGATCTTGGCCGTGACGTTGCGTGTGCCCTCCGGCCAGGTGACGGCGGCCATACCAAACGGTTTGGTACGGGCCTGAACAGTCGGGCCGTCGAGCGGGATCTCCTGGTAGGAAGCGTCGGAATCGTTGTGCTGCAGGGGTATCAGGGTGGCCGCGGTCAGCACGAGTGGGAGTAGTCGGGCAGTCCTGCGCATGAGCCAGCCTTCCGGCGGTGGTACGACGGGCGCTGGGCGGTGTCACCGATTATGCGCGGTCGGTCATCGTTTTCCGGGGATTGCGTCACCCTGCGTGGCGTGGGCGGCTTGAGGGATTCGATACGCTCTGTCCAAAGCCCCCGAGAGAGGCCCGACATGGAATTCATCCTGATCATCGCTGTCGTGGTGATCGCGGTTCTGGCGTACCGCTCGTACCGTCGGACCCAGCTGCAGAACAAGAAGCAGCACGAGATCACGGCCGCCGAGCTGGAGTCGGTGAAGCGCACTGCCGACGAAGACATCACTCGCTTCGGCGAGGAACTGCAGGACCTCGACCTGGAGATGGTCGGCAAGGACCTCGGCGACGGTGCCCGGCAGGACTACCAGCGCGCGCTCGACTCCTACGAGTCCGCGAAGCAGGCGATCGGCCAGGTCACCCAGGCCGACCAGATCAAGCACGTGGTCGAGATCCTCGAGGACGGCCGGTACGCCGCGGCGTGCGTCAAGGCCCGTGTGAACGACCAGCCGCTGCCGCAGCGGCGGCCGGCGTGTTTCTTCAACCCACAGCACGGCCCGTCCGTGGTCGACGTGATGTGGTCGCCGCCCGGTGGCGCGCCGCGTGAGGTGCCGGCCTGTGCGGCCGACGCCGAGCGGGTCCGCGTCGGCGCCGAGCCGGACGTCCGCAAGGTCATGGTCGGCCCGCAGCGCGTGCCGTACTGGGAGGCCGGTCCGGCCTACTCGCCGTACGCGCAGGGTCTGTTCGGCGGCGTCGGCGGTGTGCTGACCGGCATGTTCATCGGTACCGCACTCGGCGGCATGTTCGCCGGCGGCGGGTACGGCGACTACGCGGCCGGTTACGAGGACGGCCAGGCCGACGGCGGCGACGGCGGCGGAGATGGTGGCGACGGCGGAGGCGGCGACGGCGGGGACTTCGGCGGCGGAGACGGCGGCGGCTTCGACTTCGGCGGCGGAGACTTCGGCGGCGGGGACTTCGGCGGCGACTTCTGAACGAACAGAGCCCGGGCAACCACGAAGTTGCCCGGGCTCTGTCGTTGCCTTACTCGCCGAAGAGGGACGGGGTGCCCTCGGCGGTGTGGAGGTAGTAGACGGGGTCCTTGAAAGTGCCGGGGACCTTGCCCAGACCCTGGATGACGGTGGCGGCTCCGTTGGCGTGGCCAACGGCGTACAGGTACGCCGAACCGCTGTCCTTGTCGATTGCCGTGAGCAACGTGCTCTGGGTGCCGCACTTCTCCGCGACCAGGAAGTCGAAGTTCTGCCAGGTGGACGTGCGGACCTTCTTGACCGTGGGCGCCGCGGTGCCGGTCGGGATGTGGATCGTGTAGAGCGCGCCGCCGTTGGTGACCGCCAGGAAGGTGTCGTAGGTCAGCGTCTCGCTGATCAGCGTCATCGTCTTGACCGCCGAGTAGCCCGGGTAGCGGGTGACCTGCTTGTTCACGAACCGGTACAGCACGCCGTCGCCACGGAGCCGGTAGTCCGCGCCGCGCACGGTCTTGCCCCAGTAGAACGACGACTCGATCGCCTTGTAGCCCTGGTACCCGACGCCTTCGGACTTGAGGCTGCTCGTCGGCTTGCCGGTCGAGTCGTGGCCGTACTCGCCGTAGTACAGCGTGCCGTTCACGACGACCTCGCCGTACGTCGTGTCCTCGCCCGCGACGCCGATCGTGGTGGTCCAGGTCGACGCGATCTTCGAGAGCCCCGGACCGAACAGGTGCGGGCCGGCCCCGCGCGTCGACTTGATCGGCGACGACGCGGTGACGCCGGTGTTGGCGATGTCGCCGCCGGCCGTGATCGAACCTACGGACATGGTGCAGGCCGAGGCCGCCGCGGTGGAGTTCGCGGCGGCCGGAGCCGTGGTCATCGTTGCGGTGGCCAGGCCACCGAGCAGAGCTGCAGCCGCAACCGCGGCGGAGGCGCGTTTGGAGGTAAGTGTCTTCACACTCTCCTCGATACCGCCTCCGCCGCAGAAGTTGCGTTATCTGGTGATCTTGATCGGGACGGACAGCGCGGTCGGAGCCGAGGACGGGCCGAGCAGGAGCTCGCCGTTGTAGCTCTGGCCGGGTGTCATCGCCTTGTTGTAGTCGACGTGCAGGGTGACCGGCGTACCGGCAGCGACCGGGCCGGTCGGCAGCCCGCTGACGGTCAGGTCGTTGCCCTGGACCGCGTTGACGTTCAGAGTGAACGCCGGCGTACCGCTGACCGAGAAGCCGTGCACCCAGATCTGGTAGTTGCCGTCGGGCGGGTTGACCAGATCGACCGCTTCGTTGGCCGTACCACCGGCCGACGAGGCAACGATCTCGGACGGCGAGAACACGCCGTCGTTGTTGGCGTCCCGGACGACGTACAGGTCCAGGTCGTTGCTGTCGAGTGCCGTGCTGACGCTGAGCCGGGAGGCGTGCGACAGCGTGATGTTCTTCTTCACGCTCGACGTCGACGGATCGTCCGGGTTGTCCTGATGCGCCGTCTCCGTCGTCGTACTCGGCTGGCTCAATCCGAAGGCCTCCGCCTTCAGCCCGTCCAGCGGCACGCTCGAGTCGAACGTCACGTCGAACCCGCCGGTGTCACCGGTCGCCGTCTGCACCACCGAGGACGGCGTCACCGACGCACTCCCCAGCTGCACCTTGAACGGCGTGTTGAACTTGTCGCCCTGCCAGCTGACCTGGTGCAGTGCGAGCGCCTGCAGACCTTCCTGCGCCGGTGCGGTGACCACATCGGCCGGCCCACCGGTGGCGGTGTTGAACAGCCAGGCACCCGTTCGGACGTTGGTGTTCGGACTCTTCCCGACCGTGTCGATCGTGTACGGCGCGCCGTACACCGAATCCGGCTCGAGCTGGAAGTGGTTCACCGATCTACCCATGATCAGCGTGTCGAGGTCGGTGTACGGACCCGAATCCTCCCAGCTGGTGTTGGCCAGGAACTTCGTGCCCTCCGCCGGTGTCTTCGGGACGTCGAGATAGAAGAACCGCCAGTCACCGGACTCGGCCCGCCAGGTCCAGTCGTTCGCACCGAACACCGTGCCGTTGTTATACGTCAGGTTCCGTTGCGACTGAGCCACGTCGTCACCGCCGAAGTTGATCGCCCCGGTGATCTTGCCGCTCGCGTCCTGCGTCACCTTCGCGGCGACCGCCACGGACACCGGCACGACCATCGAGTCCGAGCCACGCTTCAGGACAACGGCACCGGAGTACATACCGTACGGCGCGTTGCTCGGCACCTTGATCGATGCGTTGAACGAACCGACGGCCGTGTGCGGCGTCGTGACCCACTTCCAGTCGGTGTTCTGGTACCAGTCGATCGAGACCTTGAAGTCGGTGACCGGGATCTTCGCGTTCGTCGCCGAGTGCTGCAGGCCGAGGAACAGGCCGTCGGCCATCCGCTTGGCGGGATCGGCGACGTACGACTGCAGTGCGTTGGAGCCGGCCCGGTGGTACATGAACCGGCTGTACTCGCCCTGCTCCATCTCCGACTTGGCGAAGTCCAGGTCGAGGAAGCCGTCGACGTTCGAGCTGGTCGTCTTGTCGGTGTGGTTGACGACGCCGTTGTGGTTCTTGTCCGTCCACAGCTTGCCGTCGTGGTTGACGTCGGTCCAGTTGTACGTGAGCAGCCGCCACGCCTGGTCCTCGGTGAGGTCGTTGTTACCGTCGAACTCGTTCCGCGGGTACTCGAGTTTGACCACCATCAGATCCGCGTTGCGATGCTGCTTGACCTGTTTCGTCAGGTCTATCAGGTAGTCCGGAGCATTGAAGTTGCCCGTACTCTCCTGACTCAGATCCTTGCTGCTGAAGGACAGCGTGTCGGAATCGGTGCGGACCAACTGCCGGTCGCTGACCTGCCAGGCGCCGCCGCCGTTGATGGTGAACTTCTGCGTGTCGGTGCCACCTGGCGAGATGATGTTCGCGAACACCGGGTACTCCGTACCGCGGTAGTCACCCACCCGCCATTCGGTCGGCGACACGGTCGCCCGCTGGCCGAGCGCACTGGCCACGGCCTTGCCCGCGTCGATCGAGCCGGAGCCCTGGACGTTGGCGTCGTACCCGAGGTCCTTCGCCGACGACTTCAGGATGTCCTGCGCGGTCGAGTAGAAGCCGGCCGGTACGGCGCCGTGGTGTGCCTTCTCGTACGCCTGGTAGACCAGCGCCGTCGCACCCGCGGCGACCGGGGTCGAGCGGCTCGTGCCGCCCCACGTGACCCACGCGTTCCGGCCGTCGAGGATCGTGTTCAGGGTCGCGTCACCTGGCGCATAGGCGCCGTCGGCAACTACATCGACGCCGTTGGTCGCGTTCGCGCCGAAGCCGCGGTTCGACCACACCATCACGTCGTTGTCGGTGATCTGACTGGTCCGCACGATCGAGTCCCAGCCGGTCCCGCCGAACTGCGTCGACGCCCCGACCTCGATCGCGGTGGACGGCGCGGCGGCGGTCGCCGTACCGAAGCCTGGCGCGCCGTTGCCGGTGGAGAACAGGGCCGTGGTCTTGAAGCCGTCGTGGATCACGTCGGCTTCCTGGCTCGCGGCATCCCAGCCGTCGTTGTCGGTGGTCGACTCGCCGTACGAGTTCGAGGTGACGTCGACGCCCTTGCGGGTGGACAGCAGGTACCCGAACTGGGTGGAGAAGTCGAAGCCCATGTAGATGTCACCGAACGGCGCCAGCTTGGCCTTCGGAGCGCCGCCGAGCACCGCACCGGCGTACTTGCCGCCGGGGAGGTCCTTGAACGTCGGCGCCTTCCCGTTGATCACCGCCTGGCCGACGATGTTCGACGCGGTCAGCGTGCCGTGGCCCTCGATCGCCGGGTCGAAGTCACCGGTCCATGCGACCAGCTGACCGGAGCCGTACGACGTGTCGTCGACGCCGAACATGTCCAGGCCGCCCGGGATCGGGGTCTTGCCGTCGGAGATGTAGTAGAGCAGGCCGCCGGACAGGTCGGTGTAGCCGTCACCGTTCATGTCGCGGTACGACGCCGGCGACGACTTGGTCACCGGCTTCTCGTCGGCGAACGAGTAGTCGTCGTCGAGGTCGACGTACACCGTGTCGTAGACGCCGGCGGTGTGCGGGTCGGTGATCAGGAAGCCCGGGCGCTCGCCGTACAGCTGCAGCAGGTGGTCGTCCGGGTGGCTGCCGAGCATGACCTTGCCGGACTTGCTCCACTTGGCCGGGAAGCTGTACGTGTGCTGCTTCGTGCCGGTCGGAGCGCTGAAGTTGCGGGACGGTCCGGTCTTCGTGGCGAAGTCGACCGAGCAGGTCTTGGCGGTCACAGTGCAGGTGGCCGCGGTGGTCGTGGTGTACCAGGACAGGCCCTGGTCGACCTGGTCGGGCGCGGACAGCCACTGCAGGGTGCCATAGGGATCGAAGGCCTTCGGCCAGCCGTTCCAACCGGCCTTGTCACCGGTCTGGCCGCTCCACGTCTGCCAGGTGTTGACCAGGTCCGGGTGACCCCAGTCGGTGCCGCCGTCGAGTACGCCGACGGTCACGCCCTGGCCGGCGAAGCCCGCGTTCCAGGCGCCGGTGAAGTTGTGCGACTTGGCGTCGAGGAGGTTCTGCTTGCGGAGCTTGTCGAAGTTCGAGCCCCGCAGCGGCGGAGCGTGGTCGTACGGCACGTCGTCGGACTTGACCTTGGCGAGCGCGGCCTTCAACTCGGCCGCGGTCGGCGCCTGGTGCAGGCTCGGATCGGGGTCGGACAACGGCTGGCCGGTCCGGGCCAGCTCGACCGGCTGCACGGAGACAACCCCTGGTACGGCGGCCAGCTTCGGCAGCGCCTGCACCGGGATCGATCCCATCACCAGCGCGGCGTCACCGGACTTCGCCACGTGGGCGTTGTCCAGTACCTGCTGGGCCTTGGCGGTGTCACCCTGCACGGTGGCGAACACGGCCACCGGCGCGGTGTCACCCTTCTTGACCTTCGCCTCGAGCTTCGGGTCGAGTTTCGAGGAGGAGGCGTCGGTCGCCGATTGCACCTGCATCGCACCCGGCCCCTGCCCCGGCGGCGAATGGTCCTGGGTCGCAGCGTGGACCGGTGCCGACATCGACGCGACGAGCAGACCGGTCAGGCCAACGAGCGCAGCAGAGTACCTCAGGCGTCGTCTCATACATTCCCCTCCGTACTGGAGCGGTCCCCCCGAGTCGACCGCGGGCTCAACAAACGGAGAGTAAGCCGCCGGTAGCCGCCGCGGTAGCGATTGGCACGGACGTCTTAGATGGTTGCCGCACACAACGGTAACTATTCGTGCCCAATGGATTCCCGGACCCGGATTCTTGCCGAAATCACGCGCCGCGGCCGGCTACTCTCGGTGGTCGCCAGGCGTGCAGGTTTTCCCGCAACTTTTCCATCCGGACCCGGAGTACCGTCGGGAAGATGCATGAGCTCGCCATCACGGAGAGCATCGTCGATGCGATCGTCGAGAAGATCGGCGACGGACCGGTGGCGGCGGTGCGACTCGAGATCGGCCGGCTGTCCGGGGTGGTGACCGATTCGATCCGGTTCTGCTTCGAGATCGTGGCGGGCGGGACCGGGTTGGAGGGCGCCCGGCTGGACATCGACGAGCCGCCGGGGCGGGCGTACTGTCGGGACTGCGGGCGGGAGTTCACGCTCGAGGATCCGATCATGCTGTGCGACTGCGGCAGCGCCGATCTCGACGTCCTGGCCGGCCGCGAACTGCGGATCATCTCGGTGGAGGTGCGTTGACATGTGCAGCACCTGTGGATGCGGTGGCGAGGACGGTACGACCCGCGTGACGCTGGTCGACGGGCACGAGCACCACCACGACCATCCACATCCACATCCACATCCACATCCACACGAGCACGAGCACGAGACCCGGACCGTGCTGCTGGAACAGGACATCCTGGCCAAGAACGACCTGCTCGCCGCGGCCACCAGGCACCGGCTGCTCGAGCACCGGATCACCGCGATCAACCTGATGAGCTCCCCCGGCTCCGGCAAGACCACGCTGCTCGAGCGCACCATCACCGACCTCGGCGACCGCCGCGAGACCCTGGTGATCGAAGGCGATCAGGAGACCTGGCTGGACGCCCAACGGATCCGCTCCACCGGTAGCAAGGTCGTTCAGATCAACACCGGAGCCGGCTGCCACCTGGACGCCGAGATGCTCGACCGCGGCCTGGCCGAACTCGCCCCGCCCGACGGCTCCCTGGTCTTCGTCGAGAACGTCGGCAACCTGGTCTGTCCGGCCCTCTTCGACCTCGGCGAGGCGGCGCGCGTGGTGATCATCTCGGTCACCGAGGGCGCGGACAAACCGGCGAAGTACCCGTACATGTTCCGCACCGCCGACCTCGTCCTGCTGAACAAGATCGACCTGCTCCCGTACGTCGACTTCGACGTCGACCTGTGTCTCGACCTGATCCACCGGGTCAAGCCGGACGTCGAGATGCTGCCCGTCTCCGCGACCCGCGGCGACGGCCTCGACGCATGGCACGAGTGGCTCGCTAACAGATCCGCGGCAACTGCTCTCCGATAGGCGTATCCACCACCCGGGTAGCGCCGAACGCCGTCCGGGTGACGACCATCCCCGGATGTGCCTCCACGCACTCGCCGATGATCGCCGCGTCCGCCCCGAGCGGATCCGCCTGCATGGCCGCGAGTACGGCGTCCGCGTCGTCGCGCGCCACGATCGCGAGCAGCTTGCCCTCGTTGGCGACGTACAGCGGATCGAGGCCGAGGAACGAGCAAGCGTTCGCAACAGTCTCCGGCACCGGTAGCGCACTCTCGGTCAGCTCGATGCCGACGCCGGCCGACTTGGCGATCTCGTTGAGCGAGGTCGCCACACCACCGCGGGTCGGATCGCGCAGTACGTGCAGATCCGGGCACACCGCGAGCATCGCCGCGACCAGGCCGTTGAGCGGCGCGCAGTCGCTGACGACCTCGGTGCCGAACGAGATGCCCTCCCGCACGCTCATGATCGCGATCCCGTGTACGCCGATCTGGCCGCTGACGATGACGACATCCCCGGGCTCGGCGCGCTGCGGGCGGATGTCAACGCCGGCCGGGACCAGCCCGACGCCGGCGGTGTTGATGTACACGCCGTCGCCGTGCCCCGCATCGACGACCTTGGTATCGCCGGTCGCGACCGTCACCCCGGCCTCCCGCGCCGCGTCCCCGAGATCCGCCGCGATCCGGCCGACCACCGACAGCTCGACGCCCTCCTCCAGGATGAACCCGCAGGACAGGTACGCCGCCTGCGCGCCGCTCATCGCGAGATCGTTGACCGTCCCGTTCACCGCGAGGTGCCCGATACTGCCGCCGGGAAAGAACAACGGCTGGACGACGAACGAGTCCGTCGAGAAGGCCAGCCGTGCGTCCCCGAGCGTGAACACCGCCGAGTCGGTCAGACCACCGAGCAGCGGGTTCGCGAACGCGGGCACGAAGAGGTGCTCGATCAGCTCGGCCGACATCTGTCCGCCGCCCCCGTGCCCCATCACGACGTTCGGGTGATCGCGCAACGGCAGCGGACAGGTCCAACCGTCGAAGTCAGGCGCCATGACCTGCTCAGCCACCGCTGGTCACCACCTCGACGGGCGTCTGGAGCCTGCGATACAGGTAGTACGCCGCACACGCGCCCTCGCTCGACACCATCGTGGCCCCGAGCGGGTTGCGCGGCGTACAGATCGTCCCGAAGGCCGAGCATTCGTGCGGCTTGATCAATCCCTGCAGGACCTCGCCGCTGCGGCACACGGTCGACTCCTCGGTCGCGATGTCGCGGACCTGGAAGCGGTACTCCGCGTCGTACTCGCGGTACCGCTCGGACAGCCGCCAGCCGCTCTGCGGGATCATCCCGATCCCCCGCCAGGCCCGGTCGGTGCTCTCGAAGACGTCGGCCAGCATCGCGATCGCGGCCGGGTTGCCCTCGTCGCGGACCGCGCGCCGGTACGCGTTCTCGACCACATGCTCGCCCTTCTCGAGCTGGGTGACCGTGCGCAGGATCCCGGCCAGGATGTCCAGCGGCTCGAACCCGGTGACGACGATCGGTACGCCGTACTTGTCGGCCAACGGCGGGTACTCCGTCGTACCCATCACGCTGCAGACGTGACCGGCGGCGAGGAAGCCCTGCACCCGGCAACTCGACGACTGCATGATCGCCTCGATCGCCGGCGGCACCCGGACGTGCGAGACGAGCAGGCTGAAGTTCGGGATGCCGAGCTTCTTGGCCTGGTAGACGGTCATCGCGTTCGGCGGCGCGGTGGTCTCGAAACCGATGCCGAAGAAGACGACCTGCTTGTCCGGGTTCTGCTGCGCGAGCCGGAGCGCGTCCAGCGGCGAGTAGACCACGCGGACGTCACCGCCCTGGCTCTTGATCCGGAACAGGTCGCGACCGCTGCCTGGCACCCGCAGCATGTCGCCGAACGAGCAGAAGATCACGTCGGGCTGAGCGGCGATCTCGAGCGCCTTGTCGATGATCTCCAGCGGCGTCACGCAGACCGGACAGCCGGGCCCGTGGATCATCTCGACACCGTCCGGCAGCAACTGGTCGATACCGTGCCGGACGATCGTGTGCGTCTGTCCGCCGCAGACCTCCATCATCGCCCACGGTTTCGTCGCGGTGGCGTGGATCTGGTCGACCAGCTTGCGGGCGAGCACCGGGTCGCTGAACTCTTCGAGGTACTTCATCGCTCGACCCCCCATTCCGTTCCGGGTGGTCGGCGCTCACCGGCCTGTCGCGCGGCCAGGCCCCACTGGTCGCCGAACTCCTCCTCGAGCGCACCGAGCTTGCGGTACAAAGCAAGCGACTGCATCGCGGACTCCTCGTCCAGGCGCTGCAGCGCGAAGCCGACATGCACGATGGTGTACTCACCCACCTGCAGATCCGGCAGGTACTCCAGACAGACCTCCTTCAGCACACCGCCGAAGTCAACCTGCCCCATCCGGGTACCGTCCTGCTCCCGGATCTCCACAACCTTCCCCGGTACGGCCAGACACATGATGTTCCCTCCCTTACCGGACCCGAGCCGCGACGGCCAGTTGCCCGAGGGCGAGCCCGGCGTCCGTCGGCGGTACCCGGCGATGCCGCAGTACGGCGAACCCGGCGTCGGTCAACGCCGAGGTAGTTGCTGACAGCAATATCTTGTTGACGAACACACCACCGGACAGCCCGACGGTGGTCAGTCCTTCGGCGGCGCGGATCCGTTCGGCCAGCGTCACCATCAGTCCGGCCAGGCCACGGTGGAAGCGAGCGCTGATCACACCCGGCGCCACCCCGGCCAGCACGTCCCGCACGACCGCGGCGAGCATCGGCGCCGGATCGATCTCCTCCCCCGTGACCTCGAACTCGTACGCGCCGAGTCCCTGCTCGGACGAGGCCAACCCCTCCAGCTCGATCGCGGCCTGTGCCTCGTAGCCCGCCCGGTGACACACCCCGGCCAGCGACGACACAGCATCGAACAACCTGCCCATGCTGGACGTCGGCGCGCACGCGATGTCCTTGTCCAGTTGGGTCCTGAGCAGGTCCAGCTCCGCGCCGTGACAGGCCCGCACCGACGGCAGGCGCGGATCCCAACGCAGACCCGCGGCGCGCAAATGCGACAAGGCCATCCGGCACGGATTGCGAACCCCGGCATCCCCGCCCGGCAGCGGCACGTACTTCAGATGCGCATACCGCTCGAACCCGTCGTATCCGGCCAGCAGCACCTCTCCGCCCCAGACCGCGCCGTCGTCGCCGTACCCGGTCCCGTCGAAGGCGAACCCGATGATCTCGCCCTGGTACCGATGCTCGGCCATGACGGACGCGAGATGCGCGTGATGATGCTGTACGCCGATCACCGGCCGCCCGGCTGCATTCAGCTGCGCCCATTGCCGCGAGCGGTACGACGGGTGCTTGTCCGTCACGAGCACCTCGGGCCGGACCCCGGTCAACTCCTCCAGGTGCCGCTCTGACCGCTCGAACGCCTGCAGCGTCGCGAGGTCGTCCATATCGCCGACATGGGCCGAGAGCCAGGCGTAGAGCCCGTCGCCGAGGCAGAACGTGTTCTTCAGATCTCCGCCGACCGCCAGCGCAGGCCGGACCGGGACGGGCAGGTCCACAGGGAACGGCGCGTAGCCGCGAGACCGCCGTACCGGCAGCTCGGTCCTGTCGACGATCCGTACGACGGAGTCGTCGCACGGCACGTGGATGGGACGGTCGTGACCGAGCCAGGCGTCGGCCAGACCGGCCAGCCGGGTCATCGCCTCGTCGTCGGCCGTCGCGATCGGCTCGCCGGACAGGTTGCCGCTCGTCATCACCAGCACACACGGACCGGGCTGGTCGAACAGCAGCTGATGCAGAGCCGTGTACGGCAGCATCACGCCCAGGTCAGGGTTGCCGGGGGCAACAGCTTCGGCGACGGCCGCGCCCGGACGGCGGCGGAGCAGCACGATCGGGTGCCGGCTGCCGGTGAGCAGCTCCTCCTCGTCGGCATCGACCGCGACGATCCGACGGGCCGCGTCGAGATCGGCGGCCATCACCGCGAACGGCTTGTCACCGCGGTCCTTGCGTTTGCGCAGGGTCGTCACCGCCGCCTGATCGGCGGCGTCGCAGACCAGGTGGAAGCCACCGATCCCCTTGACCGCCAGGATCGCGCCGTCGACCAGCAGCGCATGCGCCGCCGCCAATGCGTCCTCGTCGTACTCCGCCTCGAGGCCGGGCTGCACGAGCTGCAGTCGCGGGCCGCAGGCGGGACACGCGATCGGCTGCGCGTGGAACCTGCGGTCGGCGGGATCGGCGTACTCGCGGGCGCAGTCGGGGCACAACGGGAACCCAGACATCGTGGTCGCGGGGCGGTCGTAGGGCAGATCGGTGATGATCGTGAAGCGCGGACCGCAGTTGGTGCAGGTGATGAACGGATGCCGGTAGCGACGGTCGGACGGATCGGCGAACTCGGCCAGGCAGTCCGCGCAGGTCGCGACATCCGGCGACACCAGTGTGCGGCCCGGTCCCGCGGTGGAGTCGAGGATGGTGAACTCGGTACCGCCGACGGCCTGCAGCGACTCTGTGGTCACAGCCGAGACCACGGCCAGCGGGGGCGCCTCGGTCCGGATGCGATCGGCGAAGGCATTCACCGCGGCGACCGGTCCTTCGACGTCGGCGATCACACCGGCCGCGGTGTTGCCGACCTGGCCGGACAGGCCGAGCTCCCGGGCCAGCGCGTAGGCGAACGGACGGAACCCGACGCCCTGGACGACGCCGGTGACCTGCACGCGGCTGCGGACCCGTTCCGGTTCGTTCGTGATGCTCACCCCGGTGGGCGAAAAGAAATGGCGAATTCCGCGATCAACGGACAATTCGCACACTAAACCCGGCGCCGGTCCCAGGCCAGAGATCATGGACCGAAGATCTCGTGCACCCGGCGAAGATCCCGCATCCGCGGCTCGGTGTCACCGCGCAGCCACCGGCTGATGGTCCGCACCGACACCCCGATCCGCTGCGCGGCCGCCTCCTGGGACAGTCCCTGACCGCGCAGTACGCCGTTCAGCCAGTCGGCGAACGGCTCGGCCGCGGGCTGCACCCGGTGCATCCCGGCGCCGTGCAGGACCTCGACCTCGACGCCGTCGGGGAAGATCCGCACGGTCACGTCGAAGACCCCGTCCTTGCCGGCCGCGGCGAGCAACGCGGTGGTGATGGCCTGGTAGAGGGCCTGCCGCTCCTCGGTCTCGAGGGTGATCGGCTCGAGCGCCTCGCGGACGAACTGCTCGGCGTCCGGCAGCGATCCCGGCCGGGCCGGGAAGACCTGTGAGGCCACGACCACGGGCGAGACGAACACCTCGCGACCGGGATCGTCCTCCATGGCCTGAGAATATCGGCGGAAGAGCGGGAAAAAAGCCGCTCCGGATTGTCCTGGAATCACCGATTCCAGGATTTCCGGACACCGCCATTAATAGCTGACACAAGTGTCTGTCGGTCCGCTCGGGACAGAAGTACGGTCGAAAAAGATCGGCATTCTGAGCGTGACGGGAAGGGCGGGGTCGTGTCCACGACGCTGGAACCGGAGCAGGCCAAGCAGGAGACCGACGAGGGTGTCGTGCACATCCTCTGGATGAACGGTGGACTGAGCTGCGACGGCGACTCGGTCGCGCTGACCGCGGCCACCCAGCCCAGCATCGAGGAGATCGTCCTCGGCGCCCTGCCCGGGCTGCCGAAGATCGCGGTGCACTGGCCGCTGATCGACTTCGAGTGCGGCCCCGAGACCGGCGCGGACAACTTCATCGCCTGGTGGCACAAGGCCGACCGCGGTGAGCTCGAGCCGTTCGTACTGGTGGTCGAGGGCTCGATCCCCAACGAGGCCGTGCACGGCACCGACGGCTACTGGGCCGGTTTCGGCAACAACCCGGCCACCGGTCAGCCGATGAAGACGTCCGAGTGGCTGGACCGGCTGGCCCCGAAGGCCACCGCCGTGGTCGCCGTCGGCACCTGTGCGACGTACGGCGGAATCCACGCGATGGCCGGCAACCCCACCGGGGCCATGGGAGTGCCCGACTATCTCGGCTGGAGCTGGAAGTCCAAGGCCGGTCTGCCGATCGTCTGCGTGCCAGGTTGCCCGATCCACCCCGACAACCTGTCCGAGACGCTCGTCTACCTGCTGTACCAGGTGGCCGGCCAGGCTCCGATGATCCCGCTCGACGCCGAACTGCGGCCGCAGTGGCTGTTCGGCCGTACCGTGCACGAAGGGTGCGACCGGGCCGGGTACTACGAGCAGGGCGACTTCGCCAAGGAGTACGGCTCGCCGAAGTGCCTGGTGAAGCTGGGCTGCTGGGGCCCGGTGGTCAACTGCAACGTGCCGAAGCGCGGCTGGATCAACGGCGTCGGCGGCTGCCCGAACGTCGGCGGGATCTGTATCGCCTGCACGATGCCCGGATTCCCGGACAAGTTCATGCCGTTCATGGATGCGCCGCCCGGCAGCAAGGTGTCGACCACCGCAAGCATGGTGTACGGCACAGTGATCCGGCGGCTGCGCAAGTACACCCAGAACGCGAGCAACAAGGAACCCAAGTGGCGGACCAAGGGCTCCGATCTCAGCACCGGCTACGAGAAGGTGTGGTAGGCCATGACCGCCATCGACCCCAAAGTCAGGCCGACCGACTCCAAGAGCACCGACGTCGTCGAGATGGCGTGGGACCCGATCACCCGGATCGTCGGCAGCCTCGGCATCTACGCCAACGTGAACTTCAAGTCGAAGACCGTCGAGGAATGCCACAGCACCTCGTCGATCTTCCGCGGCTACAGCATCTTCATGAAGGGCAAGGACCCGCGCGACGCGCACTTCATCACCAGCCGGATCTGCGGGATCTGCGGTGACAACCACGCCACCTGCTCGGTCTACGCGCAGAACATGGCGTACGGCGTCGCGCCGCCGCACCTCGGCGAGTGGATCGTCAACCTCGGCGAGGCCGCGGAGTACATGTTCGACCACAACATCTTCCAGGAGAACCTGGTCGGGGTGGACTACTGCGAACGGATGGTCAAGGAGACCAACCCGGGCGTGCTCGAGCTGGCGAACCGGACCGAGGCGCCGCACGCCGGCGACCACGGCTACCGGACCATCGGCGACATCATGCGCTCGCTGAACCCGCTGGAGGGCGAGTTCTACCGCGAGGCACTGCACGTCAGCCGCTACACCCGCGAGATGTTCTGCCTGATGGAAGGACGCCACGTCCACCCGTCGACCCTCTACCCCGGCGGCGTCGGCACGGTAGCGACCATCCAGCTGTTCACCGACTACCTGACCCGGCTGATGCGCTACATCGAGTTCATGAAGAAGGTCGTACCGCTGCACGACGACCTGTTCGACTTCTTCTACGAGGCGCTGCCCGGCTACGAGCACGTCGGCGAGCGGCGGATCCTGCTCGGCTGCTGGGGCAGTCTGCAGGACCCGGCGCACTGCGACTTCACCTACCGCAACATGGAGGCCTGGGGCCGGAAGATGTTCGTCACCCCGGGCGTCATCGTCGACGGCAAGCTCGTCACCAACAGCCTGGTCGACATCAACCTCGGCCTGCGGATCCTGCTCGGCAGTTCGTACTACGAGGACTGGGCCGACGGCACGCACGAGAAGTTCGTCGACATCGACCCGCTCGGCAACCCGATCGACGTCCGGCACCCGTGGAACCAGCACACGCTGCCGAAGCCGCAGAAGCGCGACTTCTCCAACGCCTACAGCTGGACCATGTCGCCGCGCTGGTTCGACGGCAAGGACCACCTGGCCCTCGACACCGGCGGCGGCCCGATCGCCCGGCTCTGGTCGACGGCCCTGTCCGGATTGGTCAACACGGACTACGTGCAGGCGACCGGACACAGTGTGAAGATCCAGCTCCCGCGGACAGCCCTCAAGCCCGCGACGGAGTACGAGTGGAAGATCCCGCAGTGGAGCAACGCGCTCGAGCGGAACCGGGCCCGGACCTACTTCCAGGCGTACGCCGCCGCACTAGCGCTGCACTTCTGCGAGAAGGCGATGGCCGAGGTCAGGGCCGGCCGAACCGAGACCTGGACGCCGTTCAAGGTCCCGGACGAGGCGATCTCCTGCGGCTTCACCGAGGCCGTCCGCGGCGTGCTGTCCCATCACCTGGTGATCCGGGAGGGCAAGATCGCGAACTACCACCCGTACCCGCCGACCCCGTGGAACGGCAGCGTCCGGGACAGCTACGGCACTCCTGGTCCGTACGAGGACGCCGTACAGAACACCCCGATCTTCGAGGAGAACCCACCGGAACGGTTCAAGGGCATCGACATCATGCGCGCGGTCCGCAGCTTCGATCCCTGTCTGCCGTGCGGCGTGCACATGTTCGTCGGCAACGGGCAGGAGAAGACGCACCTGCACTCGCCGTCCATCGCCGTCAAGCCTTACTGACCATGGATCGACACGACGTCCAGGAGCTGAGCGAACGGATCGACGTACTGCTGGACGAGGTTCAGCGGCGCGCCGATCCGAAGCTGGCCGGACAGGTGGAAGAACTGGTCCGCGCGGTGCTGACGCTGCACGGCGCCGGCCTCGAGCAACTGCTGGGCCTGCTGGACGAGCCGCAGGTCCGGCAGTTGGCCGGGGACGACCTTGTCGCCGGCCTGCTGCTGCTGCACGACCTGCACCCCGACGACGTCGCGACCCGGATCCAGAACGCGCTGGACTCGGTCCGCCCTTACCTGGGCTCGCATGCCGGCGGGATCGACTACCTCGGACTCGACGACGACGGTGTCGTACACCTGCGGCTGCAGGGCAGTTGCGACGGCTGCCCCGGCTCCACGGCGACAGTCCGGCTGACCGTCGAGAACGCTGTCCTCGACGCTGCGCCGGAGGCGATCGCGGTCGACGTCGAGGGCATGGTGAAGGACAAGCAGTCCCTGTTGACCATCGAGCCGTTCCGCCCTCATCGGGACGGCTGGCACCAGCTGGACCTGGTCCCACCCCCCGGCCAGGTCCAGCACTTAACTGTCGGTGGGCTCGACGTGATGGTGGCCAACCTGGCCGGCGCGTTGTTCGCCTACCGGAACACCTGCCCGGCATGCGCGTCCGCTCTGCACCACGGCCGGCTGGACGGTGATCGGCTCACCTGTCCACGGTGCACAGCGCAGTACGACGTACGCCTGGCCGGCCGGGCTGTTGTGGGTTCGCCGCTTGAAGCGCTGCCGCTGCTGCCGGAGGGCTCGGGATGGAAGGTCGCGATCCCGGGGGTGCAACCGGCGTGAGACCACCGCCGAACCTGCGCTCACTCGCGCGGAACAAGCCGCGGCCGGTTGTCGATCCGGTTGCGGTGCTTCGTGAGTTCACCGGCGGCGTCCGGGAGCAGGGTGCGCCGGGTGAGCAGTGCGAGATGTGCGCCGTACCGATCGGTCCGCAGCACTCGCACCTGGCCGATATCCAGGATCACCGGCTGCTGTGCACGTGCCGATCCTGCTATCTGCTGTTCACGGACGGCGGCGCATCGCACGGGCACTACCGCTCGGTGCCGGATCGCTATCGGGCCAACGCGGGCTTCGCTCTGTCGGCGGCGCAGTGGGACGCGATGGGTATCCCGGTCAACCTGGCGTTCCTCTTCTACCAGTCCGATCAGGGCCGGTACGTCGCCTTCTACCCGAGCCCGGGTGGCGCCACCGAGTCGCTGCTCGACCTGACCGCGTGGAACGAGGTGGTGGCCGGCGATCCGCAACTGCAGGAGCTCCTCCCGGATGTGGAGGCCGTGCTGCTGCGCCGGCTCGACGGCGGCTTCGAATGTCATCTGGTGCCGATCGACGCGTGCTACGAGCTGGTCGGGATCGTGCGCCAGTACTGGGAGGGATTCGCCGGTGGAGAGGACGTCTGGCGGCGGATCGACGAGTTCTTCGCGGGGGTTCAGGAGCGAGGCCGTGGTTGACCTGGAGTTCAGCTGCACCGGCGCGGAAGCCGATCGGTACGCCGCGACACCGTCCATCCGGATGCGGCTGCGGATCGAAGAGACGACCGGCACCCCCGTGCACGCGGTCGCGCTGCGCTGCCAGATCAGGATCGAGCCGATCCGGCGCCGCTACACCGACGAGGAAGCCGAGGGGCTGGCCGACCTGTTCGGCGCTCGGTCCCGGTGGGGCGAGACGCTGAAACCGCTGCAGCTGGCGTTCGTCACCCAGATGGTGCCCGGCTTTACCGGCGTCACCGAGACCGACCTGAGTCTGCCGTGCAGCTACGACTTCGACGTGGCCGCCCACAAGTACCTGTACGCCGTCCGCGAAGGCGGCGTACCGCTGCTGCTGTTGTTCAACGGGACGATCTTCACCGGCCGTCCCGGCACCCTCTCGGTGACACCGGTCGCCTGGCAGAAAGAGACGTCGTACGAACTGCCGGTCGTGGTGTGGCGGGAGGCGATGGACCAGCACTTCCCGGGTGCCGCCTGGCTACGGCTGCGGCAGGACACCTTCGACCGGCTGTACCGGTACCGCACGCGGGAAGCCCTGCCCGGCTGGGACGACGCGATCGAGCGACTCCTGAAGGAACAGCTGGAATGAACGAGTTCGACGCCGTCCAGGAGCTCGCGGACGCGCTGTTGTTCGAGGGGTACGTCCTCTACCCGTACCGGGCGTCGGACGGGAAGAACCGGGTCCGCTGGCAGTTCGGCGTACTGATGCCGCCGGACTACTCGGCGGTGGACCCGTCCGAGCGGTCCTGGTCGCAGACCGAGTGCCTGCTCGACGGCGACGACGCGGTGATCACCGTGCGGCTGCGCTTCCTGCAGGCACAGTGGCGGCACGTCCTGGACGCCGACAAGGCCGAGGTCACGGTGCTGGAGACCGAGGATGCGACGTACCGCCCGTGGGACGAGGCGGTGGTGCGAACCGTCGACATCACCACCCGGCTGCAGCGGTTCCCGCGTGAGGTGCCGTTCCACCTGCCCGGCGGTACCGAGACCGAGCCGATCGGCACGGCCGGCTTCCTCCGCCGGACCCGGCAGCCGATCACCGGAACCGTTGCCTTGAGCATCAAAAAGCTCCCCGGCCCGTACGGCGTGACCCGGCTGCGGATCCGGGTCGAGAACACCACCCCGAACGGCAGCTCGGAACGGGTCGGCGCGCTCCGGCAGGCGTTGATCGCCCATCACGTGCTGGTGGCAGCCGAGGGCTGCCGGTTCATCTCGCTGCTCGAGCCGCCCGAGTGGGCCAGGGCGTACGCCGCCGGCTGCGACAACATCGGGCTCTACCCGGTGCTGGCCGGCGACCTGGTGCTGTCGTCGCCGATCATCCTGTACGACCATCCGCGGATCGCCCCGGAGAGCCAGGGCGATCTGTACGACGCGACCGAGATCGACGAGATCCTCAGCCTGCGCACGATGACGCTGACCGAGGAGGAGAAGCGTGAGGTCCGCGGCACCGACCCGCGCACGGCCGAGCTGCTGGACCGGATCGACACGCTGCCGGCGGAGTTCCAGGACCGCCTGCACGGCACGATCCGTTACCTACGCAAGGTCACCGAGCCGGAGCCGGTGAGCAAGCCCTGGTGGGATCCCGGGATGGACAGCACGGTCTCGCCGGCGACCGACACGGTCCAGGTCGGCGGTGTTGCCGTTGGCAACGGTACGCGGGTCCGGCTCCGACCTGGGGTGAAGCGTGCGGACGCGCAGGACATGTTCCTGACCGGGCGGTTCGGCACGGTCGTCGCCGTACTGTCCGATGTCGACGGCGAGACCCACGTCGCGGTCGCGCTGGACGGCGAGGAAGGCGAGGTACAGCGCTCGCACGGCCGGTACCTGTACTTCAGCCCGGACGAACTGGAGCCGATGACATGACCGTTCTGGTGGCCGGCCTGGGCAACCTGTTCTGCAGCGACGACGCCTTCGGGGTGGCCGTCGTCGCGGAGCTGTCGCAGCGCAGTCTCCCGGACGGGGTGGAGGTGCAGGACTTCGGGATCCGCGGGATCCACCTCGCCTATCAACTGCTTGAACCGTACGAACTCGTCGTCCTGGTCGACGCGGTCCAGCGCGGCGGGCCCCCGGGGACGGTCTACGTGATCGAGGCCGAGCCCGGCGCGGAGCCGGGTCCCGAGGTGAGTATGGACGCTCATGACCTCGGACCGGACGCTGTGCTCTCGCTTGTGCCGCGACTCGGTGGCACTGTGGGTCCTGTAGTCGTGGTCGGCTGCGAACCGGCCGCCGTCGACGCCGGGATCGGACTGTCGGCGGCCGTCCAGGACGCTGTCGGGACCGCGGCGCAGCTGGTGGTCGACCTGATCACCGGTCGGGTCTCCGGACCGGCATCCCGGCCCGGTGTGGCGGAGGGGACGTTGTGATGCGCTGGATGCTGGTGGCCGTCGTACTGCTGCTGCTCGTCGGACTGGGGTACTACGGGCTGGACGACGTCCGACGCTACCTCCGGATGAGGGACATGTAGCCCGATGTGCCTGGGCATTCCGGGCCGCGTGGTCGACTGCCCGACCGGCGCCGACCTCGGCCGGGTCGAGGTGGCAGGAGTCGTCCGGGAGATCAACGTGTCGCTGCTCGACGGGCCGTTCGTCCCCGGTGAGTACGTGCTGATCCACAGCGGATTCGCACTGGAGCGGATGTCGGCCGAACGCGCCGCCGACGCGTACGCGTTCTTCGGGGTCGACCTGTGAACGGGCCGGCGATGTTCGCGCGGTACGCGTTCGCGCCCAACCAGCTCGGGTACTGCGGACCCGCCGACGCCGGCGCCCTGCTCGAGGGCCGGACCGGCGTCCGTTTCCGCGCGCTGGCCAAGCAGTTCGAGGGCGCCTGGCCGCAACTGCGGGTGATCGCGGACGCCACCGGTACGTCGGACCCGCTCGACCGCGAGGTGGTCGAGGCCTACTGGGTCGGCAACCGCTTGCTCGACCGGGCCGGCGCCTCCGACGACGGGCTGCCGCACCACAGCTTCCAGGTGTTCTGCCACTACCCGTGGGCGGGCCTGCTGCACGACGAACGCCGTACCGAGCATGCGCTCCAGGTGCTCGACCAGTGCCGGATCCGGTGGGGCAAGGTGATCTCGGCCTCGGGCGGCCAGGTGGTTGTCGAGTCGCGGCCACTGGTCTGGGACGGGACCAGCCTGGCGCTCGGCCTGCCCGGCCGGGACACCGCGACGCTCGGTCTCGGCAGCGTCGAGCTGATCGAGCCCCTGCATCCGGGCGATTGGGTGTCGCTGCACTGGGGCTGGGTCTGCGACCGGCTGTCACCGGCGCAATTGGTTGCCTTACGCCACTATTCGGCGTACCACCTGGAGCTGGTGAATCAGCGTCTCGGCGGCCGCGCCGGTATGTCCGGACCAAGTATCCCGTGACCGTCGAGCTGGTTGACCACTCCGGGTGAGTTGAGAACCGCAGGCCGCGACACCGGCCGGGTGTCCGGCGGACCGGACCGATCCGGCTCCCAGCGGGCCGGGTCCTCGGTCAGGCCGAGCAGATAGGTCACGGTGCAGTCGAGCGCTCCGGCCAGCTCCGGCAGCCGCACCACATCGACCCCGGCGCCGTGCTCGAAGCTCGACAACGTCTTGTTGGTGGTGCGAATCCCACGTCGCGCCAACCGGCTGACCAGCTGCTTCTGCGTCAGCCCGAGCTGCACCCGTCGCGCGCGCAGCCGATGGCTGACCACCAGATGCCGGTCAACAGCCACCTCGCTGCGATCCTCGAACATACGCCAACCCCCTGCAGCAACCTTCCACCGCAGCGCGTGACGGCGTCAATCGCTCCGCGGCCTGGATTCCATCTCCGCCAGGGCGTGCACCGTGTACCGGGCGAAATTGAACACCGGCGCCCGCCCCAGCAATCGTTCGAACTCCTCGTGCGAGTCCACCTCGTAGATCCACGCCCCGCCGTGCGATCCGACCACGTGGTAGCGGGACAGCACCTTCCCCTCGCGCTCGAGCCGCTGCCCGTACTCGGGCATCGCCCCCACCGCACGGGCCATCTCCGGCGACAGCAGACTCAGCTCCATCTGCCACAACACGAGGAACTTCATCGTCAGTTCCTCAGGTGCAGGCGGCGGGCGGCTTCGGCGACCGAGCCCGAAATGGACGGGTAGACGGTGAAGGACTGGGCCACCTGGTCGACGGTGAGGCGCGCGGCCACGGCGAGCGAGATGGGGTGGATCAGCTCGCTGGCGCGCGGGGCCACGACGACCCCGCCGACGACGATGCCGGTGTTGGGCAGGCAGAAGAGTTTGACAAAGCCGTCGCGGACGCCCTGCATCTTGGCGCGGGCGTTGTCGGCGAGCGCGACCTTGACGACCAGCGCCGTACTGCCGCCGGCGTCCACGACTGCCTGGGTCAGGCCGACGGTGGCGATCTCGGGCGCGGTGAAGACGTTCGCGGAGACCGTTGACTGGTCCAACGGTGTGACAGCGTCGCCGAGCGCGTGCGCCATCGCGATCCGGCCCTGCATCGCGGCCACCGAGGCGAGCATGAGTACGCCGGTGCAGTCGCCGGCCGCATAGACACCGCGGGCCGTGGTCCGCGACACCCGGTCGACCTGCACGAAGCCGCTGTCGGTGAGCGACACGCCCGACTCGACCAGGTTCATGTCATCGGTGTTCGGCAGCGATCCGACCGCGAGCAGCGCGTGCGAACCCTCGACCGTCCGGCCGTCGGTGAGCGTCACCACGACCCCGTCGCCGTGCCGCTTGACCGACTCGGCCCGGGACTTGCTCAGCACGGTCAGCCCGCGCCGCTTGAACACGTCCTCCAGGACCGCTGCCGCGTCAGCATCCTCGCCCGGAAGCACCCGGTCCCGGGACGACACCAGTACGACGTCGCTGCCGAGCGCGTCGTACGCGCTGGCGAACTCGGCACCGGTCACCCCGGACCCGACCACGATCAGCCGCTCGGGCAGCTCGTCGAGCTCGTAGACCTGCTCCCAGGTGAGGATCCGCTCGCCGTCCGGCTCGGACCCCTTGAGGATGCGCGGCCTTGCACCGGTAGCGATCAGGATCACATCGGCGTCCAGCCGTTCGTCGCCGACGACCACAGTCTCCGGCCCGTCGAGCCGGCCGCGGCCCCTGACGATCCGGACCTTGTCGGAGTCCAGCCGGCGCTCGATGCCCTCGGACTGGGCGGTCGCCAGCGCCTTGACCCGTTTGTTGACGACGGAGAGATCGACACGCACGGAGTTCGCCGGATCGTCGTCGCCGTCGTCCAGCCGGACGCCGAGCTCGCCCGCCTCCTCCACCTCGGTCATCACCTCGGCGGTGGCGATCAGGGTCTTGCTCGGAACCGCGTCCGTGCGCACGCCGGAACCGCCGATTCCGTCGGAATCGACGACCGTCACCTCCCCGCCGAGTTGGGCGGCCGCACTCGCCGCTTCGTACCCGCCTGGACCGCCTCCGATGATCACAACTCGCGCCACGAGAGGCCATTGTTCCGTATCCTGTGTCGTCGTGACCCTGTACGCCGCGTTTGCGTCGAATCTGGACCCGAACCTGATGGCCGACCGGTGCCCGTACTCCCCGCTGCGCGGGACCGGGTGGATCCACGGCTGGCGACTCACCTTCGGCGGCGAGGAGCTCGGCTGGGAGGGCTCGATGGCCACCGTGGTCGAGGACCCGTCCGACCCGGCCAACCAGGTCTTCGTCGCGCTGTACGACGTCCACCCGAAGGACGTCGAGCGCCTGGACGAGTGGGAATGGATCGCCCAGGACGTCTACAGCAAGATCCAGGTCCGGGTGCAGACCCTGGACGGCGAGCAGCTGGCCTGGATGTACGTGCTGAACGCCTACGAGGGCGGCCTGCCCTCGGCCCGCTACCTGGGCATCCTCGCCGAGGCCGCAGAGGCAGCCGGCGCCCCGGACGACTACGTCGCGGACCTGCGCTCGCGCCCTTGTCAGTCCTCCGGTCATTAGAGTGCCCATGTGACCCAAGATCTGAAGGCCGCCGCCGATGCCTGGCTGAGCG
Source organism: Kribbella sp. NPDC058693 (assembly GCF_042715335.1). Classification (NCBI taxonomy): domain Bacteria; kingdom Bacillati; phylum Actinomycetota; class Actinomycetes; order Propionibacteriales; family Kribbellaceae; genus Kribbella; species Kribbella sp. NPDC058693. The sequence goes on from NZ_JBHXSQ010000001.1 coordinate 1,932,729, forward strand.
AGGACCCCGACCCTGACACCCGCGCCGAACTGCAGGCGCTGCTGGATGCTGGGGACACCACCGAGCTGGCCGACCGCTTCGCCGGCACCCTCGAGTTCGGTACGGCGGGCCTGCGCGGAGCCGTCGGCGCCGGACCGAACCGGATGAACCGGGTCGTCGTGATCAGGGCCGCGGCCGGGCTCGCGGCGTACCTGAAGGCCAAGGGCCTCACCGACGGACCGGTCCTGATCGGGTACGACGCCCGCCACAAGTCGGACGTGTTCGCGCAGGACACGGCGGCCGTGATCCGCGGCGCGGGCCTGGACGCCGTACTGCTGGACCGGCCGACCCCGACGCCGGTCGTCGCGTTCGGGATCAGGCATCTGCGCGCGGTGGCGGGCGTGGTCGTGACCGCGTCGCACAACCCGCCGCAGGACAACGGCTACAAGGTCTATCTGGGCGACGGCTCGCAGATCGTGCCGCCCGCGGACGCGGAGATCGCGGCCGCCATCGCAGCGGTCGGCCCGCTGGCCGAAGTACCGCGTGGCGACCACTGGCAGACGACCGGCGACGACCTGCTGAACGCGTACCTGGACCGCATCGCCGACCTGGTGCCGGCCGACGCCCCTCGGGAGTTGAAGGTCGCCTACACGCCGCTGCACGGCGTCGGGCGGACCTTGGTCGAGGCGGCGGTCGCGCGCGCGGGGTTCGCCGTACCGCAGGTGGTGGCGTCCCAGGCCGACCCGGACCCCGACTTCCCGACCGTCTCGTTCCCGAACCCGGAGGAGCCGGGCGCGATCGACGCGGCGCTGGAGCTGGCCCGCTCGATGGACGCGGACATCGCGGTCGCGAACGACCCGGACGCGGACCGGTGCGCGGTCGCGATCCCGGTGGATGAGTCAGGCACCTGGCGGATGCTGCGGGGCGACGAGCTCGGCGCGCTGCTCGGCGAGTTCCTGCTCGCACCCGGGCCTACCGGCGTCGCCGCGTGCTCGATCGTGTCGTCGTCGCTCCTCGGCAAGATCGCCGCGTCGTACGGCGTGCGGTACGTCGAGACGCTCACGGGATTCAAGTGGATCGGGCGGGTGCCGGACCTGGTGTTCGGCTACGAGGAGGCGCTCGGGTACTGCGTCGACCCGGCGGCCGTGAAGGACAAGGACGGCGTGTCGACGCTGGTCCGGGTGCTGCAACTGGCCGCGCAGGCGAAGGCCGCGGGGCGCACGTTGCAGGATCTGCTGGACGATCTGGCCGTCAAGCACGGCCTGCACGCGACCGACCAGCTGGCGGTGCGGGTCGACGACCTGTCGCTGATCGCCCAGGCGATGGAACGCCTTCGCGCCACACCGCCCGCGACGCTCGGCGACTACACCGTCGAGCGGATCGACGACCTGAGCCAGGGCTCCGAGACGCTGCCCCCCACGGACGGCCTGCGGTACACGCTGTCCGACGGAGCCCGCGTGGTCGTGCGGCCGTCCGGGACGGAGCCGAAGCTGAAGTGCTACCTGGAAGTGGTCGTGCCGGTCAGCACCGATGTCGCAAGTGCTCGGCGCCGGGCAGGCGAGGACCTGTCCGGCATCAAGCAAACCCTGTCGACCGCGCTGGGTCTGTAACAGCCGTAGAGCAGCTGGGGAGCACCTGGCGGGTGGCTCCCCGGCTCAGCGCGCGGCTGCGGCGGCTTCGGCTTCCTCGGCGTGCAGGGAGCTCTGCAGCGACGAGTGCAGGATGCGGAGCGTGCTGGTGGACTGCATCAGCGCGTCCCGCTCGTCCGGGTTGCGGTTGGCGAGGGCGGTGATGTCGTTGATGCTGGCCTCGATCCGGGCGATCCGGTCGGCGACCGAACCCTCCTGGCTGCTGGCCTTGCGGATCGCGTCGGACGTGACCGTCCAGACGTCTTCCTTGTCGTTGGTCCGGCGCGACATGTCCACCATCTGGCTCAGCGCCGCGAGGTCGTGGTCGACCTGGGTGCGCTCCACCGGTGAGGTGATGCCGGTCGTCGCCTGCCGGAGCCGGGTGACGTGCCCGGACAGCTCCGACCAGGTGGAACGACCGCTCTTGATCTTGTCCAGCACCTTGGCGTACTCGGTGTTGAACTCGTCGTAGTTCACTGTCCTTGACTCCTGCCGTTCGAGGCTCGACTCAGAAACTCTAGGGCGTCCGCACCCGAAACAAGTAACCACACGATCGCAGATCGTGCAGGTGTCGCCAAAACGCAACAGCCGCCCGGTACGCCAACGCGTACCGGGCGGCCGAGTTACGTGCTACGCGACTTCTGTCCGCACCTGAGGTCAGGCGACGTACGCGGAAGAGGCGTTGAAGGTGTTGCAGTTGCCCGCGACCGTGTAGCTGTGCCGCGCGTTGAAGCCGGCGGTCACCCAGAAGGCGTGGTTCTTGATCGAACCGTGGTCCCGCACGCCGCCCGGCTGGTCACCGCTGTTGCTGATCACCCAGTTGTACTGGGTCATGAAGCCACCGCTGAACGGGTAGTTGCGCTTGTTCGCGCCGTCCACGGCACCGCCGAGGCAGGACGCCTGCAGCTCACGACGACGGCTCTCCTCGAGCTGCGCGGCGTAGGTGCTGAAGACCCGCTGCCGCTCCCAGGACGCGTTCAGGATCCCGGTCAGCCACTGGACGTGGTGCCCGTACTCGTGCGAGAGCGTGAAGGTCGCGTACGCCCGCGCCATCGTCGGGCTCTGCTTCCAGTAGTTGATGATCACGTACGCCGGGACGTAGATGTAGCCGTTGCCGACACCACAGAAGAACGCGGTGCCACCGGTGACCACGCCACACGGGGAGTTGACCGCGCTCGAGTTGTGGACGACCAGCTTCGGCGCCACCTTGTACGCCGCGCCGGCCTGCTTCAGCGGCAGGGCCCACGAGCCGTAGAGGCACTTGTACAGGTTGTTCTCGTAAGCGACGACGCCCGCGAAGGTGCGCAGCGAGACGTTGAGCTCCTTGCACTTCGACGTGGGGATGGCACCCGTCTTGTACAGCTTGTTGTAACGCACGACGTTCGTCAGCGACGACTTCGTGGTGAGACCGTCTCCAGCCGGCGGCGGGCCGGCGACCAGACCGGTGCCGATCTCGATCGGCTTCGTGTCGGCGGCCTGCGTGCTGGCCGACGTCGTCGTGCTGGAGGTCTGCGCGGCCTGGGCGTTCGGCAGTGCCAGGGCGGCGAAGCCGGCCAGGGCACCGACGGCGGCCACGCCGCGCAGGGTGATACGGGAGAGGTTGACCATGAGCTCCACTCTCGATGTGTCTAGGGACCTGTCGGACCAATCCTGGGGTGCACAGGGGTTCACCCGAGGTTGAACACGGGTTCTGACGCGGCGATTCGCGCCACAGTTCCCCTCACTGCCCCACTTTTCCGCCCAGGAATCGCAACTGGTCAGGCAGCATACGCCGCCAGTAACCGGGGGTGTGCGCCCCGGCCTGCTGACCGCCGGCCGCGTGCAATTGGGACCGGAGCTCGTTCGCGGCCGGCGCGAACGGATCGTCCCGCCCGCAGTCGATGCGAACGGCAACATCCCGGAAGCTCTCCGCGCGGCCGAACACCTGACTCCGGTCGAAGTCCTCAGGCCCGTCGAACGCTCCGGCCTGTACGTCGTCGTACTTGCGGTACAGCGCCGGGCTCAGCGCCCCGACCACAATCGGCCAGCAGGGGAAGGAATTCCTGGTCGAGCATCAACCCGGGATCGTTGCCGTCGGCCCGCCGATGCCAGTAGCTGTTCTGGCCGCCGTCGACGGTCGCGAGTGCGAAGGGCGGCGTACCTGCCTGCACTGTCGCGGTCAGGTACCGGTCGATGCCGAGGTCGTTGATCGCAGATGTGTGGTCGCCCCCACGACCGTGCAGGACCAGTACGACGGGCCGCTTCGCCGAGGCGTCGTACCCGTCCGGGTAGATGACGCTGTAGCCGACCATGGTCCGGCGGCCTGCCGCGACTCCGGTGCGGAGCAGGATGCGGCGACTGAGCACTCTTCAGCGGACCACGGCCGCCACGATCGCGACCACGGCGAGGACTCCGATCGCGATCAGCTCGGGCTTGGCCCAGCTGGTGATCACGTCACCTTGCGATTGCTCGGAGTACTGGCCCTGGAGGGTCTCGATCCGGTTGACGATGAAGTCCGCCTTGGAGAGCGAGTTGTCCGCCGACAGCTTCCGGCCGCCGACACGCTGCTTACGAAGGTCGCGCATGACCAGTTGGACCCCGGGAGCCCGGAATCGGTTCGCCTCGGTGTGCACCCGGAGGATGTCGGTCACATCGACACCGGTCACCTTGGACCACGGGATCAGATGATCACGCAAGTGGTTACGCAGCAGTAGATTCTCGGGGCTGAGCGTTACCGAGGGCCGCATCAGGAAGACGTACGCCAGCACCATGAAGATCGCGATGATGCTGCCGACCAGCAGCCCGGTGGCGGTCCGCCACTCCAGGACCACGTCGACCAGGCCGAGCACGCCGATCACCAGGACGATGGTCCCGGTGATCCGGTTCGACGCGGACAGGTACTGCTCGCTCTCGGGCGACTTCGACTTCACCCGGACAAGGTAACTGCCTGTCCGGAACGGCACTAGCCGTGGGCGGTGGCCCCGCGCCGTAGCGAGCAGGTGCTCGGTGCGGTAGCTCGGCGTGCGGGAGGGGAGGCCTCGATGTGGTTCATCGTGGCCTTTCCTCCCGTGCGCCGAGGTGCCGTGCCGAGTGCCGCGCAGTAGGCGCGGGGCCGCCGCCCACGGCTAGACTGCCACAGGTGACCACACTCGACAGCGGCGTCGACAGCTTGGCCGACGTGACCTCGTCCGAGGATCGGCTGCGCCGGTTCCTGCTCGGGCTGCCGGGCGTCGACCAGGTCGGCGCCGAGGCCCGGGCCGCCACCCTGAGCACCCGGTCGATCAAGACCACCGCCAAGGCCTACGCACTCGACCTGGCGATCTCGATGATCGATCTGACCACGCTGGAGGGCCAGGACACCCCGGGCAAGGTGCGGGCCTTGTGTGCGAAGGCGAAACGGCCCGACCCGGCCGACCCGACCGCGCCGCAGGTCGCCGCCGTCTGTGTGTACCCGGACCTGGTCGCCACCGCGAAGCACGAGCTGAAAGGCTCCGGGATCAACGTCGCGAGTGTCGCGACCGCCTTCCCCAGCGGGCGTTCCAGCCTCGCGATCAAGGTCCAGGACACGCAGGACGCGGTCGCGGCGGGTGCCGACGAGGTCGACATGGTGATCGACCGCGGCGCCTTCCTGTCCGGACGCTACGGCCTGGTCTTCGACGAGATCACCGCGATCCGCGAGGCCGCCGGCGACGCGCACCTCAAGGTGATCCTGGAGACCGGCGAGCTGGTCACCTACGACAACGTCCGGCGCGCGTCCTGGCTGGCGATGCTGGCCGGCGCGGACTTCATCAAGACCTCCACCGGCAAGGTGTCACCGGCCGCGACGCTGCCCGTCACGCTGGTGATGCTGGAGGCGGTCCGCGACTACCACGAGGCCACCGGGCTGCACATCGGCGTCAAGCCGGCCGGCGGGATCCGGACCGCGAAGGACGCGATCAAGTACCTGGTCACGGTCAACGAGACCGCCGGACCGGACTGGCTGGACCCGGAACTGTTCCGCTTCGGCGCCTCCAGCCTGCTGAACGACCTGCTGATGCAACGCACCAAGCTGGCCACCGGGCACTACCCGGGCCCCGACTACTTCACCTTGGACTGACAGGCATGAGCAGATTCGAGTACGCACCGGCCCCCGAGTCGCGGGCCATCGTCGACATCAAGTCGTCGTACGGGCTGTTCATCAACGGCCAGTTCACCGACGCGACGGACGGCAAGCCGTTCAAGACCATCAGTCCCGCCTCCGAAGAGGTGCTGGCCGAGGTCAGCGAGGCCGGACCGGCCGATGTCGACAAGGCCGTTCGCGCGGCCCGCAAGGCCTTCGAGAAGGTCTGGGGCCCGATGAGCGGCAAGGACCGGGCGAAGTACCTGTTCCGGATCGCGCGGCTGATCCAGGAGCGCTCGCGTGAGCTGGCGGTGCTGGAGTCGCTCGACAACGGCAAGCCGATCCGCGAGTCCCGCGACGTCGACATCCCGTTGGTGGCCGCGCACTTCTTCTACTACGCGGGCTGGGCCGACAAGCTCGAGTACGCCGGTGTCGGCGACGACCCGCAGCCGTGGGGTGTCGCGGGCCAGGTGATCCCGTGGAACTTCCCGATGCTGATGCTGGCGTGGAAGATCGCGCCGGCGCTGGCGGCGGGCAACACCGTCGTACTGAAGCCGGCCGAGACGACTCCGCTGACCGCACTGGCGTTCGCGGAGATCTGCCAGCAGGCCGATCTGCCGCCGGGTGTGGTCAACATCGTCACCGGCGCGGGCCGGACCGGCCAGGCGCTGGTCGAGCACCCGGACGTCGACAAGGTCGCGTTCACCGGCTCGACCGACGTCGGCCGGGCGATCGCCAAGTCGGTGGCCGGCACGCACAAGGCGGTCACGCTCGAGCTCGGCGGCAAGGCGGCGAACATCGTCTTCGAGGACGCGCCCATCGACCAGACCATCGAGGGCATCGTCAACGGCATCTTCTTCAACCAGGGCCACGTCTGCTGCGCGGGCTCGCGGCTGCTGGTCCAGGAGAGCGTGTACGACGAGGTGCTGGCGCGGCTGAAGCGCCGGATGGGCACGCTGCGCGTCGGCGACCCGCTGGACAAGAACACCGACATCGGCGCGATCAACTCGGCGGCCCAGCTGGCGAAGATCCGCGAGCTGTCGCAGATCGGCGAGGACGAGGGCGCCGAGCGCTGGTCGCCGGAGTGCGAGCTGCCGGCCAACGGCTACTGGTTCCCGCCGACCGTCTTCACCGGGGTGTCGCAGGCGCACCGGATCGCCCGCGAGGAGATCTTCGGGCCGGTGCTGTCAGTGCTGACCTTCCGCACTCCGCAGGAGGCGGTCGAGAAGGCGAACAACACCCCCTTCGGGCTCTCCGCCGGGATCTGGACCGACAAGGGCTCCCGGATCCTCTGGATGGCGAACCAGCTGCGCGCCGGCGTCGTCTGGGCGAACACGTTCAACCGCTTCGACCCGACCTCGCCGTTCGGCGGGTACAAGGAGTCGGGCTACGGCCGCGAGGGCGGTCGCCACGGCTTGGAGGCCTACCTTGCCCACTAAGGAACCACAGAGGCTAGAGGTGCGAAAGACCTACAAGCTCTACGTCGGCGGCGCCTTCCCGCGCAGCGAATCGGGTCGGTCGTATGTCGTGACCGATGCCAAGGGCAAGTTTCTCGCGAACGCATCCCAGGCCTCCCGCAAGGACGCCCGGGACGCGGTTGTCGCGGCCCGCAAGGCGTTCGGCGGCTGGCACGCGCGGACGGCGTACAACCGGGGTCAGGTCCTGTACCGGATCGCCGAGGTGATGGAGGGCCGGCACCAGCAGTTCAGTGCCGAGGTCGCCGCGTCCGAAGGGTTGTCGATCTCCAAGGCCCGTGCGGTCGTCGACGAGTCGATCGACCGCTGGGTCTGGTACGCCGGGTGGGCCGACAAGCTCGCCCAGGTGGTCGGCTCCAGCAACCCGGTCGCCGGCCCGTACTTCGACTTCTCGTTGCCCGAGGCAACCGGTGTGGTCGCGGTGCTCGCGCCGCAGGACTCCAGCCTGCTCGGCCTGACCAGTGTGATCGCGCCGGCGATCGTCTCCGGTAACACCGTGGTCGCGGTCTCGTCGTTCGAGCGGCCGCTGCCGGCGATCACGTTGGGCGAGGTGATGGCGACCTCCGACGTACCGGGTGGGGTGGTCAACATCCTCACCGGATCGGCGTCCGAGGTCGGCCCGTGGCTGGCGTCGCACATGGACGTCAACGCGATCGACCTGTGCGGCATCGTCGACCCCGAGGAGGCGACCGAGCTCGAGATCGCCGCGGCCGACAACCTCAAGCGGGTACGCCGTCCCGCCGAGGAGGACTGGTCCGCGGACCAGGGGCTGTCGCGGCTCACGCAGTACCTCGAACTGAAGACCGTCTGGCACCCGATCGGAGTCTGAGTGCTGAAGCCAGGTGACCGGGTCGCGATCGTCTCGCCGTCGCGGGGACTGCCGGAGATCTTCCCCGGGCCGTACGAGCTTGGGTTGCGACGGCTGCGCGACGACTTCGAGCTGGAGCCGGTCGAGTACCCGACCACCCGGAAGCTCCAGTCGACGCCGGAGGAGCGCGCCGACGATCTGCACGCGGCCTGGTCGGATCCGTCGATCCGCGCGGTGTTCGCGAGCATCGGCGGCGACGACCAGCTCACCGTGCTGAAGTATCTGGACCCGGCCGTGTTCCAGGCGGATCCGAAGCCGTTCTTCGGGTACAGCGACAACACGAACCTGCTCAACTTCCTGCACACGGCGGGGGTGCCGGCCGTCCACGGCGGCAGCGTGATGGTGCAGTTCGGCCGCGGCGGCGCGATGCACCCCGACACCGAGCGATCGTTGCGGGCGGCAATGTTCACCGGCGGCGAGTTCGCGCTGACACCGGCCGAAGGCTGGACCGACGTCGACCACGACTGGGCCGTCCCCGAGAACCTCGAGACGGAGCCGCCGCTGTTCCCCGGCACCGGCTGGACCTGGAGCGGCACGCAGACGGTCAGCGGGAAGCTCTGGGGCGGCTGCATCGAGATCCTCGACTGGCAACTGTCCGCGAACCGCTGGATGCTCCCGACCGAGTCGTACGGCGGGGTGTTCTTCGGCGAGACCAGCGAAGAGCTGCCGTCGTCCGAGACCGTCTACCGGATCCTCCGCAACCTCGGCGAACGCGGCCTGCTCGAACGCTTCGACGCCGTCCTCTGGGGCCGGCCGAAGTCGTCGTCGCTGTTCCAGGAGATGACGCCGGAGCAGTCCTTCGAGTACGTCACCGGCCAGTACCTCGCGGTCGATCGCGCGCTCACGGAGTACAACCCGACCGCAGTGGTCGTGAAGGGTCTCGACATCGGGCACACGGATCCCCAGCTCGTGCTTCCGTACGGCGGCCAGGTCCGGATCGACCCGGCCGCGGAACGGATCACGGTCGTCTACTGAACCTTCGTGCTGGTCAGGGCCGGGTTCGGGTCCGGGTAGCAGGCGACCGGGGCGGTGGTGGTGAGGAACTTCCACTTGATCTTGGCCTGCAGGGTGAGGCCGGGGTCGTCGTAGCTGGTGCCTTTGAGTTTGGTCTGGATCGTCGTTCCTCTGCGGCCGGACTTCAGGCGCACGCTGAGGGTCGGGAGTTGGTAGCTCGCGCCGCCCGAGATCGGACCGGCGACCTTGACGACCGCTGTGCTCCCCTCCAACTGAACGGACGGCGTCGAGTTCAGGCCTGAGCCGCCCGACAGCTTGGCGCTGACGTAGGACGTGTTGGCGGGGACGGGCATGCGGAGGGCGAGGTCGCGGACCTCTTGGAGCTTGAAGCCCTTGACCTCAGTCGGCAGCGTCCCCGGCTGGAGATCGACGGCGACAGTGAAGCGGATGTTCGGCCGGACGGTCGCCGGCGCGGTTGCATTCACGGCTTGACGCAGCGACAGGGTGTGCTGGCCGAATTTGGTGTTGGCGCGGCAGGCATAGCTGGCAACCGGCTGGGCGGGGGCCGGCGTGAGCAGGGTAAGTGTCACCATGAGACTGCAGAAAGTAGTCACCCGACTACTCTAAGAAATCACCGGCCGAAGAGGAACCAGCCGCCGACGCCTGCTGCCACGAAGACGAAGGGCAGCGCCAGCAGGAACCACATCCGCGTCCGGCGACGTCGCCGGACCGGTGGGTCGGTCGCGACCGTGGTGTCCAGGTCCTCGTCGGTGATCGCGGTCCGCTCCTCGGCGCGCAGCGGCGCCTCCTGCTCGAGCCGGTACGCCTCGGCCTCGAGCCGCTCGGCCAGCGTGTCCGCGCGCTCCCAGCGGTCCACCACCCGATAGGCCAGGGCCCGCCCGAAGATGTCGTCGAGCGGTCCGACCGAGTCGTGCAGCACCGAGCGCAGGCTCGGCGGCGCCAGGTCCGGGTCGCGGTTCAGTACCTCGCCGATCGAGCCCGCGACGTACGGCGGGTGCCCGGTGAGCAGCGCGTACGTGACCGCGCCGACCGCGTAGATATCGGCCCGCTCGTCGAATCCGCCGTCGCCGCGGCCCTGCTCGGGCGCCATGTACGACGGCGTACCGACGGCCTGCGTGAGCCCGGACGCCTCCGCGGCGCGTTTCGCCAGGCCCAGGTCGGCGAGCACGATCCGATGGGTGCCGCCGCCGGACTCGTCACCCGGTCGCAGCAGCAGGTTCGCCGGGGTGACGTCGCGGTGTACGACGCCCTCGCCGTGCAGCGCGGCCACAGCCCGGGCCAGATCCGCGCCCCACCACAGCGCGTCCACCGCGTCGACGGGGCCCTGCCGGAGTACGTCGCCGAGCGTGCCGCCGCCGATGTAGTCCATCACGAAGTACGGGCGGCCGTCGTCGAGTTTGCCCAGGTCGAAGACCCGGACGACCCGGTCGCTGGCGATCCGGCGCATCAGGCGTGCCTCGGACAGGAACCGTTCGCGCACGTCGGCGCGCGACGCCCAGTTGTCCGCGAGAACCTTGACGGCGACGTCGACATCCAGGTCGTCGTCGTACCCCCGCCAGACGGTCGCGAACGCGCCTGCGCCGATTTTGTCCTGCAACCGGTACCGCCCGATGACATCCATCCCGGCTATTGTCGACCACAGGTGAGCTCAACAGTGACTGGGGGACGATGAACGAGGAGCTGGAAGAGCTGGCAGCCCGCGCAGCCGGGGGTGACCAGACGGTACTTCCACGACTCCTGCAGGCGATCCGGCCGCAGGTGCAGCGGCGGGTGGCGAAGTTCCTGCCCTACCGCGAGGACGCCGAGGAGGCGGTCCAGGACACCCTGCTGCAGGTCGCCAACAAGGTGCACACCTTCAAGGGCACCGGCAGCTTCGCGGGCTGGGTGACGATCGTGGCCACCAACCAGGCCCGCCAGACGTACCGGTCGCTGAAGCGCCGCTCGGTCGAGCAGTCCGCCGAGGTGTTGCCGGAGTCGGTCGACCCGCGCACGACGTCGGTGATCGCCGGCTCTCGCCTCGACCTGCTGGAGGCCCTCGAGGCGCTCGAGTCCAGCCACCCGCAGTTGGTCCAGCCGCTGGTCCTGCGCGATCTCGGCGCGCTGTCGTACGCCGAGATCGCCGACGAGCTCGACGTACCGCTCGGGACCGTGAAGGCCCGGATCCACCAGGCCCGCAAGGCCGTCGCGGAACGTCTCACCGTCCGTTAGCCGAAGGTCCGGCGTACAGCGATCGCCCGGCGCAGGTCGTCGAGGAAGTTCGCGGTCTGCCGACGGATACCCGAGACCACGCTCTCGTCCGCGATCAGCGCCTCGGCCGGCGCGATCAGCTCCTCGTCGATCGCGTACTTCGGGGCCATCCGGGTCGCCGTCAGCCCGACCACCATGCCGGCCCGGATCTCCGCGGTCCGCGGGATGTCGGTGAAGAACCGCCGGGCGTACGGCGCGGTGATCGCGTTCTGGGACGGATGCCAGAACCCTTCCGCCGTGGCGAGCAGTTCCTGTACGCCGATCGCCGGGTCGGTCATGATCCGGGTCCAGGCGGCTTCCTTGCCGTCGGGCAGAGCCGCACGGCAGCGGGCCGCCTGCGTCACGCCCTCGGTGGACTTGTCCCGAGCGAGCTCGGCGTCGATCTCGCTCGCGCCGAACGCACCGAGCAGCACGAGCCGAAAGACGATCGACCACCGCAGATCCGCGTCGATCTCCAGCCCCTCGGGAGCGTCACCGGTCAGCCAGGCGGTGAGCAGGGCGGCATCGTTCGTCGTCGCGACGAAGGTCCTCGCAGTGATCAGCTGCAGGCTGCTGCCCGGCTCGGTGCTCGCGAGCTTGCTGCCGAGCGCGTCGGCGACCGGTCCGCGGGCCTGGTCGTAGTCGAGGTAGCGGCCGAGCACCCGCCCCTCGAGCCACTGCGCCAGCGAGCCGACCGCGATGTCGCTGTCCTCGTGCGGCAGCGCGGCAACGAACAGCTCGAGCGCCCGCCGAGGATCCAGCTCAGCATCCGCCACCGAGTCCCGCACCGAGTTCCACACCACCGCGCGGGTCGTGCTGTCCGCGATCCTCGGCAACACCTCGGTCAGGTTCGCCAGGCTCGCCGCGTCCAGCCGGATCTTCGCCCAGGTGTCGTCGTTGGCATCCGGCACCACCACCGCTTCGTTGCCCATCGCAACTTCTGCCGAGTCCTCGGTCAGCACGACGTCTGTCAGGGTTGCCGATCCGTCCTCGGCATACCCACCCACGCTCAGCTTGTGCAGCCGGCGCGATTCATCCGGGCTCTTCCGATGCACGACGATGCCTGAGCTGGTCCGCTCGACCGAGAGCGTGTCCAACCCCGACGTACGCAACCATTGGTCCGACCACGCATCCAGGTCCCGGGCGCCGGCCTCGGTCAGCTTCTCGATGAACTCCTGCAGATCGGCGTTCCCGTACTCGTGCGCCTCGAGATGCGCGTTGACACCCTTGAGAAACACGTCGTCACCCAGGTACTTCGCCAACTGTTTCAGCACCGCCGCGCCCTTGGCGTAAGAGATCCCGTCGAAGTCGTCAAGCGACTGCCGAGCGTCCTTGAGACTGTCCGGCGCGACCGGATGCGTCGAGCTGCTCTGGTCCGTCTGCAAGCCCCACCACTTGCGCACGAATGCGAAATCCGTCCAGTTACCGCCGTACGAAGTCGCGTCCTCCGACACCCGGTGCGCCATGTATTCCGCGAACGACTCGTTCAGCCACATGTCGTTCCACCACCTCATCGTGACGAGATCGCCGAACCACATGTGCGCCATCTCGTGCACGACGATCCGGGCGCGGGTGCTGCGCTCCGCCTCGGTCGCCTGCCCGCGGTACACCAGCGTGTCGGTGAACGTCACGCAGCCCGGGTTCTCCATCGCGCCGAGGTTGAAGTCCGGCACGAACGCCTGCCAGTACTCGCCGAACGGGTACCGCTGCCGGAACATCCGGTGGTACTCGTCGAACGCCTCGCGGGTGGTCCGGAACAGGTCCTCGGCGTCGCGTTCCAGGTGCTCCTGCAGCGACTGCCGGCAAGCGAGACCGAGCGGGATCCCGTCGTACTCGCTGCGGATCAGGTGGTACGGGCCGGCGACGAGCGTGACGAAGTACGTCGAGAGCGGCTTGGTCTCGGCGAGCATCCACTCCCCTGGCGCGGTCTGCGTCGCGGCACCGTTGCCCAGGACAACCCAGTCCTCGGGGCACTTCACCGTCATCGTGTACGGCGCTTTGAGGTCAGGCTGGTCGAAGCAGGGGAAGTACCGCGGGGCGGACTCCAGCGACGACATGCCGTACGTGTAGACGCGTCCGTCGGCGGGGTCGACGGATCGCACCATGCCCTCGCCGTCGGCGGAGTACTTCAGCTCGGCGGTCACGACCAGCTCGTTCTCGGCCGTCAGCCCGCTGAGCGGGAAGCGGCCGCCGTCGAGCGCACCGACCTCGAGCGCCTGACCGTTGAGTACGACGCTGATCAGCCGCTCGGGCTTCACGTCGACCCAACTCGTGCTGCTCGTGGCCCCGAAGCGGATCCGGCTGGTCGTGACGAAGGTGTCGCCCGAGCCGGTGAGGTCGAAGGCGACCTCGTACGATCGCAGGTCCAGGTCCGCCGCCCGTTGCCGGGCCTCTTCTACAGTCAGCGCGCGCATGCTGAGCACGTTATCCCGGCTGGGTGCGAGCAGTGGCGGCCGCCAGCTTCGCCACCGCGCGAATCTCCTCGTTCGTCGTGTTCTCGAGCACTGTTGTGATCAGCTCGGCGTCCGCGGGCTGAGCCAGGACGCTCAGCACGTTCAGCGCGGAGATGTGATCGAAGCCTGCGCGCATCTCGTCGTCCTCCGCCGGCGGCCGGGACAGGATCTCGCGCGCGACGCCACGGACCTCGTCGGCCATCGGTTCGAGCGGGTTTCCGCCGCTGACCTGCGTGTACGCCGCGGCTACCTGGTACATGTTCAACGCCCGGCACACCATGCCGATGTTCTGGCTGTGCAGCAACGCGCCGAACGCCTGCAGCGGAATGCCGACCTCGTCCATACCCGCACGCTAGCCGAAGAACGCAAGGACCTTCTGGGCGGCATCAGGCCCAGTCATCATGTCCGCGATCTCGGCCGACAGCTGCGCGACCTTGGTGGTGCGCGCGAACATGGCCGGCTCGTACTGCTCGAGCGCGGCGTCCAGGTCGTCAGGATGCGCGGCGATTGCCTGCGCGAGCTCGGCGGCGTCGCGCATGGCCTGGTTCGCGCCCTCGCCGTGCGACGGCATCAAGTGCGCCGCGTCCCCGAGCAGGGTGAGACCCGATCGGCGCGGCCAGGTCATGCCGATCGGCAGCAGGTAGGCCGGACGTACGACGAACGGTTCGTCGCAGGCGGCCAGCAGGCGCCGGAACTGCGGAGCCCATCCGTCCGGAAGGTCGATCGCCTCCGCGGGGTCCAGGTCGAGCGGAGCCTGGATCGAGATGCTCACCTGGACCACGCCGTTGCCGTTGCGTTGCGCGCCCAGCAGCCGGTCCGGGCCGAACACCCAGTAGTTGCCGCGCCCAACCATCTCGGCCAGCTCGGGCTGGGTGCGATCGGCATCGCGGATCATGCTCTGCACCACGACCTTGCCGGAGTACGCCGGCTCGACGTCGGTGAGCAGCGGACGGACCCGGGAGTTCGCGCCGTCCGCGCCGACGAGGAGGTCGCACGTCGCCGTACTGCCGTCGGCGAAGTGCAGCAGATATCCGCCCTCGTGCGGTTCCGCGTGGGTGAAGGCGCTCCCCCAGCGGACCGTCTGCGCGGGGAGCGAGCTCAGCAGGATGTCCCGCAGGTCTGCGCGGTCGATCTCCGGGCGCAGCATCGGCGCGTCGTCCGGGGTGTCCTCCTGGAGCAGCATCGTGCCGGTGTGGTCCAGGATGCGGTGGTCCTGCCCTTCGCCGCGGGCGGCCGCGAGGAACTCCCGCTCGAGACCGGCCGTCTGCAGGGCGGCCTGACCGGTGTCGGTGTGCAGGTCGAGCATGCTGCCCTGGCTGCGAGCGGCGCCGGACGCGTCGCGCTCGAACACGACGGAGGCGATGCCGTGGACGTGCAGGATTCGCGCGAGCGTGAGGCCGCCCGGGCCGCCGCCGATGATCGCGATCATGATCCGCTCCTCTCGATACAGTGTATTGATTTATACACTGTATCGAACGAAGCAGGTGTATCGTCGTGACCGTGACAGACAGTCCCCTGATCTGGGAGCGGCTCGAACCGACCGAGCGGCGCCGGCCGAGTCCGCTCAGCCGGGAGCGCATCGTCCGGGCCGCGATCGACCTCGCCGACGTCGACGGGCTGGATGCGGTGTCGCTGCGCAAGGTCGCCGGCGCGCTCGACGCCGGCCCGATGCGCCTCTACCGGTACGTCGACACCAAGGACGAGCTGCTCGAGCTGATGGTGGACACCGTGTACGGCGAGATCCCGGCGCCGACCGGTTCGACCTGGGGCGACGTACTGCGGTCCATCGCGACCGGGATCCGCGAGGTTGCCCTGCGGCATGAGTGGTTCGCCGACCTGATGGGCGGCCGGCCGCGCTTCGGGCCGGCCACGCTCGCACACACCGAGGCGTCGCTGACCGCACTCCGCGCCACCGGGCTCGACCTCGACCAGATGTCGGGCGCTCTCGACGCGCTGAGTGTCTACCTGGTCGGCGCCGTCCGCAAGGAGGTCACCGAGCGCCGGGCCGAACGCGGATCCGGCCTCGACAAGCATCAGTGGCAGCACGCGACCGCGCCGTACATCAAGCGGATGTTTGCCAGCGGCAACTACCCGGCACTCGAGGAATGGGTCCACGACGCACCCCATCGGACGGCGGCCGAGATCTTCGACCTCGGCTTGAGCTACCTGATCGACGGCATCCAGAAGCAGAGCTAAGCGTTCGCCGCCGCGTGCAGGTGGCCGGCGAGCAGGTGGGCGGCCTCGGGCGCGTTCGCGGCGTAGCAGAGGAGGTGCGCGCGGGTCGACCACGCGTCCTGCAGCGGGCAGACGTCCAGCGCGGCGATCGCGTCGACGGCCCGGCGCGGGACGATCGCCAGGCCGGCGCCTGCGGTCGCGAGGGTGATCAGCGTGTGCAGGGTCGGTACGACGGTTCGGTAGCGCGGGGCCGGGGCGTGCGGGCCGAGGCGGTCGTCCATCCATTGCGTGAGCGGGGAGTTGCGGTCGAGACCGACCAGCGGATGCTCGGCGACTTCGGCGTACGCGATCGAGGTGCGGCCGGCGAGCGTGCCGCCGGCCTGACCGATGACGACCAGCGAGTCGTCGGCGAGCGGTTCGGTCCGCAGCGAGGTCGGTTCGTCGTCGAGGATGACGCCGAGGTCGGCCTCGCCGGCGGCGAGCAGGCGGACACTCCGGACGGTACGGCGCTCGCTGACGTTCACGTCGTACTCCGGGTGCTCGCGAAGGAACGTGGCGAGAGCGACCGGGACGAGCTGGTGCATCGCGGAACCACCCGCAACCAGCCGGATCGGCGCGGTCCGGGAGACGGCGTACGACGCGACCGCGCTGTCCAGCCTGGTCGTCTCGGCGAGAACCTCGCGGGCATGCCGGGCCAATGTGGCGCCGGCCGGAGTGAGCCGGACACCGCGGCGCTCACGGATCAGGAGCGGTACGCCGGCCTGCGCTTCGAGGGCTCTGACCCGCGAACTGGCCGAAGGCAGGCTGAGGTGCATCACCCGCGCGCCGGCGGTGATCGAGCCCTCCGCCGCGACGTGCGTGAAGAGCCGGAGATCGTCGAGGTCGTACCGCATGGGATCAGCCTACGTCTCAGCCTGAGGCTGGCTACGGAGATCGCGCATTGTGGAAGCCGGCTGCAGCGCTGATCCTCGAAAGGTGCTGCTGATCCTTCTGGCCGGTGTCGCCGCCGGCGCGCTGAACGCCGTCGGTGGTGGCGGGAGCTTCGTGGCACTCACCGCGCTGGTCGCGGCCGGCATGCCGCCGGTCACCGCGAACGCGACCACGACTGTCGCGCTGCTGCCCGGCAACGCGACGAGCGCGTGGGTCTACCGCCGGGAGTTCGAGGGCTTCACGCATCCGTCCCCGGCGCGGCTCACGCTCGCCAGCGTCTGCGGTGGCGCGATCGGCGCCGGCCTGCTCCTGTTGTTGCCATCGGCATCTTTCGACGCGGCGGTGCCGTGGTTGCTGGCGTTCGCGACCGTCGTACTCGCGTTCGGTCGGCGGCTGACGGCGGCGCTGCGGCTCGGGCAGGCCGGTCCGACGGCGATCCTGGCCGGGCAGTTCCTGCTGTCGATCTACGGTGGGTACTTCGGCGGCGCGGTCGGGCTGATGATGCTCGCGTTCTGGACCGCGACGACCTCGCTCGACCCGGCACGCGGGAATCCCCTGCGGGTCATCCAGGTCGCGGCTGTTTACCTCACCGCGGCGGTCGTTTTCGTCTTCGCCGCCAACGTACTGGCCCAGCCGATCCACCTGGTCGCCTTGCTCGCCGGTGCCGTCATAGGTGGCTACCTCGGCGCCCACGTCGTACGTCGTCTACCGCCGGCTGTGCTGCGTGTGCTGGTCCTCACGACAGCTATTGCGATGACCGTCATCTTCTTCGTGCGGGCGTTTGGATGAACCGCGCTCAGCTGGCAATGGCCTACCAGGCTTGTGAAGTCGCCGATCTGGCGACTGATGCCGTCACGCTTGACGATCCGGCCGAGGCACGCGAGCAGGCCGCGCGTGTGCTTGCGGCCGCTCATCAGTTGGTGGAAGCCGCCGACCGCCTCAGCGATCCAGATGAGCCGAGCGACTCACTGCAGTTGTTCGCGTATCAGCATCCCGAGGAGGCGGCGGCCGACATCAGTGCGTGGGTCCACCGGTGCCGAGGTCGCGATTGCCCAGACGCTGACGTTCGCGCTCGCGGTTGAGATAGAGGCCGGTGGCCGTCGACACGCTGGTGAGCAGCCAGACGGCCACGCCGGCATCGTCCGTGACACCGAGCAGCGGCAGTACGTCGGGCAGGATGTCGATCGGCGAGATCAGGTAGACGAGCGCCAGTACCCACATGAACGGGCGGCTCTTCGGCAGGTCGGCGTACGCACCCTGGCGGACATCGCGGAGCAGCCTCGGCAGGGCGCGGGCACGCTGGAAGATGTCCCCGACAGGCACCGGTTCGCCGGCGGCGATCTTGCGCCGGCGGACGCGACGCCGCCAGACGACACCGAGCGCGCCTACGGCCACGCCCAGCGCCAGCAGCCCGCCGCCGACCACAGCCGAAGGCATGCCGGCCACGTCGCCGTCCCGGAAGATCAGGGTCAGCAACCCGATCAGCCCGAGGAACCCACCGAAGTACACCATCCACCAACTGTAGGGGGTCCGGTCAGTCGAGGAGGTCGTTGACGATGCTGGTCATGCGATCGACGGGGATCGCGAAGCCGATGCCGATGTTGCCGGAGCGGGAGGTACCGAGGGTGGCGATGGCGGTATTGACACCCACCACCTGACCGGCGGCGTTGACCAGCGGGCCGCCGGAGTTGCCCGGATTGATAGCGGCGTCGGTCTGGATCGCGGGCTGGCGGGTGTTGTTGTCGCCGAAGCGGGCCTGGCGGTTGACGGCGCTGACGATGCCGGCGGTCACCGTTCCCTCCAGGCCGAGCGGGGATCCGACGGCCAGCACCGGGTCGCCTACCCGCAGCTGTGCGGACCGGCCGAGCGTGAGCGAGCGCAAGCCCGCGGCGTCGGCGGTCGAGACCTGCAGTACGGCGAGGTCGTTGTCCGGGTCGGATCCGATGACGTCCGCGTCGACCGTACGGCCGTTCGACAGGACCAGGGATACGTCGGTCGTTCCCTCCACCACGTGTGCATTCGTCACCACATGCCCTTCCTGGTCGATCGCGAACCCGGACCCGGTCGCCCGGCCGGCGCGCACGGACACCACACCCGGAAGGACGCCGGCCGCCGCCGCGGAGATGGATCCCTGGGCCGCCGCCGGAGGTGCTGCTGCTTGTGGAAGCGGTGCCGGGTCACGAGCGCCGGTGACTGCACCCGCAAGACCACCGGCCACGGCGGAGAGGGCGACCGTGCCGACGAGAAGAGCCGCCCGCCGGCCGACTGCACTGCGCGCAGAGGAGGGGCCCGTCACCCCGGTTCGAGGTGGCGCCGGCGGAGAGGGGGGTGCCGCGGCGGCGACCGGGGTGACGGAGAACGGAGTAGGTGCGCTGTTCGCGGGTGGCGGGCCGGGAAGGTAGTCCGGGCCGCGGAAGGGAAGGCCGAGGTGGGGCATGTGACGTTCCTCCTTACGGGAGGCGGGAGAACCAGAAGAGGGAGGCGATCGCGGCCAGGAGTGCCGCGGCCAGGGCGATTCCGGCGACCAGGTTGGTGACTTCCCGGGACTCGGTGGTCCAGCCGATCGAGGACTGGAGGTCGGAGTAGACGTCGCGGAGCTGGTCGTTGTTCTGTGCCTGGTAGAACGTGCCGTTGGTGGCTTCGGCCAGGCCCTGGAGCGCCTCGGTGTCGGCGGGGACCGGGATGTCGCGGCCCTCGAGGTTGACGGTGCCCTCGGCGGTCCCGTAGGCGATCGTCGACACCGGTACACCGGCTTGCGCCGCGGCCTCGGCGGCAGCGTCGATCGGGCTGCCCGCGGTGTTGCCGCCGTCCGACAGCAGCACGATCCGGCTCGGTGGCGGATCGTCGGGATCGATCGTCCGCACCGCCTGCAGGCCGGCGAGGACGGCGTCGCCGATCGCCGTACTGTCGGTCAGTTGCAGCCCGTTGATCGCATCGACGGTCGCCTGATGATCCGTACTCGGGGCGGCCACCACATTCGCCGTACGAGCGAAGGACACCAGGCCGACGTTGAACTTCGCCGGCAGGTCCCGGACGAACTCCGTCGCCGCCTGCTGAGCCACCTCGAACCGGTTCGGCGCGACATCGGTCGCCGCCATCGAGTTCGACACGTCCATCGCGACCAGGACGGTGGCCCGCTCGCGCGGGACGCGGATGTCCGCCACCGGTCGGGCGATCGCGATCGTCAGCACGGTGAGTGCCGCGAGAAAGGCCGCGGCCGGCGCGTGCCGGCGCCAGCCGGGCCGCTTCGGAGCGACCTTCTCCAGCATCGGGAGGGTCGCGAACCGGACGGCGTACTTCGTCCGGCGGCGCTGGGCAAGCAGGTACGCCACCACCAGCACGGCGACCAGCACCAGCAGCCAGAGCCACAGGGGTTGCTCGAATCTCATCTGACACCGGTCCTTACAGAGCGGGCACCGGCCCGGCGGCGGGCGGTGGCGAAGGCGGCGACGTCGCGGACCCAGTCGGTGTCGGTGCGCAGTACGAGATGCGCGGCACCGGCGGCCCGGATCGCCTGGGTGGTTCGAGTGCGGTGCGCCGCCATCACGTCGGCGTACCGGCGGCGGAGCTTGCGGTTCGCCGTCTGGATCTCGCGCCGGCGGCCGGTCTCGGGATCGATCAGCGTGAGCAGCCCGACGTCGGGAAGTTCGAGTTCGCGGGGGTCCAGGACTTCGACGGCGAGTACCTCGTGACGTGCGGCGAGCCGGCGGAGTGGGTCGGACCAACCGTCTTCGTGGAAGTCCGAGACGATCACGCGGAGGCCGGGGCGCGGATGTTCACGGTTCAGCCGACTGATCGCCTGCCCCAGATCCGTTCTGGGAACGGATCCTGGTGTTGCTCGGGGCAACGACAGCAGCGTGCGCAGCGAGCGGCGGAGCTGGACTCCGCTGCCGGCCGCGGGGAGACGACGGAGGTCGTTGCCCAGGGCAATTCGTACGCCGAGGCTGTTCCCCGGGCGGTCGGCGAGCAGGCCGACCGCTCCGACAACAGCTACGGCCAGATCGCGCTTCTCGCTCAACGCGGTGCCGAAGTCCATGCTCGCGGACGCGTCCAGCAGCGCCCACGTCTCCAGCTCACGCTCCGCCAACGGCGCCCGGACGTGCGGCTCCAGCGAGCGCGCAGTCACGTTCCAGTCCATTCGCCGTACGTCGTCCTGCCCCGCTTGGTACGGCCGTGCTTCGTTCGGCTCGCTTCCGGGACCGCTCCGAAGACCTGTGATGTCGCCGTGCAGGAATCCCTCCAGCTTGCGCTTCACCGACAACTCCAAGGCGCGCAAGGCCCGTTCCCGTCCGGCCAGGAGATCAGTCATGCCGCGGATCCTTGGGCCTCGTCGGCCGGCACCACATGCGGCTGCTGGATCGTGTGCAGGATCCGCGTGACCACCGACCGTGGATCGACGCCGTCGGCGAGCGCGTCGAAGGTCAACGCCAATCGGTGCGCCATCACATCGAGCGCGACGTCGTACACATCCGCCGGCAGCACGTAGTCACGCCCGCGCAGCAACGCGAGCGCTCGCCCGGCCGCAACCAGACCGAGGGTCGCACGGGGGCTCGCGCCGAACTCCAGGACGCCGGCCAGATCATGGATCCCGTACTGCGACGGCGCCCGGGTCGCATGCACGAGGCGGATGACGTACTCCGCCACCGCGGTGTGGACGAAGACGTCATCCGTTGCCTCCTGCAACTGAACGACCTGCTCCGGAGTGAGTACGGCGCCGGCGTGCGGCCGGTGCGCGCTCATCCGCTGGAGAATCGTGAGCTCCTCCAACGGTGTCGGGTAGTCGACGGTGATCTTCAGCAGGAACCGGTCGCGTTGCGCCTCGGGCAATGCGTACACGCCGTCGGACTCGATCGGGTTCTGCGTCGCGAGCACCAGGAACGGTTCGGGCAGCTGGTACGACGTACCGCCGATGCTGACCTGGTTCTCGGCCATTGCCTCCAGCAACGCGGACTGCACCTTCGCCGGCGCGCGGTTGATCTCGTCCGCCAGCACGAGGTTCGCGAACACCGGGCCGAGCTCGGTGTCGAACGCCTCCGTCGACGGCCGCCAGATCCGGGTGCCCATGATGTCGCCGGGCACCAGGTCCGGAGTGAACTGGAGCCGGGCGAACCGGCCGCCGATCACCTCGGCCAGCGTGCGGACGGCGAGCGTCTTCGCGACGCCGGGCACGCCTTCGAGCAAACAGTGGCCGCGGGCAAGCAATCCGACCAGCATGCGTTCGACCAGCTGGTCCTGCCCGACGACCACCTTCTTCACCTCGAACAACGCGTGTTCGAGCGCGGCCGACGTCATGCGTTACCGCTCGGGTTCGCGGAGTCACCCTTCTCCGGGCAGTCGTGCGACGGTGACGGCGAGGGCGTGGTGGCGCCGTCGTCGACCGTGACATAACCCTGCTCCGGCGCCGGATCGTTCGTCGCGGCGTACGCCACGCCACCGGCGCCGAGCGCCGCTACCACGATCGCCGCGCCGAGAATGAGCTTCTTCATCAGACATCTCCTTCGATCAGGTTGGCCACAGCTCATCAAGGAGGCGCGAAAACGACCGGAAAGCAGAGCGAAAGTTCGGCGAAAGCGCAGACCGGTGGATCACGCTCCCCCGGCTACCTTGGTGGCGTGCGATTACTGGTGGTGGAGGACGAGGAAGGCCTGGTCAGTGCGTTGCGCTCCGGACTCGGCCGGGCCGGGTACGCCGTCGACGCCGCGACGACCGGCGCCGAAGCGGTGGAGAAGCTCGCGACCACGGCGTACGACCTGGCGATCCTGGACATCACCCTGCCGGACACCAACGGCCTCGACCTGTGCCGCGCGGTCCGGCGGGGTGAGATCGAGGTGGCGTCCGGGCGGGAGCTGCGGGTGCTGATGCTGACCGCTCGCGCCTCGCTGGCCGATCGCGTCCGCGGACTCGACGAGGGCGCGGACGACTACCTGACGAAGCCGTTCGCGTTGGTGGAGTTGCTCGCGCGGATCCGGGCGCTGCTGCGGCGGGACGTCACGAACGGGACGACCCAGTTGCATGTCGGAGAGCTCGTGCTCGACTCGTCCCGCCACCTCGCGACGCGGTCCGGGCGCGAGTTGACGCTGACGTTGAAGGAGTTCGGCGTACTGCGGTATCTGATGTCGCGGCCCGGGCATGTCGTCTCGGCCGAGGAACTGCTCGAGCATGTGTGGGACGAGAACGCGGACCCGTTCACGCAGAGCGTTCGCGTGACGGTGGGCACGTTGCGTCGCAAGCTCACCCAGGACGGCGAGGATCCGGTCCTGGAGACCGTGATCGGCCGCGGCTACCGGCTTCGAGGTGAGGAATGAAGCTCCCTTCCTGGATCCAGACGATCCGGTTCCGCCTGACCCTGACGTACTCCGCGGTGCTGATCGCGCTGTCGGCGTTGCTGCTCGGCGGGGTATACCTCGCGCTGGAGCAGATCCTCGATCCGAAACCGCTGAACCAGATCGAGGTCCAGAAGTACTACAAGGACCACGAGGGCAACCTGCATCTCAAGGAGGGGCAGGTGATCCAGGCCGCGGAGATCTCCAGCTTCCAGTCCGCGGTGAACTACCAGACGTTGCAGAGCCTGCGGAACTACTCGGCCGCGGGGATCGCCGGGCTGTTCCTGGTCAGTCTCGGCACCGGGTGGTGGTTGTCTGGTCGCGCGCTCCGGCCGGTACGACGGATCACGGAGACTGCCCAAGAAATCTCGGCGACCGATCTGTCGCGGCGGATCGCGCTGGACGGGCCGCGGGACGAACTGCGCAACCTGGGCGACACCGTCGACGACATGCTCGGGCGGCTGGAGTCGGCGTTCGTGGCGCAGCGTCAACTGGTCGACGACGCGTCGCACGAGCTGCGGAATCCGTTGGCGGTGATCCAGGCGAACGTCGACGCCGTACTCGCACATGACGACACGCCGCCGGAGGATCGTGCCCAGGCGACCGCGATCGTCAGCCGGGCGATCCAGCGGATGACGCGGCTGGTGGAGGACCTGCTCGCGTCGGCGCGGCGGTCGTCGCCGGCGTTCGTCGATGCCGACGTGGACCTGGCCGCGATCGCGGGTGAGGCGGCCGAGGAGTACGAGCTGCTCGCCGCGGATCGTGAGCTTCACGTCGTACGGCGGCTCGCGCCCGGACCCACCGCTGCCGGTGACGCGTCGGCGCTGCGGCGGGCGGTGGACAACCTGCTCTCGAACGCGGTCCGGCTGGCGCGTGGCGGCAGTGAACTCGTGCTGGCGGTCGGCAGCCGCAGCGGTTGGGCCTGGATCGCGGTCCGCGACGAAGGCCCGGGCATCGCGGCGGACGACGCCGATCGGGTCTTCGACCGGTTCTTCCGGGCCGGGCAACGGCAGTCGCCCGCGACCGTACCGTCCAGCGGTCAGCGCCGGGCCGGCCTCGGTCTCGCCATCGTCCGCCAGATCGCCGAGTCCCACGGCGGCACCGTCGCCCTGCACTCCGAACTCGGCATCGGCAGCACGTTCGTCCTCTGGCTACCCGAACGCTCCCTCGCCGACACCACCCGCCGCACCCCGACCCCACCCGACGAAGACCCCCTCGGCCCCCGCCGCTGAGGTCAGCGGTTGTAAGGCTGCGAGAGGAGGGGGCGGGTGTTGGTGAGGACCTGTTCGTAGTTGGCGCGGATCTTGGCGGCGTCGAGGGTGATGGCGGGCTCGGGTTTGCCGACCGGGACCGGCCAGGTGGGGAGTTCGCCGGTGAGGGCCCAGGCTGCTTGGCGGGCGGCGCCCAGGGCGACGTACTCGGCCGGTTCGGGGAGGACTACCTCGGCGCCGAGGAGGGCCGGGGCGAGGGCCTGTACGGCGCGGGAGCGGGCGCCGCCGCCCAGGAGGAGGAGCCGGTGGACGGGGAGGCCTTGGGCGCGGAGGGCGTCGACGGCGTCGGCGAGGCCGCAGAGGAGGCCTTCGACGGCGGCGCGGGCCATCGTCGCGGGCTGCATGGTCGCGCGGGTGAGGCCGTAGATCAGACCGGTCGAGTGCGGGAGGTCCGGCGTACGCTCGCCGTCGACGAACGGGAGCAGGACCAGGCCGTCGCTGCCGGGTGAGGTGATCGCGGCCTCGTCGAACTCGGCCAGGTCGAGGCCGAGCATGTTCGCGGTCGCGGACATCACGCGGGCCGCGTTCAGGGTGCAGACGAGCGGGAGGTATTCGCCGGTCGCATCCGCGAAGCCGGCAACCAGGCCGGTCGGGTCCGCGGTCGGGTTGGCCGAGCGCGCAAACGCCGTACCACTGGTCCCGAGAGAAACGGCAACGTCACCCGGCTGCAGGTCGAGCCCGAGCGCCGCCGCAGCGTTGTCCCCGGTGCCGGCCGCAATCGCCGCCCCGAAGACAGTCTCCCCAACAACCTCAGCCGGGCCGGCCACCCGCGGAAGCGCCAACTGCCGCCCAAACGCAAGCTCAACCAGATCAGTCCGATAACTGTTCGTCGCCGCCGACCACCACCCGGTCCCCGAGGCATCCCCCCGATCGGTAGTAATCCCCTCGATCCCCCGCCGATCAGCAGCCAGCCGATGCGTCATCCAGTCATGAGGCAACACAACAGCCGCCGCCCGCCGCGCGGCTTCACGCCGTACAGCATCTGCATCCGCGCGGGCGGCTTCGTCGCGGATCCAGCGGAGCTTGGTGACGGTGAAGCTCGGCACGGGGACTGAGCCGATGGCTTCGGCCCACGCCTCGGCGCCGCCGAGTTCTGCGATCAGTTCGGTGGTGGCGTCGGCTGAGCTGGTGTCGTTCCAGAGGACGGCGGGGTGGACCACCTCGCCGGAGTCGTCCAGCAGGACCATGCCGTGTTGCTGGCCGCCGACCGCGATCGCCTGGACGCCGTCCAGCAACCCGTCGGACGCGATCTCCCACGCCTTCCACCACTCGGCGGGATCCACCTGCGTGGCATCCGGGTGGGGCGCGCGCCCCTCGCGTACCACCGCGCCGGTCTCGGCCTCGCACACCAGAACCTTGGTCGCCTGGGTGGAGCAGTCCACCCCGGCGACCAGCCTCAGCTCAGTCATGCTCCGACGCTACAGGGCTTCGAGCGTGGCGCGGGCACCGATCTCGTGCAGCGACTTCAGCGCGGCCTTGTACTGCGTGACGAACCGCTGGTCCGACGCAAGATCACCGAACAGATCCGGATCCGAGACGAACACCAGCGGATCGTCGGTGTTGTGCTGCGCCCGCTCGACCAGCTTGTCCCGCAGCCGGTCCACGACCTCGATCGGATCACCCTGCTCGTCGGTGCCCTCGGCGTACCGCGCCCAAGACGCAACGACCAGAACCGAACGCTTGATCTCCCGATCGGCGGCCAACTGCTCGCGCACGACCGGCAGCAACCACTTCGGGATCCGGTCCGAGCTCTCCGCGCACAGCCGCGCCAGTGTGTCCCGCACCTCAGGGTTCGCGAACCGCTCGATCAACTGGTGCTTGTATCGATCAAGGTCGACCCCCGGCACCGGCGGCAGCGTCGGCGTACCTTCGTTGTCCATGTAGCCGAGCAGGAAGTCGACGAACAGCTTGTCCTGACACACCTCGTGCGCGTACCGATAACCGGCCAGATACCCGAGGTAGCACAGCGCCTGGTGCGAGGCGTTCAGCAGCCGCAGCTTCATCAGCTCGTACGGCTCGACATCCTCGACGATCTGTACGCCGACATCCTCGTACGACGGCCTGCCGAGCCCGAAGTCGTCCTCGAGCACCCACTGCGTGAACGGCTCGCACACCACCGGCCAGCCATCCTCGACCCCGAACCGCTCCGCCAGCGCCTCGCGGTCCGCGTCCGTCGTCACCGGCGTGATCCGGTCGACCATACAGTTCGGGAACCGCACCTCGGTCTCGAGGAACGCGGCGATCTCGGGATCCTTCAAGCGCGCGAACGACGACAGCATCTTCCGCGCCACGTGCCCGTTGCCCGGGATGTTGTCGCACGACATCACGGTGAACGGCGGTACGCCGGCCGCCCGCCGCCGCGCCAGCGCCTCGACGATGAACCCGAACGCGCTCCCCGGCGTCGCGCCCGGCTCCAGATCGGCGGCGAGCGAGGGATCGGACGCGTCCAGCTCCCCGGTCACCTGGTTGACGTGATACCCGCCCTCGGTGATCGTCAGGGACACGATCCGGGTCGCCGGGTCGACCATCCGAGCCAGCACGGCGTTCGGATCGTCCGGCGCGAACAGGTAGTCGACGATCGACCCGATCACCCGAGGCTCCAGCGTCCCGTCCGGATGCTTGACGACCAACGTGTAGAGACAGTCCTGGGCGGACATCACGTCGGCCATCCGGTGATCCTGCGGCAGCACCCCGACGCCGACGATCCCCCAGTCCAGCGCCTTCCCGTCGCCCATCAACCGATCCAGGTACATCGCCTGATGAGCGCGGTGGAAGCCACCGACCCCGAAGTGCACGATCCCGGGTGTCACCGCCGTACGGTCGTAGGTGGGCACGCCAACCTCATTGCCCAGGGCATCGAGAGTGGAAGCGGCCAGTTTCACTTGACCGCCCCCAGCGACAGACCCTGGACGAGTTTGTCCTGTGCGGCGAACCCGGCGATCAGCACCGGCAGCGACACCACGATCGACGCGGCACAGACTTTGGCGAGGAACAATCCTTGACTGGTCACGAACCCAGTCAAGAACACCGGCGCGGTCTGCGCCACTGTGCCGGTCAGCACTCGGGCAAACAGCAGCTCGTTCCAGCTGAAGATGAAGCAGATCAGCGCAGCCGAGGCGATACCCGGTGTGACCACCGGCGCGACCACGGACCGCAGCGTGCGGGTCAGCGACGCCCCGTCGACCGAGGCCGCCTCGAGGATCTCGACCGGCACCTCGGACAGGAAGCTGCGCAGCATCCAGACCGCGATCGGCAGGTTCATCGAGGTGTACAGAATGATCAGCAGCCAGATGTTGTCCAGGAACCCGACCGACTGCGCGAACAGGTAGATCGGCAGCAGGCCGGCCACCACCGGCAGCATCTTCGTGGACAGGAAGAAGAACAGTACGTCGGTCCACTTCTTCACCGGCCGGATCGACAGCGCGTACGCCGCCGGGAACGCGAGCAGGATGACCAGCGCGGTCGACAGGATGCTCGCGGTCAGCGAGTTCGCGATCGACGGCCACGGCCCGGTGTCGAAGAAAGCCCGGTAGCCGTCGAGCGTCAGCGGCGCCGCGATGTCCGGCGGGTTCTTCGCCGCGTTCTCCTCGGAGTGGAACGACGTCAGCAGCATCCACAGCACCGGCAGCACGAACAGGATGCCCACGATCCAGGCCAGCCCGCTCAGCGCCCAGCCACCGCCGCGGCGCGAGTGCCCCTTGACCATCGTCACCTGGCCGCTCATTTGCCGGTCTCCTCTCGGAACAGCGTGGACACCGACCGCAGCGCGAACGTTGCGATCGCGATCGTGCCGATCACGACGATGACGCCGGCTGCCGAGGCGCGGCCGTAGTCGTGGGCGGTGTAGAACGTCTGGTAGATCGTGTACGGGAGGTTCGCCGTACCGAGACCGCCAGACGTGATCGTGAAGACCGCGTCGAAGTTCTGTACGACGTAGATCGAGCCGAGCAGCGCGGACAGCTCGAGGTACTGGCGCAGGTGCGGGAGCGTCATGTAGCGGAAGATCTCCCACTGGTTCGCGCCGTCGATCCCGGCCGCCTCGATCACGTCGAGCGGACGGCTCTGCAGTCCGGCGAGCAGGATCAGCATCATGAACGGCGTCCACTGCCAGACCAGCGCGAAGATGATCGACCACAACGGCTGGTTGCTGATCCAGTCCGGCTGCGGCGCGTTGTCACCGAAGATCCACTTCAGCACACCGTTGAACAAGCCGTACGTCGGGTTGTACAGCGCGTGCTTCCACAGCAGGGCCGCCGCGACGGGCACGACCAGGAACGGTGTGATCATCATCGTCCGGACCGCGCCGCGGCCGCGGAACTTGCGGTCGAGCAGCAGAGCGATCAGCAGACCGAGTACGAGGCTGATCAGGACGACGCCCGCGGTCAGCACGATCGTCACCCAGATCGCGTGCCGGGTGTTCGCATCGGTCAGCACCCGGCGGAAGTTGTCGATCCCGGCGAACCCCTTCTCGTCCGGGTAGTACGCGTTCCAGTCCATGAACGACACGATGATCGTGACCACGAACGGCAACTGGGTGACGATGATCATGAAGACCAGCGCCGGCAGCAACGGCCCGCGCCGGGCCCAGTCGCCGGCCCTGCGCATCACGGTGCCCTCGGGCGGCGCCGAGTGACGCCGGGGCTTGGTTTCGGTTTCAGGCTTGGCATCGACGGACATGTCTGCTCCCCCTCACTTCGCCTGTCGCGAGCGGTACCGCTCGGCGACGTCGTCGGCGAGCTCCTGCCCGCGGTTCAAGGCTTTGTCGACGCTCATCCGCCCGGCGATCGCCGAGCTCACGTCCTGACTGACCTGGGTCCCGAGATCCGGGAACTCCGGGATGTCGATGAACTGGATCCCCGGCGCCGGCCGCGGCTGGGTGCCCGGGTTCTTCGGGTCGGCGTTCTCGATCGCCGACTTGGTCGGCTCCGCGAATGCGGAAGCCTCCTTGACGTAGTCCGGGATCTCGTACGTCGACGCCCGCTTACCGGCCGGAACGTTGGACCAGCCAACCTTCTCGCCGACGAGCTTCTCGTAGTCCTTGCCGGAGGCCCAGGAGATGAACTTCCAGGCGTTGTCCTTCTTCTTCGAGGCTTCCTGGATGCCCCAGGCCCACGCGTACAGCCAGCCGGAGCTGTCGGTCTTCACGACCGGCGCCGGCGCGTAGCCCATCTTGCCCTTGACCGGCGAGTTCGGCGCCTCGAGCGAGCCGGCCGCCGACGTCGCGTCGTACCACATCGCGACGTTGCTCTGGATGGTGTTGTTCAGGCACTCGGTGAAGCCGGCCTGCGGTGCGCCCGCCTCGCCGTGCGCGCGGACGAGATCGACGTAGAACTTGGTCGCCTCGGTGAACGCGGGCGAGTTGACCTGGGCCTGCCAGTCCTGGGTGAACCAGGTGCCGCCGAAGGTGTTCACGACCGTGGTGAGCGGGGCGAACAGCTGACCCCAGCCGGGCTGGCCGCGCAGGCAGATACCGCGCATGCCGGGCTGTGCGTTGTCGACCTTGGCCGCGATGTCCGCGACCTCCTGCCAGGTCGGCTTCGCCGGCATCGTCACGCCCTTGGAGGCGAGGATGTCCTTGCGGTACATGAGGAACGACGACTCGCCGTAGAACGGTTCGCCGTAGATCTTGCCGTCGTCCGCGGTCATCGACTGGGTCATCGGCTTGAGGATGTCGTCCTGGTCGAAGGACGGGTCCTTGCTGATGTAGTCCGACAGCGGAGCGATCCACTTGGACTTCGCGTAGATCGGGATCTCGAAGTTGCTGACCGACGCCACGTCGTACTGACCGGCCTGGCTGGAGAACTCCTGGCTGATCTTGTCCCGGACGTCGTTCTCCGGGAGCACGGTGAAGTTCACGTGGATGCCGGTCTGCTTGGTGAAGTTGTCGGCGGTGAGTTTCTGCAGGTCGACCATCTGCGGGTTGTTCACCATCAGCACGTTGATGCTGTCGGCGCTGTCGCCACCACCGGCGCCACCACCCCAGCCGGCACAGCCGCTGGCCGCACTGAGAACAAGTGCGACCCCGACCGCCGTAAGCCTTCGTCCGGGCACTAGCAGCTCCTTCAGTCCGCTCATTTGAGCACGCCTCTGCTCACAGCACGAGTGAACCGGCAAGGGACTTGACCTGTCAAGGGTCTGTGCAACACTTGGGTCCGATGGTGCTCATATGAGCGGGGAGGCTGTGATGGAGACCTTCGGGCCGGCGCAGTTGGTGCTGACCGCGTCGATCGCGCGGCGGTACTACGTCGACGGGCGGTCGAAGGTGGAGATCGCGGACGAGTTCCGGCTCAGCCGGTTCAAAGTCGCGCGATTGCTGGACCAGGCGCGCAGCAGTGGGCTGGTGCGGATCGAGATCAGCCACCCGGGAGCCATCGATCTCGAGCTCTCGGTTCAGCTGCAGGAGGCGCTCGGGCTGCGGCGGGCGATCGTGGTCGACACACCAGAGGTCGACGAACCTGCTCTGCGGACCCAGCTCGGCAAGGCGGCCGCCGATCTCTTGTCGGAGATCGTCACTGCAGAGGATGTGCTCGGCCTTGCCTGGGCTCGGGCGGTGACGGCGATGACCGAGCAGTTGACGACCCTCGCGCCGGTGCCGGTCGTCCAGCTGACGGGCGCGCTGACCCGGCCGGATGTCGAGGCGAACTCGGTGGAGCTGGTGCGGCACACGGCGCGGTTGTCGGGCGGACCGGCGTACCTGTTCTATGCGCCGCTGGTCGTGCCGGATGCCGCGACCGCGCGGGCGTTGCGGCAGCAGCCGGAGGTGGCGGAGGCGATCAGCCACTTCGACTCGGTCAGCAAGGCTGTGGTCGGGCTCGGGTCGTGGGCGGCGGGGCAGTCGACGCTGTACGACGCGATGGACGAGAAGGCCTGTGAGCAGCTGGAAAAGCGCGGGGTGGTCGCGGATATCTCCGGGGTGTTCGTGGATGCGGACGGTGCGCCGGTGCAGAGTCGCGTCACCGATCGGGTGATCGCGATCAACGCCGAGCAGATGGACAAGATCGACGAGGTGATCGCGATCCCGTACGGGCTGGCGAAGGTCGCCGCGGTGCGTGCCGCCGTACGCAGCGGGCTGGTCAACGGGATCGTTACCCACGCACCCCTGGCGAAGGCCCTGCTGAACGAGACACACTGACCCGCGATGCCTGCTGAGGTTGAGACCCAGTTGCTCGGCGGTACTGCGAACCGTGGGCTGGTCGTGCGGGTCGGGGACACCGTCCGTCGTCCGCTGCGCCCCAGCAGCCTGGCCACGCACGCGCTGCTCGAACACCTGGAACGGGTCGGGTTCGAGGGTGCGCCGCGGCTGCTCGGGATCGATTCGCAGGGGCGCGAGGTGCTGTCGTACCTGCCTGGCGAGACGGTGACCACGCCGTACCCGGACTGGTCGATGACGGACGAGGCGCTGGACAGCGTGGCGCAGCTGCTGCGGGCGTACCACGAGGCCGTGGCGGACTTCCGGCCCGTCGGCCTGCGGTGGGCCGAGCCGGTGCCGCCCGCGTATGTCACCGGGCTGATCAGCCACAACGATCCGAACCTCGACAATGTGGTCTTCCGGGACGGTGTCGCCGTCGCCCTGATCGACTTCGACCTCGCCGGCCCGGGTTCACCGCTGTGGGACGTCGCCACCGCGGTCCGCCTGTGGGCGCCGCTGCGGCCCGACGCGGACATCCACGACGTACGCCGAGGCCGCTCCTTCACCCGCCTCCGCCGCTTCGCCGACGCCTACAGCCTGACCGAAGCCGACCGCCTCCGCCTGGTCGACGCAGCCGCCGACAACCACGTCTGGTGCATGGCCTACGTCCGCCACGGCGCCGAATCCGGTCACCCCTGGTTCCACCAACGCTGGACCACCGGCGAATCCGAACTCACCGACCGCACCAACACCTGGTTCAAACAGTCGGCGGCCGCCCTCCACCAGGCTCTGCTGGACTGAGAGCCTCCGCGACACCTTCGTAGTACTTCTCCTGCAGACGCTTCACCCACGGCGGGATGAAGGCCGCGATCAGGTTCGGAAACGGCGGAACGCCGTCCTGGTCGGTCAGCAGCGCCAGCACGAACGCCGCCACCACCAGCCCCATCACGACGAGCCAACCGCTCCCACCGCGATCAGCGCGTAGAACGCGGCGCCCAGCTTCATCTTCGGCATGTCTGGTTATCGGGGGGTGGGGTTGGCTGTTACTGCAGGAAGTGGCAGAGAATGGGGCGGTGCGTTCACGGGTGGTGTTGTTGGCCGGGCCTTCGGGGGCGGGGAAGTCGCGGCTGGCGGAGCAGGTGGGGTTGCCGGTGGTGCGGTTGGACGACTTCTACCGGGACGGCGACGACCAGGCGATGCCGCGGTCGCCGCTCGGAATCGTCGATTGGGACGACCCACGGTCCTGGGACGGTGAGCGGGCCGTCGCCGCGCTCGAGCAGTTGTGTACGACGGGGGCCGCGGACCTCCCGATCTACGACATCGCCGCCGACGGCACCGTCGGTCACCGGCCCGTCACCTCCGAGGGTTCCGCGCTGATCGTTGCTGAGGGCATCTTCGCCGACCAGATCGTCGGCGCGCTCCGCGACCGTGACCTGCTCGCCGCGGCGATCTGCGTCTACCACCACCGGCTCGTGACGTTCTTCCGCCGCTTCCAGCGCGACCTCCGCGAGCACCGGAAACCCCCGCTGACCCTGCTCCGGCGCGGACTCCTGCTGCTCCGCGACGACCCCGCGGTCGTCCGCCGCTGCGTCGAGGCCGGCTGCGAACCACTCCACCCGAAGGCCGCCCGCCGCCGGATCGAGACTCTTCTCACTCCGTCCACGTCCCAATAAAACAAGACTGTTTGCCTGGAGTTAACCAACTTCTGATGGCATCGGGCTCGGAACTGTCGGATGCGCTCGGGGGCGAGTTGCTGGACGGAGAGGGACCGTGACGCGGACTGCGCGGAGTCAAGCCGTGGGCGCTGCCGTTATAGTAACCGCCTTGCTGCTGGCTGTGACCGCCTGCGGCAACGAGGACGGTTCGTCGGCAACTGCAGCAGAGTCCCCAGCAGTCAAGCATTCGCTGTCGGGCCCGGCCCAGAAGGCGAAGGGCTCGCTCGTCGGCCTCGCCGTACTGCCCCGCGGGTACGTCGCGGACCCGCGCGCCAACGCCACCGGCCCGTTCACCGCGACCGGGTTCCTCAACACCTGGTCCGCCGACCCCGCGCTGGACCGCGCCCTCCTGCTGAACGCCAGCTTCGTCGAGGGTTACCGCGCGTCCCGGCTCAGCCCCGACAAGAAGAAGCGCTTCACGCTGCAGCTGTTCAAGACCGGCTCGGCCGGCAAGGCAGCGGCCCTCCAGAAGGGCTTCTGGAACCAGGACACCCACGAGCACCCGTTCGACCTCCCCGGGGCGCTCTCCGACGCCCGGGTGGAGTACGACGGCGGCACCGACCAGTCGAGCGCAATCGCCGAGGTCAGCCTCGCCGTCGGGCCGATGGTCGTCGAGATCAGCGTCCGCGAGGTAGGTGCCCTGGGCAGCAATCTCACCCCGGACACCGCGCTCGCCACCGCGCTCGCGAAGGAACAGCGAGCCCGCCTCACCGCGACCTCGAGCTAACCGATCCGGTCGATTACCAACGGACCAGGCTCGTAGGAGTCCGCCACGGCCACCGCGTCGGCCAGCGACTCCAGCGCACGGTCGATGCGGCTCGGGTCATCCGTGTGCAGGGTCAGCAGCGGCTGACCTTCCTGGATCTGATCGCCGGGCTTCGCATGCATCTCGACGCCGGCCACCGCCGATACCGGGTCCTCCTTGCGAGCCCGCCCGGCACCCAGCCGCCACGCAGCCACACCCACCGCCAGCGCATCGAGCTTTGACAGCGTCCCAGAGGCAGGCGCCGGTACGACGTGTTGCTCCGGCGCGACCGGGAGCTCCGCGGACGGGTCACCGCCCTGGGCCGAGATCATCGCGCGCCACGCGTCCATCGCCGTACCGTCGTTCAGCTTCTCGACCGGGTCGACGTCGGTGACGCCGGCCGCGGCGAGCATCTCCTTGGCGAGGGCAACGGTCAGCTCGATCACGTCCGCGGGACCGCCACCGGCCAGTACCTCGACCGATTCGCGTACCTCGAGCGCGTTACCCGCGGTCAGACCGAGCGGCACGGACATGTCGGTGAGCAGGGCAACGGTCTTCACGCCGGCGTCCGTGCCCAAGGCAACCATCGTCTCGGCCAGCTCGCGCGCGTCGGCCAGATCCTTCATGAACGCGCCGGAGCCGACCTTGACGTCCAGCACCAGCGCACCGGTGCCCTCGGCAATCTTCTTGCTCATGATCGAGCTGGCGATGAGCGGGATCGCCTCGACCGTGCCGGTCACGTCACGCAGCGCGTACAACTTCTTGTCGGCCGGGGCCAGACCGTCACCGGCCGCGCAGATCACCGCGCCGACGTCCTCCAACTGCTGCATCATCTCGTCGTTCGACAGCGCCGCCCGCCAGCCCGGGATCGACTCGAGCTTGTCCAGCGTCCCGCCGGTGTGCCCGAGGCCGCGCCCCGACAGCTGCGGTACGGCGACCCCGCACGCCGCCACCAAAGGTGCCAGCGGCAACGTGATCTTGTCGCCGACGCCGCCGGTCGAGTGCTTGTCCGCGGTCGGCCGGGACAGCTTGCCGAAGTCCATCCGCTCGCCGGACGCGATCATCGCCGCGGTCCAGCGGGCGATCTCGCGCCGGTTCATCCCGTTCAGCAGGATCGCCATCGCGAGCGCGGACATCTGCTCGTCGGCGACGTCGCCCTTGGTGTAGGCGTCGATCACCCAGTCGATCTGCCCGTCGCTCAGCTCGCCCTTGTCCCGCTTGGCCCGGATGACATCCACCGCGTCGAAACTCATCAGTTCTCCAAGTCCTCCGGCCCGAACGCGTCGGGCAACAACTCACGCAACGGGCGCGGTCCGGTCGGCGTCTCCAGCAGCAGACCCGGCCCGCCGTTCTCGTGCAGCAACTGGCGGCAGCGCCCGCACGGCGTGAGCAGATCCCCATGATGGTCCACACACGTGAACGCCACGAGCCGCCCGCCGCCGGTCCGATGCAACTCCGACACCAGCCCGCACTCGGCACACAGCGTGAGCCCGTACGACGCGTTCTCCACGTTGCACCCGGCAACCACCCGCCCGTCGTCCACCAACGCCGCAGCCCCGACGGCGAAGCCCGAATAGGGCGCATAAGCCCGCTCCATGACTTCAACGGCAGTTGCCCTCAACCGCT
This sequence comes from Kribbella sp. NPDC058693, assembly GCF_042715335.1. NCBI lineage: Bacteria > Bacillati > Actinomycetota > Actinomycetes > Propionibacteriales > Kribbellaceae > Kribbella > Kribbella sp. NPDC058693. The sequence continues at coordinate 1,968,325 of NZ_JBHXSQ010000001.1, forward strand.
CCCAGTCCACATCCACCGCTTCAGCATCTCCCATCACACCACCCGCCCGCATCCGCCCTCCGGGCGGATGCGGGCGGGAGAAGAGCGAGCAGCCGCAGGCTCGGGGCGGAGCTAGTCGGTGACGTAGGGCTCACCATCGGCCTTCGGTGCTCTCACTCTGCCTACCAGGCCGGCGACCGCGATGATCGTGGCCAGGTAAGGGGCCATCAGCAACAGCTCGCCCGGGATCGGGACCTGGATGATCTGCAGCTGCGACTGCAACTGGGTGGCGAAGCCGAAGAACAGCGCCGCGACCGTCGCCCCGATCGGGTGCCAGCGGCCCATGATCAAAGCGGCCAGCGCGATGAACCCGTTGCCCGCAGTCATCTCCTTCGAGAACGAACCGGCGTACCCGACCGTGAAGAACGCGCCGCCCAGGCCCGCCAGGATCCCGGCCGAGAGTACGGCGGAGTACCGGATCCGCTTGACCTTGATGCCGACCGTGTCGGCCGCCTTCGGGTGTTCGCCGACCGCGCGGATCCGCAGGCCCCAGCGGGTCTGGAACAGCACGAACGTGACGACCGCGACCGCCAGATAGGTCAGGTACACCAGGATCGTCTGGTTGAACAGGATCGGCCCGAAGAAGGGGATGCTGGCCAGACCGGGGATCTTGATCGCCGTCAGCACCTCGGGCGTGTTCAGCTTGTTCGCGTCCGGTTGCAGGAACTCGTCGAACAGGAAGCCGGTGATACCGGTCGCGAAGACCACGAGTACGACACCGAGCACGACCTGGTTGACCAGGTACTTGATCGAGAACACGGCCAGCAGCGCAGCCATCAGCACACCGGTCGCGGCAGCTGCGATCAGGGCCGCCGCCGCGCTCCCCGTCGTACTGGAGACGACAGCCGCAGTGAACGCGCCGACCAGGAACTGGCCCTCGATCGCGATGTTGATGACGCCGGCCCGCTCGGACAGTACGCCGGCGAGCGCGCCCAGGATCAGCGGAGTCGCGAAGTTCAGCGTGCCCTGGAACTGGTTCGCCAGCGGGAAGGTCTTGCCCGCGGCGGCCCAGCAGAGGAACGCGCCGATGAAACAGATGCCGAGCAGCGCGGCCAGCCAACCGGCGTACCGCTGCGGCACCCGGCGCACGATGTAGGCAGCCGCGGCGGCCACACCGATGATGCCGAGCAGCAGAGCCACCGCTTGTGCGGGCAGGTGAAGCAGGTTGTTCTGCAGGTCGCCGGAGACCAGCTGGAACGTCGCTTTGCCGCTCTTGGTGAAGATCGCCAGGAGCAGGCCGATCAGTGCGAACACCAGCATCAGGCCGCCGACCCGCAACCGCCGGGTCCGATCGGCCGGCGCCTCGATGACCTGCGGCTTCGCAGGCGCCGCGGGTACCGCGTCGGGAGTCGTCTCGCTCATCCGTTCCAGCCTTTCGCGAGGACGGGGCCGCTGCCGCGTTCCTTCGGCAGGAAGCGGAAGATCGAGCGCACCAGGGCCGGAGCCGCGACGAACAGCACGATGACCGCCTGCAGGACGGTGGTGAGAGTCAGCGGCGTCTGCGTGATCAGCTGCATCTGCAGACCGCCTGCGTTCAGCGCACCGAACAGCAGGCCGGCCAGCACGGTGCCCAGCGGCGTACCGCGGCCGAGCAGCGCGACCGTGATCGCGTCGAACCCGACCGACGCCGCGACCCCGTCGGTCAGCGGCAGGTCGGTCCCGAGCACCTGCTGGGTGCCGGCCAGACCGGCGAGCGCACCCGCGACGACCATCGCGATGATGTACGCGCGGCCGACCGACATGCCCGCGGTGCGCGACGCGTCGGCGTTCGCTCCGACGGCGCGCAGCTCGAACCCGATCGTGGACCGGTTCAGCAGCCACCAGACGAAGATCGCGGCCAGCACCGAGAGGATGAACCCGCCGTGCAGCCGGGTGTCGCCGAACTGCGGGTACTGCGCGTTCGAGTCGACGATCGGCGAGATCGGGTCGGTCCGCCCGGGCCGCTGGAACGCGGAGGTGGTCAGCAGCCAGGCGAGCAGATAGATCGCGACGTAGTTCAGCATGATCGTCACGATCACCTCATGGGCGCCGGTGCGCGCCTTCAGCAGGCCGACGACGCCGCCCCAGATCGCGCCGCCGAGCAGGCCGGCCAGGATCGCCACTATCAGGTGCAGGCCCGCCGGAAGGTGCCAGGCGAAGCCGACGTACGCCGCCAGGATCGCGCCGGCGATCAGCTGGCCCTGGGCACCGATGTTGAACAGTCCGGTGCGGAACGCGAGCGAGACCGCCAGGCCGCCGCAGATCAGCGGAGTTGCCTGGGTCAACGATTCGCTGATCGCGGTGACCGAGCCGAACGCACCGAGGGCGAGCGCCTTGTAGGCCTCACCGACGGCACTCGCGGCCGCGGAGATCGTGTCCATCGGCGCGGCGCCGAAGTACCCCATCGCGGTCTTCACCTGGTCGTCGCTGACGATGATCAGGATCGCCCCGACCACCAGGGCCAGCACGATCGCGCTCAGCGAGACCAGGCCCTGGACCGCCCACGACGGCAGGCCGGACCGCCGCGGTTCCTTGGCCGGTGCGGGCGCGGCCGGGGCCGGCTCGACCGTTGTGTCTGTGTCTTCTTCGGGGCTCATCTAGATGGTTCCCAACGTGGTCGGGTTCTCGATCGCGACGTCGTGCGCCTCGGACTTGGAGGCGCCGGCCATCATCAGGCCGAGCTCGTCGCGCGGGGTGTCGGCCGGTACGACGCCGACCACCTTGCCGCGGTACATCACCGCGACCCGGTCGGTCAGCGCCGCGATCTCGTCCAGCTCGGTGGACACGATCAGTACGGCGGTGCCGTTGTCACGCTCCTCGACGATCCGGCTGTGCAGGAACTCGATCGAGCCGACGTCGACACCGCGGGTCGGCTGCGAAGCGACCAGCAGCTTCAGCGGCCGGGACAACTCGCGGGCCAGCACGACCTTCTGCTGGTTACCGCCGGACAGCGACGACACCGGCAGATCGATGCTCTGGGTGCGGATGTCGAACTCGTCCACCCGGGCCTGCGCGTTCTTGTCGATCTCGTCGGTCCGCAGCGCCAGCCCGTTGCCGAACGGCGCCTGCCGGAACAGGTCGAGGACGAGGTTCTCGGCGACCGTGAACGAGCCGACGAAACCGTCGTGCGCGCGGTCCTCCGGGACGTAGCCGATGCCCGCGTCCAGCCGCTGTCTGGTGGTCCGGCCGGTCAGGTCCTCGCCGTCCAGCGAGATCTTCCCGGCCGCGATCTGCGTCAGCCCGAGCAGTGCCTCGGCGAGCTCGGTCTGACCGTTGCCCTGGACACCGGCCACCGCGAGGATCTCGCCGGCCCGGACCTCGAGGTCCACGTCGTCGACGGCGGTGAACCCGCGCTCGTCGATCACGGTCAGCCCTTCGACCCGCAGTACGACGTCCTTCGGCTGGGCCGGCTCCTTGTCGACGACCAGGTCGACCGCGCGGCCGACCATCAGCTCGGCGAGCTGTTCCTCGGTCTCCGACGGCTCGGCCTGACCGACCACCTTGCCGCGGCGGATCACGGTGATCTTGTCCGCGATCGCCTTGACCTCTTTGAGCTTGTGGGTGATGAAGACGATCGACGTGCCGTTCTCCTTGAGCTGCCGCATGACGGCGATCAGCTCGTCGATCTCGGCCGGGGTGAGTACGGCGGTCGGCTCGTCCAGGATCAGCACGCTGGCGTCGTTGGCGAGCGCCTTGATGATCTCCACCCGCTGCTGGACGCCGACCGGGATGTCCTCGACCAGGGCCTCGGGATCGACCTCGAACCCGTACCGCTCGGACAGCTCGTTGACCAGGGCATCGGCCTTCTTCCGGTCCAGCACGCCGCCGTACCGGGTGTTCTCCCGGCCGAGCATGATGTTCTCGGCGACGGTGAAGACCGGGACGAGCATGAAGTGCTGGTGCACCATGCCGATACCGTGCTTGATCGCGTCGCTCGGCGAGGTGATCCGGACCTTCTCGCCGTCGATCAGGATCTCGCCCTCGTCGGGCTGCAACAGCCCGTAGAGCATGTTCATCAGCGTGCTCTTGCCGGCGCCGTTCTCACCGAGCAGGCAGTGGATCTCGCCCGGCTCGATCACCAGGTCGATGTGGTCGTTGGCGACCAGCGAGCCGAAGCTCTTGGTCAGGCCGGACAGCTCGAGGTGCATGCGGGCAGCCTCCCCTTCAGACGGCGAGCCAGGAAGGCTGGACCGGTGGGTCCGCTGCCTTCCTGGCTCGCACCGTACTACGCAAACGTGCGGCGGTTCAGGACGCCTTGGGCTGAACCTTCGACTCGATGGTGATCTTGCCGCTGATGATGTCGGCCTTGATCTGGTCCAGCTCCGACTTCACGTCCGCCGGGACCTTGCTGTCGAAGTCGTGGAACGGCGCGATCGCCGTACCGCCGTTCTGCAGGGTGCCGGTGAACTGGGTGTTGTCGAACTTGTTGTCGACGACCGAGATCACCGCGTCCTTCACGGCGACGTCCATACCCTTCTCGACGCTGCTCATCAGCACCGAGCAGTACTCCTCGGCGCTGATGCAGCCGTCGGTGTCGACCCAGATCGCGTTGACCTTGCCGTTGCTGGCCTTGGCCGCCTGCAGACCGCCCAGACCCGAGGGGCCGGCGACCGGGAACAGTACGTCCGCGCCCTGGGTGATCAGGTTCTGCGCGTTGTTCTGGCCCTTGGCCTTGTCCTCGAAGTCGCCGGTGAACAGACCCTTCTGCTTCTGGTCGTCCCAGCCGAGCACCTGGACGTTCTTGCTCTTCTGCGTGTTGTAGTAGCGCACGCCCTGGGCGAAGCCGTCCATGAAGATGGTCACGGTCGGGATCTGCAGACCGCCGAACGTGCCGACCTTGCCGGACTGCGTCATCGCGGCGGCCAGGTAGCCGGCCTGGAAGCTGGACTGCGCGGTGTTGAACAGCAGCGGCTTCAGGTTGGCGATCGGCGCCTTCGGCGCGGAGTCGACGATCGCGAACTTGATGTTCGGGTTCGCCTTGGCCGCGGCCTCGGTGGCGTCCTCGAGCTTGAAGCCGACGGCGACGATGACGTTGCACTTGGCGCTGACCATCGCGGTCATGTTCGTCGTGTAGTCGTTGTCGGACTTCGACTCGGCCTTGACCTCGGTCAGGCCGCGCTCCTTGACGGCGTCCTGCAGGCCCTTGTACGAGGTCTGGTTGAACGACTTGTCGTCGAAACCCCCCGAGTCGGAGACCATGCAGGCCTTGAAGTCCTTGTTGGCGCTACTGCCGGAGCTCGCGTTGTCGCTCGGCTTGCTGCCACAAGCGGCGACGGCGAGCGTCAGTACGCCCACGATCGCCGTTCCCCGCACGTACTTCTTCACCGGACGTCTCCTTCGTCGACCAGAAAAACCTGTGCCACTGCTTCTGCCCGGCACGCCTTCCCCCACGTGCCGCATCCGCAGACTATAGGGCGCGCCCCGTCATTCTTTGAACGTCGCGCAGGCCTCGATACCGGAAAGTGACCGGCATTATCGTCACATTTCGACAACTTCTCCGGCATGGTCACCGGCTGCGGTACCCACGTCACGGTGTGCACGCTCCGTGGTGGCTCTCACGGTCCGTGGTCGTCACTGTGGGTCCCACCCGCTGTGGGTCTTGGCCACGGCTGGTGCACAATCTCGGGATGAGTCATCAGTTGCTGGTCGCGGACGTGCTCGCGCGGGTCGAGGCGGTGCGCGAGGAGATGGTCGACGTACGGCGGGATCTGCACGCGCACCCGGAACTCGGGTGGCACGAGGTCCGGACCACCGAGATCCTCGAGAAGCGACTGGTCGAAGCCGGGCTCTCCCCGCGCGTGTTGCCGACCGGGACCGGGCTGATCTGCGACATCGGCGCCGGCGACTCCTGCGTGGCGCTGCGGGCCGACATCGACGCGCTGCCGGTGCCGGACGGCGTGGACACGCCGTGGCGGTCGACCATCGACGGGGTGGCTCACGCGTGCGGTCACGACGTACACACGTCGGCGCTGTTGGGTTCGGCGCTGGTACTGGCCGGGATGGCTCGCGACGGGCAGCTGGACCGGCGGGTGCGGGTGATCTTCCAGCCCGCGGAGGAAGTGATGCCGGGCGGAGCACTCGGCGTCATCGCAGCCGGCGGACTCGACGGGGTCCGCCGTATTTATGGGCTGCACTGCGACCCGCGGCTGCAGGTCGGTGAGATCGGACTGCGGGTGGGCGCGCTGACTGCCGCGGCCGACCGGATCCTGGTGCGGCTGACCGGGCCTGGTGGTCACACGTCCCGGCCGCATCTGACCGCGGACCTCGTCTACGCGCTCGCGAGACTGGTGTCGGAGCTACCTGCTGCTTTGTCGCGGCGGGTTGATCCGCGGGCGGGGATGTCGCTCGTCTGGGGCCGGATCACGTCCGGCTCAGCCGCCAACGCGATCCCGTCCCGCGGCGAGGCCGAGGGGACGTTGCGGTGCCTCGACGCCAGCGCATGGCGGCTGGCCGAGGAGCTGATCCCGTCGCTGGCCGAGCAGATCGTCCGGCCGTACGGCGTGGAGGTCGACACGGAGGTCACGCACGGCGTACCGCCGGTCATGAACGACGCGACGGCGATCGGGGTGCTGCAGAACGCCGTACATCAGACGCTCGGCTCGAGCGCTCTCGCACCGACCGACCAGAGCCTCGGCGGCGAAGACTTCGCCTGGTACCTCGAACACGTCCCCGGCGCCATGGCCCGCCTAGGCGTCCGCCACCCCTCCGCCGAATCCGCCGCCGACCTCCACACCCCCGGCTTCACCCCCTCCGAAGAAGCCATCACCCTAGGCACCACAGTCCTAACCTCCACCGCCCTCCTCGACTAAAGGCCACCGCTCCGCGGCGGCTGTCTTACTGGCCGCCTCCGGCGGCGTGGGGGGAACGCGCACCGGGCAGATGCGTTCGGCGCGGGCAACTCGCACCGAACCGACGACGCTGCACCGCGCGACCGTCAGGGCAGGGCAGTCGCCTCACCGCGACGAGGTTGGCGGTGTGAACGACAAGGACAACCCCTCGGCAACGGCCACCCAGCTGCTGTGTCCTCACAGCAGCCCGGCAGCGACAACGCCAGAGATGACCGAGGCAGTCCGGTCGACGCACGCGAACGCGACCGTTGTCCGTGGCAAGCTCTCCTGGATCAGCTCCTAGTACTGCTCGCGGACAGGGTCCGCCGTACGCCCCGGTTCTTAGCTTCGTTCGCGAGGTCGGCGCCAGGGATCAACTTCTTCCGGACAAGCGTGCGCTGCCCGAATGCTCGGAGGAACTCGTCGAGCAACTCAGGTCGTTGACCGTGCGGGCCACGGTGGTTACCGATAGCCCGTCGACCTGGGTGACGTCTCCACCCGGCAGAGCGCGCCTGCGGTACCTGGTGTCGGGCTGGATGGTCTGCGACGTACCTCGGTAGTGAACCCCACTGGCCGGAACCAAGCAGCTCCGGCGACTCCAGCACATCGACCGCACGCACAGCACTCACTTCTTGATGCTTGAAAAGTAACAACAGGTTGTTACTTTCAAAGCATCTTCGATCATCGCCGAGTCCGACGCGGGCCGAGAAGGCAGTCGGAGCCGTCGAGGGTGGGTGGTGTTGGATCGGCGTATGACGAGTTATCCGCTGCTTGATGTGCGGGTCAGTACGCCGGTGTTGGAGTTGCGGGGTGCGACCGATGAGCTGTTGGGGGAGCTCGCGGACGTCGTGCGGGCTGGGAAGACGGATGCCGAGCCGCCGCCGTACGACGACCCGATCTCGCTGTACGAGCCGGATCCTGATCAGCGGGTGGCGAAGTGGATGCGCGCGATCTGGCGTGGTCGGGGGAAGGTCGAGGCTGATGCTTGGCGGATGTACTTCGTGGTTGTCGTCGATAGGCGGCCGGTCGGGATGCAGGACCTGATCGGGGTCAACTTCTCGACGCTCGGAACCGTGACGAGCTTCTCTTGGCTGTCTGCCGACGAGCGCGGTCGTGGGCTCGGGCGTGAGATGCGGGCCGCGATCTTGCACCTCGCGTTCGAAGGGCTCGGGGCGAAGGAGGCGGGGAGCGATGCGTTCGTGGACAACCACGGTTCGAACGCAATCTCCCAAGCCCTCGGCTACGAGCCCAACGGCTCAGACTGGGCCACCCGCCTGGGCGAACCCGCCCTCCTCAACCGGTGGCGCCTGACAAGAGACAACTGGCAACAACAACGCCGAACCGACATCCAACTCCACAACGCCGAGGCCTGCCAGACCTACCTGCCGCTGTCGTGACGCGCGCGGAGGTCAGCGGCTCCGACCGCTAGCGGAATTCATCGATCAGGTCGACCGCCTCGTCCAGCCCGTGCGTGTCGCGAAGGACCTTGAGGAAGTCGTCCACCGAGACCGGCGGCGTCTTGTATCGCTGGGTCAGCTTCATGACTGCCTTCAGAGCACGTTGCGGTGAGACCGCAACGGTGTTGGCCGCGAACTCGCACGGCATCAAAATCTCGATACCGTGCGGAACCTTGTCAGCTGGGAAGTCCTTGACATTGCGCGTGACGACCGCGCCCGCATGCCCAGCCACGGCGGCCGCGAGGACGTGCTCGTCATACGGGTCAGGAAGCCCGAACGTGCCCTCGTACGGCTCCCAGTTGCGTACCTCGGCGTCGTCGAAGTACGTCCGCATCTGCTCGATGAGATACGCAGCCTTGGACTCCGCATCAGGTTCGGAGAGTCCGTGCTTCAACATGTGCTTGTCGATCTCACAGGCTCGCAACTCATCGAGGATCGCGCTGCTCCACAGCGGACGATAGAGGTTCTCCACGGCGAGGCTGAGGAGGAAGTCACGCTGTCGGCTGGGCCAGAGGATGCAGGTATCGAGGAGGGCGGCGAACACCGACCAATACTCTCAGAGATCGGTACTTCGCTTTCTGTGCTCGGCACGCTGCCGACGGACCCGCTTGAGCCGCTCGGTCAGGACTGCGGGGTCTTCGTCTTCGCTCACGTCGGCCGAGGTGTCGGCGATCGCCTGGTACTGCCGCTGCCGCCGTACTTCGCGATAGGCAAGGAGGTCTCGCAGCAGGACCTTCCGGCGATTGCCGATCCGCTCGCTGGCGAGTTCGCCGGCGTCGATCAACCGAACCACGGTTGGCCGGCTGACCCCGAGAAGATCCGCGGCCTGCTGGGTCGTCAGCTTCGGCATGGTCGGTGAGATCGTGACAGCCTTGCCGGCCTTCAGTGCTGCGACAGCCTGAACCAGTACGAGGTGGAGAGCCTCCGGGACCTCGATCTGGTCGTGTTCTTCAGCACCTGCGAGGAAGTAGCGCCGCTCCGGGCGCTCACCAGTCTTGCTGTGGTGCGCATCGAGGAAGCTGGCGATCGTCGCCATCTGCTCCTGCTCCTCAGGCAGGTAGGTCTGCGACTCGAAGAGCTCGGCAGCCATGACACCTCCGGAAACGAACGATCCGCATCTACTTTCGCAACGTTCGAATATGGTTACATGCGGTAAGCGGTTTAACAAGTCACGCGGTGCCGATCCGAACACCGCAGCACGCAGCCGCAGATCCCCGGCCTCACCCTTCCTTGCACATCAGCCGTAGCCGACCCGGCACCCGGCGAGATGCCTCATCCGCAGGCGACGCCGCACACCTCCGACGCGAGAAGGCAGCTGCCGCCCGCCGCCGGGGGAGCTCAACAGGCAGCTGCGCGATGCAGCGCCCGGTGTACGTTTGCGCGCGTTTGCACGCGCCGGAGCGATGCGCACGGTACGAATGCGCACACGCCGCCGAAGGCGGTCAGTAGGACAGCCGCCGCGAAGCGGTGACCGATCCACGGTCCTGCCCGATCGGGACGTCGCGCGCGGCGGACCAGCACACCTGAGACGGACTCGCACACCGCCGAAGGCGGCCAATAAGACAGCCGCCGCGAAGCGGTGTCCTTTTCGTGTGTTCTAGAAGGTGTCGGCGGGGACGTAGACGCCCCAGACTTCTCGGAGGGTGTTGCAGACTTCGCCGACCGTGGCTCGGGCTTTTAGTGCTTCTTTCATGGGGTAGAGGCAGTTGTCGTTGCCTTGGGCGGCTTTTTTCAACGCCGCCAGGGCTTCGTCGACGGCGGACTGGTTGCGGGTGGCGCGGAGGGTGGTTAGGCGGGCGGTTTGCTGGGCTTCGATGGTGGGGTCTACGCGGAGGGGTTCGTACGGCTCCTCCTCCGCGATCTTGAACTTGTTCATGCCGACGACGACGCGTTCGACGGAGTCGATCTCCTTGGCGATCTGGTACGCCGAGCGCTCGATCTCCTGTTTCTGGAAGCCCTTCTCGATCGCGGCGACGGCCCCGCCGTACTCCTCGACCTGGTCCATCAGCTCGAGCGCGGCGGCCTCGACCTCGTCGGTGAGCGACTCCACCACATAGGAGCCGGCAAACGGATCCACCGTCGCGGTGATGTCGGTTTCATAAGCGAGGACCTGCTGCGTGCGCAGCGCCAACCGCGCGGCCTTCTCGGTCGGCAGCGCGATCGCCTCGTCGTACGAATTGGTGTGCAAAGACTGCGTTCCACCAAGTACCGCGGCCAACCCCTGGATCGCCACCCGCACCAGATTCACCTCGGGCTGCTGCGCGGTGAGCTGTACGCCGGCCGTCTGCGTGTGGAAGCGCAGCATCAACGACTTCGGGTTCTTGGCGCCGAACGAGTCCCGCATCACCCGAGCCCAGATCCGCCGCGCCGCCCGGAACTTCGCGACCTCCTCCAGCAACGTCGTCCGCGCCACGAAGAAGAACGACAACCGCGGCGCGAACTCGTCCACATCCAACCCGGACGCGACCGCCGCGCGCACGTACTCGATCCCGTTCGCCAACGTGAACGCGATCTCCTGCGCAGGCGTCGCCCCCGCCTCGGCCATGTGGTAGCCGGAGATCGAGATCGTGTTCCACCGCGGCAGCTCCGCGTGGCAGTACGCGAAGATGTCGCTGATCAGCCGCAGCGACTCCTTCGGCGGGTAGATGTACGTCCCGCGGGCGATGTACTCCTTCAGTACGTCGTTCTGGATCGTGCCGGTGAGCTTGTCCGCCGACACGCCCTGCTCCTCGGCCACCAACTGGTACAGCAGGAGCAGCACCGAGCCGGGCGCGTTGATCGTCATCGACGTCGATACCTGGTCCAGCGGGATCTTGTCGAACAGCACCCGCATGTCGTCGATCGAGTCGATCGCCACCCCGACCTTCCCGACCTCGCCAGAAGCGATCGTGGCGTCGGAGTCGTACCCCATCTGCGTCGGCAGGTCGAACGCGACCGACAGCCCCATCGTCCCGTGGTCGATCAGCTGGTGGTACCGCTGGTTCGACTCGGCCGCCGTCCCGAACCCGGCGTACTGCCGCATCGTCCACGGTCGCTGCGTGTACATCGTCGGGTACACGCCCCGGGTGTACGGGAACTCCCCCGGCTCCCCGAGTTTCGCCGCCGGGTCGAACCCGTCCAGCGGCTCGTACACCGGATCGAACTCGAACCCCGACTCGCTGCGATGACTCATCCCCCAAAGGTAGGCGAACCACCGCCCGACTGGTATGACGCCGAGCACGCCCAGCGACCCGCCCGCTCCCAGCTGTTGACTCGTGACGTGGCTCACAGGACGCTGCGACGGTATGCACCGTCGACCGGGGAGGGGCGACATGCGAAGAACTTCTGCTCTGATCGCAGTACTGGCTGTCGTAGCGAGCGGATTGGCCGCTGGAGAAGCTGCCACCGCAGTACCAGGCCAAGGAGGTGACGGCCTCGAGGTGTACGTCGGAGACCTCAGCGCGCAACAGCTGCAGAAGGTCGTCGACACCGGGGTGGACCGCTCGGACCTGGCCACCGGCCAGACAGCCGGAGGCAAGGTCAAGGTCGAGGTCGTGATGTCCGAGCGGCAGGCTGCCAAGCTCCGCTCCGACGGCGTCGATCTGAAGGTCAAGCAGGTCAAGGGCCACGCTGCCTCCGACGAGGCCGCCAGGCTCGCCGCGGCCGGCCCGACCGTGTTCCGCCCGTACAGCGGGCCGGGCGGCCTGTCCGAGGAGCTGACCCAGACAGCAGCCGCGCATCCGCTGCTGGCCAAGCTGGTCACCATCGGTACGACGGTGCAGGGCAAGCCGATCGTCGCCGTCAAGGTGAGCCTGGGCGCCCGTCTGCTACCCGACGGCGCCAAGCCTTCGGTGCTGTACTCCGGCACCCAGCACGCCCGCGAGTGGATCACCCCGGAGATGGTGCGCCGGCTGATGCACTACGTGATCGACGGCTACGGCCACAATGCCGAGATCACCAAGCTGGTCAACACGACCGAGCTGTGGTTCCTGCCGGTGGCCAACCCGGACGGCTACGACTACACGTTCACCGGCGACCGGTTGTGGCGCAAGAACCTGCGCGACAACAACGGCGACGACCTCATCGCCCCCGGCGACGGCGTCGACCTGAACCGCAACCTGCCGACCAAGTGGGGTTACGACAACGAAGGTTCGTCGCCCGACCCGAGCAGCGACACGTACCGCGGTCCGGCCCCGGCCTCCGAGCCAGAGACGAAGGCCCTCGACCAGCTGTTCCGCAAGGTCAAGTTCACCGAGCTGGTCAACTACCACTCCGCGGCCCAGCTGCTGCTGTACGGCGTCGGCTGGCAGGTGAGCACACCGTCGCCGGACGACGTGATCTCCGAGGCGATGGCCGGCGACGACGCGAATCCCGCAGTACCCGGCTATGACCCGGACATCTCCGCCGAGCTCTACACCACCAACGGCGAGACCGACGACCATGCGGCGAACAGGTACGGCACGATGGCGTTCACGCCGGAGATGTCGACCTGCCAGACCGCGTCCGCCGTCGACCCCAACGACCAGTGGCGGCCGGAGGACTGCGTCAGCGTCTTCAGCTTCCCGGACGACGAAGGCCTGATCCAGGCCGAGTTCACCAAGAACATCCCGTTCGCGCTGTCCGTCGCGAAGTCCGCCAAGGACCCCGACGACCCGGTCTCGGTGGTCGGCCGGAAGGCCGCCGATCTGGTCGCGGACCCGTTCACGGTCTCGTACGGCACCACCCAGCCGGTCGCGGTGATCGCGAAGCGGGCCTTGAAGAACCTGCGGATCAACTACCGCGTCAACGGCGGCCGCGCGGTGTCCGACAAGGTCTCGGAGTGGAAGGGCGGCGAGCGGTACGGCGACACCAACAACCGGTACTACGCCGAGTTCCGCGGCACGGTACGCCGTACCAAACCCGGTGACTCGGTCGAGGTGTGGTTCACCGGCAACAAACCGGGGACGGGCAACGTCGCCGGCGAGCACTTCACCTACCACGTCGCCACCGATATCGGCGGACAGGTACTGATCCTGGCCGCGGAGGACGTCACCGGCGCGAGCCCGGCGCAGGGCGTCACGACAGCGAAGTACGCGAGCAACTACGCCGCCACACTCGCCGCGTCCGGGATCACCTCCGACGTGTACGACGTCGACGCGAACAACCGAACCGCACCGCACCCGCTGGGCGTGCTGTCGCACTACAAGGCCGTGGTCTGGGAGACCGGCGACGACATCATCACCCGCAAGGTCGGGCAACCGGCCGGTACGGCGGCCGAGCTCGCTCTCGACCTGGAGCTGTCGGTCCGCGACTACCTCAACGAGGGCGGCAAGTTGCTCTACACCGGCAAGTACGCCGGCTATGCGAGCAACGGGGACGGGGCGTACTACTACAACCCGTTCCAGGAGCAACAGGGTGAGTGCACGGCGCGTGCGTACCCGTGCCTGCCGCTGCTCAACGACTTCGAGCAGTACTGGCTGGGCGCCTACACGCTCGTCGACAACAGCGGCAGCGACAGCAACGGCGCGCCGGTTCCGATCCGCGGCACCGCCGGTGCCTTCAACGGGTTCACCGGGACGCTCAACGGTGGCGACTCGGCCGGCAACCAGGACCACACGAATGCCTTCGTGCTGACCTCGAGTGTGTTGCCCAAGGCCCAGTTCCCGCAGTTCGCGAGCTCGGCACCGCTGAAGTGGAACCGGCCCGGCGGGGCGCCGTTCGAGCCGTTCACCGGTTCGCAGTACGTGTACAGCCGGCAGGCCGACATGAGCTACAAGCGGCTCAGCCGGACGGTCGACCTGAGCGGAATCTCGAGCGGATCGATGGCGTTCAAGTTCTCCTTCGACACCGAGGCGGACTGGGACTTCGTAATGGTCGAGGCGCACACCGTCGGCCAGAACGACTGGACCACACTGCCGGACATGAACGGCCATACTTCGCAGGACACCGGCCAGAGCTGCCCGGCCGGTGTGGTGCAGCTGCATCCGTTCTTGGCGCACTACCAGGGTGCGGACTGCTCACCGACCGGGACCACCGGCGCGTGGCATGCGGCGTCCGGGTCCAGCGGGGGCTGGCAGGACTGGAACATCGACCTCACGCCGTACGCCGGGAAGCAGGTCGAGCTGTCGATCACCTACGTCAGTGACTGGTCCACGCAGGGCCTCGGGGCCTTCGTCGACGACGTCTCGATCACGCGAGACGGAGCCACCGAGCAGACGTCCTTCGAGACCGACCTCGGCGGTTGGGCGGTACCCGGTGCGCCGACCGGCTCACCGGCGAACCCGACCGACTGGATCCGGACCACGACCGCCTTCGACGAGGGCGCCGGGGTGGCCACACCGGACACGGTGTACCTCGGCTTCGGCGCCGAAGGCCTGACCACGCAGGCGATGCGCACCGACCTGGTCCGCCGGTCGATGACTCACTTGTTCACCACCCCGTAACTGGGGATGCCCTGTCGACACCTGAAGGACACTTCAAATCCCTACAGCTGTCGACAGGGCATCGACGCCGTGTCACGAGAGTGTCGCCCAGGGTTCATGCACGGTGAGGAACCTTCGAAGTGTGCGAATCGTGATGGTGGCCGAGACCTTCCTGCCGCAGATCAATGGCGTGGCGAACACGGCTCGCCATGTCGCCGACCGGCTGCGCGCCCGTGGGCACGCACTGCTGATCATTGCCCCCGGCCCGGGACCAGACGCGTACGGCGACGTACCGGTGATCCGCGCCCGCAGCTTCCGGACGCCAGGCTACAAGGAGTACCCCGTCGGCCTGCCCGATCCGTCGATCGAGCGGGCGATGGCCGACTTCAAGCCGGACCTCGTGCACCTCGCCTCGCCGTTCATCATCGGCGCGTACGGCCTGCGCGCGGCCCGCAAGCTCGGGCTGCCGACGGTCGCGATCTTCCAGACCGACATCGCCGGCTTCGCCCGCCAGTATCCCTGGTACGCCGCCGCCGACCGCGGCATCTGGCGCTGGGTACGGCGGACGCACTCCCGCGCCGACCGGACCCTCGCCCCCTCGACCGCATCCGTCGACGCGCTGGTGCAAGGCGGCGTACCGCGGGTGCATCTGTGGGGCCGCGGCGTGAACCTCGACCTGTTCGACCCCAAGCACCGCGACGAACAATGGCGCCGGCAGATCTCGCCGGACGGCAAGCCGATCGTCGGGTACGTCGGCCGGCTGGCCGCGGAGAAGAAGGTACGGCGGCTCGCCGAGCTGACCGACCTGGACTGCCGGATCGTGATCGTCGGCGACGGCCCGGACCGCGCATCGCTGGAGAACGCGTTGCCGACGGCAACCTTCCTGGGGATGCGCCGGGGCGCCGACCTGGCGTCGATCTTCGCCGGGCTGGACGTGTTCGTCCACACCGGTGAGCACGAGACGTTCTGCCAGACCATCCAGGAGGCGCAGGCTTCCGGCGTCGCGACCGTCGGCCCGGCCGCGGGCGGCCCGCTCGACCTCATCCACCCTGGTGAGAACGGTCTGCTGTTCGAGCCGGGCAAGGCCGGATCGCTGCGTGACCAGGTGAAGATCATGCTCGAGCACCCTGAGGCCCGCGGCCGGATGGCGGCTGCCGGCCTGCAGCGGGTGCAGTCCCGGACCTGGCCGGCGGTGGTCGACGACCTGGTCGACCGCCACTATGCCGAGGTCCTGCGTGAGGCGGCGGCTGTCCGGCGGGTCGCGTGAGTGCGCTTCGGATCGCCCAACTGGCGAACTTCGTCGGGCCGACGTCCGGTGGGATGCGGACCGCGATCGAGCAGATCGGCCAGGGCTACGTCGAGGCCGGCGCCGAGCGGATCGTGATCACGCCGGGCGAGCGCGACGAGGTGGCCCAGACCGAGTTCGGCACCGTCGTACGGGTGAAGGCGCCCAAGGTGAGCGGTGGGTACCGCCTGATCACCAACCCGTGGAACGTGATCGACGTACTGAAGAAGTTCGGGCCGACCACGGTCGAGATCTCGGACAAGTCGACGCTGCTCCCGGTCGCGCGCTGGGCCCGCCGCAACGACATCGGCACGATCCTGTTCAGCCACGAGCGTCTGGACGCGATGCTGGCGCTGGGCTCGGCCCGTCCGGGGCAGCTCGGCGGCCACGACGTACTGCGTCCCGGCCGGATGCTCGGTGAGGTCAGCCAGCGCACCAGCCGCTGGACCGGTGAGAGCGTCCAGCGCCGGGCCGAGGGCGTCAAGGCCAGCCAGCTCCACGTGGTCGCGACCGTCGCCGCGCTCTACCGGATCCTCAGCCGCACGTACGACGCTGTCGTGGTCACGTCCCGCTACGCGGCCGCGGAGTTCGACGAGGTGACGACGCCGCTGGTCCGGATCCCGCTCGGGGTCGACCTGGAGACCTTCCACCCGTCGCGGTCCGCGCCGGTGGACGACGGCGTACTCAAGCTGGTGCACGCCGGCCGGCTGTCGCGAGAGAAGAGCCCGCACCTCGCGGTCGCCACGGCGGTCGAACTGCACCGCCGCGGCGTGAAGCTACAGATGGACGTGTACGGCACAGGCCCGCACCTCGACGAGCTGATCGAGATCGCGGGCGACGCGCCGGTCACGTTCCACGGGTACGTCGACGGCCGCCAGACCCTCGCCAAACATCTCGCCGAGGCCGACATCGCACTGTCCGTCTGCCCCGGCGAGACCTTCGGCCTGGCCGTCCTGGAGGCCCTCGCCGCCGGCACCCCGGTCGTCACCGCCAACACCGGCGGCGCCCGCGAACTCGTCGACGAGTCCTGCGGCCGCTGGGCGGCAGCCAACCCCTCGGCCCTCGCCGACGCCACCCTCGCCCTGGCCCAACTCCCCAACCGCAGAGCCGCCGCCCGCCACCGCGCCGAGCTCTACAACTGGAACACCTGCGTCCAGCACATGCTCGCCCTCCACACCCGCCTGTCCCAGGCCCGCATCGCCGCCTAGGTCAGGTGGTCGTAGTCGCCTCGGACCCAAGCTGCGTGGCGGTCGGCGGAGCGGCGTACGACGGCTTTGGCGTCGGTCGGGATCGAGGCGCCGAAGTTGTTGTAGAGGCGGTCGTACTCGTAGGGGTCGAGCGAGCGGGCTACCCGGTCGACCACCGCGCCCGAGAGTGGGATGCGGTTCGGGTAGCTGCGCATGAAGCTGACCGAGGTGCGGTCGGGGTTGGCGAAGATCGTGTCGCCGGACAGGATCACACCCTTGCCCTCGGCACCGTTCTGCCAGTGGATGACGGCGCTGCCAGGGAAATGACCGCCTGGTTGGAGAACGGTCACGCCGGGTAGCGGCGTCAGCTTGCCCGACCAGGTCTGGATGACCGGGTCCTGGCGGGCGACCCACTCCTTGTCCGGCTCCGAGACATACACCGGTACGTCGCCGAGGCGGTGGCTCCACTCGACCTGGACGCCGTACATGTGCGGGTGGCTCGCGATCACGCCCACCACCTCGCCGAGCTCGCGGACCCGGCGTACGGCGTCGTCGTCGACGTACCCGATCGGGTCCCAGAGCAGGTTGCCCGCATCGGTTGTCACCAGCATCGACTGCTGACCGATCCCGATCGGCGGCTTCGAGCGGATGCCGTACAGACCGGGCTCCACCTCGGTGATGGTGACCTCGGTGCCGGCCAGCTCCTCGAGCGTGGTCCAGTGCTGCCCGTCGGCGGGCACCCACTGCCGTTCGTCGGCGCAGATCGCACACACGTCGACCTGCTCGGAGTGCTCGACCGCACAGGTCGCACAGATCCAGAAACTCACTGTAGTTTCCCTTCGCCTCGGATGTGCCGTTAGCCAACGTGTTCAAGCTCTGTTGAAGTCAAGCTACGACGCGACCGAGATCACATCCACCGCGATCGATGTCACAGCTGTCAGGACATTTCACCGCGGCGAGCGGGTCTAGCATCAAAACGATTCGGCAAACTCGGCGAGGAGGATCTGGTGCCCAGCAAACCAGCCGGCACGCTGTACCGCGGCCGGGAGGGCATGTGGTCGTGGGTCGCGCACCGCATCACCGGTGTCGGCATCTTCTTCTTCCTGCTGGTGCATGTGCTGGACACCGCGCTGGTCCGGGTCTCGCCGCACGCGTACAACGAGGTCATCGGCACCTACAAGAACCCGGTCGTCGGCCTGCTCGAGGTCGGGCTGGTGGCCGCGATCCTGTTCCACGCGTTCAACGGCATCCGGCTGATCCTGATCGACTTCTGGGCCAAGGGCCCGCGGTACCAGCGCCAGTTGATGATCGGCGTCGGGGTGATCTGGGTCGTGCTGTTCGTCCCGTTCGTCATCCGCCATCTGACCCACGTGTTCGGAGGCTGAGATGAGCGAGATCGCGGCACCGCGCAGCAGTTCCCGCGCGCGCAACCTGAAGGGCGGCGGCCGGAACCGCTCGGGCCAGACCAACTTCGAGCTCTACAGCTGGCTGTTCATGCGGCTGTCCGGGCTCGCGCTCGTCATCCTCGTGCTCGGGCACCTGTTCGTGAACCTGATGCTCGGCGGCGGGATTACCGCGCTGGACTTCGGCTTCGTGGCCGGCAAGTGGGCCAACCCGCTCTGGCAGGTCTGGGACCTGCTGATGCTGTGGCTGGCGATGCTGCACGGCTCCAACGGCCTGCGCACGATCATCAACGACTACGCCGAGAAGGACCAGACCCGGTTCTGGCTCAAGGCCCTGCTGATCACGGCGGCGCTCGTGATCGTCGTCCTCGGCACCTTGGTCATCTTCACCTTCGACCCGTGCCTGGACCCCAACTCCACATTGTCTGTCTGTAAGTAAGGAAGTCATGCAGCAGCACCAGTACGACGTCATCATCGTCGGCGCGGGCGGCGCAGGCATGCGTGCCGCCCTCGAGTCGAGCAAGCGGACCCGTACCGCCGTACTCACCAAGCTCTATCCGACCCGCTCCCACACCGGCGCGGCCCAGGGCGGTATGTGCGCCGCGCTGGCGAACGTCGAGGAGGACAACTGGGAGTGGCACACCTTCGACACGGTCAAGGGTGGTGACTTCCTGGTGGACCAGGACGCGGCCGAGGTGATGTGCCGCGAAGCCGTCGATGCGGTCCTCGACCTGGAGAAGATGGGCCTGCCGTTCAACCGGACGGCCGAGGGCAAGATCGACCAGCGGTTCTTCGGCGGCCACACCCGCAACCACGGCGAGGCCGTCGTACGCCGGTCCTGCTTCGCGGCGGACCGGACGGGTCACATGATCCTGCAGACGCTGTACCAGCAGTGCATCAAGCAGAACGTCGAATTCTTCAACGAGTACTACGTTCTCGACCTGCTGATGACGGACGGCAAGGCCAGCGGCGTGGTCGCGTACGAGCTGGCCACCGGCGAGCTGCACGTGTTCAGCGCCAAGTCCGTGATCTTCGCGTCCGGCGGTTTCGGCAAGGTCTTCCGTACGACGTCCAACGCGCACACGCTCACCGGCGACGGGATGGGCATCGTCTGGCGCAAGGGCCTGCCGCTGGAGGACATGGAGTTCTTCCAGTTCCACCCGACCGGTCTGGCCGGGCTCGGCGTACTGCTGTCGGAGGCGGCCCGTGGTGAGGGCGGCATCCTGCGGAACAAGGACAACGAACGCTTCATGGAGCGGTACGCACCGACCGTGAAGGACCTGGCCCCGCGGGACATGGTCGCCCGCGCGATGGCGAACGAGGTCCGCGAGGGTCGCGGCTGCGGTCCGGACGGCGCGTACGTGATGCTCGACCTGACCCACCTGGAGCCCGCGCACATCGACGCGAAGCTGCCGGACATCACCGAGTTCGCGCGCACCTACCTGGGCGTGGAGCCGTACACCGAGCAGATCCCGGTGTTCCCGACCGCGCACTACGCGATGGGCGGCATCCCGACCAACATCAAGGGCGAGGCGCTGGCCAACAACGAGGACGTGATCCCGGGCCTGTACGCCGCCGGCGAGGTCGCGTGCGTCTCGGTGCACGGTGCGAACCGCCTGGGGACGAATTCGCTGCTCGACATCAACGTGTTCGGCCGGCGGGCGGGGATCGCGGCCGCGGAGTACGCCGAGACCGCGTCCTTCGAGGAGCTGCCCGCGGAGCCGGAGAAGTACGTCGTGGAGCTCGTCGAGGGGCTGCGCAACTCGACCGGCGAGGAGCGGATCGCGGCGATCCGGTCGGACCTGCAGGCGACGATGGACCTGAACGCGCAGGTGTACCGGACCGAGGGCTCGCTGAAGCAGGCGCTGGTCGACATCGAGGCGCTCAAGCTGCGATTCGCCCAGGTCGGCGTCCAGGACAAGGGCAAGCGGTTCAACACCGACCTGCTCGAGGCGGTCGAGCTCGGCTTCCTGATCGATCTGGCCGAGGTGCTGGTGGTGTCCGCGCTGGAGCGCAAGGAGTCCCGCGGCGGGCACTTCCGCGAGGACTACGCCACCCGCGACGACGTCAACTTCATGCGGCACACGATGGCGTACCGCGAGGTCGATGCTGACGGCAACGAAACGATCCGGCTCGACTACAAACCGGTCGTCCAGACCCGTTACAAGCCGATGGAGCGCAAGTACTGATGGACGTCAAGGTCAAGATCCTCCGGTACAACCCTGAGGTCGTCGACGAGGCCGAGTGGAAGACGTACACCGTCACGCTGCAGCCGACCGACCGGGTGCTGGACGCGCTGCACAAGATCAAGTGGGAGCAGGACGGCACGCTGACGTTCCGGCGATCCTGCGCGCACGGGGTCTGCGGCTCGGACGCGATGCGGATCAACGGCCGGAACCGGCTCGCCTGCAAGACGCTGATCAAGGACCTGAACCCGGACAAGGAGATCACCGTCGAGCCGATCAAGGGCCTGACGGTGCTCAAGGACCTGGTCGTCGACATGGACCCGTTCTTCGAGGCGTACCGCGCGGTGATGCCGTTCCTGGTCACCAGCGGTCACGAGCCGACCCGGGAGCGGATCCAGTCGCAGGCCGACCGGGACCGTTTCGACGACACCACCAAGTGCATCCTGTGCGCCGCCTGCACGACGTCCTGCCCGGTGTTCTGGTCCGACGGCCAGTACTTCGGCCCGCAGGCGATCGTCGGCGCGCACCGGTTCATCTTCGACAGCCGCGACGAGGGCACCGAGCAGCGGCTGGAGATCCTGAACGACAAGGAAGGCGTCTGGCGCTGCCGGACCACCTTCAACTGCACCGACGCCTGCCCCCGCGGTATCGAGGTCACCAAGGCCATCCAGGAAGTGAAGCGCGCGCTGATCTTCCGCCGGGTGTGATCGGCGGACCTGGGCGTCGCATAAACTCTGACCCGGCCAATTCGTGCCACGTAGCCTCTGCCCTCGCGAGGACAGAGGCTGCTCGTCAGCCCGGGGGGTGATTGTGCAGCAGCGAGTCCGTGAGTTCGTCGACCGCTACTACCCCCGGCTGGTGGCGCTGTTGGAGCGCTGCGGCATCCCGCGGAGCATGCCGCCGCTGCTCGTGCTCGGCGTACTGGCCGCCACGACGTCCGTCGTGGTGACGACGGTGCTCTGGGTCTCGCACCGGGGCGACGCCGACTCGGGGCCGTTGGCCATCGAGCCCGCGTCCGCCGGACGGGCCGGGACCGCGGTGGTGAACGCGGAGCGGGCGCAGGTGCTGTCGATGACGATGGTGACGCGGAACCGCTGGGCGGCCGGCTGGTCCGACTGCACGAGCGGGCCGAACTGCCGGTACGCCGCCGTACTCGATCGCGACGGCGCCCGTGCGACCTCGCCGGAGTGGCCGGTCCCGTACGCGACGCTGCAGACGGGCGACGAGGCGATCGCGGTCGCCCCGCCGCGCGAGGGCACGCTGAGCGGGGACACCTCGATGATGTTCCGGATGACGTACGACGGCCCGGTGCTGACCCGGCTGCGGTACCGGCTGTCCACGTCGACGTTCGAGCCCGGCGAGATCCTGACGGACCAGATCGTGCCGGGCCGGATCGCGGTGGTGAACCCCAAGGAGTCGTCCGTCCGGATGCTCGACACGCGCGGTAGCCGCTCGCCGGTCTGCGACACGACCGGACGGTGCTGGGTGCTGACCGGAGTCGGGCGGACCGACATCATGTGGACCGACGACGGCGGGAAGACGTGGCGCTCGCAGGCGCTCGACAACCACAACCAGCTCGGGAAGCTCGCGGTCAGCCCGGACGGCAGGACGCTGGTGACGACCTCGGTCATCGTCGGCGACAGCGGTCAGGCAGTCGCGAAGATGCGCATCTCGAACGACCGCGGCGACACCTGGACGCTCGTCCAGCACCCGCCGCAGAGCCTGAACACGCCGCCGCTCGCGTTCGACGACGGCACGGCGCTGATGCTCGGCGGCCGGCTGAACGACCGCCCGCGGCTGTACCGGGTGCGGGACGGCGCGGCCGATCTGGACCGTGGATACCCGGGCGACCTGGCCGATCTCGCCGGCGACGAGCACTTGATGTACGGCTTCGAGGTGCCGAAGCGGCGTACGACGGAGGTCGTCCTGAGCACCGACGAGGGCGCCACCTGGACGAAGTTCGCGCCACGCTAGTCGAGCTGGGAAGCCAGGCAGGCGAGGTAGAGCGTGAGAGTGGCGCGGTGGTCGCGCCAGGGTTGGCCGGTCAGGCGCTCGACCTTCTCCAGGCGGTAGATGAGCGTGTTGCGGTGGATGTGCAGCGCGTCCGCCGTACGCACCAGGTTGAAGCCGCTCTCGCACCAGGCGATCAGGGTTGACCGCAACTCAGGCCAGTCCGGCTGCGTCGCCAGCTCCCCGGCGGCAAGCCTCAACAGCCTCGCCCGCGCCCGATGCCCCACCGCCGCCAGCACCTGATGCCCGCGCAGGTCGTCAATCAAGTACGCCGCCTCACCCGGCGCACACTCCTTCCCCAACCGCAGCGCATCCCCCGCATCCGCATAAGCCTCCCGCAACCCCACCACCCCCGCAGCCACCCCACCAACTCCCGCCCGCGCCACGAACCCGTGCGCCGAGTCGATCGCCGCAACAGCCCACGCCGCAAGCTCCCGCCGGCTCTCGCCTCCCGCCCGCTGACGGCGGCTGCTTCGTGCCAGGACCGGTAGGACCGCGAAGCGGCCGGCGGTCATCGCCGCGACCAGGTCGGTCGGACCGAAGGCCTGGCGGAGGGTGCGGAGGAGCTCCGGGCGGACTGCTGCGACATCGGTCGTACTCGGGGTGGGCTCGTCGACTTCGACGATGATGACTGTGCGCGGGATCGTCAGGTCGAAGCCGAGTTCCTTGGCTCTGGCGGCCAGGAAGGCTGGGTCGACGACGTCTTCGTCGAAGGAGCTGATGTCGCGGACGAGTTCTTCCAACGCGCGTTCCCGGAGCAGCCGCGACCGCAGCTCGACCGACTCCTGTAGCAGGATCTCCGTCTGGCGTCGTACGACGAGGCCGAACCGGCGCACCTGGCGTGGTGAACCGGTGATCCCGACCGTCCCGACCGCCTCGCCGTCGATGACGATCGGCAGCGTCATCCCGGGCTTGACCCCGCGGAGCCGGGCGGCCTCGGCCGCCGTGTGCCAGGCCGCCTGTTGCGACTCGAGCACCTCGACCGACGCCTCGTGGAAACTCCCCAACCGCGACGCGTCCCCGCTCCCGATCACGATGCCGTGGTCGTCGGTGATGAGCACGTTGTAGCCGATCACCTCGGAGGTGTCCCGGGCGATCTGCTGGGCCAACGGAGCAGAGAGCATCTTGGACGAACCGTACGACGAACTCCGCCAGATGTCAGCAAATCATGGACCGATCGTCCAATGACGGCGTACTCCGTCATCCCTAGCCTTGAAGAAATCGGGGTGAGGCCACCGAAAGGCATGCCATGTCGAAACTCGCACGATCAAGGATCGCTCCGCTGCTGACCATCGCCGCCCTGCTGATCACCAGCCTGACCGCCTGCGGGGACGACAAGACCCCCGTCTCGGACGCGGCCGCCTCGCTCGGCACGCTCGAACCCGGCGTACTCAAGGTCGCGATCCAGCCGTACGCGCCGTACACCTCGATGGTCGGCGACAAGATGGCCGGCCTCGACGCCGACATCCTGAAAGCCGTCGCCGGGAAGCTCGGGCTGAAGGTCAAGCCTGAGCTGACCGACTTCGCCGGCATGCTGGCGAGCGTCCAGTCGCGCCGCGTCGACATCACGATCGGCGGCGTCGCGTGGACCGCCGAGCGGCAGAAGCAGGGCCTGTTCACGGATCCGCCGTACTACTCCCCGCCCGCGATGGCCGTCAAAGCCGGCGAGCACTACCAGACCGTGAAGGACCTGGAAGGCAAGGACCTCGGCACCGTCGAGGGCTACGTCTGGGTGAAGTCGATCCAGGCCGTGCCCGGCGCCAAGCTGCACGCGTACCCGGACGGCAACGGCGTCTTCGACGACCTCGGCGCGGGCCGGATCAAGGTCGGCTTCCTCGACCCGCTGCTCGTCCTCGCGGCCCAGAAGGAACGCCCGGAGCTCAAGGTCGAGACGCAGTACCTGACCCCGCCGTCGGCCGCGGACCTCGAGGCGCATCCGGCGTACCAGTACTTCCAGCAGTACATGACCTCGTTCTACCTGCCGAAGCAGGCGACCGCGCTGGAGAAGGCGATCTCCGAGCAGATCCGCGCGATGTACGCGAATGGCGAGCTGACCAAGCTGATCCAGAAGTACGGCGGCGACCCGAACCAGTTCCTCAAGCCCGTGCCCGAGATCGCGAAGACCCGGCAGGGCGTCGACCGTCCCGCCGACTGGCAACCGCCGTCCATCTGAGGAGGTCATGATGTTCCAAGTTCCCTGGAGCGACTACGCTCCCGCCCTGCTGGACGGACTGGAACGGACGGTCCTCTACACGATCGCGAGCTTCGCCGGCGCCGCCGTCCTCGGGCTCGCCCTCGCCCTGCTCCGGGTCAGCCGCCATCGCGTGCTCCGGATCCCGGCCGCGATCTACACCGAACTGTTCAAGAACATCCCGCTGCTCGCGATCATCTTCGTGACGTACTTCGGTCTCGCGTCCGTCGGCCTCAAACTGGGCGTGTTCAGCGCCGGCTGCGTCAGCCTGATCGTCTTCTACGCGGCGTACCTGTCGGAGATCTTCCGCTCGGCGATCGCCGGCGTGCACGCCGGTCAGCAGGAGGCGTCGGAGGCGCTCGGGCTCGGCAAGGTCAGCACCTTCGCGTACGTCGTCTTCCCGCAGGCGCTGCGCTCGGCACTTCCGGGCACGAACACGATGCTCGTCGACCTGCTCAAGTCCACGTCGCTGCTCGTCACGATCTCGGCCGCCGAGCTGATGTCCGAGGGCCGGCTGATCACGTCGGCGACGTTCCGCGCGCTCGAGGTGTACCTCGTGATCGCGGCGATCTACTTCGCGCTCTGCTACCCGCTCTCCCAGGGCCTGCTCTGGCTGGAGCGGAAGATCCGGGCCGGTGTGCCGCTCACACCGCGACGCCGGCGCCGGCTCAAGGCAGCCCGCGCCATGCTGGAAGGAGCGGCATCATGACCGTCCACGCGCTCAACGACGTCGTCGTACGGATCGAGGACCTGAGCAAGTCGTTCGACGGGCGGCTGGTGCTCGACGGCGTCAGCCTGAACGTCCGGAACCAGAAGATCGTCGCGATCATCGGTCAGAGCGGCGGTGGCAAGACCACGTTGCTGCGCTGTCTGAACCTGCTCGAGCGTCCGGACCGCGGGCTGCTGGAGGTGGCCGGCGAGACGATCTTCAAGGGTTCCTCGATGGAATGCCGCGACCTGGCGAAGCTGCGGCAGTCGGTCGGCATGGTCTTCCAGCGGTTCAACCTGTTCCCGCATCTGACCGCGGTCGAGAACGTGATGCTCGCGCAGCTGCGCGCCGGCGTACCCGAGAAAGACGCCCTGGAGCGGGCCGTGCAACTGCTGCGCCGCGTCGGGCTGGCGCATCGGGCGGTCGCGTATCCGGAGCAGATGTCGGGTGGTGAGCAACAGCGGGTCGCGATCGCGCGTGCACTGGCGTTGAAGCCGTCCGTCCTGCTCTTCGACGAGCCGACCTCTTCGCTGGACCCGGAATCGACGGCCGAGGTACTGCGGGTGATGCGCGAGCTCGCTGCGGACGGGATGACGATGGTGCTGGTGACGCACGAGCTGCCGTTCGCGCGGGATGTGGCGGACTGGGTGGTGTTCGTCGACGGCGGCCGGATCGTCGAGCAGGGTGCGCCCGCCGACGTACTCGGCAAGCCGCAGGAGCTGCGGACGCGGACGTTCCTTGCCTCCTATGCGGCGGGGCAGTAGATGCGCATCATCGTGATCGGCGGCGGCGTGATCGGCCTGTGGTCCGCCGTCGCTCTGGCCGAGGCGGGCGCCGACGTCACCGTGCTGGACGCCGGGCCGCAGAGCGGATTCGCCTCGCCCGCCGCAGCCGGGTGGGTGGTGCCTGCGTTGTCGGCGCCGTTGTCCGGGCCTGGTGTGCTGCTGCACTCCGCGCGCCAGGTGCTGCATCGGGAGGCGCCGTTCAGCGTCGCGCCGCGGCTGACGTCGACGTTGTTGCGATGGATCGTCGGGTTCGTGCGGAGCGGTTCGGCGCGTCAGTACGCCGCGGGGCTGCGCGCCGTACTGGATCTGGGAGCGGGGTGTGTGGACGACTTCGCCCGGTTGCAGGAGACATCCGACCTGGAGTTGCGGCAGACCGGGTTGTTGATGACCGCGGTGACGCAGGCGGGGCTGGACGAGGTCGCGCAGTTGGCCGAGGCGACGACGGCGGCCGGGTACAAGGGCGGGTACGACATTCTCGACGGGCCGTCGGCGCGGTTGCGCGAGCCCGCGCTGGGTCCGGCCGTCGTCGGAGGCGTGCATGCGGTCGACGAGGTGCAGGTGAGGCCCGAGCAGGTACTGCGGGCCTTGCGCGAGCAGTTCACCGGCCGGCTGGTCAACGCGACGGTCAGCCGACTGCGGCCGGGGTGGGACGTCGAGACCAGCGTCGGGCGGTTCACGGCGGATCGGGTGCTCGTCGCGGCCGGTGCCTGGTCGACCGAGTTGCTCGCGGTGCTCGGCGTACGAATTCCGTTGCTGGCGGCAACCGGTTACAGCATCACCACCCCGGGCACGGGCCTCGCTCCGCGGGTCGCGGTGAAGCTCGTCGAGCCGAGTATCGCGGTCACGCCGTTCGCCGACGGCGTACGGGTCGCGGCGCGGCTCGATCTCGGTCGGCCGGGCGGCCCGATCACCGAACGCCGGCTGGCCGCAGTACTCGATCGGACCACGCCGTACTTCGCCGACTGGCGGCCGGGGTTGTCGACGGCAACGTTCGCCGGCATGCGGCCCGCGACGCCGGACAGCCTGCCGCTGATCGGGGCGATCCCCGGCCGGCGCGGTCTGTACGTCGCCACCGGGCACGGGATGCTCGGCTTGACGCTGGCGCCCGGGACCGCGCGGCACGTCGTACCGCTGATGCTGGACGACGTACGGTCACGCGAGCTGCGGCCGTTCGCGCCGGAGCGCTATCTCAGTGGTGCATGGCGGCGCCCTTGAGGACCTTGTCGACCGCGTTCTTCGGGCCGCACAGGGCGATACCGACCAGGTCGAGGTCCGTGGTCGACACCGCCTTCACCGCGGCCCGGTTGTCCCGGTCGTTGCCCGTAGCAAACAAGTCCTGGGTGAACACGGCGTGCTCGAGCTCCCGGCGGAGCGCGCGCTCGTGCGCGGTCGCCATGAACTCCTTGCTGCCCTCGAACACCAGCACGGGCTGGCGGAACATCGGCAGGTACTTGGTCTCGTCGGCGTCTTCGTAGGGCTCGCCCACGACCTCCGGGTGGGTCGCGGCGATCCCGCTGACCAGGAACGCGGTCACGTTCAAGCGCTGCCACACGGCCAGATCGTCGCGCAGCAGTACGGCGATCTTCGTATCGAATCTGATCGGCTCATCCACACCATCGATGGTCGCCCTCGACCCAGGCGGCGGTCTTGTACGTTTTAAGCCTCTCCGACCTTCGTCAGCAGTTTGTGCAGCGTCGACCGCTCCGCCGGACTCAACGGGCTGAGCGACTCGGTGAGGACGGATTCGAGGATCTTCGCGCCGGCCTTGCGGATCCGCTCACCCTCCGGAGTCAGGGCATGCCGTACGGCGCGACCCCGGCCCTCGACGCGCTCGATCAGCCCGCGGGCGATCATCCGGGTGGCCAGCGAGCCCATCGACTGGTCGGTCTGGAACGTGCGCTGCGCCAGATCGTGGAGCGAAGCATCCGGAGCCTCGTGCAGCCGGCGGAGCACGTCCCACTGCGGCAGCGAGACCCCGAGCCCGGCCAGGCGTTTGCTCGCCTCGGTGTGATGACGCCACTGCAACCGCTTGACCGCGATCCCGATGTCCTGCACGGAAGGCTCCACGGCGATCACAATAGCAGGTTGTTTATATAAGCAAGTTGATCTAAGGTTCCTTATATGCAGACCTTCGAGGAACACGGCACCGGCCGGCCCGTCCTGTTACTTCACGGTGGTGGCGGTCCCCAGACCGTCGCGCCCTTCGGCGTGCGCCTCGCGGCCGAGCTGCCCGCCCACGTCGTCGTACCCACGCATCCCGGCTTCGGCGGGACCCCGCGCCCGGACGAGCTCACCACGATCCGCGGGATCGCCGAGCTCTACGCCGACCTGCTTGACCAGCTCGACCTCGACGACGTGCTGGTGATCGGCAACTCGATCGGCGGCTGGATCGCGGCGGAGCTCGCCCTGCTCAACTCGCCGCGGGTCACCGGACTGGTGATCGTCGACGGCGTCGGCCTGCAGGTCCCCGGCCACCCGGTCGCGGACTTCTTCTCGCTGACCTTCCCGGAGCTGGCCGAGCTCAGCTACTACAACCCCGACGCCTTCCGCATCGACCCGGCCCAGCTGCCGCCGGAAGCCCAGGCCCAACTAGCCGGCAACCGAGCCGCCCTGGCGGTTTACGCCGCCACGATGGAAGACCCGACCCTCCAAGCCCGCCTGGCCGCAATGACCATCCCCACCACGGTGATCTGGGGCGACAGCGACCGCATCGGCGACCTCACCTACGGCCGCACGTACGCCGATGCCATCCCCAACGCCGCCTTCGAGCTCCTCGAGCACACCGGGCACCTCCCCCAACTGGAGAGCCCTGACCTGCTCCTGAAGGTCCTCAGCAGTACGGCTGGTTCGAGGTGACGGCCGTGCAGACCCGCAAGAACAGGTTGAACAGGCGGTAGAGCTGGAGCATCTCGCCTTCCACAGTCACCGTGCGGTCGTCCTGACGCTCGACGCCGGGGATCGCACCGAGGTGCAGGGCGACCGAGGCGGACTGCCACCGAACCGTGAGCCGGTGGAGGCCGTGGTCAGACGCTGCGGCGAGGTTGGCCAGGGCCTGGGTTGTGGCGGTCTCGATGGCCTCGCGTGCCTCGGCGACCGGGACCAATTGCGCGGCGAAGCGGTCCTTGGCGAACTTGACCGGGACAGTGGCCACGCTGGGATCCCACGACTTCGTCTCGTCGCAGGCGGTGTCGTCGCCGGTCAGAAGCGCCACAGGTACGCCGTACGCCGCAGCCGCCGCGTGGAGCAGCCCGATCTCGCCGGTGGGGCGATCGTCGAGCCAGATGTCCTCGATCTCGTGGCCCATGAAGCTGTGACTCAGTACGCCGAGAACGCCGGCGCGCGAGTGGAAGCCGACGCACAGCACCGCGTCGTACTCCGAAGACAGGCCCTCGATCATGCCCATCGGCTTCGGCCGGCCCTTGATCAGGCGAGCACGCGGATCGAGCAGATCGGGGAGAAGGTTCCGCATCGGGCCGTGCGCGTCGTTGACCAGGACGGCCGTCGCGCCGGCGGCGTACGCCCCGCGGATGGCGGCGTTCACATCCTCGGTCATCATCACCCGGCTGCGCTCGTAGTCCCGCCCCGGCGGCTGGACGTCCTCCGCGTCGACCAGTCCGGTGATGCCTTCCATATCTGCACTCACGTATACCTTCACGCCCAGAAGCGTATGTTCTGAGTATGAGCAGCGGCGCCGTGGTCCGGGCGTGGCGGCCCGGGCTGGCTGGGGTCGTCGAGGTGCTGCACGCCCATTTCCCGTCGCACGCGTACCCGACGCACACGCACGATGCGTGGACCGTGCTGATCGTCGACGAGGGCGCGGTCCGGTACGACCTGGATCACCGCGAGCACGGTCTCGCCCAGGCGCAGGTCTCGCTGCTGCCACCGCACGTGCCGCACGACGGGCGATCGGTCCTGCCGCAGGGCTTCCGGAAGCGGGTGCTCTATCTGGCGCCTGATCGGCTGGGCGACGGCTTGATCGGCGCGGCTGTCGACCACCCGGAGTACGTCGACCCGCTGCTGCGGCACCGGATCCATCAGCTGCACGGCGTACTGAAGAACGGGCAGGAGGATCTGGAAGCCCAGAGCCGTCTGACGCTGATCGAGGAGCGCCTCGGCCAGCATCTCCGTCGGCAGGTGGTCGATCCACCGGACCGGCGGGACGCCGGCGTGGCCGTGCAACTGCGCGAGCTCCTCGACGCCAAGGTGACCGACGGGATCACCCTGGAGGATGCGGCGAAGGTGGTGCATGCCCATCCGGCGCATCTTGTCCGGGCGTTCAGCCGGGAGTACGGGATGCCGCCGCACCGGTATCTGACCGGCCGCCGGGTCGATCTGGCCCGGCGCTATCTGCTCGACGGGCATCCGGCCGCCGAGGTGGCGACGCTGGCCGGGTTCTACGACCAGTCACACCTGAACCGGCACTTCCGGAAACTGCTCGGTGTCACACCGGCGAGCTTTGTGAAGCCTTAGCCGCCTTGTACGCGCGCACACCCCACGTGCCGAGCAGTACCGCGATCAGCAGGTTCACGATCACCAGGATCGTGTGCGCCACGTAGTACCCGGTCGGGCGCCCCTCGGTGTCCATCAGCGCCTTGATGAAGCGCAGGTAGGTGACGACGTTCCAGGCCGCGATGGCGAGCAGGACGAGGGCGTGTTTCCGTTCTAACTTCACCTAACCATTGTTACCGGGCCGGTCGACCGTCCGGAGCAGCTGGGTCCGGTTGGCCACCCCGAAGCGCCGGTACAGGCGGGTCAGCTGGGACTCGACCGCCTTCACCGACAGGTACAGCGCGGCGGCGATCTCGCGGTTGGTGGAGCCGTCGCGGACCATCGAGACGATCTGCTGCTCGTTGTCGGTCAGCTCCGAAGGCTGCCGGCTCCGGCTCGGTACGTCGAGGCGCGCGAGCTCGGTCTCGGCCACCTCGCGCCAGGCGGGAGCGCCGTACGCCTCGAACTGCTCGATCGCGTCCAGGAACGCGGTCCGCGCGACCGAACGGCGACGCGCCTGCCGGGCGACCCGGCCGCGGGTGAGCTCGCAGCGGGCCAGGTCGAGCGGGTAGACGCGGTCCCCCGCCGTACTGATCGTCTTCTCGAGGAGGTCGAGGGCCGCGGCCGGGTCGCCCTGCTTGGCGATCAAGAGCGCCTCGGACCGGGCCAGGCCGATCATGATCACTTCACGGTCCAGGTTGTCGGCGCGGGCCCGGATCTCGGCGATCAGCGCGGCCGCGTCCTCCAACCGGCCGGCCGCGACCAGCGCCTCGGCGTAGTCCGCGTGCCACGGGATCACGGCCGGGTCGTACGGCATTGCCGCCTCGCCAGACTCCGCGATCGCGTCGAACGATTCGACCGCTCGCTGCGGGTCGCCGGTCAGCACCGCCATCAGCCCGATGCTCGCGAGCGCGGGGCCGGTCCACTCGTCGTTCCCGACCAGGCGGACCCCTTCGAGCGCGGCCTCGGCGAGCTGCCGGCCCATGGCCGCCGAACCGCCGACCCACTCGGCCCGGCTGGCGATGATCATGCCGACCTCGGCCTCGTCACCGATGTCCTGCATCAGCTGGTAGCACTCGTGACCGGCGGCCAGCGCGTCGGCGCCGCGCCCGCTGCGCTCGTAGATCGCGGTCGCCGAGATCAGCGCGGACGCGAGCCAGCGCATCGCGCCGTGGTCGCGGACGTCGTCGACCAGCCCCGTGATCCGGTTGATCGCCTCGTCCGTCCGCCCCCGGAACAGCTCGCGCATCGCAGCCATCTGCCGGGCATTCACAACCGTCTTGGTGAGCGGCAGCCCCTTCGCCATCTCGGCAGCCTGCTCGAGTACGGCGTCCGCGGACTCCTCGGCGTCCCGCGCCATCAACACCGAGCTCGCCGCGCTCAGAGCATCGACGATCGCCTCGGTGTCGCCCGCCTCGCGTGCCAACGCCTCGGCGACGCGGGCGTCCTCCTGCGCGTCGTCCAGGCTGCGATCGAAGTAGTGGCTGTGGCTGCGCTCGATCCGCACCCGCGCCTCGAGCCGCTTGTCGCCCTTGGCCGCGGCGAACGCCTCCGCGAGCAGCTCGACCCGGCGATCGCGCTCCGGCCAGACCGCATCCGCGCACAGCAGCAGCGCAGGCACCTTGGTCTCGGGCTTCGTCGCGGCCTGTACGGCGAACTGCGCCATGTCGGCCGACTCCGCGAGATGACCTGCGGCTGCGGCGTCGTCGGAAGCCCGGGTCAGCCGGCGGGCGCGGTCGTCCGGCCGCGTGATCGGCGTACGCTCCGCGCTCAGTCGCCACAGGGTCGCGGCGGCACCGGGCGCGCCTCGGCCGGCTGCGACGGTGGCGGCCTCTTCGATCGCGGCGGCCAGCTCCGGGTCGGCCTCTTGCGTGGCGAGGGCCCGGTGGGTCGCGTTCTCGACCGGTTCGTCGACGACGGCGGCGAGCTGGGCGTGGGCCTGGCGGCGGGCGGCCGACGTTGCTTCGGCGTACACGAACTCGCGGAGCAGCGGGTGGGTGAAGCGCAGGCGCTCGGCGGAGATGTCGATCAGGCCGAGGGACTCCGCCTCGGCCAGGTCGGCCTCGATCGGCCGGTCGAGGGACCGGGCGAGCTGGGTCGTGGTCGGGCGCGGCGACGACGCGGCATGCAGGAGCAACTCGTGCGCGGCCGGCTCGAGCGTGGACAGGCGGTCGCCGAGCAGGGTCTTGAGACGGCTGGACACCGGGAGCGGGTCGTTGGGCGAGACGCTCTTCGGGTGCCGCAGTACGGCGCGACCGAGCTCGAGGGCCATGAACGGGTTGCCGGCGCTCGCGGTGAAGATGCGGCGGGCAGTGCGGACCGGGAGCGGGCTCGAGAGGCGCTGGCGGAGCAGGGCGAGGACATCCGGCTCGGTCAACGGCGGAACCTCGAGCTGCAGCACGGGCTCCGGGCACGCGTCGACCATCATCGGCAGATCGCCGTCGGCCACCTGCTCGGTCGCGAGCAGATGCACGCCCTCGGACAGGCGGCGGGCGCAGAACGTGAGCACCTCGAGGCTCGACGGGTCCACCCACTGGATGTCGTCGACGACCAGGAGCACCGGCCCGGTGGCGGCCAGACGTCGAAGTACATGCAGTACTGCGAGGCGCACGGCAAGCTCGTCCCGCACCGTGTCGGGGGCTGACGCCTTCAGCAGCGCTACCTCGAGCGGCTGGCGGAGGTGATCCGGCAGCACTCCCCAGGCGAACTCGAGCTGGTTGGAGAGGAGATCGAGGAGCGTGACGTACGGCAGGCCGGCCTCGGAGTTGGACGGGGCCGCGCTCAGGATCCGGCAGCCTTTCCGGCCGCGATCAGCGACGAGGGCACGGCCGAGGGCCGATTTGCCGATACCGGTCGGTCCGTACAGCAGCACGCTGCCGCTGGTCTCGAGCTGCTTGGTAGCTCGCTCGACCAGTCCTGCACGTCCGACCAGTTCGTCGTCAGTCATCTAGCTCCCCGAAGGATTCCCTTCGCTGATTATCACAGGAAACGACCGTTCGACACGGCAAGTGTCACATGCGGAAATTTGATGGTCACCATCCTGTCACCGACTCTTGCCCAGATCCGAGCAGTCGCGACGGCACGATCGTGCCCCGGCACCGGATGGTCTGCATGGTTGTAAACAAACTTCAACCGCCTGCCGATCTCTTGCACGGCAGGCGGTTGAGAGTTGGATCAGATGGACTCGAGATCGCGTTCGATAGCGGCGAGTTCCGCCTCGCTGCCCTGGACCTTGGGCCCGGTGAACCAGTGCCGGGCGGACAGGAACCAGTACGCCGCCGCGAAGCCGAGCACGACCAGAACCGCGACCGGGGTGTAGTTGAAGGTGCTGCCGGTGACCGGGCTGACCTGGGGCAGCATGAACAGGATCGTGATGAACGCGACCCAGACGATCGCCACGATGCCGATCGGGCGGCTCCACCGGCCCAGGTTCCACGGGCCGGGCTGGAAGCGGTCACCCTGCATGAGTCGGAGCAGCGTCGGCAGGACGTAGGCGATGTAGAGACCGATGACGGCGATCGACGTGACCGCGGCGTACGCCGTCGCGTTCCACAGGTACGGCAGGCCGAGGACGAAGGCACCGGCCGCGGCCAGCCAGATCGCGTTCGTTGGCGTCCGGGTGCGGTGGTTGATCTTGTGCCAGAACTTCGAGCCCGGCAGTGCGCCGTCCCGGGAGAACGCGTAGATCATCCGCGAGTTCGCCGTCACCGAAGACATCCCGCAGAACAACTGCGCCCCGATCACGACCAGCAACAGGATCTTGCCGGTCACCGCTCCGACAGCGTCGATGAAGATCTGCGCGGGAGGTACGCCGGTGGAGCTGTCCAGCGCACCGTCGTAGCTCTGGATCGCGAACGTCAGACCGATCAGCAGCACCCATCCAGCTGCCAAGGAGACCAGGATCGACATCACGATTCCACGGGGACCGGAGCGCGCGGCGTCGTGCGTCTCCTCGGTCATGTGCGCCGAAGCGTCGTACCCGGTGAAGGTGTACTGCGCCAGCAGCAGGCCGAGCAGTGCGACGTAGAACGTCGAACCCCAGCCGGTGTTGTTGACGAAATGGCCGAACACGAACGACGCCGACTGGTGCTTGTCCGGCACGAACACCAGCGCACCGACGATGAACAGCACGCCGAGGATGTGCCACCAGACGCTGATGTCGTTCAGCCGCGCGACCAGCTTCACGCCGAACGAGTTCAGCAGGCCGTGCAGCAGCAGGATCAGCCCGAACAGCAGGATCGTGTGACCCGGCGTCGCACTGAACCCGAACTGCAGGTCGAGGAACGCGTTCAAGAAGAACGCCGCCCCGAAGTCGATCCCGGCCGTCACCGCGACCTGGCCGAGGAAGTTGAACCACCCGGTGAACCAGGACCAGGCCGGGCCGTTCGACGGCGCCAGCTTCGCGGACCAGTAGTACAGGCCGCCGGCGGTCGGGTAGCTCGAGCACACCTCGGCCATGGCGAGGCCGACGAGCAGCGTCATCAGCCCGACGATCGGCCAGCCCCAGACGATCATCACCGGGCCGCCGGTGTTCATCCCGAACCCGTACAACGTCAAGCAGCCGGACAGGATCGAGATGATCGTGAACGACACCGCGAAGTTCGAGAACCCGGACATCGTCCGGTTCAGCTCCTGTGCGTAACCCAGTTGGTGCAGGCGATCCTCGTCGTCAGTCATTGAGCCTCCTAGACCCAGACAGCACAGCGCCTCAATGGTCTTCCCCCAGACCTTTACGCAATTGAGGCACCCGCTCCCGCGAGTGTCAAGGAGTCAGGCGAGAAAGCCGTGCAGCAGGACCGCCGTACCCGAGAGGTGTTCCTGCATCGCCTGCCGGGCGGCCTCCGGATGGCCGGCGAGGATCGCGGTCACGATCGCCGCGTGCTGTTCGTTCGAGTGCTGGATGTTGCGCTCGAGCAGGGGGATCGCGTCGAGGAGTTCGTTCAGGCGCATGCGGACGTCGGCCATCGCGGACGTCAGCGACGGCGAGCCGGTCACCTCGGCGATCGCGAGGTGCAGGCGGGAGTCGAGGCGGCGGTAGTCGGCGAGACGGGCGGCGGATGTGTCGGCGAGGCAACGTTCGAGGTGCTCGCGCTCGACGTCGCTCAGTTCGCGGGTCGCGGCGGCTTCGGCGGCGCCGGTTTCCAGTACTGATCGCAGCGTGAGGGCGTCGTCCAGGCCGTCGGCCAGGTCGCGGGCGAGCCGTTTGGCCGTCGTACGACGGGGTTTCGGCAGCTGCTCGTTGACGAACGTACCGCCGTACCGGCCGCGGCGGGATTCGACGTACCCGGCCTCGGTGAGCGCGTGGATCGCCTCGCGGAGCGTGACCCGGCTGACGTTCAGCCGGGCCGCCAGCTCGCGCTCCGGCGGCAACCGGTCGCCGGGCACGACGACGCCGAGCTTGATTGCCTGCAGCAACCGCTCGACCGTCTCCTCGAACGGGTTCCCGGCCCGGACCGGCCGGAACACCGCCTCGTCTGCCTGAACGACCATGTGCCCAGACTAGATGGGTGTCACATAGGCGCCGGAGATCCCGCCGTCGACGAGGAACGTGTTGGCGGTGATGAAGGACGAGTCGTCGCTGGCCAGGAAGGCGACCGCGGCGGCGATCTCGTCGGGTTCGCCGAAGCGGCCCATCGGGACGTGGACGAGCCGGCGCTGGGCCCGCTCTGGGTCCTTCGCGAACAGTTCGGTCAGCAGTGGCGTGTTCACCGGGCCCGGGCAGAGCGCATTGACCCGGATCCCCTGCCGGGCGAACTCGACCCCGAGCTCGCGGCTCATCGCCAGTACGCCGCCCTTGGAGGCGGAGTACGAGATCTGGGAAGTGGCCGCACCCATCACGGCGACGAACGATGCGGTGTTGATGATCGAGCCCTTGTTCTGCCGCTGCATGTACGGGATCGCGGCCTTGCAGCAGAGGTACACCGAGGTCAGGTTGACCTCCTGGACCTTGCGCCACGCCTCGAGACCGGTGTCCAGGATCGACGCGTCGTCAGGCGGCGAGATGCCCGCGTTGTTGAACGCGATGTCCACGCTGCCGTAGGTGTCGAAGGCCTGCTTGAACAGGTTCTCCACCGCGGCGGCATCGGTGACGTCGGTGGCGATGAACAGCCCGCCGACCTCGTCCGCTGCGGTCTTGCCCGCGTCCGGGTCGAGGTCGCCGATCACGACGTGTGCGCCCTCCGCGGCGAGCCGCCGTACCGTGGCCAGGCCGATCCCGCTGGCACCCCCGGTGACCACCGCGACGCGACCTTCGAGCCGATGCGCCTTGACGTCCATTCAGTCCTCCGTGCTGATGAAGATGTTCTTGGTCTCGGTGAACGCGACCAGCGCGTCCGGACCGAGCTCCCGGCCGAGGCCGGACTGCTTGTAACCGCCGAACGGCGTCGAGTACCTGACCGACGAGTTCGAGTTGATCGAGAGGTTGCCGGCCTCCACGCCGCGACCGACCCGCATCGCGCGCCCGACGTCCCGGGTCCAGATCGAGCCGGACAGCCCGTACTCACTGTCGTTCGCGATCCGCACCGCGTCCGCCTCGTCCTCGAACGGGATCACCGCGACGACCGGTCCGAAGATCTCTTCCTTCAAGGCTCGCTCGGTCGGCGGCGCGAGCACGGTCGGCGGGAACCAGAACCCGGGCCCGGCGGGTGCCGTCCCCTGGAAGGCAGGTTCCTGGACGTACGACGCGACTTGCTCGAGTTGAGCCTTCGAGATCAGCGGCCCCATCTCCGTCGCGGGATCACTCGGATCGCCGACCTTGAAGTTCTTCACAGCTGGTTCGAGCAACTCCATGAATCGGTCGTACGCCGTGCGCTCGACGAGGATCCGCGACCGCGCGCAACAATCCTGCCCCGCGTTGTCGAACACGCCGTACGGCGCCTGCGCTGCCGCCTTCTCGAGATCCGCGTCGGCGAACACGACGTTCGCGGACTTGCCGCCGAGTTCGAGCGTCACCCGCTTCACCTGGTCCGCGCAGCCGGCCATGATCTGCTTGCCGACCGTCGTGGAGCCGGTGAAGACGATCTTGCGGACGGCCGGGTGGGTGACGAAACGCTGACCGACCGTCCTCCCCGGACCGGGGATGACTTCGAACACGCCCGGCGGCAGACCTGCTTCGAGGGCGAGCTCACCGAGCCGGATCGCGGTGAGCGGGGTGAGCTCGGCCGGCTTGAGGACGACGGTGTTGCCGGCGGCAAGGGCTGGTGCGAAACCCCAGCCGGCAATGGGCATCGGGAAGTTCCACGGGACGATCACGCCGACCACGCCGAGCGGCTCCTGGAAGGTGATATTGATGCCCCCAGCAACAGGAATCTGCTTGCCGAACAGGCGTTCCGGCGCGGCCGCGTAGTACGTCAGGACGTCGCGGACGTTGCCGGCTTCCCAGCGGGCATTGCCGATCGTGTGGCCGGCGTTCTCGACCTCCAGCGCGGCCAGGTTCTCCAGGTCCGCGTCGACTGCGTCCGCGAATCGTCTGAGCAGCCTGCCGCGGTCGGCCGGGTTCACGTCCCGCCAGGTTTCGAAGGCCTTGGCGGCGCGGGCGATCGCGGCATCGGCCTCGGTCTCGTCGGCGAGCTCGATGGTCCGGATCACCTTCTCGGTGGCCGGATTGAGTACGTCGTGCGTCATTGCGTGCTCCTGATCAATGCGGTGAACAACCGCAGGTCCTCGGGCGTCTCTTCCGGGTGCCACTGCACGCCCAGTGCGAAGTCCTTGCCCTCGACCTCGGCCGCCTCGACGGTCCCGTCGCCGGCCCGGGCGGTGATCTTGAGGGTCGGCGCGACGACGTCGAGGGCTTGGTGGTGGTAGCAGCTGCCGGTCGCACCTTCGCCGAGGATCTGCGCGGTGAGCGTGCCGGGCTCGATCTTCACGTCGGTGCGCGCGAACACGGCCTCCGACGGGCGGTGGTCGTCGGTCGCGATCACCTCGGGCAGGTGCTGGTGCAGGGTTCCGCCCAGCGCGACGTTGAGCATCTGCAGGCCGCGGCAGATCGCGAGCAACGGGAGATCGGAGTCGAGGGCGGCGCGGATCAGGACCGCTTCGTGGTCGTCGCGGCCCGGTCTCGTGTCGACGGTCTCGGGATGCGGCGTCGCGTCGTACGAACCTGGATCGACGTCGCATCCGCCGGCGATGACGAGACCGTCGAGGATGCCGATGACCGACGGGTCGGTTCCCACCGGCGGGAGGAGGATCGGCGTACCTCCGGCCATCGCGACGGCGTCGAGGTAGACGCGCGGGAGGATGGCAGCCTCCCGCTGCCAGATCCCCCAGGTGGCCGGTTCCAGGTACGTCGTGATGCCGATGCGCGGCCTAGAGTCGTTCGAAACCACGGACTCGCTCCCAGTCGGTGACGGCGGCGTCGTACGCATCGAGCTCGACCCGCGCGGCGTTCGTGTAGTGGTCGACCATCTCGTCGCCGAACGCCTCGCGCGCCAGCTTCGAACCGGTGAAGAGCGCGGCGGCCTCGCGCAGGGTGGACGGGACGTGCTCCTTGTCGGACTCGTACGCGTTGCCTTCGAGCAGCGGCTCGAGCTCGAGTTCGTTCTCGATGCCGTGCAGGCCGGAGGCGATGATCGCGGCGACGGCGAGGTACGGGTTCACGTCGCCGCCGGGG
Source organism: Kribbella sp. NPDC058693 (assembly GCF_042715335.1). NCBI lineage: Bacteria > Bacillati > Actinomycetota > Actinomycetes > Propionibacteriales > Kribbellaceae > Kribbella > Kribbella sp. NPDC058693. The sequence goes on from NZ_JBHXSQ010000001.1 coordinate 2,007,859, forward strand.
AGGCGGTTCTCGACCCGGAGCGAGTCGCCGTGGCCGACAACGCGCAGCGAGCAGGTGCGGTTGTCGAGACCCCACGCGACCGCGGTCGGGGCGAAGCTGCCCTTGGCGAATCGCTTGTAGGAGTTGATGTTCGGCGCGAGCAGGTAGGTGAACTCGGACAGGCAGGCGAGCTGTCCGGCGATGAACTGCTCCATCAACTGCGAGAACCCGTAGTCACGGTCGCCGGCGAGGACGGGGTCGCCGTCGGTCGAGCGGAAGCTCAGGTGGATGTGGCACGAGTTACCTTCGCGTTCGTCGTACTTCGCCATGAACGTGAGGCTCTTGCCATGCTTCGAGGCGATCTCTTTCGCGCCGGTCTTGTAGATCGAGTGGTTGTCGCAGGTGGCGAGCGCTTCGTCGTACCGGAAGGCGATCTCGTGCTGGCCGAGGTTGCACTCGCCCTTCGCGGACTCGACGTACAGCCCGGCGCCGGTCATACCGTTGCGGATGTCGCGCAGCAGCGGCTCGATCCGGGAGGTGCCGACGAGCGAGTAGTCGACGTTGTACTGGTTGGCCGGGATGAGGCCGCGGTAATGCTTGTCCCAGGCGGTCTCGTAGGTGTCGTCGAACACGATGAACTCGAGCTCGGTCCCGACGTACGCCGTGAGGTTCTTCTCCGCCAGCCGATCGAGCTGCTTGCGAAGCACCTGCCGCGGCGAGGCGACCACGGGCTGTCCGTCCAGCCACTGCACGTCGCACAACACCATCGCCGTACCTTCGAGCCACGGGACCAACCGGAGCGTGTCGAGATCGGGCGCCATCACCATGTCGCCGTACCCCCGCTCCCACGACGACATCGCGTAACCGTCGACGGTGTTCATGTCCACGTCGACAGCCAGCAGGTAGTTGCACCCCTCGGTCCCGTGCTTCAGCACTTCCTCCAGGAAGTACCGAGCCCCACACCGCTTCCCCTGCAACCGCCCCTGCATATCGGTGATCCCCACCAACACCGTGTCAACCTCGCCGGCCTCCACCAGCCCCCGCAACTCCTCCACACCCAACACGGCCACTCCCGGAGTCTATTGGTCTATCTCCAGTCCATTGACTCAAGCCTAGCCGGAACTGTCAATGCGGTGCCGTGGCACTGGGCGGACAGTGAATGGGTTGGCACTTGGCGGGATGGTGGGGAAAATCGCCGGATTCGGCCGCACCGCCCAAGCGGCCCGATTCTGGAGGACCGCTATGCGATCTTTCGTTACTCGTCCGCGCGCCTTGGCCGTTCTGTTGGCCGGTACGGCGCTTGCTTTCAGCCCGCTCGGGGGTCAGGCGACTGCTCAGTTGCCTGTCGACCAGACCGGGAACCCGGCGTGTTTCACGCCGGAAGACGGGGCCGCCGCGCGTGGTGGCTTCGGTGCTGACCACCGGGAACTCTCGGCGGCGGAGCAGAAGGCCATCGACGCCAGGACGGCGGCGATCCTGAAGGCCAAGCAGGCGCGGGGACTCGCGCCGAAGGCCGGCAAACTGGCTGCGGCCAGCGTTCCGGTGTACGTGCACGTGATGCTGAGCACCTCCGGCGCCGGTGATGTCACCGCGACCCAGATCAACCAGCAGATTGCCGAACTGAACCAGGACTACGCGGGTCAGGAGTCGTCGCAGGCGGCGAACACCGGCTTCACGTTCTACCTGGCCGGCACCGACCGCTTCAAGAACAACACCTGGCACCGCGACGGCCAGAGCACGACCTACCGCTCACAAACGCGCAAGGGTGGTAAGAACGCCCTGAACATCTGGCTGGTCGACTTCTCGTACCTCGGGATCGCAACGTTCCCGTGGGACTACGCCGGCAACCCGTCGATCGACGGCATCCGGGTCCAGTACAGCTCGCTGCCCGGCGGCTCGGCGACCAACTTCAACCTCGGCAAGACCGCGTCCCACGAGGCCGGCCACTGGTTCGGGCTGTACCACACGTTCCAGGGCGGCTGCACGAGCACGAACGACTCGGTGTCCGACACGCCCGCCCAGAGCAGCGCCTCGAGCGGCTGCCCGACCGGCCGGGATTCCTGCTCGCTGCCCGGTGTGGACCCGATCCACAACTACATGGATTACTCGTACGACTCCTGCTACAACCAGTTCACGCCGGGCCAGTCAACCCGGATGAGCAACATGTGGACTGCTTATCGGGCATGAGACCCGACTGTGACATCTGCACCGTCGGGCAACTAGAGTGCCCGCGATGCGTTTGCTTCTGACGGCCTGCGCGACCACCGCACTGGTGGCCGCCGGCCCGCTGACAGCGACCGCCGCCGGCCAGGGCCCACAAGGCCCGGTCGGCGGCGACCTGCTGACCGCGAAGCCGACGGTCGTCGCCGACGGGGCGGCACCGCCGGCGGTGCAGGCATCGGCGTACGTCGTGGCCGACCTGGACACTGGTCAGGTCCTGGCGGCGAAGGCTCCGCACGCGAAGCTCCGCCCGGCCAGCACGCTCAAGACGCTGACCGCGCTCGTCCTGCTGCCGCGGCTGAAGAAGACCGACCCGGTGATCGGTTCGGACGCCGACGCCGGGATCATCGGCAGCAAGGTCGGTGTGTACCCCGGCCTGCACTACACCGTCGACCTGCTCTTCCAGGGAATGTTCCTGGCCTCCGGGAACGACGCCGTCCATGCCCTCTGCGCCCACGACCAGGGCGGCATCCCCGCGACCATCCAGCGGATGAACACGAAGGCCAAGGAGATCGGCGCGCTCGACACCCACGTGACCGACCCGACCGGTCTCGACGCCGACGGGCAGTACTCCAGCGCGTACGACCTGGCCCTGTTCGCGCAGGCGGGGCTCCAGCGCCAGGACTTCGCGAAGTACGCCTCGACCAAGTTCACGAACTTCCCGAACGCGGGCAACAAGGGCACGTACCAGGTCGCGAACCAGAACAAGCTGCTGTTCAACTACGACGGCGCGCTCGGCATCAAAACCGGCTACACCACGCTGGCCCGCAACACGTTCGTCGGCGCGGCTCGCCGGAACGGCCACACGCTGGTCGTGACGATGATGAACGCGCCGCACGGCATCACCGAGGACGCCAGCAACCTACTGACCTGGACGTTCAGCAATTACAGCAAGCTCAGGCCGGTCGGCACGCTGGTGAAGGCGGAGGCGCCGCCGAAGACCACGACGCAGGGCAAACCCGCCGACAAGCCGACCGCCGGTTCGCCGCGCCCCGCCCGCAGCCGCACCGTCCTGAGCCCGGGCCAGGCTATGCAGTCCCTCGCGTTCCGCGTCCCCGTCTGGGCGTACGCCGGACCGCCCGTACTGCTCCTCGGCCTGTTCCTGCGCCGCCCGCGCACGCTCCGCCGACGCCGCCACTAACGACGGACTGACCGGACCGCCCGCACAGCTTGGACGGCCAACGTGGTGAGCGTCGCGCCCAACACTGCGCCGGCGGCGACCGCGACCGTGTCCGCCCTGCGCTCGGGGATCGGGACGACCTTGTACCGCTTACCGGGCGGGCCGAGCAGCAACGGCTCAGCTTCTTCGACCGGCTCCGAGGGCTCAGCGACGACCTCCGGCTTGACGGTCGCCTCCTTCGTCCACGCCGCGACCAGCATGATCACCCGCGTCATCAGGTAGATCCACACCAAGAGCGCCAGCGGCAACGCCAGAGCGCCGTACGCCGCGTTCGCGCCGATCACGTGGCTGACGTAGAGGTTGCCGAGCCGCTGCGCCAGGTAGAACACGATGCCGCCGGCGAGCGCCGCGATCAGCAGCACCTTCGGCGGCATCGCGATCCGCGGCAGGGCCGTCATCAGGTACCCGAACAGCAGCGCTCCGGCGCCGATGCCGACGACGATGCTGATCAGCTGCAGACCCCACGTCGCCAGCCAGGTCCCGTCCAGGTTGCTCGCGTCGACGATCCGCCGGGACAAACCGGTCAGGACGGACGAGGCGCCGGTCGCGATCAGACCCATCAGCCCGAGACCGACCAGCGCGCCGAGGTCGGTGAGCTTCTGCTGGACCGCGTTCCCCGGCTGGTCGTCGAGCTCGTGCATCAGCCGGATCGACGCCCGCATGGCATCGATCCAGCCCAGGCCCGTGAGCAGCAGACCGATACCGGAGATCAGCCCGATCGTGCCGGCGTGGGTGATCAGAGCGTCGATATCGATGTTGTTGCCGATCCCCGGCAGGTTCTGCTCCAGGGACTTCTTCAGCGTCTCGATCGCGTCGTCGCCGAGCAGCGGGCCGATGATCGCCGCCGCCAGCACGATCAGCGGGAACAGCGACAGGAACCCGAAGAAGCTGGTCGCACCGGCCAGCCGGTTACCCCGCTGGTCGCCGTACCGCTTCCAGGCTCGCCACAGCTGTGTCCTGCTGAATCGTGCCCAGACGCGCTTGATCGTCCCCATGAGACTCCTGTACCCGAGAGTGCCGGGCTCAGCCTGCCAGGGGGAAGGACCGCTGCGGCCGCCACACGCCGTCGGCGCCGTGTTCGTAACGGCTGAAGTACTCGACGTCGAAGGCGCAGTCGTACTCCGAGAGGGCGTCGTACGCGCGGTCGAGGGCGTCCTTGTCGAGGTCGTGCGCGACCGTGACGTGCGGGTGGTACGGGAACCGCAGGTCGACCTGCAGCGGACCGGACCGCACCTGCGACTGCAGTACTTCGCAGGACGAGATGCCCTCGGCCAGCGGCACGAACACCACCGGCGAGATCGGCCGGAACGTCGCCGTACCGCGCAGCCGGATCCGGAACCGGGGGAACCGGGCCGCGACCGCGAGCAGGTGCTCGTCGATCACGTCCAGGTCGGTCGCCTCGATCTCGGTCGGCGGCAGCAGCGTGACGTGGGTCGGGATCGACGCGGCCATCGGATCACCGAACTCGGCCCGGAACTTCTGCAGCTCCGACCCGTACGGCTCCGCAATCGGAATCGCGACACCGATCGTCGTCGTCACGGGCGGCCCTACCGGCCCTGCGCAGGGCCGGGGACGAAACCGAGGCGGTCGTAGACCCGGGCCAGGGTCGGCTCGGTGACCGCGCGGGCCCGCTCGGCGCCGGCGGCCAGGATCGCGTCCAGCTGGGCCTTGTCGTCGAGGTACCCGAGCGTCTTCTCCCGGAACGGCGTGACGAACTCCACGACGACCTCGGCCAGGTCCTTCTTGAAGTCGCCGTACCCGCGACCGGCGTACTCGTCCTCGAGCTCGCTGATCTTGCGGCCGGTGAGCGCCGAGTAGATCGTCAGCAGGTTCGCGACGCCGGGCTTGTTCTCCTGGTCGAAGATGACGTCGCGGCCGGAGTCGGTGACCGCGGAGCGGATCTTCTTCGCGCTGACCTTCGGGTCGTCGAGCAGGTCGATGATGCCGGCCGGGGACGAACTGGACTTGCTCATCTTGGCGGACGGGTCCTGCAGGTCGGAGATCTTCGCGGTCTCCTTGACGATGTACGGCTCGGGCAGCCGGAAGGTCTTGCCGAAGCGGTGGTTGAACCGCTGGGCGAGATCGCGGGTCAGCTCGAGGTGCTGGCGCTGGTCCTCACCGACCGGGACGCGGTCGGCCTGGTAGATCAGGATGTCCGCGGCCTGCAGGATCGGGTACGTGAACAGGCCGACGGTGGCGCGGTCGGCCCCGCCCTTGGCGGACTTGTCCTTGAACTGCGTCATCCGGCTGGCCTCGCCGAACCCGGTCAGACAACCCAGCACCCAGGCCAGCTGGGCGTGCTCCGGCACGTGCGACTGGACGAACAGCGTGGACCGCTCCGGGTCGATCCCGGCCGCGAGCAGCTGCGCGGCGGACCGGCGGGTGCGGTCGCGGAGCGCCTTCGGCTCGTACTCCACGGTGATCGCGTGCAGGTCGACGACGCAGTAGAACGCCTCGTGGTCGTCCTGCAGGGCCACCCACTGCCGCACCGCGCCGAGGTAGTTGCCGAAGTGGAAGGAGTCCGCCGTCGGCTGGATCCCGGAAAGCACCCGAGGGCGCCGCTGGGAACCGGCTGCGGAGGGGTCAGACGCAGCTTGGGACATACGCCCGATTCTGCCAGCGTCCCTGGTCAGGTCATCACCCGGGCGGGTCTGTCCCGGTCATACGACCAGCACTATGAGTACTCGGCTACCAGGACCAGCCACGGGAAGCCAGTTCCTGCTCTTCCTGCCAGCGTTTCTCTTCGGGTTGTTTGGCGTCGGGGTCGGGGACGCCGGCCAGGCGGCAGGCTTCGTCCAGGAGGTCGTCGTACGCCGCCTCGAGCGCCATCAGGCGATGGGCCTTCGCGTACACGTGGGGCGTGGCCTCCACCCGGCGGATCTTGGTCGACAACGTCCCGAGCCTGGTCTGCAGCCGGAGCGTGTCGAACGGGTCCGGCAGCGGGACCGGACGACGGCGGAAACGGCCGTGCGCCCACGCCGTCAGACCCTGGACCCGACGCCGCCAACGGGTCGGCGGCGGGCTCGGGAGCAGGAGGCTGAGCAGGCCGCAGAGCATCAAGAACAGAACCGCTGCTCCGAGCCATGCCATGTCGCCACTCCTCAGCAAGAGAGTACGGCGAGCAGCGCCCGACGGCGATAGGAATATCAGTCCCGGTGGTACTTCGTGACCGCGTTGTCCTGCTTGACCTTGTCCGCGGCGGCCTGGATCCGGGCGGTCCACTCGGACTGCTGCAGTCCGCCGGCCAGGAACTGACCGGTGGCCGCGGCGGCAACGTTCGCGAAGTCCGGGTACCAGCTGTCGAAGTACCAGGTGATGACCTGGTCACCGGCCGCGGTCAGCAGGTCGCGGGCCGAGCGGAGCGCCGTACCCATCTCCAGGCCGTCGGCCGCGCCGCGGACGATCGTGAGCTGGTTGGACTCCGAGCTCACCTGCGCCGCAACGTCCTGGGACAGCAACGCCCGCAGGTACTCGAGCCCGCCGGCCTTGTTCTTCGCCTTCTCCGGCACCAGGAACGGCGCGGTCGCCGCGACATGCAGCCCGCTCGCCAGCGCGGGCGACGCGTCCAGCGGCGGTACGGCGAACATCGTCAGCCCGAACCGCTGCGGGATCAGGCCTTTCATCTCGTTCTCGAGCCAGTTCCCGCACGGCAGCATCCCGGCCTTCGAGGCGAGGAAGCGCTTCTGCGACCCGATGTGGTCGTACTGCGCACTCCCGGCGGCGATCAGGCCGCGCTTGGTCAGCTCGCCGACCGCAGCGATCGCCCGGGTGACGCTCTCGTCCTTCCAGGCCCCGTCGTCGAGGTTGTCGATCCGCTTCAGCACATCCGCTCCGCCGGTCTTGGCGGCCAGCGTGAGTACCAGCTCGAGGACGTAGTACGGATGCGCGCCCGCGTAAATGAACGGGCCGAGACCGGCCGCCTTCATATCGGTGCCGAGGGCAAGTAAATCCGGCCAGGTGTGCGGGACCTCCCAGTCGTTGGCCTGGAAGAGGTTGGCCGAATACCACAGCCCGTAGACGGTTGCGACGTAGTTGAGAGCGCGCTGGGTCCCGTCGTACCGGCCGATGTCGAGCAGCTCCGACAGCAGCTGGTCCTTGACCTTCGCGGCCTGGTTGTCCCAGGACGGCGCGTCCAGCAACTGCTGCAGGTCGGCGACCTGGCCGTCCTTCACCAGCCGGCCGAGCTCGAGCTCCTGGTCGCCGGTGCTGAGCACCACGTCAGGCGGGTTGCCTGCGGCGAACCGCGGCAGCAGGGCATCCGACAGCTGCGGCGTCACCTTCGGCGTAACGGCGGCGCTCGCATACTTCTTCCGGTACGCGGCCGCGGCGAACCCGCCGTACTCCTCGCTGGTCACGACGTCGAGCGGAGCGTTCGCGTCGACGTCGAACGGGTTCTGCGGGGAGACGGTCTTGGCCGGCGGGGCCGATGAGCATCCGCTCAGGACCGCGCCGGCCAGTGCCCCCTGGAGCAGTGTCCGCCGTTTCAGCACCTCGGCAGGCTATTACCTCGGGGTGGCTCTCAGGCGGTACGCCGGATGCGGCCCGCGTACTTCGCTTCGAGCGCGTGGTTGTGCTCGTCGCCGCCGGGGATGTTCGCCGACAGGTAGACCGGCGGGGTCTCGCCGGCGTCGGTCATCCGGCGGAGCACCTCGGCAACCATCATCTGCGCGATCAGCGCGGCCGTGATCGACGAGACCGCGCAGACCTTGCCGCCACCATCGGGCAGGTCGAGCACGGAGTCGCCGTACGGCGCGTTGTTGTCGAGCACCACGTCCGCGAAGTCGATCAGCTTCTTGCCGGACGGGTGCCGGGAGTCCATCCCGTTGGTGTGCTGCAGCGAGGTGATCGCGATCAGCGGGTGGCCGTGCTCCTTCGCGACGGTCGCGAGCTCGACGATCGAGCCGTTGACACCGGAGTTCGAAGCGATCACGAACACGTCGCCCGGCCGCGCCGCCGACAGCTCGTAGAGCTTGCGGGAGTACTTCGGGTCGCGCTCGAGCTCCGCGCTGCGCAACAGCTCCGGCGGTTCGCCGCCGAGCAGGACCAGGTCGCGGAGCGCGATCCGGTTGGTCGCGATCAGGCCGCCGGCGCGACCGGCGATCTCCATCGCGAGCGCCTCGGAGTGCCCGGAGCCGAACGCCTGGATCACCCCGTCGGCGCGCAGCGACTCGGTCATCAGGTCGGCGGCCTGCTGGATCGGGCCGTCGATCTGCTCGGTCACGGCGGCCAGGATCGGAGTCAGAGTGTTGACATAAGACTGCGCGCTGACGCCGCTCGTCTCGCCGGATCCCCCGTGCTTACTGCTGGCCATGAGCGGCCCACCCCTCGACTAATCTGCTCGCAGCGACACTCCTGGTGCCGACAAGTGCGCAAGTTTGCGGTTTGCTGGACAGAACTTTTCTCAACTGGCAGTTAAAGTCAAGGCCCATCATTTCCGTGTGATCTCCCCAGATCGGGACCGTTGCGTGACCTTGTTCCCTTGTGCTTGTAAATAGGCTCTTTGAGCAGTTTGGAGCATTGCGTATGTCGGTCGAACGTCCCCTGCCGGACCCGTCCGCCCCACCTGCCGACCGACTTGCCGACCGATCTGCCGATCCAGCGGCCTGGATGCCGGCCGGGCCGCTGGTCCTGGGCGGCGATCTGGGCGGTACCTCCACCCGGATCGTGATCGCCGACTCCCAAGGCAAGGTAGTCGGTCGCGGCGCCGCCGCGGGCGGAAACCCGACGAGTCATCCGGCAAGCGCGGCGGCCAACTTCGGTCAGGCACTTCACACCGCCCTCGCCGGTCTGGATCCGTCCGACGTCAAAGCCGCCGTGGTCGGCATGGCCGGCGGCTCCGCGCTCGGGCGGCCCGACGTGGCAGCCCGGTTCGACGAGGCCTGGACCGGCGCGGGGCTCACCGTGGCACCTGACTACATCGGCGATCTCGAGGTCGCTTTCGCATCAGGTACGCCGCAGCCGGGCGGAATCGTGCTGATCGCAGGTACCGGCAGCAACGTCGGACTGGTCCGCGACCACCAGCTCGTCCGGACCGTCGGCGGGCACGGCTGGCTGCTGGGTGACGAGGGGTCGGGGTTCTGGCTCGGCCGCGAGGCTGTGCGCAGCGTGCTGCAAGCTCTCGATCTTCGCGAGCCTCTTGGGCTGCTCGAGCAGACAGTTGTGCAGACAGTCCTGCCTGATTGGGACCGAGAGTCGGCTGCACAACGTGAAGGATACGACGCACTACGTGACGACCTGGTCAGGACGGTCAACAGCCGGCCACCAGTCATGCTCGCCGAGTTGGCACCGGCCGTCATCGCGGCGTACGCCCAGGACGACGAAACCGCGCGCTCCCTGGTGAAACGCGCAGCCGAGTTGCTCACAGAGACGGTCGCCCGGTTGAAGACGACCTCAGACGGCGGCCCGATGGTCCTCGCGGGCAGCGTCGCCGGCGAATCATCTCCGGTCGGCCAACTCATCCGCCAACACTTCGCCGGCGAGGTCCTGACCGCCCGCGACGGCGTAGGCGGAGCGACCTGGCTGGCTCTCGGCGCCCTCGACCCCACCCTCGCCACCCACGAAAACCACCAACGGCTGGTCAGCAGCTAACCCGCGGGGGGCAGCCCTCGCGGTGATGTGCGCGGGGGACAGCCCATCGCGGTGACGCGCGCGGAGGACAGCCCATCGCGGGCTACGCGCGGCTCCTTCGTCGCCGTGCTACGCGCCGCCCCACCCACCCCCGGGCTCATCGCCCGGAGCATCCCTTCCGGCTATCGCCGGACCGTGCGCTCTATCTCGCGGTCGACCGCAGCGTGGTGGGTCGTGCTGCGGATCATCTGCGCGGATGTGCTGCCGGGTGCGGCGGCCGCATTCCACCCCATCGCAGTCGACCGGACCACGGCCCCCGGGCCTCAAGCCCGGAGTCCGCCTCACCCGGTCCGCCCACCAGTTCCACCCACACGGTCCACCCCGCTCCACCCCAGCCCAGCTCGGACCACCCGGACCAGTCCTGACCCAGGTCGGACCAGCCCAGCTCGGACCAGCCGGACCAGCCGGACCGGACCAGCCCGGTCCGCCCCACCGCGGTCCGCCGCCCACGGTCCGCCCGCCGACAGTCGGCGATTGAGCGGCACCCGCCTTGTAGTCACCCGCGAGCGCCAGCGAGCGGACCGCGGGCGGCAGCCCGCCACCCCCGGCGGCAGCCGGAAAGGATATTCCGGGCGATAAGCCCGGGGGTGGGTGGGGCGGCGCGGAGCACGGCGACGAAGGAGCCGCGCGTAGCACCGCGATGGGCTGACCCACCCGCCCGCCCCACCGCAGTCAGCTATCGAGCGGGCAGCACCTAGTTGTCACCCGCGAGCGGCAGCGAGCGGACCGCGGGCGGCAGCCCGCCACCCCCGGCGATAGCCGGAAGGTCCCGGCGACAGCCGGAAAGGTCACTCCGGGCGATAAGCCCGGGGGTGGGCGGGTGCGGCGCGGAGCACGGCGACGAAGGAGCCGCGCGTAGCCCCGCGATGGGCTGGCCGCAGTACGTGACTAGTCGAAGACGGAGACTGGGCGGACCTCTACCGCTACGAATTCGGCTTCGGGGATTGTTGCGGCGATCTCCTCGGCCCTCTCCGGGGTTTTGACGTCGATGAGGAAGACGCCGGCCAGTTGTTCCTTTGCCTCGGAGTACGGGCCGTCCGTCGTGGCTCGGACGCCTTCGCGGACCCGCACTACCCGCGTCTTGGCCGGTGGGTCCAGCGGGACCGCGTTGATGAGTTCGCCGGACTCGTGGATCTCGGTCAGCAGGTTGTTGAGTTGGTCGGCGAGGGCGTCACGGGCCTTCTTCGGGAGCTTCTTGCCTTCCTCGGTGTTGAGGAACGACGGGTGGCCCCAGGTGATCGGGTTGCTGTGAATCAGCAGCAGGTACTTCATGATCGGGCATCCTTTCGGGATCTGAAGGGGATCTTCGCAGCAGAGGTCGGACACGATCGGGAGCACTCGACATTTCGCACATTTATCGTGAACGGCATGGACGAGATCGACCTGCGCCTGGCCGACGGGCGGATCCTGCACGCGTACGACAGCGCCCCGGGTGACGACGCGCGCCTCGCCGTCGTCTGGCACCACGGCACGCCGAACCTGGGCGTCCCGCCGGAGCCGCTGATCGAGGCGGGCGAGTGGCTCGGTATCCGGTGGATCTCGTTCGACCGGCCCGGGTACGGCGGGTCGACCGCGGCCCCGGGCCGGACGATGTCGTCGGTGGCGGCCGACCTGACCACGGTCCTGGACGCGCTCGGGATCGGCACGTTCGCGCTGATGGGGTACTCCGGCGGCGGCTCGTTCGCCCTCGCCTCGGCCGCGATCCTCCGCGAACGCGTCGAGGCCGTCACGACGCTCGCCGCCATCGCGCCGTACGACGCCAAGGACCTCGACTGGTACGACGGCATGGTCACGTCCGGGCTCGCCTCGCTCCACGCAGCGGCTGACGGGCGGGAGGCGAAGGTGCGGCACGAGACGTCAGGCGTCGAGTACGACCCGGAATTCACCGCGAGCGATATCGCGATGTTCGACGGCCCGTGGAGCTGGCTCGGGTCCATCGCCGGCAGCAACGCCACGCCCAACGGGCCTGACGGCGTGATCGATGACGACTGTTCTTATGTCCTGGACTGGGGCTGCGACCCGACCACGATCACCGCCCCGACCCTGCTCGTCCACGGCACCGCCGACGGCATCATCCCGTGCTCGCACGGGAAGTGGCTGGCCGCCAACCTGCCGAACGCCGAACTCGAGCTGCACGACGGCCTCGGCCACGTATCCGTCCTCACCCACGCCGAGCCCGCCCTCGAATGGATCCGCGAGCAGACCGGCTGATCAACCGGCCGACAGCAGGTGCCGCGCGCGGGGCGGTTCGAGCGCGAGCTCGGCGGCCTGCCGATACAAGTCCGCGTCCTGCCCGGTGATCCGCTCGTTGTGCTGGCGAAGGTGCTCGGACCAGCTCGCCACCTCGAACACCTCGACGTACAGGTCCGGCGTACTCACATCGCGGTACGCCGCCCAGCGCCGCGCGCCGGTGCGCTGCCGCGAGAGGCCGACCCGAGCCAGCACGGTCTTGAACTGCTCGGCGTTCTCCGACGGCACGTGGTACGAGACCTCGATCAGCACCGGACCTGACCGCGGATCGATCTCCGGCTCCTCGTCGGTCAGGATGCCGACCTCCGGGTCCGGCCACGGCTGGACCACGGTCCGATCCAGGTGCCCCGTCCGTTCGTGCAACGGGAAGACCGCGAGCGAGGCGGCACCGATCAGCAGCAGCACACCCGCGACCAGCAGCGTCGTCGCGGCTCCGAGGGCGGCGGCCAGCAGACCCCAGATCAACGCGCCAACGCCCTGGCCGCCGAGGAACACCATCAGATAAACAGCCAGCGCCCGCGCACGAACCCAGGCCGGCAACGCCAACTGCAACGTGGTGTTGAGCGTCGACAACGCACCGAGCCAACCAGCTCCGGCGACGATCAGGATCAGCGCGACGACTGTTGCGTTGTGCAACAAAGCGACGGCGAGTACGCCGATGGCGTAGGCAACGGTCGCGCCGCCGAGCAGGGTATTGCGGCCGATCTTCGTCCGGATCGGTTTGAGCAGCACGGCGCCCCCGACGGCTCCTAGACCGAGCGCTGCGAGCAGTACGCCGTACCCGGTGGAACCGAGACCGAGGCGATGGACCGCGGCGACGGGCAGGAGGCCCCACAACGCGGAGGCCGGGAGGACGAACAGCATCGCGCGCAGCAGGATCCGTCGTACGCCGGGCGCATAGGCGACGTACCGCAGACCGGCGCGCAGAGCAGGCAGCATCGGCTCGCCGGCCGCGGCGACCGCGGTCGTCCGGTGCCAGCGCAGGAGCGCGATCAGGATCGCGAGGTACGACACGGCGTTGACCGCGAACACCACGGCCGGGCTGCTCAGGCCGAGGAGGAATCCGGCCAGCGCGGGGCCGATCGCTCGGGCGATGTTCACGTTGAGGCTGTTGAGCGCCGCGGCCTCCGGCAGCTCCTCGCGCGGTACCAACTCCGGTTGGATCGCCTGCCAGGCCGGACTGGTCAGCGCCTGGCAGGCACCGAGGACGAAGGTGATCGCGATCAGCGCGGTCGGGGTCAGCAAGCCCTCGGCGCTCAGGATCGCCAGCCCGCCGGCAACGACGGCCATCGCCAGCGTCGCCAGGGCGATGAGGCGGCGGCGATCGAGTACGTCGGCCAGCACGCCCGCGGGCAGCGACACGAACAGCACCGGGAGCAGGCTCGCGGCCTGCACGATCGATGCCAGCGCTGCCGCGTTGGGCTGATGTACGACGGTCCACTGCGCGCCGACGGACTGCATCCAACTGCCGACGTTCGAGCCGAGCTGTGCCAGCCACAGCGCACGGAACACCGGCCGCCGCAGCGGGGCCCAGGCAGACGACGGCGCAGATGCTGCAACGGTCATGCCGCATCGTACGGCGGCAGATCACCAGCACATTCCAAGCAACAGCTTGACATCCGATTCAGCCGGATGCATATTCCAAGCATGTCTTTGGAGAAGGACCCGCGCCGTTCCCGGTTGCTGAACGATCCGTTGGCGATCCGGGCGATGGCGCATCCGGTCCGGCTGGACCTGCAGTCGTTGCTGGGGCGGGAGGGTCCGATGACCGCGGCCGACGCGGCCCGCCACCTCGGGATCAGTCAGGCGCTGGCGTCGCACCACCTGCGGCAGCTGGCGAAGTACGACTTCGTCGAGCCGGCTCCGGGGAAGGACAACCGGGAGCGGCCGTGGCGTTTGGTGTCGACGTCGCAGTCGTGGCGCGATGCGGCCGCGACTCCGGAAGGCGCCGCGGCGGCCGACGTACTCGAGCAGTTGCTGGCCGAGCGCGCGCTCGAGCGGCTGAGCCAGTGGCAGCAGCAACGGCAGACCGAGGACGCGGTCTGGCGGGACAGCTCGGGCATCGGGCAGAGCGGGTTCTACCTGACCGCCGAGGAGCTGACCGAGCTCGTCGGCCAGGTCGACGCGCTGCTGCAGCGCTGGGTGGACGAGCGGCCGATCGACGACAAGTCCACCCGTCCGCCGGGCAGCCGGCATGTCTCGTTCACCCAGATCGTCACGATCTCCCCCGAAGACCAGAGCGGAGAAGGCAGATGAAGGACTTGTGGGGCGTCCTTGCCCGCCAGCGCGACTACCGCCTGATGTTGAGCGCCGGCCTGATCTCGTTGATCGGCGACTGGCTGCTGCGGACCGGGCTCGCGTTCCAGGTGTACGTGCTGACCGGATCGACGCTGGCATCTGGCGGTCTGCTGCTGGCGTCGTTCCTGCCGGCCGTCGTCCTCGGTTCGCTGGCCGGCGTCTTCGTCGACCGCTGGAACCGGCGGACCACGATGATCGTGACGAACATCCTCAACGCGGTGGTGCTGTTGCCGCTGATCGCCGTACACGACGCGAGCACGATCTGGATCGTGTACGGCGTCGTACTGGCGCAGAGCTGTCTGCAGCAGTTCTTCCAGCCGGCCGAGCAATCGCTGGTCCCGGTGCTGGTGCACGAGGAACAACTCGTCACGGCGAACGCGCTGAACAGTCAGATCCGCGACCTCGCCCGGCTCATCGGCGCAGCACTCGGCGGTGTCCTCGCGGCCGCCGGCGGACTGACCCTTCTCGCGCTCGGCGACGCCGCGACGTTCCTGATCGCTGTCGTGCTGATCGCACGGATGCGGCACCGGCAGGTGCGACCCGAGAACCCGGAGCAGACCGCGGGCGGCGCGATCAAGCGACTGAAAGAGGAGTGGACCGAAGGGCTGCGGTTGTGTGTCGCCGGCCCGGCGATCCGGCTGTTCTTCGTGTTCTGCATGGTCACCGGCGTCGGCGAAGGCATCATGAGCACGCTGTTCGCGCCGTTCGTCAGCTCCCAGATCGGCGGGGACGGACAGGTGTACGGCCTGATCGTCTCGTCCCAAGCGATCGGCGGGATCGTCGGCGGTCTGGTCGCCGCCGCGATCGGCTCGCGCTGGCCGGCGGCGAGGTTGTGGGGTATCGGCGCACTCGCCTTCGGGCTGATCGACACCACACTGTTCCTCTACCCGCTGGCGTCGGACAGCGTGATCCCGGCGTTCGTCTGCATGATCGTCGTCGGGCTGCCCGGTGCACTCACCATCGCGGGCATGATGACCGTCTTCCAGAACCTCACCGTCGACGGCACCCGCGGCCGCATCTACGGCGCGGTCGGCGCCGCCGAGAGCGTCGCGGTGCTGATCGGCATCGCCGCGGCCGGCTTCCTCGGCGACGCCGTCGGCATCATCCCGGTCCTCGTCTTCCAAGGCCTCGGGTACGTCGTCGGCGGGCTGGTCATCCTTGCTCGGCAGCGGGTGCTGGAGACTCGGTCTGTTCCGCTTCCGGTTTGATCCGGTGCAGACGGACCCGCGCGACCCGGCGGCCGTCCATCTCGGTGACGGTCAGCGTGTGGGAGTCGATCCGGACCTCGTCGCCCGTTGACGGGACCTTCCCGAGCTGGGCGGCGAGGAAACCGCCGACGGTCTCGTACGGGCCGTCGGGTAGCTCGATCGTGGTGGCGTCGGCGAAGTCGTCGAGATTGAGCAGGCCGTCGACGACGATGTCGCCGCCACCCAGGCGGGTGGTTTCGGCCGCCTCCTCGTCGTACTCGTCCTTGATGTCGCCGATCAGCTCCTCGACCAGGTCCTCCAGCGTGACGATGCCCGCCGTACCGCCGTACTCGTCGAGGACGATCGCGATATGCGTGCTGCGGCGGCGCATCTCGGTCAGCGTCGGCAGCAGCTTCGCGGTGTCCGGCAGCATGAGTACTTCGCGGGCCAGGTCGCCGACCCGCACCGAGCGGGTCGCCACCGCGGGGTCGAACAGGTCACGGACGTGGACGAACCCGACGATGTCGTCGGCCGAGCCGTTCATCACCGGGTACCGCGAGTGCGGCCGCTCGGCAGCGAACTTGACCGCCTTGTACGCCGGCATCTCGCCGTCGACGAAATCGACCTCGGTCCGCGGCAGCATCACCTCGCGCAGCTGCCGGCTGCCGGCCTCGAAGACGTCGTCGACGATCTTGCGCTCCTCCTCGCCGAGCGACTCGTGCGCCGAGACCAGGTCGCGGAGCTCCTCGTCGGTCATCACCTCGCGGTTCGCGTTCGGGTCGCCGCCGAGCGCGCGGACCACCAGGTCGGTCGACTTCGACAGCAGCCAGATCACCGGCCGGGCGCCGGAGGCGATCTTGTCGACCAGCGGCGCCAGGCCGAGCGCGAACGTCTCGGCCCGCTGCAGCGCGAGCCGTTTGGCGGCGAGCTCACCGATCACGATCGAGACGTACGAGATCGCGATCGTGATCAGCACCAGCGCGACGGTGTTTGCGACCGACTCGGGCAGGCCGAGCTTCTGCAGGTGCGGGGACAGGCTGTCGGCCAGCGTCGCGCCACCGAAGGCGGCGGACAGGAAGCCCATCAGGGTCACGCCGATCTGGACGGCGGACAGGAACCGGTTCGGGTTGGCGGCGACCTTGGCGACGATCTCGCCGCGCCGGCCGCGGTGCGACAGCGACTTGAGCTGGCTCTCCCGGAGCGAGACCAGGGCCATCTCGGCGGCGGCGAAGACCCCGCCGATGAGCACGAAAACCAGGATCAGAACGATGTTGAGCAGGGTGGCGTTCATGGGTCGGAGTTCCTAGCGCCCTCTCGTCAGACCACGAGAGGGCGGGCGTTGGGCGTAGTCGTCCATCTACCAAGACTAGCGGCCGCCCGGGCTACCGTGCTTGTTCGAGTTTGTTGGTTTACGATGATTCCTGGCCGGACGCGTCGTACGGCCGGGAGGGTCATACGATGAAAACACCGCGCGGCGTACGCCGTACCGACACCAAACTGTCGGACGGACGCGAGCTGATCTACTACGACCCCGCCGACACGCCGGTGCGGGTACCGCTCGAGGACACCCGCGGTCTGCCCGCCCCGCAGCCGCAGGTCGACCTGCGCACCGACCCGCTGACCGGCGACGTGATCACCTACGCCACCCACCGCAACACCCGGACCTACCTGCCGCCGGCCGACGAGTGCCCGCTGGACGCGAGCCGGCCGGGCAAGCCGACCGAGATCCCGGACCACGACTACAACGTCGCCGTGTTCGAGAACCGGTTCCCGTCGTTCGCCGGCCCGGGCCGGACCGAGGTGGTCTGCTTCACCAGCGACCACAACAAGTCGTTCACCGACCTGTCCCAGGGCCAGGCCCGCCTGGTCGTCGACGCCTGGGCCGACCGGACCGCCGAGCTCGGCGCCCGCGACGACGTCGAACTGGTCTTCCCGTTCGAGAACCGCGGCCGTGAGATCGGCGTCACGCTCAGCCACCCGCACGGCCAGATCTACGCGTACCCGTTCGTTCCGCCGCGGATGCGGACGCTGATGGCGCGCGCCCGCGAGCACCAGGAAGTTGCTGGCAGCAACTTGTTCGCCGATGTGCTGGCGGCCGAGCGCAAGGAAGGTACGCGGGTCGTCGGCGAGAACGGCAACTGGACCGCGTTCGTCCCCGAGGCGGCCCGCTGGCCGGTCGAGGTGCACCTGTACCCGCACCGCCAGGTGTTCGGTATCGACGAGCTGTCGGTCGGCGAGCGCGACGACTTCGTCGAGCTGTACCTCGACGTACTGCAGCGACTCGACGGTCTGTACGGCGAACCGCTGCCCTACATCGCCGCGTGGCATCAGGCCCCGGTGCGGATCGACCGCGAGCTCGGCTACCTGCACCTGGAGGTGTTGTCGATCCGCCGGGCGAAGGACAAGATCAAGTACCTGGCCGGCTCGGAGTCCGGCATGGGCTCGTTCATCAGCGACACCCGGCCCGAGGACGTGGCCGAGACACTGCGGAAGGTCGGTTCGTGAGCTCCTTCGAGAACGTCTTCGGTACGACGCCTGACGGCAGCTGGCGCGCGCCGGGCCGGGTCAACCTGATCGGCGAGCACACCGACTACAACGACGGGCTCGTCCTCCCGATCGCCCTGCCGAACCGGATCGTCGTGACCGCCTCGAAGCGCGACGACGGCCGGATCGCGGTCGCTTCCGCCGGACACAAGGGCGTCACCGAGTTCGCGATCGAGGACCTGGCACCGGGATCGGTCGGCGACTGGGCGGCGTACCCGGCCGGCGCGGCCTGGATCCTGCGCGAGTCCGGCTACCCGATCGGCGGCGCGAACCTGCGCTTCGAGTCCGACATCCCGTCCGGTGCCGGCCTGTCCTCGTCCGCGGCACTGCTGTGCGCGACATTGGTTGCCCTGCTCGGTCTGCGCGATATCGAGGTCGACCCCGCCGAGGTCGCGCGGCTCGCGCAGAAGGCGGAGAACAAATACGTCGGTGCGCCGGTCGGGCTGATGGACCAGATGGCCTCGATGTGCTGCACCGAGGGCCACGCGCTGTACTTCGACATCCGCGCGATGTCGACCGAGCAGATCCCGTTCAACCCGGCGGCCGACAACCTCGCCTTGCTGGTGGTCGATGTGAAGGCACCGCACCGCCACGTCGACGGCGAGTACGCCGCCCGCCGGAAGAGCTGCGAGCAGGCGGCGGCCGAGCTCGGCGTACCGGCTCTGCGCTCGATCGCCTTCGAGGACCTCGACGACGCACTCGCGCGGTTGTCGGACGACGTCGTACGGCGTCGGGTGCGGCACGTGGTGACCGAGATCCGCCGGGTCGAGGACGCGGTCGCGCTGATGCATGCCGGCAAGCTCCGCGAGGTCGGCCCGCTGTTCACCGCCTCGCACGTTTCATTGCGCGATGACTTCGAGATCACCGTGCCGGAGCTCGACGTCGCCGTCGACACCGCGCTTGAAGCAGGTGCGCTCGGCGCACGGATGACCGGCGGCGGCTTCGGTGGTTGCATCATCGCGCTGGTCGAGGCGGACGCGTCCGAGTCGGTGCTGGCCGCGATCGAGAAAGCCTTTGCAGAGCACGGTTTCAGCACACCCAGCGCACTCGCCGCGGCCCCGTCAGCCGGCGCGTCCCGCCTCAGCTAGGAGGCGATGACGAGGTCGCATCCCGTATCGCGCATAGCCTTGCGGGCTGCGGTCGACAGTCCGTTGTCGGTGACGATGACGTCGAGGTCCGACCAGGTCGCGAACGTGCTCAGGCCGATCGTCCCCCATTTGGTGTGATCGGCAACCACGACGATCTCCCGACTGGCGGCGATGAACGACCGGTTGGTCTCGGCCTCCATCAGGTTCGGCGTGCTCAGCCCGTGCTCGGCGTCGACACCGTGCGCGCCGAGGAACAGCAGGTCGAGATGCAACGACGCCAGCGCCGCGGTCGCGATCGGCCCGACCAACGCGTCCGACGGCGTACGGATGCCGCCGATCAGTACGACGGTGCGATCCGACCGCGCGTTGCCGTGGAACACGTCGGCGATCCGCGCCGAGTTCGTCACGACGGTGAGGTTCTCGACCCGGAGCAACTGACGAGCCAGCGCGTACGTCGTCGTACCGGCGCCGATGCCGATCGCGCTGTCCGGCTGGACCCTCGTCGCCGCCTCGGCCGCGATCGCCTGCTTGGCCGCGGACTCCTGCGTCAGCTTGGCGTCGAAGCCCGGCTCGTGCGCGCTGCGCAGACCGACCGACGTCGCGCCGCCGTGCACCTTGTGCAGCAGGCCGCTGGAGTCCAGAGCGTCGAGGTCGCGACGGATCGTCATGTCCGAGACACCGAACCGATCGACCAGCTCGGCCACCGTGATCGCGCCGCGACTGTTGACTTCGGCAACGATCGTGGCCTGTCGCTGAGCGGCCAGCTGCCCACCCCGGCCGCGTGGCGGCTCTGCTCCGGCTGCGTTCACGGCTCACAGCCTAATCTCGATTGCTCTCCGTGTCAGGCAAATGCGTTGCCCGGCCGGTGGCAGCGCGTCACCCTGAGGTATGCGATTCCCCGAGGACGTCCCGGTTCTGACCGACGGTGTAGTGACCCTGCGTGCCCACACCGTCGACGATGTCGAGCCCGCCTACCGGATGTGCCAGGACCCGGTGATGCAGCAGTGGACCACGATCCCGGTCCCCTACCTGCACGAGCACGCGGTCAACTTCCTCACCGAGATGATCCCGAACGGCTGGCGCACGAACACGATGTGGGGCTGGGCGATCGAGTACGACGGCCGGTACGCCGGCACGATCGACCTCGGTGACGGCGAGGGCGGCGTCGGGGAGGTCGGGTTCGCGGTGTCGCCGGAGGTCCGCGGCAACGGGGTGATGACGCGGGCGCTGAAGCTCGCCGTACGATACGCGTTCGACGGGCTCGGCTGGGACCGGGTGATCTGGCGCGCGTTCGTCGGGAACTATGCGAGCCGACGGGTCGCGTGGAAGGCGGGGTTCCGGGGGTTGGTGATGATCCCTGGCGGCGGACGTGCACGCGGCGTACGTAAGGACGAGTGGGTCGCATCGGTGGGGCGCGACGACGACCTCGAGCCGCAGGGCAACTGGTGGACGGTGCCGGTGCTCGAGGGCGGCAGCATTCGTTTGCGCGGGCTGCGGGAGTCGGACGCGCAACGGGTCCAGGAGGCGTGCAGCGACGAGCGGACACAGCACTGGCTGTCCGGCATGCCGTCGCCGTACCGGCTGGAGGACGCCGAGGGGTTCATCAAGACCCGGCTGCACATGATGGCCGGCGGCGAAGGTGTCGCCTGGGCGATCGCCGACCCGGCGACCGACGAGCTGCTCGGGAACGTCAGCGTCTTCAATCTGAACAACCGGATGGACGCGACCGTCGGCGAGATCGGGTACTGGATGCACCCGGACGCGCGCGGCCGCAAGGTGATGACGTCCGCGGTCGAGCTGCTGATCCCGCACGCGTTCAAGCCTGTCGCGGAAGGGGGTCTAGGTCGCCGCCGGCTGATGGTGAAGGCTGCCCTCGGCAACAGCGCGTCGGCGCACGTTGCCGAGGCCAACGGATTCACCCACGTCGGCACCGAGCGCGCGGCGATTCCGCGCCGGGACGGCAACTACGACGACGACCTGATCTTCGACCTGCTCGCGGACGAGTACGCCACTCGTTGACAGGCTGTGAGGGGTTGCGCGGCGGGCGGCTGAGCGGTAGTGGTGACAGCCTGCAGGCGGAAATTTACGGCCAGTTGGTGTCAAGCGACACCAGTTCCCCTCGCCGTGACGGTTGCGGGCTGCTTGAATCGACTGGTGAGAGATCGTGAGGAGCTCGTCCGCCGCTGGCAGGCCGGGTGGTCCGTCTCGCGGGGCTGGACCACAGTGGAGGACGACAACGACGGCATCTTGATCGTCCGTGCGGGTGAGGAGAGCAGGCCGACGGAGTACGTCGTACTGGATGCCGACGACAAACCGGAACGTGTGGAGCGTGCCGCCCAGCTGGCCTCGGCCGACGGCGGCGGGCGCGGCGCGGGCTGGATCACCCTGGCCACCGATGACAAGGAAGCCCGGATCGAGCAGCTGGAGGACCTCGGCCTCGAGGTCCAGCAGGACCAGGACTGGCTGATGACGATCCAGCTCTCGGAGCAGCCGGCGTTGAAGCTGCACGAGCGATATGCGCTGCACACCGAACTCGAGGACGACCTGATCATCACCCGCGCCACCCTGCACGGCGGCGTGGTGTCGAGCGGGCGGATGGCGGTCGTCGGTGAGGACGCGGTCGCGGACCGGATCGAGACCGACCCGGCCCATCGACGACGCGGACTCGGCAGTGCGGTGATGGCATCGCTGGTCGAAGCGGCCGCGGCGAGGGGCGCCAAACGCGGCATCCTGATCGCGTCCATCGACGGCCTGCGCCTGTACCGAAGCCTGGGCTGGAAGGTCATCGCCGACATCGTCATCGCCCGCTCAACCGTTTGAAACGACTGCGATAGTCAAAGGTTTGTCAAGGGCGGTCCTTGATTGGGTCGGCGCGTGCCGGCCTGGGCAAGGGTGCTCACCATGACGAACCACAAACGGTCACTCGGTAGTGGCGTGGCCGGTCCTCTCATCGCGTCGCTGTCTGCTCTGGTCCTGCTGGTCGGCGTCGGGTGGTTCGTCGTACGTCAGACCGGCAGCAAGCCCACGAGCCAGGAGAACCCGATCACGTCCGTCGCGCCTGCCAGCGACGACGCTCCCAAGGCGACGCCGAGCCGTCCGACGAGTCCGTCGTACACACCCCGCCGTACGACGCCGACACCTACGCCCACGCGCTCCACCACGAAGACCCCGACGCCGAAGCCGACCCGGTCGACCACGGCACCGAGCCGCGACAGCACCCGTACGGCGACACCGAAGCCCACCCGGACGACGTCCAAGCCGACGCCGAAGCCGAGCCACACCGCGACACCGAAGCCGACGGCAACTACCAAGCCCAGCGGCGGATCCGCGGCACAAGTGCTTGCCCTGACCAACCAGGAGCGGGCCAAGGCCGGCTGCGGACCGCTGCGCACGAACAGCGCACTCACCAGAGCCGCCCAGGCGCATGCCTCCGACATGGTCGACAAGCACTACTTCGCGCACGACAGCCTGGACGGCCGCAGCCCGTTCGACCGGATGAAGGCGGCCGGGTTCACCGGCGGTGCGATGGCCGAGAACATTGCCGTCGGCTACTCGAGCCCGTCCGCGGTCGTGACCGGCTGGATGAACAGCGCCGGCCACCGCGCGAACATCCTCAACTGCAGCTACACGATGATCGGCATCGGGTACGACAGCGGCCAGGTGAAGCCGGACTGGGGCAACGGAAGTTGGGTGCAGGACTTCGGCGGATGACCGGCGGTTCAGGCCCTGTTCGTTAATCGTTGCCCGAGAACCTTCGGGAATCGTTAAGAGGCGTCGCAGACCTGTAACGATGACCTCGCGTGTCCGTTAAGGTTCCTGTTCGGTAACCAGGGGGGACCTGGCTGGACCAACGGGGAACGACGCGACACTCGGTACGACGAAAAACGAAGAGGATTCGCCCATCCCATGACGGATTCGCCTACCCCCCGGCGGCACCGCGGCAGTAGACGAGCTCCCCGGCGGAGCCGTGGCCTGGTCGGCCCTGTCGTCAGCGCGTTGTCGGTACTGCTCGCGATCGGCCCGGTCGTCTGGCTGATGTCCCACGACAACTCGCGGACCGACGATGCCGCCAAGGTTCTGAACGTCTCCGAGGACACCCGCGTCGACGGCGGATCGGGCGACAGTACGAAGGCCGGTACGCCGCTCATCACCGTCACCAAGACCTTGCCGAACGGTCGTACGACCACCTCCGTCGTCGGTACGCCGGCGCTCGGTCCGGGCGCGACGTCATCGTCCACCTCGGCGACACCGACGAGTCCTGGTACGCCGAGCGATACGCCAACCGACGTACTCACGACTCCTACTGCTCCGACGGTCGGCGTGACGACCGTGACTGTGCCGCCGAGCTCGCCGGGTAGTACGCGGACGACCAGCGGTGGTGGTCGGCCGAAGCCGAGCTATCCGACGAAGACCGCGAGTACTACGCCTACGAAGACGCGGACCACCGAGCCGACCGACACTCCTCCGCCGCCGCCCAGCGGTGGCGGTACGAGCACGCAGGAGCGGCAGGTGCTCGACTACACGAACCAGATCCGTCAGCAGCAGGGCTGCGGTCCGCTCCGGCTGGACAGCGCACTGGTCGAGGCGGCCGGGAAGCACGCGTCGGACATGGTCCGGCGGCACTACATGGACCACACCAACCCCGACGGTCAGGACCCCGGCGACCGGATGGCGGCTGCAGGGTATCGCGGGTCGAGCTGGGGCGAGAACATCGCGGCCGGCTACGACACCGCCCAGAAGGTGGTCGCAGCGTGGATGCAGAGCGACGGCCACCGCAAGAACATCCTCAACTGCCGGTTCACCACGATCGGCATCGGATACGACCCGGGGCAGGTCAAGTCCAACTACGGACCGGGCAGTTGGGTCCAGGACTTCGGCCGGAGCTGAGGGCCGTTGTGGTTGTCATTGTGTGGAGGTCACCGAGTGCGGGCGAGACGTTGTCTCAGGCCCACAATGTCCGGCCGGTTCACGGCCGGTCGCCGCGGGTAGATCCGACCTTGTCATGTCGCCGGACGTTCCTGGGGGGCTCCGGTGAGACGGCTGATGAGGCACGTCTTGGGGGCGCGACTTTGAGAGGAACAACGGAATAATGTCCGAGTCCGGAAACGGCCGGTACAAGCCACGCAGGAAGGCGACCCGAGCTGCATCACGCTCGTCGCGCTCCGGCAACCGGTCCACCCCGCCCGCGGAGAACACCCCGCCCGCACCACCAGAACCACCGCGGTACGCACCGCGCTCCAGCGACGAGTCGCCCTTCTGGGCCACGGCGCAATCCGCTGGTGCGTCCAACGAAAACCCGTTCTGGGCCAACGGCAACCAGTCGCGCCCGGCAACCCCGCAGTACGCGCCGCGTGGAGCCCTGCCCAGCTACACGGCCCCCGAGGACGCCACGTCCGGACTGCCTACGCGCACGCCTGCCGAGTCTGCGGACTCGTATGGCGCGGCTGCTGGGCGGCGTCCTGCTGGTACGCCGTCGTGGGTCGAGCAGTCGATCGCCGGCGCCGAACCTGAGTCGCCTACCCGCGCTCGCCGTGCGGCCCGTCGCCCGGAAACCCCGGAACCGACCGAACGCCCGGGCCTGGGCGAAACCGCCGGCACCTGGTCCATCCGCCGAGCAACCGACGACTGGGCATCCCTGGGCACGAGCACGCCGGACACCCCTCCGCGCCCCACCCCCGCCGCCTCAGCCGCCGACCTCCTAGCCGCCACCGGCCGCACCACCGGAACACCACGCACCACCCCAACACCAACC
This sequence comes from Kribbella sp. NPDC058693, assembly GCF_042715335.1. Classification (NCBI taxonomy): domain Bacteria; kingdom Bacillati; phylum Actinomycetota; class Actinomycetes; order Propionibacteriales; family Kribbellaceae; genus Kribbella; species Kribbella sp. NPDC058693. The sequence continues at coordinate 2,032,984 of NZ_JBHXSQ010000001.1, forward strand.
ACCGACACGACAAGCCCCAGCAGATCCACCGACTTCGGCTCAGCCGCCGCAGGCACCACGAGCTTCGGCTCCGCTGGTGACTTCAGGTCGGCCAGTGCAGACAGCGCAGGTGCGGCTGCAGGTGCCTTCGGCACCGCGGAGGCGGCTGGCGCAAGTGTTCGTGGCGCCGAGCGGGTTGGTGGTGCTGGGCTGGCTGATGGTGCTGGGGCTGGCCTGGGTGCTGGCGCTGGTGGAGCTGCTGGGCGTGCGGGGGCTGCTGGGCTTGGCGCGGGTGGTGAGCGAGAGCTTGGGGCCGCGCGGGCTGGTGGGCGTGGGAGTTCTGGGCCTGGTAGTGGGCCTGGGGGTTCTGGGCCTGGGCGGGGTGGGCGGCGGGCTGCGGCCGGAGAGAGGGGGTCTCGGGGGCGGCGGTCGATTATTGCTATGGCTTCTGTCGTGCTGGTGATCACGCCGATCTCCTGGATCCTCCTGCACCAGCCGCAGAACGACGACGCCGACGCCTCGGTGCCGATCGTCACGCGAACCGACGACACCTACATCACCCCAACCACAAAGGCCGCCGTAGCAACCCCGACGAGGCGCCCCACGGTGGCGCCGACGGCGACGCCGACTGGTACGCCGACGGTCACCCCGACGACGACGCCGACAGGGACCCCGACCGGCACCCCGACGGACTCCGCGTCCCCGACGACGGTCCCGTCGAACACCCCGAGCACCCTCGAACCGACCGACTCCCCCACTTCGGAGAAGGCAACGAGCGCGCCGACAACACCGGGCCGTACGACGTCCACCGGCCGCCCGACCCAGACCCCGACGACGACCCCGCCGCCCCCGCCACCTCCGGCGCGGGACGGCGGCATGGACGCCGACGAGTCGCAGCTGTTCGACATGATCGACAGCGCGCGGAAGAACGCCGGCTGCCAGCCGCTGGAGCAGGATCCGGACCTGACCGGCAGCGCCCGCTCGGACGCCGGCAGCCGCGCCAAGTCGGGTGCGACGAACAGCAGCGGCTCCTCGAAGTCCACCGCCGGCGGTGACAACTGGAGCGCGCAGCAGGCGTACGACCAGATGATGGCGCAGAGCCGGAGCACGATCCTGAACTGCGGCCTGACCACCCTGGGCGTCGGCCGCAGGAGCTACGCGCACTGCACGGCGATCGACCTGCTCGGTCTCTGCATCGGCTCGAAGCCGACGCGGTACGCCTGGGTGGCGGACTTCTCGTAGGAAGTGCGGCACGATTCCTGGTGGTTGGTGTGATCATGGTTTGACGACCTGGTCCACCAACCTGCGGGAGGCTGGATGTTCTCCGAGCGTGACGACGTGGATTCGGCCGGGCCGGCGCACTACGGGATTCATCCGGATGCGTTCGCCGAGGAGCGGCCTGATCCGCGGCCGGAGGAGGCCAAGCGGATGGGGCTGAGCCGGCACACGGAGGAAGGTGCCGTGCTGTACTTCGCCTCGTCGCTCGACCGCGGTAAGACCGGGCACCGGATGATGGCCTGGATCCTGCTCGTCACGTTCGCCGCGCCGGTGATCTACATCCTGCTCGTGCTGCTGTAGAACTCCTGCCGATGCCGCTGCGGCGTCGTCCCCAGCAGCGAGTGGAAGTGGTGCCGCAACGCATCACTGCTCCCGAACCCGCTCGACGCCGCCACCCGCTCGACCGGCAGATCGGTTGTCTCCAGCAACAGCCGCGCCCGGTCCAGCCGCTGCCGCAGCAACCACGCCTGCCCCGAACTCCCGGTCCGCGCCCGGAACTGCCGCGTGAACGTACGCCGCGACAGCGCCACCGCCCCGGCCCACTCGTCCAGCGACACGGGCTGGTCGAGCCGGGCCCGTGCCCACACCATCGCCTTCTCGATCACGTCGTCGCTCGGATCCGGCGGCACCGGCACCGGGATGTACTGCGCCTGCGACCCGCTCCGATGCGGCGCGACCACGATGTCGCGGGCAACCTTCTCCGCCATCTCCACCCCGTGATGCGTCCGAACCAGGTGCAAGCAGCAGTCGAGCGACGCCGCCGTACCGGCCGAGGTGATCACGTCGCCCAGGTCCGACCACAGCACGTCCGCGCGCACGTCCAGCTCCGGATGCTGAGCGCGCAACTCGTCCGCCCACCGCCAGTGCGTCACCACCTCACGCCCCGCCGCGATCCCGCTCTCCGCCACCAGGAACGCCCCGATGCACAACCCCACCACCGTCGCGCCTCGTGCATGCGCCCGCTGGATCGCGTCCAGCAGTACGTCGGACGCCTGCAAACCCGGCTCCCAGCTCGGCAGTACGACGACATCCGCCCGCTCCATCACCTCGAGCCCGTGATCCACGCTGATCCCGAATCCGGCGTTCGTCCGCATCGACCCCGGCTGCTCCGCGCAGACCAGCACGTCGTACGCCGTCGCCCGGCCGCGCCGCTCACCCAGCACCAGGCAGGGCACCGACAGGTGGAACGGGCTCATCCCGTCGTACGCGAGGACCGCGACAGTACGCATGAGAACAGTATGGCCCGATCTTCGGTAACTATGGCTCCCGGGCCAATGGCCGGACCGCCCGGCTCGGCGGAGGATCGTGGACATGGAGATCACGCACATCGGCGGCCCGACCGCCGTACTGAACCTTGGTGGCCTGACGTTCCTGATCGACCCGGCCTTCGACGAGCCGCGCGACTACCAGCTGCCCGGCCGGGTGATGACGAAGCTGATCGGTCCGGCGATCCCGGCCGACAAGCTCGGTCCGATCGACGTCGTACTCGTCTCGCACGACGAGCACAAGGACAACCTCGACGATGCCGGCCGCGCGCTGCTGGCGACCATCCCGACCGTGCTGTCGACCCCGGGCGCGGCCACTCGCATCGACGGCGTCCGCGGCCTGGAGAACTGGGAGTCGATCGACCTGCCGCGGCCGGACGGTGGCGTGATCACGGTGACCGGCGTACCAGCGCTGCACGGACCGGAAGGTGCGGAGAAGGTGCTCGGCGTGGTGACCGGGTTCGTCCTGCAGGGCGAAGGTCTGCCGACTGTGTACGTCACCGGCGACAACGCGTCACTCGGTCTGGTGAAGGAGATCGCCGACCGGTTCGCACCGATCGATGTCGCGGTCCTGTTCGCCGGCGCCGCGCGTACCGGGCTTCTCGATGGCGCCAACCTCACGCTGACGTCCGCGGACGCGGTCGAGGCAGCGCGTCTGCTCGGCTCGGCGACGATCGTCCCGGTGCACACCGAGGGCTGGGCGCACTTCACCGAGGGTCCGGACCAGCTCGTCGCGGCGTTCGGGGAAGCAGGGCTCGACAAGCGGGTGAAGGTCCTTGAACACGGTGTAGCGACAACCGTTGATTGAGCCCTTGACGAGCACGGAGCGTAACGACTAGCGTGTGCGACCGCCGGGGGGAACCGGCAGCCGAAGTTCATCGGGCCGGGGGGAGATCGGCCCACTGCCGAAGGGGAATTCTGTGTTCGCACGACGCTTCCGCACGCTCTTTTCCGCCGCGACGGCCGCGGTGGTGCTGGCCGGTACGGCGGCCTTCGCACCACTGACGGCCGACGCGGCGATCACCGCCGTACTCAGCGGGATCCAGTACGACCCGCCGGGCACCGACACCCGCACCAACGCCCAGATCAACAACGAGTTCTTCACCGTCCGCAACATCAGCAGCCGGCCGATCAACCTGTCCGGCTTCCGGGTCGCGGACGTGGCCAACCACGTGTTCGTGTTCCCGCGCGGGTACGTGCTGCCGGGCCGGTCGACGGTCATCGTCCGCACCGGCAAGAACCGCAACCGGGCGTTGACGCTCTACTGGAACCAGAGCTGGTACGTCTGGAACAACACCGGCGACACGGCCCGCTTCCAGACCCCGGCCGGCAAGACCTTCGACACCTGCACCTACAAGGCCGTCACCGGGCGGTCGCGGGTGGGCTGTTAGTCCTGGGCGGGATCGGTGCCGTCCGGGATCCATTCCTGGACGGCGATCTCGTCGCCGACGTGAATGGTGCCTCCGGCAAGTACTGCGGCCTTGATACCGAAGCTGACGCCGCCGCCGTACGCCGGTTCGCGCCGGTACGTCGCCAGCGTCCTGGTCGGCTCGGGACCGGACTTCGCCCCGGTCGACTGCTCCACCGTCGGAACCGCACACCGGATACCGCGCGCCGAGTAACCGATCTCGACCGTGCCGGCCGTCATCCGTAGGACCTTGTCCTCGGTGTGCGGCTCCGACCAGCCGGACACGACGATGTTCGGCCGGAACCGATTCATCGGGATCGCCTCGCCGCCGCGCTCGACGATGCGCGCGTTGAGGCCGTCGAGTGACGACAGCGACGTGATCATCAGCGCGTGCGCGTCGCCGTACCCGGTGAGGCCGCGATGCGCGCCCCAGCCGGGCCGTTCGTGCTCGGGCGTGACGCGGACCAGCGCGGCCGGCGTACCTAGGCGGGCCGTGAACCATTCGTCCGCGGCCGGGTCCTGAACGATGCCTTGGCCGAACCATTTCCCGAACAGGCTGACGTCGCGCCGCTTGCCGTCGTACTGGATCGCGAGCTCGAGATCGGGAGCGTTTGCGGCGGACAGATGGAGGCGGTCGCCGTCCAGTTCGGCATGCAGCGTGGCCATCGCGGGGAGCTTGCGCTGGCTGAGGAACGTGCCGTCCGGCTCGACGAGCATGAACAGGCGATCGTTGAGCAGGCCGGTCGGGCCGACCTCAGCCGAGTCGACGGGGATCCCGGCGAGACCTTTCACCGGGTAGTAGGCCAGGGCGGAAACCTTCGCGACAGACACAGGGTCAAGCGTAACTGCCACTTGATCTGTTGAAACGTGTTGAGTTATGTTTGAACACGTGGAGGATTTCGCGGAAGCGTTGCAGCGGGTACGGCGACATGCCGGGCTGAGCTACCGGCAACTGGCGGAGCGCGCGCACTACTCGCACCCACACCTCGTCCGCGCGACGAACGGCAAACATCTGCCGACGTGGGAAGTCGCCGAGGCGTTCCTGGCCGGTTGCGGCGTCCCCGCCGACCTCATGCCGATCTGGCGCCGCCGCTGGGAACAAGCAAGCCGCGACCCCCGCGACATCGTCAGCCTGCTGGACAACGCGACAACGCTGGAAGAGTTGGGTGCTGCTGTCGCAGCACTCGCGCGACCACGCTCGCTGCGGGCACTGGAGCAACAGACAGGCATCCCACGGGCGACGATCCAAGCGTGGCTCCGGGGAGCCCGGCTGGCCGGGCGAGACCGACTCGACCACCTGGTCCTCTCGGTCGGCGCGACACCCGCAGAGCGAGCGGCCGCAGCACGCGCCGCAGAGCGGCTGAGCGCCACCCGGGAGCGGCAGGCCGTCGAGCGGACCGCGGTGGAGCGGCTCGCCACCGGTTGAGAGCCCGGCGCCGAGGAGCAGGTCGCCGGCTCAGCTGCGGAAGACTGAGGGTGGTGCCTGCGGGGTGACGTAGCCTTCGGCGTCGGTGAGGGGTGCGGCTTTTCCTGCGAGTTCGTCGAGGGGCATCATGTCGTACGGCGGTTGGGCTCGGCGTCCGGCATCCGTCAGGTCAGGTACCGGCTGCGGGGACGCGACCATGATGACGTTGCCGAATCCCTTGCCACGCAGGATCTTCCGCTCCGCGAGCACCACCCCGCCGCCGATCCCCGCGCGCACCGTCGCCGCCGTACGCCGGATGAACGGCAGGCCCGCCTTCCCGTCGATCAGGTTCGCCACCAGCACCCCCGTAGGCCGCAGTACCCGGGCACACTCGGCGAAGAACTCCGCCGTCACCAGATTCGCCGGCACCGCCTCATGCTCGAACGCATCGAGGATCACCACGTCCATCGAGTCGTCGTACACCTCGCCGATCCCGGCCCGACCCGTGACCGGCCGCACCTTGATCCCGGTCCGCTTCGGCAGCGGCAGCGCCTCGCGGACGAACTCGGTCAGATCCTCATCCGGTTCGAGCACGATCTGCCGGGACCGCGGCCGCGTGACCGCGACGTACCGCGGGATGCTCAGCGCGGCCCCGCCGACATGCAGGATCGCGACCGGCTGACGTCGTGGCGCGATCGCGTCCACGACGTCGCCGATCCGGCGCATGTACTCGAACGGCAGGTGGGTGGGATCGGCCAGATCGACCTGCGACTGCGGCGACCCGTCGATCCGCAGCACGAACGTCCCGTCGGGCTGTGCCTCTACACTCGCCAGCCCGGAGGCCGTCCGCCGTTCCACCCCGCCATCATTCCAGTCAGCGAGCTTCCTTCTCCTCGGCCACCGCGATGTCGGTGTTGTCGGTGAACAACCCGTCGATCCCGACCTTCCGGTACGCCGCGATCTCGCCGAACAGGTTGCCCGAGTCGTTCGGGTTCGTCGAGCTGTCGAAATCGGCCGGCAGGAAGGTGTTCTCGACCCGGAACGTGTACGGGTGCACGACCAGCCCGGCCTTGTGTGCGTCGGCGACGAGGCTGGTCGGCTTGCCCAGCTTGCCGGCCGCGTCGAGCGGGATGATCTGGTCCTTGCTCGGCCCGACACCGTCGGCGTACGTCGCGACCTCGCGGAGCCCCTTCGCGCTGACGATGTCGGCGTACGTGCGCTTGTCGCCGGAAGCCACGAAGTCGTACGGCGCGCCGACCGAGCTGGTCAGCTGGACCAGCGGGACCCGAAGCTGCTTGTCCAGCGCCTTCAGGTTGCCGACCTCGAACGACTGCACGAAGACCTTGGCGTCCGGCCGGTTCAGGCCGTTGCGGTTCAGGGTCTTGACCAGCTCGGGCTCGAGCGGCAGGCCCTGCGCCCGGAAGTACGTCGGGTGCTTGGTCTCGGGGTAGACGCCGATCGGGCGGCCGAGCTCCTTGGACAGGCGCTTGCTGAGGTCGATCACTTCCTGGAAGGTCGGGATCTGGTAGTGCCCGTCGAAGACCGTGTTGTGCTGGCGGGTCGCCGGGATCCGCTCCTTGGCGCGCAGCGTCTTCAGCTCGGCCAGTGTGAAGTCCTCGGTGAACCAGCCGGTGGTGGCGACGCCGTCGAGCATCTTCGTGGTCTTGCGGCCGGCGAACTCCGGGTGGCTCGCGACGTCCGTCGTACCGCCGATCTCGGGCTCGTGCCGGGTGACCAGCACGTGATCCTTGGTGGTGACCAGGTCGGGCTCGATGTAGTCGGCGCCCATCCGGGCGGCCAGCTCGTACGACGCCAGCGTGTGCTCGGGCCGGTAGCCGGAGGCGCCCCGGTGGCCGACGATGACGAAGTCGTCGCGGTACTTGGCGGCCTGGACGGCGACCGGGCCGGCCGCCGACGTGGACGGCGCGGACGACAAGGACGGGACGGCCTGCGGGACGGCGACGGCCGCGGCGACCGCGAGGGCCGAGGCAGCAACCGGCAGCAGCCGGCTGGGCAGCTTCATGGACTTCTCCTAACAAGTCAGGGGACTGAGGTCACCCTCGGACACACCGTCGGCCCCGCGACGTACGCCGCATGACCGATCGGTGAACGATCCATCGGGATGTGAGCTAATCGGTGGTCCCCCAGCGTTGGGCTGCGACACCCGGCTTGCTAGCGTCCGAAGCACACAATCAGATGAGCTAGGAGCGTGTCGTGAGCACTACACCGGTGAAGGTGGCCGTTACCGGGGCCGCGGGGAATATCGGTTACAGCCTGCTGTTCCGGATCGCGAGCGGGGCCCTGCTCGGGCCGGACACCCCGGTGGAGCTGCGGCTGCTGGAGATCACCCCGGCGCTGAAGGCACTCGAGGGCGTCGTGATGGAGCTCGAGGACTCCGCCTTCCCGGCGCTGGCCGGGATCGAGATCGGCGACGACCCGAACGTCGTCTTCGACGGTGTCAACGTCGCGCTGCTGGTGGGTGCGCGGCCGCGGACCAAGGGGATGGAGCGCGGTGACCTGCTCGAGGCCAACGGCGCGATCTTCACCGTCCAGGGCAAGGCGCTGAACGACCACGCCGCCGACGACGTCCGGATCACCGTCACCGGCAACCCGGCGAACACGAACGCGCTGATCGCGAAGAGCAACGCGCCGGACATCCCGGCCGAGCGGTTCTCCGCGCTGACCAGGCTCGACCACAACCGGGCGCTGGCGCAGCTGGCCAAGAAGACCGGCGTACACGTCACCGATCTGAAGAAGCTGACGATCTGGGGCAACCACTCCGCGACGCAGTACCCGGACATCTTCCACGCCGAGGTGGCCGGCAAGAACGCGGCCGAGGTCGTGAACGACCAGGCCTGGCTGGAGAACGACTTCCTCCCGACCGTGCAGAAGCGCGGCGCCGCGATCATCGAGGCGCGCGGTGCGTCCTCGGCCGCCTCCGCCGCGGCCGCCACCATCGACCACACCCGCGACTGGCTGGCCGGCTCGGCCGACGGCGACTGGCTGTCGATGGCGGTCGTCTCGGACGGCTCGTACGGCGTTGCCGAGGGCCTGATCTCGTCGTTCCCGGTGACCGTCAAGGACGGCAACTGGGAGATCGTCCAGGGCCTGGAGATCAACGACTTCTCCCGCGGCAAGATCGACGCCTCGGTCGCCGAGCTCGGCGAGGAGCGCGACGCGGTGAAGGCACTCGGCCTGATCGGCTGATCCAACAAACAGAACGCCCCCGCCGGCCGGCGGGGGCGTTCTGCTGTTCTCACCGCATCGTGTAGGCGGCGATCACCGTTTGCGTGGTGCTGTTCCCGGCCGCATCCTTTGCGATCGAGCGCAGCGAGATGGTGTTGCCGGCCGGCGTCGGGAAGATCGCCTTGTTACCGGCGACAGGTGCCTGCTTCCAGGTGGCCCCGCCGTTGTCGGAGTACTGGACCTTCACCGTCTTCACTCCGTCGGCGGTGAACGGCAGGACCGTGACCGGCTTGCGGACCATCGTGTTGTTGCCGTCCACATCCGGCTGGAAGCCGACCGTGTGGATGGCGATGTTCGACTGGTCAGCCGACGACGTGAACGTCGCCTCCAGATCCATCCGCGTCGACACCGGCCAGACGTCCTGCGTCGCGGTCGCGACCAGCTTGTACGACGCGTTGCCCACCGGCAGGCCGGTGGCGCTGATGCCGAACCCGTCCGTGGACCCGATCTCGGTCCCGTCGCGGTAGAGCGTCGTACTCGCGGACTTTGTGTCGATGTAGCCGCTGTGGCCGTCCGCGTCGGTGAGGGTGTTCAGGTAGATGTCCATCCGGTCCGCGGACCGGGCGGTGTAGCCGAACACCGACGGACCGAACGCCGCAGCATTCCAACGCTCCTGGTAGTGCCGCCCGGCCTTGTAGATCACCGGCTTGCCGTCCAGGTGCCACTTCCCGAACGGAAACTCCGAGCCGTCGGTGTCCTCGTCGGTGGTGCCGGACCAGCCGTACGGCGTCTGGTCCACGTAGTAGCGGATGGTCCGAGGTACGTCGAGCCGGATGACCCTCGCCCATCCGCCGTCACCGGTCGGCCCGACCGCGGACAGCGTCTTGAAGACCCGCGCCTCGGCAGTCGCGTTGACCGTGGCGTCCACGGTCGCGAGGTCGGACTGCTTCACCTTGCGATCGAACCCGGTCGGGAAGTCGCCCGGCTGGAAGTTCGCGATCCCGTACAGGTACGGCGTGTTCGTGAACAATCCGTCCGCGCCCGGCACACCCCATTGCGACATGACGTGCCCGGTCAGCTCGGATGCGGGCAGCTTCGGCCCGGCGTTGTAGGTGAACATGGTCCCGGACAAGAACCCGCCCGCGGAGTAGGTGTACACGCCGCCCTTGATCGTCCGGTCGAACCCGATGTCGGAGTTGGCCTGCACCGCGCCGGCGTTCGGCACCGAGGTGGTCACCGGCTTGGCCTTCCGCGCGTCGAGGACGACCGTCTGGTCGCCGGTGAGCTTGACGCTCGGTGCGAGCAGCGTGAAGAAGATCCAGTCCTCGGTCCCGCGCTCGAACTCCTGGAACTGGTTCAGCACGTACTCGCCCTGCCTCAGCCTGAGCGTCACCGTGCCGTTCTCGTCCGGGGAGATCATGTCGTTCTCGTCGTTGTCGACGCCCGTGACCGACACCGGGTAGTCCGGGTCCGGTGCACCGTTCGGCTTGATCAGCTTGACGGTCAGCGTGTACGTCGGGACTTCCTTGTCCACACCCAGCGGTACGACGACCGTCTGGCCGCCGCCGGTGGCGGTGATGCGGCCGCTGTACAGACCGTCCGCGCCGCCGAGGCTGGTGTCCGACGTCACCTGGACGGACGCCGTACCACCTGCCGGAACGGTCACCGAGTCGGCGCTCAGCTTCAGCGCACCGGCCGGAGCCGCCGTACCGTCGGGGCCGTTCAGCACCGAGGTCAGCGACAGCGTGACGGCCGCATCGCCGAGGTTCCGATAGGTGACCTCGCGCGTGACCGGCTGGTCGTCGGTGTGCGGGAAGGAGGCCTTGCCGAAGGACACGCTGCCGGGCTCGGAAACCACGCTCTGCATGATCGCCGTCGTCAGGTCGATCCGACCCGCTCCCTGCTGGAACGAGGTCTGGTCCGCCGCGACCTTCGCCGAACCCATCAGCGCGGCCTTCAACTCGGCCGGCGTCCAGGACGGGTGCTCCTGCAGCAGGATCGCGGCCGCGCCGGCGGTGTGCGGCGTGGCCATCGACGTACCGGAGAGCCGCAGGTACTTGTCGCCGACCGGCTCGCCGATCGTCGAGTCCTTCGACTTGGCCGCCACGATGTCCGTGCCGGGCGCGGTGACGTCCGGCTTGAGTGCGCTGTCGCCGGTCCGCGGGCCGCGGCTCGACGTCGGGTTGAGCTGGTCCTGCTTGGTCACGTTGCCGACGGTCAGCGCCGCGTCCGCACTGCCGGGCGACTCGATCGTCCCGTCACCCGGGCCACTGTTGCCTGCAGCAACCACAAACAGTGTGCCGGTCTCCGCGGTCAGCCGGTTCACGGCCTCCTCGACCGGATCGAGCTCCGGGGTGTCCTGGCCGCCGATGCTCAGGTTGACGATCTTCGCCTTGACGTCGGTCGCGGCCCACTCCATCCCGGCCAGGATCGCGGACTCGTCGCAGCCGTAGACCTCACAGATCTTTCCGTCGTAGAGGCGTGCGTCCGGAGCGACGCCCTTGTAGCGGCCGTCCGACGCAGCGCCGGTGCCGGCGATCGTCGACGCGACATGCGTGCCGTGACCGACGAGGTCGTCGGCGGACTCGGTGGTGAAGTTCTTCTCCCCCACGACCTGGGTCGCGAGGTCGGGATGGGTCGCGTCGATGCCGGTGTCGAGCACCGCGACCGAAACGCCCTTGCCGGTATACCCGGCCTGCCACGCGACCGGTCCGCCGATCTGCGGCACCGACTGGTCCAGCAGCACCTTCCGCTTGCCGTCCAGCCACAGCTTGCTGAATCCGCCGGAGCTCATGAACGTCTTCGCGTCCGACTTGTTGACCTTCATCGCCGCGCCGCCGATCGACGGCAACTGGCGGGTGACCCTCGTCCCGGCCGGCACGGCGCGCTTCGCAGTACCGGCGTACGTCGTCAGCACCGGGATCGTGCTCGTCGACGCGTCGTCGTACTTGTCCTTGACCAGCTCGGCGACGTCGAAGAGCCGGCGGTCGATCTTCCCGTCGCCGACCGCCTTGGTGACGTCGGCCGGGATCACGTACGAGTGATCCCGCACCCGGTACGTCGTGAAGCCGACGTGCTGCCGGCCGGCGCCCGGTTCGATCGTCGCCTTGGTCAGGTCGCCGCCGGGCAGGACGACGCGGTCGCCGGTGATCAGCGTGACGCTGACGTCCTTACCCGCCGTGGAACGGGCGGTGGCCGCCGGACCGGACTGAACCGCGTGAGCAGTTCCTCCCAGTCCGGCGACCAGGCCCGCGACCGCCAGTACGGCGATCGCGGGCGTTCCTCCGTGCGTGAACTTCACAGGGCCTCCCCAGAAATCGGTTGTCTGCGCGACTCTCTAAACGTGACAACCGATCTCCGGGGTTGCGTGCTCAGCCCAACGGATAAGCGCCGATAACGGTCAGTTCCGTAATGTTCCCGGCGCCGTCGACCAGGTGGGACTTCAGTGAGATCCCCTTGGCGCCCTTCGGAGTCACGAAGATCGCCTTGTAGCCGCCGTGCCCGGTCGGCGCGACCGCGGCGTCGTGCCAGGTCTTGCCGTCGTCACCGGAGACCTGGACCGTCAGCTTCCGGATCTTCGGCAGCGACTGCCCGGGCTGCGCCTCGACCACGAGCGGCAGCACGGTGACCGGCTTGCGCTCGGCCACGTTGTGGCTGTCGACCGTCGGCCGGTAGCGGATTCCGAGCAACGGCAGCGGCTTCTGCTC